>NZ_FOCH01000004.1:0-436501 GCF_900110055.1 Paenibacillus sp. OK076
CGACGAGGTAGATAGGCTGGGGGTGGAAGTGCAGCAATGCATGGAGCTGACCAGTACTAATCGGTCGAGGGCTTATCCAAGATATGCAGGTTATAACTCGCAAATTTCGTTTCGGATCTAGTTTTCAGAGAACAAACTCTGAGATGTAAGCTAAGCTATGCGTTTGGTGGCGATGGCGGAGGGGTTCCACACGTACCCATCCCGAACACGACCGTTAAGCCCTCTAGCGCCGATGGTACTTGGACCGCAGGGTCCTGGGAGAGTAGGACGCCGCCAAGCGAAACCCCTTTGGGGTATTTTTTTTCGATTTTTCATACGGGCCCTTAGCTCAGTTGGTTAGAGCGCACCTCTGATAAGGGTGAGGCCGGTGGTTCGAGTCCACCAGGGCCCATAGTAATACCAGATAGACTAAAGTTAGACTAAAGTGTATGGGGCCATAGCTCAGCTGGGAGAGCGCCTGCCTTGCAAGCAGGAGGTCAGCGGTTCGATCCCGCTTGGCTCCACCATTCCCTGATAGCTCAGTTGGTAGAGCACTCGACTGTTAATCGAGTTGTCACAGGTTCGAGTCCTGTTCGGGGAGCCATTAAGGCCCGTTGGTCAAGGGGTTAAGACACCTCCCTTTCACGGAGGTAACAGGGGTTCGAATCCCCTACGGGTCATAGCTATATTTATTAGCTTAAAAAAGGGATGAGAATCCCAAAGGTTCGTCGGAGGATAAACTTCGTTAGCAATGGCTTCTCAGTCTCGAACGAAGTGAGAGTATCCCCTACGGGTCATATATATGGAGGCTTAGCTCAGCTGGGAGAGCATCTGCCTTACAAGCAGAGGGTCGGGGGTTCGATCCCCTCAGCCTCCACCATATAACTTTTATTAACGACGCGGGGTGGAGCAGCCCGGTAGCTCGTCGGGCTCATAACCCGAAGGCCGCAGGTTCAAATCCTGCCCCCGCAATTAACCTTTCTATCAAGAAAGTGATCTGGAACCGTGGTGTAGTTGGCCTAACATGCCTGCCTGTCACGCAGGAGATCGCGGGTTCGAATCCCGTCGGTTCCGCCATTTTTACTCAAGTAACATTTTACACCGTGCCGGTGTAGCTCAACTGGTAGAGCAACTGACTTGTAATCAGTAGGTTGGGGGTTCAAGTCCTCTCGCCGGCACCATTTATTGCATTTACCTCTGAATTTATAATAGAATGTATATTGTAGTTTCAGATGGGAATACTGAGATACTCTCAGCGAATGTAAGGGATAGCTTATGGCGATCGTGGCGAAGTGGTTAACGCACCGGTTTGTGGATCCGGCATTCGGGGGTTCAATTCCCCTCGATCGCCCCATGTTTTCTTAATGGGGATTAGCCAAGCGGTAAGGCAACGGACTTTGACTCCGTCATGCATAGGTTCAAATCCTATATCCCCAGCCATTTTAGTTTTTAGTTTGAGTCATTAGCTCAGTTGGTAGAGCACCTGACTTTTAATCAGGGTGTCGAAGGTTCGAGCCCTTCATGACTCACCATTATATTTTGCGGTCGTGGCGGAATTGGCAGACGCGCACGGTTCAGGTCCGTGTGGGCTAACCCCCGTGGAGGTTCGAGTCCTCTCGACCGCACCATATATTTTGCGGAAGTGGCTCAGCGGTAGAGCATCGCCTTGCCAAGGCGAGGGTCGCGGGTTCGATTCCCGTCTTCCGCTCCAATATTTGCGCCCTTAGCTCAGCTGGATAGAGCGTTTGACTACGAATCAAAAGGCCGGGAGTTCGAATCTCTCAGGGCGCGCCATTATTTTCATAAGTATCGGGATGTAGCTCAGCTTGGTAGAGCACCTGGTTTGGGACCAGGGGGTCGCATGTTCAAATCGTGTCATCCCGATTTTTATTTGCGGGTGTAGTTCAATGGTAGAACTTTAGCCTTCCAAGCTAATAGCGTGGGTTCGATTCCCATCACCCGCTTCATGGTAACAACAAAGAGAGCTCTTGCTTATTGCAAGGGCTCTTTTTGATATAGTAAGCTCATATCAGAAAATAGTGGGAGGACTTATGAAAAATAAAATAGAAGCGCCAAAGATTCCTCTGGAGCTTGAAGACTTATCTTTAGCTTTAGAAGCATGGGAGAGTAAAGAAGAAATCAAACATGGACGATTTACCAATATTTCTATTGAAAATCAGAGCGCCAGCAGGGTTTCATTCGATAAAATGGTCTTTGAGAACGTGATCTTTACCCAGTCCTCTCTCCCCGAAGTTGAGCTTACTGATGTGATTTTTGATAAATGTGATCTCTCCAATATGGACTTTAACGGTTCATTCCTCCACCGGACAGAATTTAGAAATTGTAAATTGCTTGGTACTAATTTCTCAAATAGCAGGCTCCAAAATGTAAGCTTTCAGGGCTGTGTAGCTGACCTTTCTTTATTTCGATTCTCCAAGTTTAAACAGGTGAAGTACACGGAATGTTCTCTGGTGAGTGGCGATTTCTTTCAAGCTACAGCTCAAAAACTGGAGTTTTCTGAATGCAATATAGATCAAGCTCTTTTGTCGGGTGTTAAGCTTAAAGGAATGGACCTCAGCGACTGTAGCTTTGAAAGGTTGCTCGTGGATATTGAGGATCTGGACGGATGCTCCATCTCAGATGCTCAGGCCGCCTCTTTTGTTGGATTATTAGGCTTAATTGTGAAGTAGGTTTGATTATGCGAGTGATCTTTGTTTAAATGGAGAGATCAACGAATGTACAATAGCATGCTTTCACTGATAAAAAGGAGGCGTATTATGAAAAGGGCTCTCGTTATTGGAGGAAATGGAACATTAGGCAAGGCTGTTGTAGCAAAGCTTCAGGAATATTCCGTTGAGGTCATTACAGCCGGCAGGCAATCCGGGGATTACCAGGTGGATATGACATCCACAGAGAGTATTACATCCCTCTTTGAAACGGTGACTAATATAGACTATGTGATTGTTGCAGCAGGTCAGACCCATTATGCGAAGCTGGAGGAATTGACCCCTGAGAACAATATGATTAGTGTGCAGGGGAAATTACTCGGTCAAGTAAACATCGTCTTGATTGGGCAGCACTACATCAACGATAAGGGAAGTTTTACGCTGGTCAGTGGCATTATACAGGACCATCCCATTCTGAAAGGCGCGTCCAGTGCTATGGTTAACGGTGCAATCGATTCGTTTGCCAAAGCAGCAGCGTATGAGTTACCGCGAGGTATACGTCTGAATTCGGTTAGTCCTAACCTGTTTGTTGAATCCGCAGAGAAATATAAGGGTGTGTTTATCGGATTTAATCCGGTGCCTGTGGAGCGTGTCGCCAATACGTTTATCCAGAGTGCCCTTGGGATCGAAACAGCCCAAACCTTTAAAATATACTAACTGTAAGGAATATTAAATAAAGGAGATCGACAGAAAGTTCCTGTTGATCTCCTTTTGTTTTGGATGAAATGGGATTTCAGCTTGAATGGCAGATAAATCAAACATATCATTGTATGTTTAATCGATACGGTAAGGGAAGGGGAAAGACCCTGATCCTTTTCGTTTCATAAGAACATAGACATGCCCATACTCCCACTGCCTTTAAACCGCTAGATACCATACTTAGACTCATACGATATAGACAACAACAACCAATTAGTATCTTTCCAAGATAAGCTGAGTTTTCAGGCCATCGGCAGGAATGAGCCAGTTTTTGTTTTCCAGCACTTGCATGAGTTGGGTACGCAGTCCCGAAACAGCTGTAGAATCTGCTGTTTTGAACGAAATCTCCACGATATTCTCTACACCTGTGCCGGCTGCGTTGCGAATAGGCCATACTTCAAGGGTAAGTTCTTGTCCATTCCATGTGCCTTCATAACGTTGGAACGTTACCGGGCCGTACGCACGGGAGGCCGTGAGTTGTTGTTTACCCCAGTTGGAGGAGGACCAATTTTTTAATTTGCCAGGCAGCTTGTCCAATAACATGCTCAAAGCTTCCTGCTGTGATGGAAGTTGTACGCCTGTAGCTTTGGTGTCCACCTTTTTCGTGTTGGAGAAGCTTAATGTTTGTTTGCCATATCCCCAGTCAATTTCAGCCTCGTAGTTATCATCTGACGCATCAAATCCCTCTTGGTTAGCCAGAGTCAACGCCGCATTAACATCACCATTGATGACAGGATAGCGCTTTTTATAAGTCAGTTCATAATTATTCTTGTCATCCTTCTTCCGAAAACGGACATCCCACCCTGCTTGATTCAGATTGAGCGCGTTGGTGTCGAAATACTCTGCACTAATGTTTCTTGTTGTGGAGCTCAACCCAAGCGTCTGAATGACTTCACTGCGTGGTGTCCCATCTGTGTTCAATACCAGCTCCGGCTTAGCCAGGAACTTCACTTCATAAGCAGGAACGGCATTGGCTGCTGCAGAAGCCTGTGGTGCTTCCAGAAACGTCAGTCCACTTCCCAATGTCACGATGCTGAGCATGAATGAGGCGGTTACCTTTTTCCATTTTTTCAAAACCAATCACTCCCTAGGCTGGATTAACGTACAGACCCACTTTATCGTCGAAGTATATGAAAGCGATTAAATGGAAGGGGGCGTTGCGTTAACCCTGCATAGATTTGATGAATGCCAAGCGATAGTTTATATGGGATAGCGGGATCATGAATGAAAAAGAGAGAGGCTGTGGCTCATGTCCCGCAGTACTTCCTTGAAGCGGTTGACCTGGACGGAAGGATGACGATCTTTGTTGTGGACGGTATAAATATGCCGCGGAGCCTGCTCCCCTGGAATGGGCAGGACCTTGATCAGTCCATGCTGCTCTTCCCACTGGACAGCCATTCGTGACATGAACGAGATATGACCACCGAGTAGAACCAACTGCTTGATCGCTTCCAGAGAGTCCATCTCAACGGTGCTTCGCAAACGAATATCATGTTGCTCCAGCCATTGGTTCGTTAAACGTCGAGTGCTGGATTCATCCCCATGCAGTGCAAAAGGAACCTGTGCCATATGCTCAGGTTTCAGCACATTCCTCTGAGCCAAGGCATGCTCTGGAGAGCAGATTAATACCAGATCGTCTTCACACAACGTCTCTGCTTGCAGCACCGGCCCTACAAACGGTTCGGAAGAGATTACACCCAGATCAATCTGGTGACGGATCAACATTTCGCGGATGACGGGTGAAGGTTTGACTGATAACATCATTCGAATACCGGGAAATTCCTGAGAAAATGTATTCAAAATAGGTGGCAGTAAATACGTTGCAGGTACATAGCTCGCTCCAATGTGCAGGGTGCCCCGATAGAGGCTGTCATATTCCTGTACTACCCGGCGCGCCTCCTGAGTGAGGGCATTGATTTTGACGGAATAGTGTAAAAGGGCTTGTCCAGCCTCGGTGAGAAATGTCTTTCCACTACGCGATTCGAATAATCGCACCCCCATCTCTTCCTCCAGAGACTTCATATGGAAGGTAACGGTAGGCTGCTTGATGCCGAGAAGCTCGGCCACGCTGGTCATATGATGATGCTTATCAATGAGTTCAACAATTTGCAGTTTAATCAGGTTCAACGAACTCAACACTCCTCTCACTTATACAGGGCCTCCATAATATAAGATGAATTAATGCTTTTTTTCATAAAGACGGAGAGTACAGGACCAATCTGAAGAAGCGGAGCTAAAAGCTTTCTGAAAGAAAGCTACTTCGGAAGCATATGCTTCGCCTTTATCCCCTGATTTCTCCCTTTGTAAAGGGGATCAAGGAAATCTGGGGATAACAGCGATCGGAAGATGGTGCTGTAATCGGAGTAGCAAAATGAAAAATTCATTTTAATCACCTTATATAGATTTAATCTATGAAGATCAACAGAATTCATCTAAAAAGTTAATTCCAATTTTACATTTCTAACATACAACTCGCGAAAGCGGACGTTAGACTGAGAACAGTACAAGAAGACAGGCAGGGATGCTTATGAAAATGGAAATTAGGGGAATTCAAAAATCATTCAATCGCACTCCCGCGCTGCTGCCCACGGATTTAACGCTTCAGCATGGACAGTTCACGACGCTGCTCGGCCCATCCGGCTGCGGCAAAACGACGTTGCTGCGCATGCTGGCGGGGCTGGAGCAACCGGATGCGGGAGAAATCGTCGCGGATGGCAAGAGTTTCTACTCGGCGACGAAGCGAATAGATGTACCGACCCATAAGCGTAATCTGGGCATGGTGTTTCAGGATTTTGCATTATGGCCGCATATGACAGTATACGAAAATGTGGCGTTCGGCTTGAAAGCCGGAAAGCAAAAATCGGATCTGCGCCAAAAGGTGACCGAAGCACTTGGCATGGTTCGCCTGCAAGGCATGGAGGATCGTTATCCTCATCAGCTGTCGGGAGGACAGCAGCAACGGGTTGCTTTTGCCAGAGCGGTAGCAGTAAGACCGGGGATTATTCTGTTCGATGAGCCGCTAAGTGCACTGGATGCCGTGCTGCGGGAAGAGATGCGAATTGAGATGATGTCATTGGTACGGGACATGGGACTGACAGCGCTGTACGTCACCCATGATCAGGTTGAGGCGATGTCGATGTCCGATGAGATTGTAGTGATGGAGAAGGGGCGCATATTGCAAAAAGGAACCCCGGAAACGATCTACGCATCGCCAAGCGATCCTTTTGTTGCTTCGTTTATCGGAAAGTCCAACTGGCTTACGCCTAATCAGTCCATGGTGAGACCGGAACATGTCTCCTGGAGCAAAACAGGTCATGACGATCTGTGTTATCAGGCGGTAGTGCTCAGCGTCAGTTATGTAGGAGAGCGTTATGAAATTCGGGTGCAGATGGAGGGACTGGGTGTATGGACAGCCTATCTGGATCGAAGAGTACGCGTAGGGGAGAAGGTTCAGCTCTATGTAGCCCCGGAGCGGATCTGCCGAATGAACGGACAAGACACTCCGATTGTGAAGTCGAGAGAGTTCATCGCAGCAGCCAACTGATCATGATGAGCATACAGCTTGAGTTTGCAGAAATGTGAGTACAAATATAATCAGAAACCAAGGGAGATGGAATGAAATGTTGGGTATGAAAACACGGAAAAGAAGCGCAATGCTGTTATTATCAGCGGTAATGAGTATCAGTTTGTTCGGATGCAGCACAGGTAATTCAACTACCGGGAATGCGGGTCAGGCTGCTGGGGAAGGCAGTACGGCTACTGCATCGGCGGAAACAACAAAACCAGCCGGTGGTAAGCTGGTATTGTACAGTGCAGGACCTCAGAAGCTGGCGGATAACATCATCAGCGGATTTACAGCCAAGACGGGCATTGAAGTGGAGATGTTCCAGGGCACGACAGGCAAAATTCTGGCTCGCATGGAAGCTGAAAAATCCAACCCGGTAGCGGACGTGGTTATTCTAGCCTCCCTGCCTTCGGCACAAGCACTGAAAGCAGATGGACTGACACTCCCATATCCTGATGCGGAGAATGCAGACAAGCTGAACAAGGACTGGTCGGATGCCGACGGCAACTATTTTAGCTCCAGTGCTTCCGCACTCGGAATTGTCTACAATACGAAGCTGGTGTCTACGCCACCAACCAGTTGGGCTGAGCTGGCAACACCTGCCTGGAAAGATGTTGTGAACATTCCTGATCCTACGCTGTCCGGTTCCGCGCTGGACTTCATTACGGGTTACCTGAGTGTAAATGGAGATAAAGGCTGGGACTTGCTGGACAGCTACAAAGCCAATGGTGTAGCGATGGCAGGAGCGAATCAGGAAGCACTTGACCCGGTCATTACCGGAGCGAAAAGCATCGTAGCAGCTGGTGTGGACTACATGGCGTATTCCTCCAAGGCCAAAGGTGAACCGCTGGACATCGTATATCCAGAGGAAGGAACTGTAATCAGTCCAAGACCGGCAGCGATTCTGAAATCGAGTCAGAATGTGGAGAATGCCAAGGCATTTATCGATTACCTGTTGTCTGATGAGGCACAAAAGCTTGTTGCAGATGCTTACCTGATTCCGGGTCGTGAAGACATCGAAGCGACTAACCGGGCGAATCTGAAAGATATCCCGCAGCTTAAAGTGGATTGGAACTGGATGAGTGAACACGGAGATGAGACAGCGGCACGGTTCTCCGAGACTTTTAAATAAGAATAGTGTTACGACCTAACGATTGAGTAACTAGAGCAACTAGAGTGAAGAGACGATTGTCTTGTGGAAGTCATGTGAGGTGAAATCGTAGTGAAACCTGTTGTAGTAGACAACAACCGCATTTTTCGGAGAGTGGGCGTGATTCTGGCCCTCTTTCTGCTAACGATAAGCATTGGTGTACCGCTCTTGCTGATTTTCTGGCAAAGTGTGTATCCGGATGGGCAATGGGATTGGATGGCTCCGATTCGAACCATTACCGGTCAGCATTTATCCGGGGTGCTGCTGAATTCCGTCTGGCTGGGGATCTGCGTGGTCGCTGTAACAACGCTGCTGGCATTGCCATTGGCGTGGATGATGGCCAAGACCCGCATGGGTCAGCATCGCTGGGTGGACGTGATCCTGATGATTCCGTTCATGACCCCGCCGTATATCGGCTCCATGGGATGGATTCTGTTTATGCAAAAAGGGGGATACCTGCAGCAATGGGTGCCCTCCGCTGCGAGCTGGAGTGAGTTGTTCTTCAGCTTCTGGGGCATGGTGCTCATTATGAGCCTGCATCTGTTCCCTTTCCTGTATCTGTTGCTTCGGGATGCAATCATTCGCATTGGAGGCAATCTGGAAGAAGCGGGGGCGGTGCACGGGGGACGTGCGGGATACCGATTCAGACGCATTATTTTGCCACTGCTGTTGTCTTCCTATGGCATGGGGATCATGCTCGTCTTTGTCAAAACGATTGCGGAATTCGGAACACCGGCCACCTTCGGGCGTCGTATCGGTTATTATGTCATGACCTCTGAGATCCACAAGTATATCTCCAGTTGGCCGATTGATTTTGGCAAGGCTACCTCGCTTGCATCGGTGCTGCTGTCGGTCTGTCTGGTGATGTGGTACATGCAGTCTGCCATGAGTCGAAAGTTCACGTACCGTCTGGTAGGGGGCAAGGGGCAGCGTTCCAAACGATACTCCCTACGTGGCGGAGCGGGTTGGTTGTGCGGGTTGTATCTCGCGTTGCTGCTGATTCTGTCGGTGGGCATTCCGTATTTCTCCATTATTGCTGCATCGACCATGAAGCTTCGCGGTGCGGGATTGTCCTTCGACAATCTGACGCTGGATCACTACCGGGAATTGCTGTCCTGGGGATCGGTCAGTATGAAAGCAATAGGGAACAGCCTGGGGCTGTCACTGGCAGCTTCGACGGTTGCGGTTATTATCGGTACAGGTTTGGCACTGGCCATTGGTAAATCGTCTTCCTTTATGCAGCGTGTCATTGACCTGTTCAGTCTGCTGCCGAATACGGTACCTGGCATTGTCATGGTGGTGGGTCTCATCCTGTTCTGGAATTCACCATGGATGCCGTTCACCCTGTACAACTCGTACGGAATGGTTGTTCTGACGTATGTGGTACTTTTCTTGCCGTACACGGTGCAGTATGTCAAATCAAGCTTCACCCAGATCGACGGAACGTTGTTCCAGGCGGGTCAGGTCTTTGGCGGAAGACCGTTATATATTCTGCGGCGCATTCTTCTGCCTCTGATTATCCCCGGTATGTTGGCCGGTTGGATGATGACATTCACCATTGCCACGCGGGAGCTGGTAGGTTCACTGTTGATTTTGCCTCCATCGATGCAGACATCGGCTACGTATATTTTTGCTCAATTTGAACAAGGTCAGGTGTCATTGGGAATGGCGATGGCCGTGGTTACTGTCGGTATGACAGTACTGATGCTGCTCGGCATCGAAGTTCTGAATTCGAAGAGAAAGTGGAATGCATCATGATCAAACTGAAGGTATGGGGCGGCGCCGGGGAACACGGGCGCTCTGCCTATCTCCTGAGAGGGAGCCGGGTTCAACTTTTGCTGGATTGTGGCGTGAAAAAAGAAGGAGCCGGCGAGTATCCGTTGATTGAACCGGAAATCGTTAAAGAGTTAGATGTGGTTTTGTTGTCTCACGCCCATGAGGATCATTCCGTCGCTATTCCATTGCTTTATAAGATGGGTTATCAGGGTGAAGTATGGACGACGCGTGAAACCAGAGAGCAATTGGACACCTACTTCAGAGCTTGGCGAAGAAATATGGAGAGGACAGGACACACCCTCCCATACGAAGAAGGCGATGAACAATTGATTCGCTACCGATTTTTGGAGGACGAAGCCGAGGGTGGAACCTGGTTTGAAATGGTTCCTGGCGTCTCGGTGGTGTGGGGGCGCAGTGGACACCTGGCAGGATCGGTATGGTTCGGGCTGGAAATGGAGGATAAGCGTATATTTTATTCCGGTGATTACACCTCCGAATCCATGCTTTTGCAGGAAGATTGTCCAGCGGACGTATTCTGGCAGGCAAGGGTACCACGTAACAAGCGGGGGCTTGATGCTCCAGTTAGTCAACATTGGAAATCGGATATACGAACCGTCGTGAATGGTGGGCATGCCTTGGCAGGAAAGCCATCCGCGTCGCAGACTCTCCCCTTTGCTGCATCCGAAGGGGTGTTACGATCCCACGTATCAGCAGGTAGACCTGTGGAGCAAGGGGATGCCTATGCCGTATCCAAGGGAGTAGAAGTGATCCATGCATCTTCATCCGGTCTTCTGGATTTGGCGATTATGGATGCTGCCTATGGAACAGATTGCGATACGCAGGCCAACAAGCTGGAACAGCTGGAGCAGGCCATTCATGAGACGATTGCCCGGGGTGGAAAGGTGCTATTGCCTATGCCCTCAGTAGGTCGTGGTCAGGAAATCATGCTGTGGGCACAGCGGCAGTTCCCGGACGTTCCAATTGTTGTGGAACAAGGGCTGGTGGACGGACTGAAGCAGCTTTTGCGTGCTCCATATTGGCTAAAGGAAGAGGAAGAACACATACCGGGTTCTGTGAAGGAAGCGATTGGGCGTTTTCTGAGGGGTTATGGTTGGGAGATGCCTGTGACAAAGGAAGAGCGAGAGCGGGTACTGCATCAACATGCTGCTTCTTTGTGGTTCATTCCGGACGGGATGATGCAGTCCTCTCTTGCCCGCTGGTACTATAGCCAGTTTGCGGACGATGAACATAATCTGGTACTGCTCACTGGGCATGTCTCTGCCGGCACCTATGCTTACAGGCTGTTGCAGAATCCTGCAAAACACGGAGCGTGCGAGGTACGGAAAATTCGTTATAAGGTGCATCAGGGTTGGAAGGATGTCGAGAGAATGCTGCATCAGGTTCCTGCGAGGCATACGGTGCTTGTGCATGCGAACCGGGCAGAGACGGATAAACTGAGAGAAGGCTTACTCAGCGAAAAATCGGTCTCGGGGAAAGGGATTTTGCATTCGCTATCTCCTGGAGATGAGCTGCATCTCTAATTTGAATTTCATAAAGATTGGATCTATGTAGGGCGTCCCTGGGGACGTCTTTTTGAATGTGGATTTTTATATAAAAAATGCATGATGAGAAGTTATGCTTCTCATCATGCATGAGAGATGATTCAAGGGGAGAATCATGAGGATATCATCCAATGGCTTTTGAAATTAGATTAAGGCTCCCGCTGAATAGGATGCTCCAGTTCTGAATGGCCCATCAAGCTATCGAGGGCTTCACCGTCCACCAGAATATCGATACTTTCTACTTCATCGTATTGAAACATCGTCTGGGTCAGCGCATCCAATGCAAGCAGCTCGCCACTGGTTCCCAATTTGGCTTCATCCGGAATATGAACATCCAAAGTAACTTTGCCCTCGCCGTACTGTAAGGAGAGCAATTCGACTTTTTCCCAGAGGGATACGAGCTCCGAATCGGTATTGTTTTGTAAAGCTTCAAATGTTTTTTTGTATTTCTCGGAATCGTCTTTGTATTCAATTTCCTGCTCTTTTTTCTCAAGTTCCAGTACCTGGGCGTCTGCGAAATACACATCAACCGCTTGTATGTTCATTGTGCCCAGATCCACCTTTGTTTCGGATGGGTTTGGTGACTGTCCCCCCTGAACAGCAGGTTCGGCCGATCCGGATTCACTGACTGGCTTCTGAGCACAACCAATGCCAACTATCATTAAGAAGGATAAGACGAGTGCACATCCCAATTTCGTTTTCAATGGATCACATCCTCCAGCATATTTACATCATTTTTTATCATTTAATTTATACCCAGATATTCCTTAATCCCATCTGCTATCGCTTGAGCGGCTTTCATCTGAACAACATCGGAAGACATCAGTTCTTCATCCATAACATTACTCAGGAATCCCACTTCCAAAAGTACTGCAGCCATGGTCGTATCTCTGATCACTTCCAAGTTGCCATTTTTCACACCACGGTCTTTGAGCCCCATGGCTTTAACCAAACGTTCGTGAATAATATTGGCTAATTCCTTGCTGCTGCTGCGTTGATAGTAGAACGTCTCCGTACCTGTTGCCTGGGGTGAGGACTCCACATTATTGCCATGGATAGATACAAATACATCCGCGTTTAATTGATTGGCGAGCCGAACACGCTCCGGGCGAGTGGGATAAGTATCACCGTCACGAGTCATCACCAATTCGATATCCGGTTCATTGAGAAGCAGTGCTTGTACTTTAAGAGCCAATGCCAGATTGTATTCCTTCTCGGGTTTGTTGGTGATGCTGGTCGAACCTGGATCCTTACCCCCATGGCCTGGGTCGATGACAACGACCTTGCGTCCCGAGTCGCCTACAGGATTTACAGGAACGGGTGTGACGTTATCTCCCGAAACATTCAGATCGATAATCAGTTTATCGGCGATGATGTTCTGGCTGTACTGTACATCCTTCACCTGATTCAATTCAACGACAATTCGAACTTGACCAGGGTCTTGTTTAAAAAGAGAATATCTAACTTCCGTTACATTGGGGTATGCGTCCACATCCAATTTGCCATTCATGTTTTGATTCAACGGTTGCGATAGATCACCAAACACTGCTCCGGGCAGATCCACGACCAGACGATCGGGATTCTTCAAAGTCGTCATCACGGGTTTGGATTCGCCATCCATAGACACGACGAGCTGATTGTTGGCAAATTGGATATCGGTAACATGTGTTATTGATGTTGGGCTGCCGTTTCCTGAACCGTTGCCGGGCTCAACAGTGGGCTCTTTACTGGTGTCGGTGTTGACTAAGTATACAATCTTCTCTTTGTTGTTCCATTTCACGTTGAGTCCCATTTGTTCACTGACAAATCGAATGGGTACCACCGTGGTGTTATTTAAAATGAGTGGGGCTGTGTTCAAGGTAACTTGCTTGTCAGCAACCATGGCTTGCTTTTGATCAACGGTTAAAGAAATCGTTTTGTCATTTTGCTGGATCTTTACATTACGTGTATTTTGATTCCAATCGACTTTGAATTTCAAATTTTCGGCAACAACACGAATTGGAATCATAACATTCTTATTCACGATGGTCACCTGAACGTCACTTGGTAGGATTAATTCCTCGCCGTCCAAGAAGATTTTCGACGTGCTTGCAGCCGCATTTCCCTGATGAGGGAGTACAACCAGCAAGAACAGACTTAAAAACAGGAGTAAAATCGTTTTCTTCATTATTTGCACCTCTACTATTTATCGTTACTGTGTGGGATACTTATCCAGCTTGAACCATTCTGCAAACTCATTACGGCTAATTTTCTTAACAGGCTTCACCTTGTTAGTCTCTATGCTATACCTATAAAGTATCATTTGATCAGATGGGTACTCACTGATGTAATCTAGTATTTTTCCGTTTTTTTGCCACAAAATCAGATTGGTACTAATATAATTGGTTGCTCTTGGCAGGAATACAAAGCCCTCTTTCTGAACATTGTAGATGGCTAATGAGCTCTTGGAGGGATCTCCGTAAGAGAAGGCTATCTGATCTTCGTTGGGTGCCCAGTTATAGGTGGCAATGGTTTCTATGTTTTTCTTACCTGCTTGTTTCAATCGTTCATTTAATTCCGTCTTGTCACCTGTTTGAAGGTTAAGAAGCATCAGCGTGTTTCCTGAGCTACGTTTTGCGTGTATAGCAAGCCATGTATTGGAGTTGGAGGCAACAACACTTGTGATATCGAGCCAATTGTCCTCCAGATTACTCGTTTCAATCGTATGTTTCTGGCTCCCCTTGGAGACGACAATGGATTGGATGACGTTTTGTTCAAAAGCAGGCTTACCTTCCAACTTCAATGTAGTAGCGGTTAGAGTAATATTTCCTCCTTTCCAGATAATTTTGTTGGTACTGTTGTTCCTTTTAAACGGTTTGATGCTTGAATAAATGGAAGGAGTTACAGAAGGCGCATTAACGGAACGTTGTGAAATTTGTTCTGGTGCAGCTGGTTTGGCACCCACAACGGATGACGATGTAGTCGTCAGTCCCCCTAGTAATAAAACAGTTGAAAACCAAATAGCAGCGTTGTTCATCTGGGTATCTCCTTCCGCTGGTGACAGTTTATAACCCTCAACATGTCGATTCCAAAATATACCTTCGTTATATAAACGGTAAAATTGTAAAAATGTTTCTTTTTTGATCGTTATTTATCTGTTTTGATTCATAGAAAACCTCTTGTGAGCATGCCAGTTCGGACAAAGAGTCGCTATGGTTGGAAGAGTGTAATTAAATTTCATAAAATATTTGACTTGTGAAATTTTATATCATATACTGGGTGAAATTATGGCAAGATGACGTGTTCATCGGGGCTGGCGGGAGGTTGTGAATGGATGGATACAGGCAGCTATCCGATGTGGGAGCAATATCGCTTGAAACGGGAGCATTACATCATTGGACTGATGTCAGGCACGTCCCTCGACGGGACGGATGCGGCATTGGTGCGTATTCTGACAGATGACAGCGGGGCATTGCAAAAGATCACTCTGGTTGACTTCGTCTGCGTACCGTACTCCAATGAATTGAGAGAAGTGCTGATTCGACTATGTTCACCGGAGACGGCACGTGTGGATGAGCTGACGGCTGCACATTTTGGCGTATCGGAGTGGTATGCTCACAGTGTCAGTGAGCTTATTCGATCCTCAGGAATCCGATCCGGGCAGGTGGATGCAATCAGCATGCACGGACAGACCGTATGGCACGCACCTGTAGCTTCGGCTTTTCCAGGGCCAGTAGGCGAGAGTCTTCCAGTGGTGTCCACGCTGCAGATTGGCGAATGCGCCGTTGTACGTGAACGAACGGGCCTGCCAGTGATCGGCAATTTGCGGGCACGGGATATGGCGGCTGGCGGAGAGGGCGCGCCACTTACCCCTTATGCCGATGCGTTGATGTTCCGCAGTCCGGAGGAAGGGCGACTGGTGCAAAATATCGGAGGTATTGGCAACGTTACGGTGCTGCCATCAGCGTCTTCTAATGAAGGTATCTCGGCTTTTGATACGGGACCTGGCAATATGGTGATGGACGCGATCGTACGCCAGGCGACGGGAGGGCGGCAGCACTATGATCCGAATGGAAGCATCGCCGCACAAGGAAAGTTCAATCAGGATCTGGTAGATCTGTGTTTGGACGATACCTATTTCAAAAGGCTGCCTCCCAAGAGCACCGGACGTGAAGTGTACGGTGCGGCATATGCAGCACGCTTGATGGAGATGGCCGCAGCGCGTTCCTTATCCCTTGAAGATACGCTGGCTACTGCCACCTGTCTGACCGCGGAGACGATCGTGCGAGCAGTGAAGGATTTTATCCTGCCCAAGGTGCACATCTCGGCCATGCTCGCCTGCGGTGGTGGCACTTCCAATGCCACGTTAATGGAGATGATCCGTCAGAGACTCCCGGAAGACATCCGTTTGGAGCGAACAGCGGACTATGGTATACCGGATGATGCCCGCGAAGCGATTGGATTTGCCCTCCTTGGCCATGAGGCACTCATGGGCAGAACCAATACACTCCCGGCAGTAACCGGCGCGAAACACGCCGTAATATCGGGCCACCTGACACTGTAGTGCAGCAAGGCTTTTGAATGAGTTGCATATGCAAGGGCGTGTAATCAATTAGACTCTATTGGAATTATAGGATAAAATGCTTGTACATGAAGGCAGTACGGAAAGGAGGAGCGGATGGAAGGCATGAAAGGTGGACTTGTACGTTTACGCGCATTAATGGATGACTTGACTCCGTCAGAACGGAAGATCGGAGCTTACATTCTCGATCATCCTCAAGAGACGGTTCAGTCCTCGGTGGCACAGCTGTCTGAACGGAGCGGTGGCAGCCCGGCTGCCATTATCCGTCTCTGCAAATCACTGGGTGTAACGGGTTTTCAGGAGCTGAAGCTGAAGATTGCCGGAGATTTGCAGACAGGTGAACAATACCAATATACGGAGATTCGTCCCCAGGACTCCATGGAGAGCATTATTCAGCATGTGTCCGCAAATAATATTCAATCGGTGAAGGATACCGTTCATATTTTGGACCCGCGTCTGGTGGAACAGGCAGTGGACGTGCTCCATCGGGCGAACCGGGTCTTTTTCTACGGGGTGGGGGCCTCCAACCTGATTGCGCTGGATGCACACTACAAGTTCATGCGAATCAATCGCACAAGCTTTTCGTTCGCCGATCCGCATATGCAGATTTCGTCCGCAACGACGCTTCGCGAAGATGATGCGGTGGTATGTATCTCATATTCAGGGGAGACTTCGAACGTGATTTCCTGCCTGAAGCATGCTCGTGAAGGCGGCGCTGCAACGATTAGCATTACCAAGTGGGGGAGCAATACGCTCAGCAGTCTAGCGGATGTGCCCCTGATGATTACTTCCACCGAAAGCGATATCCGAAGCGGAGCAACTTCATCACGAATTGCACAGCTGAACGTAATCGACATTTTGTATCTGGCGATTGCCAGCCGCGACTACAACCAGTCGGTGGAATATTTGGAGAAGAGCCGGCAGGCTATTCTGGAGCATAAATGAAGTAGAACCTATGAATCCCTTTCTGTTTATACAGGAGGGGATTTTTTTGGTTTTTTGACGGATTATATCCGCTTTTAGAATAAAAAAATTATAAAAAAAGCCCAGACTTATGTCGGGCTCCTCTCTTTCAACCTCTAGAAATACCCCTGTACGGCTCAGGAAGGCCCCACAATGGCGCTGCGGACAAATCCGTCAGCCAGATCCAGTCTTCGCTGAGCTTCCACCGCGTCCACGCCTGCCATCAGCATGACGATTGCCGTTTTTACATGACCGTCTGCACCGGCAAAAGCCTGTTCAATGTCCGCTTCATTCGCTCCGGTTGCCAGATGGATCATGCGTTTGGCCCGATGGACAAGCTTCTCGTTCGAAGGGTTCAGATCGACCATGAAATTACGGTAAACCTTGCCTAGACGAATCATGGCGGTAGTGGTGAGCATGTTCAGAATCATTTTCTGGGCGCTGCCGGCCTTCATGCGTGTTGATCCCATGACAACCTCCGGGCCAACAACAGCCTCGATGCTCACATCAGCCAGAAGGGTCATCGGTGTACCTGCGTTGTTACTCAGGCTGATCACCGTAGCTCCGATCTCCTTGGCGTGTCTCATCGCACCCAGCACATACGGCGTTCGCCCACTGGCTGCAATGCCAACCACGACATCGTTTTCGTCTAAGCCGTGTTCATCAAGGTCCGCAGCTCCCAATTCCTCACTATCTTCAGCACCTTCCACCGGGTCCTTCACTGCCCGGAATCCTCCTGCAATAATACCCTGCACCATGGAGGGCGGGGTTCCGTAGGTAGGCGGGCATTCCGAAGCGTCAAGTATTCCCAATCGTCCACTGGTACCTGCGCCTACATAGAACAGCCTGCCGCCAGACTGAAAGGCCTCCAAGATCAGGTCCGCCGCTTGGGCAATGACCGGAATCAAGGGCTGAATGAGCTCCGCAATCCGTTGATCCTCTTTATTAATTAGCTCCATAATTTCTGCCGAAGGTAGTTCATCTATATGATCTGTTAATGGATTGGGTTGTTCCGTTAGTAGTGAGTTTAGCATGTGATTCATCCGTATGGCCTCCTTCTCTCTTTTAAAATGATTCATTCAGGGAACAGCGTCTTCTTGCCAGTTGTGCTGCGCCAACCACTGGATCGGGGGCATCTTCACGATATACAAAATCCAACTTTCCATAATATCCCGATAACTTCTGGATAAATGTATTTCGGAAAAGTGCAGCATATCGAAACAATGATCCGGACAGGACAACCTGAGTAGATGCAAATTCGGGATGACGGGCAATCAGCGCCTTGGCGGTATCCGCCAGTTGTGAGGCTTCATCGATGATCAGTGCCCGGGCGGCCTTATCCCCGGATTCAGCTGCTTCTATAGCCAGACGGGCGATGGATGCGGTCTCGGTTTTGCCCCAATCCATCTGATACACCCGTGTCTTTAGCTCCGAGATATCCCGAAGTTTCAGTTTCTTTAGAAGAAGCGGGGTTAAACGGGTGGGAGGAAGAACACCGTCATAGCTCTGCATAACCACTTGAAGTGCACGCTGCCCAATACGATAGCCGCTCCCCTCATCTCCGAGCAGATGACCCCAGCCTCCTGCACGATATCGCTCGCCTTCCAGCGTAAATCCGTACACGATGGACCCTGTTCCAGAGATGCATAATACACCGTGAGTATGTCCGAGAGTGGCCATCAGAGCAATTTCTCCTTCGGATACAACCCAGACTGGACAGCCCTCTGATCCCCGTTGATTGCGGCTCTTCATATAATTATTTACTGTGTCGGCTATAAGTTGCCGTTCTTGAATCGTATCTACACCTGACATGCCGAGGCATATACCTTCACAATTTGTCGATAAATCACTTTTTAGATTAAATAGCTGTTCCAGCACTCGTTGCAGTTCGGAAAGGGCCTGTTCCAGTGGTACGCTGTGAGGATTCGTGGGACCGCCGCTGAGCCGGGCGACAATTTCGCCAGATTCAGAAATGATTGCTGCATCAGTATTGGTACCGCCTCCATCTACGCCTACATATACTCGCAAAGTGGCTCACCTCGATTGCTTGAGTTTTCTTTTTACATAGTATAGAGGCATAAAATGAAAAAGTAAAATTAAATTTTATAATAAAAAATAATGTTGAATTTTTATTTCATAGCTCATATAATGAACTCAATCTACAATTTTGGAAGGAATTAATACTGTTAATGTCAACTAAGTTGACGTTAATATTGCATTTAAGAGATTAATCCTGCGTACGTTCAGGTCTAATCCATAAGGGAGGTGCTTTTTCCTTACTGCCACGCTCAATAATCTGTTAAGTCGTTTAAGGATGGATGATTTCAAAAGGGGTAGCATGGTTAGGCAATGCAATTATCGGGAGACGACACGCGAAGGAGATGAAGGGATGAAAAAGAAGGGTCTGGTATGGGCAATGTTGTTGATGATGGTCTGGGTTACTGCCTGCGGGAATAGCGGGGGCGCTGCTTCAGATGATCCTAATGCGGAAGATACGGTGACCGTATGGACTTATCCAGTACATGGGACATATGAAGATGAACTGAAGGATCTGATTGTTGATTTCAATAAAGAACACCCGAATATTACCGTGAAGACGGAAATGCTCTCCTGGGCGGAAGGGCCCAAAAAATTCGATGTCGCTCTGAACGCGGGCAACCCGCCGGATCTTTACTTTCATAGTGTAGACGGGACATATGTGAATACGGGATTGGCACTTGAGCTGGACAGCTACCTGACACCTGAGATCAAGGATGACTATCTGCCAGGTACGCTTGAATTAGGTCAGATCCAAGGGAAACAGTACGGACTGCCGTTGTATCAATTCCAATGGGCATGGGGTGGCAACAAACGCATTCTCGAGGAAGCGGGCATGGACTGGAAATCCATTCAGCAAAATGGCTGGACCTGGTCCGAATTCAACGCTGCCGCAGCCAAGCTGACCAAAACGCTGGATGGTGGGGCTAAACAATATGCACTGGTTACCGACGGAACCTCGCTTGATTTCATTGAAATGCTGTCTCGAAACAACGGCATGATTGACGTTCTCGACAAAGCTGGCACGTTCCAATGGAATGATGGCCGCATTCTGGATACTCTCTCTTTTATCAAAAATCTGATGGATCAAGGTTATATGCCGAAGGAAACGGCGGCTCTTGCTCCAGCAAAACGGACGGATATGTTCTACGCGGGGGAAACGGCGATCATCTCCAAAGCGATTCCTTATTATGATGTGATGATTCAGAACCGCAACAAGGACATCGATGATGGCAAGGTACAAGGAGAGAAAATTGATTTTGTCCTGCTGCCTGTACCGCATAATGACGATCAACCTGCGGCAACAACGATGGGCGGCGAAGGGTATGTAGCCTTCAAACAGAAGAAGGACAAAGGCGAACAGCATGCCAAAAATACGTTCCTGGTCATGGAGGCACTCAGTGGTGCCAAAGCAGGGAACTCGGCCAATGAACTGGCGCTTCCATTTGTAAGACAGTCCCAGGTGGATCTGTTTAAAGGAAAAGAACTTGGTCAACCGGATAATCTGGCTGCTGCAAAAGTCATGGCAGTGAATATCGCGATGCCGGTTGTACTGGAACTGGATATCGACAAAGCATCACAGCAAAAACAATTCAAGGAACAAGTTGTGAAGCCTAACATTCAGGCGCTGTTCTCGGGTGAGAAGACACCGGAGCAGATCGCAGAAGACTTCAAGAACAAAGGCCAGCAGATGTTTGGACAATAACTCGGACCATAGAACATAACGCAAAACCACACTGATTAGGAGAGGAGGATTCGCCATGCAGACCGCCCTTGCGCCAAAACCGTCTGTGCCCCGGACTACCCGGGTTGCCCGGTTTTGGCGAGACTACGGGTGGGCGTATTTGTTTATTTTGGCGCCTGTCCTGCTGTTTCTCATTTTCACACTATATCCCGTTCTGACGGCTCTCGTGATGAGCTTCCAGAAATACAACATTATGAATTCGACGTGGGTTGGATTGGATAACTACGAGCGACTGGTGAAAGATGAGACGTTCTGGAAGTCGATTAAAAATACACTCATCTTTACTGTGGGTACGGTACCGGTCAATATTCTCATTACATTTGTACTGTCCTACTTCATCTTCCAGATGAAAAGCAAGTGGCAGACGTTCTTCAAAGCAACATTGTACCTGCCTGCGGTAGCATCCGGGGTAACCATCTCCATCGTATGGCTGGCGATCTTTGACCCGACGGATTCGGGACTGCTGAACCGCTTCCTCGGCCTGTTAGGCCTTGATCCGGTGATCTGGCTGGGCCAATCGGGAACGGCACTCTTTTCACTCATTCTGATGAACTGGCTCGGATCGCACGGCGCGGGCATTATTCTGTATCTGGCAGCCATGGGCGGTATTCCGAAATCGCTGTACGAAGCGGCAGATATTGATCATGCCAGCGGCTGGACCCAGTTCAGCAAGATTACATGGCCGCTGCTCAAACCAACGACGCTGTATCTGCTCGTGACAGGTGTGATCACGTCTTTCCAGGTGTTCATCTCGGTGTATCTAATGACACAGGGTGGACCGAACTTTGCGACAACAACGATCGCTTATCTGATCTACGAGACGGCATTCAAGTTCTATGAGTTCGGATTGGCTTCAGCACAGTCGTTCGTACTGGCGATTATCATCATTGTCATCTCCGTCATTCAGTTCAAATATTTCTCCAGCGATATTGAGTATTAGAGGTAGTTCAAAACACGTACGATTAGAGCACGTTGCATTAAGCATCCGGGGGTGAATGAAATCCATGAAATCAACACAGAAAAAGACACTGCTTGTCGTTGCATCCATTCTGCTGGTGGTCTGGGCACTGGTGACGGTCATTCCGATGTACTGGATGCTGGTCGGTTCGGTGCAGGATAGTGCGATGTCGGCTTCCTTCAAACCGCAGATGATCCCGGAGCAGCTGTCGTTATCACCATATGAGCGCTTTTTTGCCAAAACGGATGCCTGGCGCTGGCTGTACAACTCGCTGCTCATCTCGGTCATTCTGACCGTGACGAATGTGTTCTTCGCCTCCTTGGCGGGATATGCGTTCGCCAAACTGAAATTTCCGGGAAGTCAGGCGGTATTCTGGACCTTGCTGGGCACGATGATGATTCCAGCACAGGTGACGCTGATTCCCTTGTACATTCTGATGGTCAACGTGTTTGACCTGGGAGATACGTATACGGCCATTATTCTGCCTGCTGCGGTCAGTGTGGGCAACATTTTCTTGATGAAACAGTTCATGTCAACGCTGCCCACATCGCTGATTCATGCGGCACGTATTGATGCGTGCAGCGAGTTCGGCATCTTCTGGAAAGTGATTCTGCCGATGGCGAAGCCAGGGATCGCGGTGCTGGCGATTTTCACGTTTGTAGCTTCATGGAATGAATTTTTCTGGCCATTCCTGATCACTAATTCCAACGAGATGCGCACCGTTCAGGTGGGTCTGGCTTCGTTCGTATTTGCCGAATCAACGGACTTCGGCGCCATGATGGCAGGGGCAACGATCGGTGCACTGCCGATGATCATTCTGTTTTTCTCGCTGCAACGTTATTTCCTACAGGGCATTACGATCGGTGCGGTAAAAGGTTAATTCCTATATATGTTCAACTAAACATTTACACCATAACGGAGAGGACAGAAATAACCTGAAGAAGCGAAAGCGTTCGCCTAAAAGCTTTCTAAAAGAAAGCTACATCGGAAGCATACGCTATCACCGGATTTCCCCTTTTTATAAAGGAATCAAAGAAATCTGGGGATAACAGCGATCGGAAGGTTGTTCTGTCATCGGAGTGCCCGTGTAAATATTCGTTAGTGGAGCTTATATAGTTCAGGACAAGCGACAACGTAAAGGGGGATCTACCTATGGCACGCGTGGAGTTTCGCCAAGTGCGCAAAGAATTCAAAGACGATCATAAAGGAACGTTCACGGCTGTGGCCGGCTCGGACTTTGTTATAGAAGATAAGGAATTCGTGGTTTTTGTGGGTCCTTCGGGCTGTGGCAAGACAACGTCACTGCGGATGATTGCGGGTCTGGAAAAACAGACGAGTGGTGATATTGTCATCGGGGAACGGGTCGTGAATGATCTGCATCCGAAGGATCGCGATATCGCGATGGTATTTCAGGATTATGCGCTTTATCCGCATATGACGATACGTGAAAATCTGTCCTTTGGGCTGAAAAATCTCAAGAAGCCAAAATCATATATCGATGAACAGGTACAGAATGCGGCCTCCATTCTGGGGCTGGAGGCGATGCTGGAGCGCAAACCGCGCGAGCTGTCCGGTGGTCAGCGCCAGCGTGTGGCGGTAGGGCGTGCGATCGTCCGTGATCCGCAGGTGTTTCTGTTCGACGAGCCGCTCTCCAATCTGGATGCGAAGCTGCGGGTACAGATGCGAGTGGAATTGGGCGAGCTGCATAAGCGGCTCGGTGCCACAATTGTATACGTCACGCATGATCAGGTGGAGGCGATGACACTTGGGGAGCGCATCGTGGTCATGAATCATGGAGATATTCAGCAAGTGGCTTCGCCGAAAGAATTGTATGCGAGTCCCCGTAATATGTTTGTTGCCGGATTTATCGGTTCCCCGGCGATGAATTTCATTGATGCCCGGATTGAAGGCACACAGGTTGTCGTGGACGGTGCATCATTCACCTTGCCAGAAGATGTACTCGCTCGTCTTCAGAGCCATCAAGGCAAGCCGGTAATTATGGGGCTGCGTCCAGAGCATATTTTTGGTGACGATGTCGCTCCGAATATCCCGACAGATCATATGCTGCAGGCGCGGGTCCAGGTAGTAGAGCATCTGGGCTCCGAGAATCTGGTTTATTTCCATTCGGGTGCCCGTACCGTTACGGCCAAGGTTCACCCGGAAACACATGCTTATGTAGGCATGGACAAAAACTTTGTACTGGACCTGCGTAAGGCGCACTTTTTTGACCCGGAGACGGAGTTGGCGATTGGACGGGAGTAAGCGGCGCTGTCCTATAAGCAAAGAGCGTGAATTTTTAACGAACCTTACACACGTTATTCGCACCCATTTGCACCGGTTTGAAATGTAACGAATCACAGAGACGTTATATACTCGATGACGTTGTTTATTAGGCTCTGACGCCTTGTTTGTACTGAAATAACGGCACTGAAGTTCGTTAAAATTTGTATGCCTCGAAAATCCTTCGTTTAAGGTGCGGTAGATTCGTTAGCACATTGGAAGTTTGGGGCACATTGCAAGTTTGGTTGCAACATACTGACCAGCGGTGCGGCCAAGCCAATCGAAATGGGGAGACCTTTTGAGACAGTCCTTATGGGACAACACTTTCTTTTCCATTTTAGTTCTGTCTTCTCCGTTATCGTGTAAATGTGTGGGTCAACTTATATAGAGGGGAGAATGAAAATGCGTAAGCTGAGTGAAGTCTTGGTCAAGTCGGGGGCGGAAATCTATCGGGATATCATTCCGGTGGCCCTGTACAGTGTTGTCAGCTCCATCGTGCTGGTGCCCATTCTGATGTTTGCTCCGCTGCCAATCGCGGTGCTGCTTTTGGCCGTGATTTATATGCCAATCCTGTTCGGTGTCAGTTATGCCGTGCATCACAGGCTGGAACGCAAGGAACGCCGCAATGGGCTTAAGGATATCTGGAACGGAACGATGAAGGGATTCATCCCGGGAGGGGCAGTAGGTGTGCTTTTCGCCGTGCTTGGCTTCATTCTCTGGTCAACCTGGTGGTATTACGGCGGACAGGGCGGAATTACAGGTACAGCGGTGAGCATGTTCCAAACGTTCTTCGTCCTCATGGCGCTCATGTCGCAGTTCTATACCTGGCAGCTTGTTCTGCAAAAGAACATGGGCATCATTCAGGCGATGGGGGAAAGTGTGAAGCTATTCTTCCGTCATCCGGGGTACACGATGGGAGCCTGTTTTCAGGCGCTGTGTCTGACGGCTCTGCTAATGCTGACGGTTGTTGGCTTCGGAGCGCTGTTCGCGGGCATGTTTGCCATCTATCAGCATAAGGTGTCCCTTAATGTGCTGGAACCGGAAGAGGAACCTGTCACATCTGGCGGCAATGACCACCAGCATACGGGGTGGATCAGCCAAGGGAATGTGTGATGGGTGTAAAAACTGGAGTTGATCTTCTGTCGGGAGGATTCTCCCACCAATGGTTAACGGATGCGCGTATTGGATTGATGACAAACCCTACGGGTATTACGGCAAATTTTGTCTCTACGGTGGATGTTTGTGCCAGCTTGGCAGAGGCCAAGCTTACAGCGCTTTATGCGTGTGAGCACGGGCTGGAAGGTGAACTTCAAGCTGGTGTCCGATTCGGGAATACAGTGCATCCACGTCTGGGCATCCCTGTGCTCAGCCTTTATGGGGAACACAAGAAGCCTACCCCTGCGATGCTGGCTGAGGTGGATACGGTGCTGTTTGACATCCAGGATGTGGGTGTCCGTTATTACACGTATGCATCAACCTTGTTCCACATGATGGAGGCCTGTGCCGAAGCAGGCAAACGCCTGCTGGTGCTGGACCGTCCCAATCCGCTGGGCGGGGATACGGTAGAAGGCAGCCTACTAAGCGCGGGGTATGAATCACTCGTTGGCGCTTGGCGTGTTCCTGTCCGCACCGGACTGACGGTAGGTGAATTGGCCCTGTTGGTCAACAGTGAGATGGAGGTGCCCTGCGAACTGGATGTGATCGTAATGGAAGGATGGCGGCGCTCCATGGAGTTTACGGATTGTGAGCTTCCCTGGATGCTGCCCTCTCCCAATATGCCTACAATGGACAGTGTGCGGGTGTATGCGGGTACTTGCCTGTTCGAAGGCACCAATGTATCGGAAGGCAGGGGCACGACCCGCCCATTTGAGTGGATTGGAGCACCTTGGATTGAGGGTGAACGACTGGCGGAACGCTTTCGGGAACACAAACTGGAGGGTGTTCATGTGCATCCGGTGTACATGTCGCCAACCTTCTCCAAACATGCAGGTGAGCTGTGTGGAGGTGTGAGGATTTTCGTGACAGACAGCAGGGCATTCCGGGCGGTAGATACAGGTCTGGTGCTTTTACATGAACTGGCGTCGCTCTATCCGGAGCAATTTCGCTGGTTGGAGCCGCCACAGCCGGGCTCCCGTTATTTTATTGATCTGTTGACCGGAGGCAGGAAAGTCAGGGATGTCATTCATGACCGTGAAGAATTAGTACGCTTGATGGAAGATTGGAACGCAGAGGCAGAGGAATGGAAGGAACGGCGGAAGCCGTTTTTGCTATACCCATAAAGAGTGAAATTCATCAATAGAATGTCGCGTAATGTACGGATGATGTTTGTCCTGGGGAGGAGGCATGGAATGAGTGAGCCAAAAGAGATATACGCGTTGAAGCTGAAACAGATGACCTTGCGTGAGAAAATTGGACAAATGCTGCTTTGCGGCTTTCATGGCACCGAGGCTGCCGGGGAGGTGGACGCTTTTCTGCGAAAGTATCCCATTGGCGGCGTAATCTATTTTGCGCGCAACGTCGAGTCGCCGGAGCAGGTAGAGCGGTTATCGTCGGGGCTGCAACGGATTGCTGTCGATAGCGGTAATGTACCGCTTTGGATATCCATTGATCAGGAGGGCGGCATGGTGGCCCGGATTACCGAAGGGATCGCCCTGATGCCGGGACAAATGGCGATTGCGGCAGCAGGTTCCATCGAGGATGCATACCAGGCAGCCTATATCAGTGGGGTGGAGCTGAGATCCATGGGAATTAACATGAACTTTGCTCCGGTCCTGGATGTAAACAACAACGCTGCCAATCCGGTAATCGGTGTGCGTTCATTTGGGGAATCACCGCAGTCCGTGGCAGCGTATGGGGTCAGAAGCATTGCGGGAGTACAAGATGCTGGCATTTCTGCGACAGCCAAACATTTCCCAGGTCACGGGGATACGGATACCGATTCGCATCTGGATCTCCCGGTCATCACCCATGATCGGGAACGAGTAGAGCATGTCGAGCTGATTCCGTTCCGGGCTGCCATAGCGGCAGGTGTTGATGCGATGATGTCGGCACATATTTATTTTCCGGCTCTGGAACCGGAGCGTCTGCCTGTGACACTATCGCGAGCCGTGTTAAGTGGATTGCTTCGTCAGGAGCTGGGGTATGACGGCATGATAGTAACGGATTGTATGGAGATGGACGCGATTGCCGCCAACTATGGGACTGTAGATGCAGCTGTAATGGCGGTAGAGGCCGGTGCAGATCTGGTGTTGATCAGCCACACAGCTCATCTTCAGGCAGGGGCATTTGAAGCGCTGCTGGCAGCCGTGCAGAGTGGGCGAATCAGCGAGGCGCGCATTGATGAATCTGTAACTCGGTTGCTGAAATACAAGGCCAAACGGCTCGAGAATGGAGCGGGCACAGGTGATGATGGAGTGCACGGAGCGGTGTCGACTGCAATCTCCGCTGAGGCATCAATTCATCCAGCTTCATTCGAGCGCCAAGAGCGTAACCAACCGTCACATCAAGAGGTGGCTCGACGAATCAGTGAGAACAGCATCACGCTGGTGCGTGACCAACTGAACATGCTTCCTTTGAAGCCGGAACGTACACTGGTCATAACGGTTGCTACATCTGTCACAACGATTGCCGACGAACAGCTGACGCAGGCGGTTACCCTAGGCTCGGCTTTGTCGCATTGCGGTCTGGATGTGGTCGATGTAACAGTCTCGCCAGAGGAAGTTGCCATCCGTTCTGCTCGTCTGCTTCAAGCTGCGGAAGAGGATGACATTCGCCAGATTGTAGTGGGGACTTATAATGCAGGCAGTGCCGCCGGTGATCCGCAGTGCAGGTTGATCGGTTGGCTGCAGCAATTGGGCAAGCCGCTCGCTGTTGTGGCGCTCCGCAGTCCCTATGACCTGCTTGCGATCCCGGAGATAAAGGTCTATGTGACAGCGTACGAGAGCAGGCCGCTTGCCATGGATAGCGCTGCTCGGGCGCTGATGGGGCATATTCCTTTTGCTGGAAAGCTTCCTGTATCCATAAAGCAGACAGGCGTTAAATGACGAACGAAGCGAAATTATGATCCGGATTATGAAGACCAATATAGCAGAAGGGACGATCCTGTAATGGACCGTCCCTTCTGCTATATCTAATGAATAATTGCAAAATTATTGCAGATTCAGTGCCTTAGCTGTCTTAGCCTCGACTTCATCCATGAGCGAAGTCATATCCATACCCGCATGATTACCAAGCAGAATAATGGTAACATCGTCTGTTAAATTGCGTGAGAACGCTGTGGCAAAACCACCGCCGCTACCGTTATGGAAGACGGTACGATTCTGATCGTTTTCCTTGAGAATCCAGGCGTAGCCATAATTTTTATCCGAATATGGCTCATACATCTGTTCAATCGTATCCTGGCTCAGAATTTTGTCCGTGTACAGTGCCCGATCCCACTTCAGCAAATCGTCCACGGTGGAGTAGATCGTCCCTGAACCTGATTGTGAAACATAATAAGGGGCAGGTACCCACTGCTTATTCTCCGCAACAAATCCACTATTCGTATGGATCTTGCGGGAAGCTTCTCCGGAGTCCTTCATGCCGAGCGGCTTCAAAATGGTCTGTTGTACATAATCGGCATAACTCATGCCAGAAACCTGTTCAATAACATAGGCCAGCAGAACATAACCACTGTTACTGTATAAATAGGCACTACCTGGTTCGAATTTCAATGTTTTGTGCCGGATTTCCTCTACCGTTTCTTCCAATGAAGTGCCTTCACCCCGGCCAAAGGCGGACGGGAGACCTGAAGTCTGGGATAACAGCATATGGAGCGTGATCTGATCTCCCTTCGGTATACCGGAGATGTATTTGGATATTGGATCTTGCACATCGAGCTTTCCTTTTTCAACCAAGCTCAGAATAGAGGCTGCGGTGAAGGACTTGCTCAGAGAGGCGATTCTAGTCTTCTGATCCGGACGATTCAACGTTTGTTCATCCGCTAGTCCGTAGCCTTGGCGAAGCAGGACTTTTCCATTGCGGGCAATCAGAGCCATACCGGGAAAATCAATTTCGCGCAAATAGCTGTCTACACTGGCGACTTGACTATTTAATAGGCTTACTTTGTCCGTCTCGATATTAACACTCATCTGCCCTGAGGCTGTACGTTGTACTTTAATATCCGCTTTGAGTGCATTGGCAAGCGCGCGGACAGGTAACATCAGTGTGCCGTTAATGGTGCGGGACTGCACACCGGAGGACAGACGAATCTGATTAACCTGTATGAAATCACTGCCAGCCTGGTGAACCAGCTTGTCTCGACCAACGGTAATCGTAGCCGTTTTGGTACGAGCTTCCCACTTCAAGGTGCCATTTACAGAGGTAACAACATCTCGCAATGGAACATATGTTGTGCCTTTGTATACAAGGGGTGCATTTTTCCACGATTGCTCTTGACCATTCACTTCAATGTGAACTGTTTGCGTCTCTTGTGCCGCGGATGCCGTGAAACTGGCTTGTCCCATAATGGGGCCTGCACAAAGGATGAGGGCTAACAGAATACGTAACATAGATGAAAATAATCTGGTAACAGGTTGTTGCACATGCGACTTGCGTAAGATTCGAATCCTCTCCTTCCAGTCGTTTCATGGATAACCAGCTTATGAGATATTGTAAACGATCACGAAGAGGGGGTCAAAACGGGGAATGAGCATCATTTTCTATTATCCTAACAAAAATAATGTAATTTCGATTCATTTTAGTATCCATACATAATATTTTTACTACGTTTGTCCGATAAAAAAGGGTGAAGATGATGATGGGGGATATTTAAATGAAGAAAAGGATTCGCAATTGGTTTACATTAACGGTTAAGAAACGTCTGATCGCTTCGTTGCTCCTGTTCCTGATTGTACCGAGCATTAGTGTGGGATGGTTGTCTTATTTAAAAGCAGCAGATCAGGTCAACGTAGAAATTATTCATTCCGCTCAGGCCAAAACGGAAATGCTCAGTCTGCAGATTAGTCAGATGCTGGATATGGAGAAGGATAATGCAGCGCAATTCGCCGCCGGTATTACTTCAACAGATATTATCAATAAATCACCAGCCCTACAAAGACAAATGGACCGTATGTCCAAGGCTCATAAAGAACTGGGCGTATTAACTGCCGGCGCTGAAGATGGCAGCTGGATGAAATCCCCTGACCCCGGGCAGCAGATCTATGATCCACGGGAGCGCAGCTGGTACACGATGGCGATGTCATCAGATGAACCAATTATCTCAGATACGTTCCAGTCGGTAACCACGGGAGAATGGGTTGTCACCGCAGCTGCCAAGCTGGCCGATGGGAAAGGGGTATTTGGTGCCAATGTAAGTCTCAATCATTTGAAAGAATCTGTTGATAAGATACATATAGGTGAACAAGGAAAACTGTATATGCTGGATAACGGCGGGAAGTTTCTTTTCCACTACAAGATTGAATCCGGTGTGCAGTCCAATGAGAGCTACATTAATGAGATGTATAAAAAAAATCAAGGAACTGTAAAGTACACGTATGATGGACAAGAATTGGAGGCCGTATTCTATACGAATCCCGAAACAGGCTGGAAAATTGTCGGTGAGATGGTTCCTTCTGAAGCAGCAGATGCGGTAAGACCGATCTTGATCCGTGCCTACACTCTGGTAGGGGCTTCATTGATTATTGGTATTATTCTGCTCGTATTCATTATTCGCAGCATTCACCGTCCATTGTTGCAATTGACCCAGGCAGCATCCAAAGTAAGCGCGGGTGATCTGACGGTTCGAGTAGGCTTGCAGCGCCGTGACGAGTTCGGACAACTCGGGGAAAGCTTCGATACCATGACATCTTCGCTGCGTAACGTTCTTGGCGAAGTGCATGATACATCAAGCCAGCTAGCGGCATCCTCTGAGGAGCTGATGGCGAGTTCTGAACAGACATCCAGAGCAACGGAACAGGTTGCTGAATTGATGCAGGATGCAGCGTCAGGAACGAACAAACAAAACGCCAGTCTTGCTGCAACGGGTCAACTCGTCAGTGAAATGTCTATTGGGGTCAAAGGAATCTCATCGAGTGCTGAAGACACTGCTCGTATAGCTGTAGAAGCATCTTCCAAGTCCGAAGCGGGTATGGTTACGGTGGAAGATGCGGTTGCTCATATTCAGAAGGTGAATGATGAGAGTGAGACCATGGCTGTTGTCATACAGGATCTTCGTGCGAAAAATGAAGAGATTGTTGAGATTGTGGCCGAGATCACCAACATCGCCAAACAGACCAATATCCTGGCCTTGAATGCATCTATTGAAGCTTCAAGAGCAGGTGAACAGGGTCGAGGCTTTGCTGTCGTTGCCAACGAAGTGAAGTCTCTAGCTAACAATTCAGGCAGTGCTGCCGAACGTATTAATGAACTTATGCGTGAGATGCAAGAGAAAACGAATGCGGTACAGTCCACCTTTGCCCATACAGGAGAAGGTATGATTAAAAGTACGCAAATGATCACGGAGGCGGGAGAGGCCTTCAAAAATATCCGTAGTGCGGTGCAGTTGGTTGCTGCACAAGCTGGAGAAGTGTCGGCAGCTTCCCGTCAGATCGATGGAGGCATGAGTTATGTGTCCAAGGAAGTGAATGACACCATTGAATTATCCAATCAGATTGCCTCAGGAACCGAGGATGGTTCAGCTGCTGCGCAGGAGCAGCTCGCTACAATGGAAGAGGTTGCAGCTTCTTCTGCGGCATTGTCCCGTATGGCTGAAGATCTGCAAAGCCTGATTGAGAAATTCAAGTTATAGTTCAATATCCATTCTAAAAGAGACTGTGGGGTTGTAACCCTGCAGTCTTTTTCTTATTGATGTCCTTCGTTATTCAACGGTGTATGAAGGCGCGGAATGGATCTGTTCTGATCTGTTCTGATCTGTTCTGATCTGTTATGTTCTGTAAAAATGAATCTGTCTCTCCCTGAATGTCTCATCTTGTGGTATATTTCTAAATTAAAAGTAATCCGCAAGATGTGGATGAGATGGAGAGGGGATGAACCGGATTTGGATAAATCGATACCACTGACATCCGGGCCCGCAAATACCGAAGAGGTGCTGGATGATGCTACATTTATGCAAGGGGTTAAGGACTGTATCCCAACCCTGCTTGGATATTTAAGTATTGGTTTTGCAGCGGGTGTCATTGAAATGACGGCAGGCCTAAGTTTGGCGGAAACGGCACTGCTTAGTCTGATTGTATACGCTGGATCGGCCCAGTTTATTGCCGCGGGCATGCTTGCCTCGAGTGGTTCAGCGACTGCTATCATTTTCACCATATTTTTCGTGAATCTTCGCCATCTGCTGCTGAGTGCAGCCGTATCACCTTACTTTCGTCATCTGACGCCGCTTAAAAATATGTGGATCGGCTCGCTGCTTACCGACGAGTCCTTTGGCGTGGCGATGACGCGAGCGATTGGACGGAAAACGTTGAGTGAGCGCTGGATGCACGGTCTGAACATTACAGCATATCTGAATTGGTTTGTGGCGAATATGGCGGGGGCTTACTTTGGGCGCTGGATAACCAATCCCGAGCGGTTTGGACTTGATTTTGCCCTGCCTGCAATGTTTATTGGTCTGGTAGTGCTTCAACTGATGCAGCGCAAAAATAAAAAAAACCACATCAATGTGGCGATTATCGCTGTTGTCTGTGTAATCTTCGCCAGCATGGCTTCACTTGGCAGCATGAGTGTCATTGTGGCTGCGGTCATTGCGGCAACGATGGGAGTAGTGATGGAACGATGGAAGTAAGATGGGATGTATTCTGGATTATTATGGGTTCGGCTTTGTTAACGTTCATCCCGCGCGTATTGCCGCTCATGCTGTTCAGTAAAATACAGATTCCGATGTGGCTGTTACGCTGGCTTGAGTATGTACCCGTTGCGGTCATGGCGGCACTGATCGGTCAGGAACTGTTCATGGCGGATAACCAGTGGGTGCCGATTACACATAATCCAGCCCTGTGGGCAGCACTGCCTACGATTGCAGTAGCCATCTGGACACGAAGTCTGCTCGGAACCGTACTAGTCGGTATTGTTGCGATGATGATTTTGCGGTACTTGATGGGTTAATATATGGGGCCTTTATGGGATCAGGTAAATCCTTCGCTCTAACGGTTAATAATGTTCTATAAGATCGTAATAGAGCGAAGGGAGCTAAATCCATGAGCGACTCAAAGCACAGAATATTGATTACGGGAGCGGCGGGAGTCATTGGTCGCAGTCTGCTGGAGGGGCTGAGGGAAAAGGGCAAGTATGACATCGTAGCTGCCGATCTTCATGAAGATCCTCAAGCAGGCATTGTAACGATGGATGTGACCGACGAAGAACGATTGAAAGAGCTGATGCAGGGTGTTCACACGGTGCTGCATATTGCATGGGCCAAGGATGAAGAAGATTTTCTGGGCAAAGTCCTACCGATCAACGTAACAGGGGCCTACCATGTGTATGAAGCTGCTCGGTTGAATGGTGTACAGCGGGTTATTTTTGCGAGTTCAAATCATGCGACAGGGTTTTATCCAACAGGAGAGGATATCGAAGTGGATGATCCATATCGGCCAGACAGTTTCTACGGGCTCAGCAAATGTTATATCGAGCTGCTTGGGCGATATTACGTGGATAAATATGACCTGTCGTCATTCAATATTCGAATAGGCAACTTCTCGGGTGATGCACATCCACACTCTGAGCGTTCCGCACATATTTGGATCTCTCCCAGAGATATGGTACAGCTTGCCGAGTGCTGCATTGAGGCGGATTCAAGCATGAAATACGTTAATCTATATGGAACTTCAGCGAATACGGACAATTATTATGATATTGGATATCTGGAACAGAAGATTGGGTACCGCCCCAAGGACGACGCGGCAGTGTTGTGGGACGAAGCGAAACGCAAGGGAGCGCCGGATAAGCAGGATGAGACGGAATATCAGGGCGGAGGATATGTCGCGAAGGACCCGAAATCCTGAAATATTAAAGACCTGAAAACGCTATTTTCTATTGCGTCCGAAAGGGATAAAATGGAGACTGAAAGGTTGAGGTTTTCATTTTACATACAGGAAGGAACGGTTTTGATTATGAGTACACATTCATCCGTTATACTTTTTCAGGGAGACTCCATTACAGATGGGGGAAGATCGCGCAATGATGATCCGAATCATTTTCTCGGGCATGGCTATGCGTATCTGATCTCAAGCAAACTGGGTGTGGAACTGGCAGCCAAGCAGCCAACGTTCTACAACAGAGGAATTAGCGGGGACCGCGCTTCCGATCTGTATGCACGTTGGAACGAGGATACCTTTAGTTTGAAGCCGGATCTGATCAGTATTCTAATTGGTGTTAATGATGCATGGCGTACCATGAATGGCGAACCTAGTGGTGTGACGGATCGTCTTGGACGTGCATATCGTCATTTGCTGGAGGAGACACGCGAAGTGATGCCGAATACTGGGTTGGTTTTAATGGAGCCGTTCATTCTTAAAACCGGAGCTACAGTGGAGCTTTGGGACACATGGCAGGAGCGTATCGGGCAGTATCAAAATCTGGTCCGTGAACTCGCAAGTGAGTTCGGGGCCGTCTGGGTACCTTTGCAGCAAACGTTCAACGATGCTCTCGAACAAGCTGACGCTGCCTACTGGTTATGGGATGGTGTGCATCCAACTGCAGCGGGTCATGAGCTGATTGCACGTCAGTGGCTGTCTGTTGTACAGAATTCTCCACTTGCGATTGGTTAATAGACATTGGATATATCAAATCTGCGCTGCAAAGCTGAATGTAACGAGGAACCCGGGGGGTTCTTCGTTTTTTTATATTTGGGGCAGGGATTCTGTGGTTAATTTGGTTGAATATGATGGATAACTCTTCAAAAGTACGGCATTATCCGGTAAAATGAAATCGGTTACATATAATGAAGTCTTCGTATTCCATATAGATTAGGGTGAATTCAATGGAAAACACCAATCAAAGTAAAGCCAATTCCTTCACCATGCCGGATCCTGCAGTCATTCAACAGGCAGTACATCGGATGGTACAAGACAGAAAGAGGAGCCAGCAGGTTCTGCTTGCTTCAGCAGCACCCTCAATCTGCTCTATCGATGCCATTGGAAAGGCATTATTGCAACCAGAGCTAGCTTCTTTTTACACAGATCTGAGCAGCTATGGGGAACGTGCCCTGAACGAAAGCTTGCCTTCGCTGTCATTCGGTCTTTATCGGAAGTTTGGGGATATAGGGGAACGAAAGTTGTATGAGGATGCGTATTTTGAACGCAGGGGACGTCTTGCGGCAATAGCGCTGCTCGCTGTGGATTTGAATGCGCCGAGATGGATAGAGACATTGGAAAATATGTTGTGGGATGTATGTGGTGAGTATACATGGTGTTTGCCTGCACATTTGGGTTCGGGGGGAGTGGAACAGGTCAACGGTAATATCGATCTGTTTGCCGCGGAGACGGTACATATGCTGGCCGAAATCGTAACAATTCACGCGGATCGACTGGATCCACGTATCATCCAGCGGATTAGGTCTGAGGCCGAGCGGCGCATCTTCACACCGCTCTATCGGGAACAACGTACCTATCACTGGCAAGATGCAGAGCATAACTGGTCTGCTGTGTGCAGCGGATGCTGTGGCATGGCTGGATTATTACTGCTGGAGGAAGAAGCGATTCTGACGGAATCGGTTGGTCAGACGATTCGTTCCATGCAGGCATTTCTGAGTGGATATGGCATGGATGGCGGCTGTGCAGAAGGCATTGGTTACTGGGTGTATGGGTTCGGCTATTTCGTCTATTATGCCGACATGCTGCGTGAATACAGTGAAGGTAAGTTGGATCTGCTGAGTGGTTCGAAAATAGCGGCGATAGCAGCCTTTCCACTGCGGGTACATCTGTCAGGAGGAACCTTCGTGAATTATTCGGATAGTGCGGAGCAGCAAGAGATTCCTTCGGGCTTGCTCTCACTTCTGGCATCTCGTTTCGGTATACAGGTGGATCTTCCGTTTCATATCCCTTTGTTTATCAATGATCCCTGTCATCGTTGGGCTCACCTGCTGCGTAACGTGATGTGGAGCAGTCCGGCAATGTACCTTCAAGAAGTGGGGGCTGTTCCGGCGGAACGAGGGATCATTTTGGAAGATTTGGGCTGGATGATTGCGAAGGGAGCACTTGATTCTCCAAGCGCAGATCTTACCAGAGATGAACCTCTCGCTATTGCCTTTTCCATCAAGGCCGGGCATAACGAGGAACCCCATAACCATAATGATCTTGGGCAATTTATGATCCATTGTGGTGGCGAAAATATTCTTTGTGATCCGGGAGCAGGGCTGTATACACAAGCCTATTTTGCTCCGGGTAGAGAGCAGTTGTTCCACATTAGTTCGTCCGGGCATAGCGTGCCCCGGATTGAGGGGAAGGAGCAGAGCTCGGGGCGTGAGGCGCAAGCACAGATCCTTGAGGCGAAGGTTTCGGACGATGACCGTACACTGGAAGCCCGTTTGGAACTGACAGCAGCTTATCCTGAAGCAACTTTGCTCGCTTGTTATACACGCCAGCTGCATTGGAGCAGTTCTGCTAATGATGTCGGGAGCGTGGCAGAACTTCGTCTGAAGGATCGATTTCAATGGAAAAACAGAGCGGCGTCTTCATCAGGCACGTTACATTCGGTGGGAGAATTGCACCGGCCGAGTGTGACGGAGCGGTTTATGAGCAGAAAGGTACCTGAGAAGGTACATGAGGGGCAGATTCAATGGCATGGCGAGAGAGCAACGGTATGTATGACGTACGATGCAAATCAGTGGCAGGCGGATATAGAGGTCATTCATACGGTTGATCATGACAATGTGCCAGTTACATTCTATCGGACATCACTTGAATGGCGAGAGCAGTTGGATAACTCCTTTGCAGGAAGTGAGGAAATTGATCTATCGGAGACGGTGTGTGAGCTGAAGTTCACGATTGAACCAAAGTGAAAGATGGAGGTGAGCATACGTGAGTGAGTATAAAGCCGCATCAACTTATCCATGGAAAGATGTACTCGAGAATTACCGTAAACTGGCGGAAGAGGCGGGGCCTGCCTCGTCAGATGGTTGGAATCAGGCTCGCAAATTGGCCCTTGTGGAGAGTGTTGTTCGGGCTTATACACCATACCAGGACAGTAGTGGCGCCATTATTGATCCGTTCTCGGAGGCGGAGCGATATTATTCCACACCAGCTTATGCAATGGCTGCATCAGTTCTTGTTCAAGCGGGACATATGGATCTGCTTGCTTCGGCCGCCTCGGCCCTGTCACACAGCATCGATGTTGTTGTGGAGGGTTGTGCACCGGATCATCATCCGGACTTTTTTCCTGTGTTGATGATGAGAGCTTACATCCTGTTGAAGCCGCATTTGCCTGAGCAAGCAAAGGTCTGGGCAGAGGCCCTCAAGAAGATACAGCCTGAACAAGATTATGTTTTTACAATGAGCAAAATGAACAATTCCAATCGCATGATCAACTGGAACGCCATCATGATCTCCGGAGAATATCTGCGCTTGAGGGAGCAGCTTGCCAGTGAGGGTACGGATTGGATGGATCGGTATCTGAATCTGTATCATCTGCCACGATTTACGCCGCTTGGACTATATCAGGACGGGCCGCTGGACCGACCGAATTGTCCATTTTCCTATGATATTGCAACACGCTATCATCTGGATGTCATGATTGAAGCGGGATATGACGGGGCGTGTGCTGGTGAGTTGAAGGAACAATTACGTCATGGTGCATTCAGTACGCTGCTTACACTTTCACCGCTGGGGGAGATTCCGCCGCGGGGACGCAGCTCCCAACATCAATGGAATGAAGCGGCAGCAGCCTACGTATGTTCTGCCCATGCAGCACAGGCATTACAGGCTGGAGATCGGGTGATGGCTGGGGCGTTCGCTCGTGCGGCCAATTGGTGTTTCGAAGCGGTGGAGCGTTGGAAGATGGATGATGGGCGTCTGAAAATAGTTCGCAACGAGTATCCCCCTGAGGCGCGTCATGGCTACGAAATCTATACGAATCATACGGGTTATAATCTGTGGACGGCAGCAGCGCTGGCCCATGCCTGCCTTAGCGATCCTGGTGAAGATGTAACGGAAATATACCTTCCTTCTGAGATAGGCAACCGAGTGTTGCAGGCCGATGGATGGTTTGAAACGATTATCGCCTCTGTACCAGGTCAACAAATGATTCTGCATACGGCCATGAATGATCCATACACGGTTCCCGGTCTCGTGCGTATACAACAGGCGGGATTGCCGGGGCTGATCGGTCCATCGGCAGCTGGACATGTGCAATCCGGATTCACGGAGTTTGCGGAAGGGGAAGTTGGTCCGTTGAGCTATTGTCCTGTCTGGAAGACGGCAGATGGGAACTGGCACAGTCTTGCCGGGGGCATTCCGTCAGGTGCTGACTATGACAGGGATGCAGGGATTAATCCTGCCGACGGCGGAGGTTCGATTTTGCTTGAAACGCTAGATCAAGAGGTCGAAGATGTTTCTGCCTCTACAGGGGGAGATGACGGGAAGCATCTGGATCAGACCAATGCATTTACAGTGACATGGCTCGGCCCACTACCCGGGCTCAATTCACTGCGAACCCGTTATGTACAGCGGGCGGAGTTGCTTACTGTGACCTATGAATTCGACGGTGAGCTTGAGGCGGTGGGGGCACTCATTCCATTGATGTTCAATGATGGACGCGAGCAGGCTGACATCACTCATTCCAAGCAGGCTGTGCGCAGCGAGTACCGGGGAGCTTATGTGGAATCCACCGTGCTGGATGAAGGAGCCATCATTCATCTTAAGCAACAGCCGGTGGCATCCCGCAATGGGCTGCTGAAGGAAGCACGGATGGAAGTGAGCGGTGGACGAAGTATAACGTTTACGATCAGATTGGGTATCGTGCATTGATTAGAGGAGGGGTAAGTTAATGAATACATCAACATCTGTGAAATGGCTGGAGGAAGCATGGCGGCAAGGAGCAGCCAAAACGATTCGCAACGCGAAGCGCATCAAGGATACATTTCCGCACACCGCCCCGCAGGGCATATATGACCGGAATGATCCCGAATGGTGGACCGCCGGCTTCTGGCCGGGGCTGTTATGGCTTGTCTATGGCGAGTCACCGGAAAACCAAGCTGTCGCTCCGTTAACCCGCATTGCCGAAAGTTGTGAACGGCAATTGGAAGGTTGTCTGCGTGATCCCGAATCGGTGGATCACGATCTTGGGTTCATCTGGCTGCTTAGTGGCGTAGCCAACTACCGCCAGACCGGCAGCGCAGATGGTCGGCGGCGGGGCATGCTCGCCGCCAATCTGCTCGCTGCCCGCTTTAACGTGCGCGGTGAATTCATCCGCGCCTGGAACTTCAGCTCGTCAACCATGGATACGCGCGGCGTAGCCATCATTGACAGCATGATGAACCTGCCGCTGCTCTACTGGGCATCCGAGCAGAGCGGCGACCCGCGCTTCCGCTGCCTGGCGCAAGCGCATGCGGACACCGTGGCGCGCGAATTCGTCCGCGCTGACGGGTCCATCTGCCACGTGGTGGAGTTCGATCCACTCACGGGGCAGAAGCTGCAGGAGCATGGCGGGCAGGGCCATGCTCCAGGTTCCGCCTGGGCGCGGGGTACCGCCTGGGCGTTGCACGGGTTTGCGCTGTCTTTCCGGTATACGGGCGAAGCACGCTATCTGGAGACAGCGGAGCGGGCGGCCGATTTCTTCCTCGCCATGCTTGGCGAAGAGATCGTGCCGGTGTGGGATTTCCGCGCACCTGCCGAGCATCAGGTGGCGTGGGACTCGTCCGCTTCGGCAATTGCCGCAAGCGGACTGTTGGAGCTGGCGAAGCTGTCGCCGCGCGGCGAGCAATATGCGGCCGCGGCAGAGCGAATCCTTCGCGGGCTGCATGAGAACTACAGCTCCGGTGAGACGGCAGCGGAAGAAGGTCTAATCATGCAGGGCACGGTGCATTATCCAGAGGGTCGTGGCTTGAATGTGCCGATTATATACGGCGATTATTTCTATATGGAGGCGCTGGCGAAGCTGCGTGGACGTCCAGGTTTATTTTAGAGAAACGAGTATCAGGAACATCACACGTCGAGCGGCGAGTATGAGTGAGGAGGTGCATGAGTATGCGTCCTACTCATACAGCCGTGCGAGTGTGCCTGCCTCCTAGCGGGACAGGGTATTCCTGTCTAGGAGGCGGAGCACACCCTTGGTCTCAGACCGATTTATTTTCGATGTTGGGTGTGCGTCTTAAAATGACAAAATCGGCCGAGGACTGATCGGGATATCGCTGAGGAATAATTTCATGTACCTTGAATTCGGGATAGTCAAACAGATAGTCAAAAATATTCCGGTCCTGAATGGTGCTAACCCCTGGATTACCGTTTTCTTTCAAACGAGTGTACAACACAACCCACTCTGACGTAGAGTGCAGAATGTCGTAGAGTGTATTGCGAAAATCCGTTTCATCCGTAATATGATAGAGTACATCCAGACAGACGGTGAGATCAGCTTGCAGGAAACCACGGTTAATCCATAGACCGGGTGTATATAACATGAAACTTTTGGACGTATCGTTAGCAAATTTGGAGGCGCATAGACGCACCGACGAGGCAGCTACATCGACACCTAGATACGTATTATAGTTCATATATTGCAGTTGATTGCCATCACCGCATCCAAATTCAATGACGCTGGAAATACCCACACGCTGAATCAGTCCATTTACTACCTCTGCCTTGAATTCAGCCAAAGCCCCGTAAGATCCTCTTCCGGATGTCCTGCCATTGCTATAGGTCTGTTCCCAATATCCTTTGTAATCAAAAGGCTGATTCATGTGTCTCCCCCGATCATATAAATGAATTCAAAATAGTGACTATACATAGGTTATGCGTAATATTTGCAGGTATGAACCATTTGGAAATCGATAGATCGTATGAATGAATTTCCACGAAATCCCCTGAAAATTCCCTGAAAGTCTAAACATCTGGAAAGAACTTGCCGACATTAAACTAAGGAACAAAATGAAAAGAATCGGGGGGAAATGATGTTAAAGCCAAGATTGACCAAGTACATGGTGATGATGCTGGTATTGGTGCTGAGTATTTCCAACGTAGGCTTGGCCGCTGCGGCAGATAAAGAACTGTCCAAAATTGTAGTTTCCAAAAATGAGCTGTCGCTCGAAGTGGGTGATTCCAGTTCGGTTACGGTGACAGGAGTATATACCGATAATACATCGGCTAACGTAACCATCAGTTCTTCCTGGAGCAGCAGTGATACTTCGATAGCGACTGTATATAATGGTGCCATTACTGCCAAAAAGGAAGGTACGGCAACCATTACAACGTCGTATCTGACTCAGAGTCAGACGGTTCAGGTGAATGTAACCAAAAAAGTCAAAGCCCTTTCCAAGAATGTGCAGTCGCTGGACTTGCGCACAGGAGATAGCAAAGACATTATTTTGACGGCAACTTACAGTGATAATACGACGAATGCAGATGCATCCAAAGTTGCCGAGTGGTCCTCTGATGACGAGAAAGTCGCAACGGTTGTGAATGGTAAAGTTACTGGGCAAAGCGCCGGAACAGCTGTCATCACAGGTAAAGTGGGCAGCCAAAGTGTGACTGTCGATGTTAACGTTGAGGTTGTTAAACGTGTGGATGTGGACAAGAAGCAGGTCAATCTGCTCTTGAACAAAAGCGAAACTGTAAAATTGACAGCCACCTATCCAGATGGCACAACCAAAGATGTAACGGATCTGGCAGAGTGGACGTCAAGTAATGAAAAAGTAGCAGATGTATTAAAAGGTGAAATCACAGGATACTCGGCAGGTTCTACTAAGATCACAGCCAAATACGGAACGAAATCCGTATCGGTAGATGTAGATGTGGATCTGACAAGCAAACTGAGTGTGGAGAAACAGAGCATTTTCTTCCGTCTGAGCGAGTCCAATAAAACGGCAAATGTAGTATTGACTGCCTCTTATCCAAATAGCGCTGATGTGAATGTAACGGATCAAGCGACATGGACATCCAGCAACGAGCAGGTAGCGACGGTATTCAAGGGACAAGTTACAGCGATTGGTGCGGGTTCTACGACAATCAAAGCAACGTATAGCGGCAAAACTGTAGAAATCACGGTTGACGTTGATACGGCAAGATATCTGGATATTGCAGGTGTCGAAGATAAACTGGCTATGAGCGTTACAGGTGATAACAAAACCAAGAAACTGGTAGCCAATGCAGAATATATTGATGCAAGTACAGAAAACGTAACTTCCAAAGCAACTTGGACATCCAGCAATGCGGATGTTGTATATGTATCTGGCGGCGAGCTGATCGCTTATAAATCGGGTACAGCAACCATCACTGCGGCATACGGCGGCAAAACCGTTAAATTCACAGTGAATGTAGATGTTCCGGACAAGTATGAAATGGACAAGAAAAAAGGTTCTGTAGCCGTTGGTGGTACATTGTCTGTGAAAGTATTGGCCGTATATGGTGATACATCCAAAGACGTGTCCGAAGATGCGAATTGGAGCAGCAGCAGTGAGAAACTCGCTGAAGTGGACAGCAAAGGTGTCGTGACAGGTATTGCAACAGGTAAAGTAACCATCACAGCCAAAATTGAAGGTAAAACGTTAACTCTGCCTGTTGAAGTAGGCATGGCTAGTGGGCTGGAGGCAGATGTGAACTTTGTGGTGTTGTCCTCCAAGGAAACACAACAAATCGTACTCACAGCTACGGATGAAGATGGCTTGACCAAGGATGTTTCATCCGATGCAACATGGAAATCAAGCAACTCCCGGGTGGCTGATGTGAAGAAAGGGGTTATCACTGCCAACAGCAGCGGTAAAACCAATATCACGGCTGAATATGGCTCCCAAAAAGTGACGATTGCGGTTGAAGTGGACGTTATTTCACGCATTGAAGCATCCGAACCGGCTCTTTCCCTGAAAACCGGTGATTCCGCTGATCTTACAGTTACTGCTTATCTGAGCGATGGCAGTGAGCGTGATGTCACGGACAAAGCGGAATGGAAAACCAACAGCTACAAAGTAGCTCAGGTAACTAAAGGTAAAGTAAAAGCGACAGGTTCAGGTAAAGCAAAAATTACAGCGAAGTACGGCAGCAAAACGGTAACCATTGCAGTCGATGTAGATACACTGAAATATTTGCAAACCGATAAAGTAACCCTGACCATGAAGCCTGGTGACAAGGCAACCCTGGTTGCTACAGCAACGTATCTCGATGGCAGCGAAGCGAACGTATCCAAGCCGGCACTTTGGAAATCTTCCCGTATTGCGACAGCATCGGTGAAAGATGGCATCATTCAGGCCAATGGTAAGGGTAAAGCAACCATTACCGTGACTTATGCAGGTGTGAAAACCAAAGTAACTGTAGTCGTTGAAGCGAAATAATATTTTCAAGTACGAAGATAAAACAAGCAATTCTATGTACGGTGATGACAGCTTAAATGCTGGCGTCACCGTTTTTTTATAGTGGAGATTGGAAATAAAAAACTAACAATACAAAAAAAGAAACGCCCTGAAACATGTGCATATATCCACTTTGGATATAAAAACACATTGTTCCAAGACGTTCCCCGAATCTAAATAATCAATGAATTACATCGTATGAGACAGAACCAACGCTCCGTATGCAAAAGCAATGACGATGAGTATGGCTGGATGCAGCTTGGTCTTGGTCATGACCCAGAGCGAGATCCCTGCAATGATCAATGTCTGCCAAATGCCGATGGAATTGGTGGATACCTGACCGAATTCCCATGTAAGTAAGATCATAAGTACAGCAATAACCGGTTGTACGAGCAGCGTCATCCCTTTCACCTTTGGTGAAGTACGATGCTTGTTCAGTAAACGAAGCAGCAGAATTAACGCGACAGCCGAAGGTACAACGGTGGCAAAACTGGCGATGAATGCGCCAAACCAGCCAGCTACCTGATAACCGACAAATGCGGCAATTTTGGTCGCGATTGGACCGGGAAGTGCATTACCGATGGCGAGTACATCACCGAATTGCTCGGTGGTCATCCACTTGTAGTGGTTGACCACTTCTTCCTGCATTAACGGAATGGAGGCGGGGCCGCCCCCGTATCCCAAGATATTGGCTACAAAAAATCCCCAAAACAATTCCCACCATGTCTGAAGCATCGCTTAGGACACCCCCTTGTCGGAATTGCCTTTGGATTTGAAACGCTGGACCACATCCAGATGGAAGACGCCATATCCGAGGAAGACGGCAATCACAATACCGGGGTGAATATCTAGCAGCTGCAGCAGCACAAATGCAAGGACACCGAACAGGGCGGCAAAGGTTGTACCGAGTCCCTTCCATGCTTTCTTGGCGAATTCGTATGCCATCATGCCGAGCATGACAAAAATAACCGGGCGAACAGCGGCCACCATGCCTGCTACGATTTTCGATTCGCGGAGCGCGTACATGGAGCCAAGCAGCGCAATGATGGCGATGCTCGTCGGCAAAATGTGGGCCAAAACGGACACAATAGCGCCCAGCACGCCTTTGGTTTTATACCCCAGATACGCAGCCATCTTGGTGGCAATAGGACCAGGCAGGGCGTTGGCAATGGCCAAAATCTCGCCAAACTCATCATCGCTGACCCACTTATAGCGGGTAACGGCTTCATAACGGATAAGCGGAATAACCGAAGGTCCGCCGCCATATCCCAAAATTCCGGTTCGTACCATCCCAATGACGAGACCGTTGTAATCTTTCCAACTCATGCTGATATCCTCCTAGAGTCTCATGCCCATTCGGCTTTTATATCGTTTTAACAACAGCTGTGACTCTACCTTGACGATGCCGGGCATCTTGTAGAGCTTCTCCAGCAGGAACTGCTCCATCTCTTCCATATCTGCAAAAATACCATGCATGTGCAGGGTACTCGGGCCTGTCATATGATAGAGGCTGGTTACTGCGGGTTCTTCGTCCAGTTTCGCGGCCACTTCATCCAGAAATAGCGGTTCTACATCGACATTGAAAAAGGCAGAGACCTGGAGTCCAACTTTGCCCGGATTGAGAACCACAGTGAAGCGTTCAATGATTCCCTTTTCGGATAAGGCATTAATGCGAGCCTGAACGGCCACACGGGACAAACCGATCTGTGCACCCAGATCGGTGTAAGATATCCGGCTATTTTGGTGAAGGGCGGCAATGATTTTACGATCGATTGTATCCAGATTGTGCATTTGCGGAATTTCTCCCCCTTTGGAGGAGCGTTTCTCTGACATGATTGACCATCCTTTTTTTTAACTATATAGAATAAAAAATTATGATAGGATCTACGTACAATTTGTATGCAGCATTCATATTTTAATGACGAATCGTAATTGGAGTCAATATATTTATTGTAAATGTTGAATTTATCCGATTCAGAGCTTTCATTTTGTCATTTTTACCAATCAGAGATGATGAATGGGAGCAGAGCAGGAGGCAAGTATGAATCGAAAAAGAGACTGTTCACGGAGCACATCCGTAAAACAGTCTTCTATATAAAGTACAGGTTGAATCGACTTAATGAACAGTTTTGGGTAGACAAAGGGTAACGACCGTTCCTTCGCCAGGCTCCGAACATACTACGAGTGTACCTCCGGCTCCACGGGCTCGCTCCTCCATGCTAAATAGACCAACACCGTTACCAGCCGTCGTACTGTTGAACCCGGCCCCTTGGTCCACAATCTTCACAACGGTTGCCTCTTCCGAATCTTCCACCGTCACATGTACTTCTGACACATCGGCGTACTTGGCCACATTGGTTAACGCCTCCTGGATAATGCGGTACATGGCGATCTCCCGGTTCATCTCCAGTCGTTTTCGCAGATTACATTCCAGCTCCACTTCAATCCCGTAGTGCCGGGTATAGTTCTCGATATACGTGCGAATGGCCGGAACGACACCAAGGTCATCCAGTACGGAGGGTCTCAGCTCCCATGCCATGCCGCGTACATCCTCCATAATGCCCGTAACTTGTTTTCGCAGTGCTTCCACACCAGATTGAGGTTGGTCCGCCAGCAGACGATCCATCTGAATGACGAGGGAGAAGAGACTCTGTCCAATGCCGTCATGCAGCTCGCGTGAGATGCGACGCCGTTCCTCTTCCTGAATGTTCATGACCTGGGTCATCATCGTCTGTAACTCGGCTTCGACCTGCTTCAGCTTGGTTACCTCACTACGAACGGCCAAATACTGATAGGGCTCACCATCGTTATCGAGAAAAGGCACAATCGTTGTATTCACCCAATAATGACTGCCATCTCTCGCACGGTTACGGATCTCTCCGTTCCACACTCGTCCGGAAGAGATGGTTTCCCACAGGTTCTTCATAAAGTTCTTGCCGTGATAACCCGAATTAATGATTCGATGATCCTGACCGATCAATTCTTCCCGATTATATTGTGAAATTTCGCAAAACTTATCGTTTACATACTGGATCTTTCCTTTGCGGTCCGTGAGGGCTACAATGGACGACTCATCCAGGGCAAACTTCAGATCACTGAGCTGGTGCAGGGAACCTTTCAGTCTACTGCGGAATTCAGTATCTGTAATGTGACTGTCGATTTCCTCTAATAACTGCCGTACAGGTTGATCGGCAAATCCGCTAAGTCTGTTTTTGCGTGCGCTACTCAAAGTTAAGCAACCCCTTTTTCATCGCAAACTTTACCAGTTCCGGTCTGGTTCGAAGGCCAAGCTTCTCCATCAAATTGCTTTTGTGGGATTCGACCGTTTTGACACTGATCACCAGATGTTCGGCGATCTCCTTGTTGGCGTAACCCTTGGCAATCCAGGACAATATCTCTTTCTCCCGCTCGGATAACGTGTCATATGGTCCGGCGTTCTCCTGTTTCGCTTTGTCCAGGTATTCACTCATCAGCCGCTTGGTCGCACTTGGGTACAGATAGGCGCTACCCTCTGCTACGGAACGAATAGCGGCAAGCAATTCTTCATGTGGCGCGCTCTTGAGAATATATCCGGATGCTCCAGCGTGGATGGCGCGGAACAGATATTCTTCATCGTCATGCATGGTCAGGATCAATATGGAGACATCCGGCATCAATTTCTTCAATTCAGCGGTAGCGGTCAGACCGTCTTTGCCTGGCGGCATGCTGAAATCCATTAAAACCACATCCGGCTTCAGTTCCTGTGCCTTGGCAATAGCTTCATCCCCATCGGCCGCGTCTCCAACAATATGTATATCATTTTTTCCGTCAAGCAGGGCAATCAGCCCGGAGCGTACAACTACATGATCGTCGACAACCAATAATTGAATCACATCATTTTCCTCCTGTCCGGTTCCACAGTTCTTTCTTTATCATACCAAAAAAGAAAGCCATTCAGAGGTTAATCTCTGAATGGCTTCGATTTTCTGTTAGTGCGTGTTACTCCCATAAGGAAATAACAAGACTTCTTAGCATACTCCAGACAGATGTCTTTATCCGTACACTTGTGGCTGCAGCTGTATAGCAACCTGTTCGGTCTGACGGACCATCTCCGGTGAGAACGTGCAGGGTAACCTGCTGCCAAGGAGCAGCACGGCGCCAGGAACACTTCCTTGCTGGAACACAGGCACGGCTATGGCACATACCAACCGCTCCGCAAGCATTAACGGGCAACGGCCGGGTGTATGCTCCCCGGTGGATTGTGCATCAGATAGAGCGGTGCGTCCAGTCCGAAGCGCTGTGCCAACCAGATCTTGTCCAGGGCGCATCTCCATGCGCTTCACTCGCTCGTTGCTGGCGCCGGATGTATACTTCCAGCGCAGCATCGTCCCGGACAGACAGGCCAGTCCGCAAAAATCGCTGGAGGTATTCATGCGCAGGCCGTCGATCATCTCCTGAATGCCAGATGGCAGTTCATCATGCATGAGAGGACACTTCCTTTTTTGGAATCATACCGTACGTTACGGTGTAATCAATATCGTTAACCTGTGGTCAGGGAAATCTTAAAATAAGGGTATTTCGCTGCTGTTTCTATTGTAGCCCCTTTCTTCTGGATTGTAATTCAGGGAAAACCCCTATTTCCGTTCTGCAATTTGCTGATCCTGTGTATGGACAGGCAATTAGGCCAGGAACGGCAAGGCTTTTATCGATTACGGAGTCGTAAAGGGTCCTCATAAGTGTGATTTATCTCACAGCAAATTCAGGGAGTTTCCCCGCGAGGTTCAGGTAATCCCCCGATAACCCCCACGCTATATTCGCGGTATGATGGATACATAAGGAAACACCGAGGGGGACGATGGTAATGGGTACGGTATTTACAGAAAGAACAACCCAGGCGACACAACAAGAACAGACGGAGGCGAGCAAGATGACACGGGAGACAGGTGGAATCCTTTCGTTCGTGACAGCTGAACAATGGGGCTTGATCGAAGCGAAGATGCAGCCGAAACGGGTAAAGTCGGGGTACAGTCTCTTTCTGGAAGGCGATGAAGCCGGATACCTGTACTACATTCGCTCGGGAAGAGTGAAGCTGACCAAGTCGACTGAGGATGGGAAAGAAATCATTTTATCGATTCAGCAAACCGGCGATCTGATTGGAGAGTTTGGCGGTATAGGCGGATTGACTCACAGCTACAGTGCAGAGATGGCAGGCAAAGGGGAGCTGGGGATTATCTCGCTCAGCGACTTGGAAAGTGTGCTCAGCAAACATGGTGATCTTGCCTTGAAATTCCTGCAATGGATGGCGCTCGCCCAGCGTATCACCCAGTCGCGTTTCCGTGATCTCTTGCTCTATGGCAAGGCAGGTGCGCTCGCATCGACGCTGATTCGTGCCAGCAACTCGTATGGCAGAATTACGCCGGATGGCATCGTGCTCGACATGAAGCTGAATCATACCGAGTTGTCGGAAATGATTGGTGCCACGCGGGAGAGTGTAACGCGTATGTTGGGAGCCTGGAAAGAACAGGGGACGCTGGACACCGTGGATGGAAAGCTGATGATTCGTGACCTGGCAGCCTTGCGCTGCATGTGCGGATGTCCTACATTTCCAAGCTGTCCGGTAGAGCTGTGTCGATTGTAATGAAAGCAAGTTGAATAGGGTTGTACCTTCGATGGCGATTGGGGTCGTTACGGAGAAATCAAAAAAAGCTGATGTCCGATGTACTCGGGGTCAGCTTTTTGGCGTAGTTATATGTTTTTTTGTTGTAGGCACGATTAGCGTCCAACGTTTGCACCTATATACTCCTTAGCAAGAATCGAATATAGACATGAATCATGATATTCCCCTTTGTAAAACCAATGCTCTCGCATCAGACCTTCACGCTGCATACCAATCTTCTGCATAACGTTCTCTGAAGCCTTGTTGTTCGGGCGGCATTTCGCATATATCCGGTGTACGCCAAGTGTATTGAAGCCAAAGCCAAGCATGGCTCGGGCTGCTTCGGCAGCATACCCTTTTCCCTGATAAAGGGGATTGAGCACATAACCGATCTCAGCGTTCGTCTTTTCGATGTGAAGGCCAACACCGCCGATCAAGATGCCCTCCTTTTTCAAGCATATCGCCAGTTCGAAGCCCTCTCGTGGTTGTGTTTGCTGTAAATTCATTACAAATTCCACATAAGCCCGCGTATCTTCCTCCGTATTCGGTCCCCATGCCGTGTGCTGAGTAACTTCTGTCATGGATGTGTAGCTATGTATACTTTCCCAGTCTGTCTCCAGAATATCCCGGATGATGAGTCGTTCGGTTTCCAATTGCATCGCTATTCCCTCCTATATAAAACAAAAATAGCCCAATAACCGATTCGTGTAAAGAATGGGTTACGAGCTATGTAAGTATAAGGCATGCTATTGTGGTTGTTTACATTCAACTGCGGGATAAGTATAAGCCAGCTTGCGGATAATTTCCTTTTGCCATCTCGTATCACCCAGGTTGGTTGCCAGGTTCAGAAGATCCAAATAATCGTCAAGCTGCAGATCAGCCTTTTGCAGAGTTGTATTCATTCGATGTTCGTTCCCCTTTATCTATAAAATCGTTAAGTCATGTAAAGTAGACAGAAGACTTGAGACAAGCTCAAGAATGATAATCATTATCACAGCTATATGTTTATTATGCAATGAACGATGGCAAAATGCAATGCCAAGGCTCGAATAAACTTAACTTTTTTTCGTAAATAGGCTCGTCCACAGCAGATAGGGAATGTACACACCCAGATATGCAGACGGATAAAGGAACCATCCATTCAACAGGAAATGGTGAATTTCGGTGGTGAACGTCGTCATATGGGCATTCGTAGCGTACACATCGCCTGCAATGACCGTCGCCGCACTATAGAAGCAGAGCAGGGCAAGGACATGGAAAACACGGGTCACCATCCGGGAGCGAAGTGCAACAAAAACCATAATCAGTGGAACAATCAGCAGGAGCAGAAGAAATAGAAACTTCATCGTACAGGTCTCCTTTGGGATACTTTTGTTAACCAGTATGGGCAATTGGTGTAACTTCCAAAAGTTTTTGCAAACATTTTACAAAAAGAAAGAGGAATTCAGCATATGAACGATTAAATTAAAGGTGGATAACCCATTATCAGGTAATTATGAGGAGGAGAAGGCAAGTATGAAGAAAGCGATATGGCAGCATTGGACCGGAGCATTCCTGGTCTTCATCATGATGGCAACGGCGTTGCTGGGGCCGGGTTCTTTAAGTCCGGTACAAGCTGCAGCGCCCCTTACGGTATCTCAGGCCATCGCAGCCCAGAGTGGTGGAGGCACGGCAACGGTAGAAGGATATATTGTTGGACATGCCACGGGTTCGCTTACAGCCAAATTTACATCTCCTTATGCCAATGATTTCAACTTCCTGATTGCCGATTCAGCGACAGAGAAGACCAATGCGAAACTGCTGGATGTGCAGATTCCAGCGTCGTACCGCTCGCAATATGGACTGGCTACCAACCCGAATCTTGTAGGGCAGAAGGTTATCGTAACCGGAACGCTAGGTGCATACAACAGTTATGCCGGAGTGAAGAATCCTACCTCCATCGCACTCTCCTCTGGAACAACCAATCCTGATCCTGATCCAGGCACAACGCTGCCGGATGGTACTGGAAAAAAAGTATTGTTCGACAACTCGCATGCTCAGACAGCCGGGGCTGCGGACTGGGTTATTGATGGGGCATTTTCAGACTTTGCGAATGGTTTGCGAAACGCAGGCTTTACCGTGGATCAGCTGAATCGCAGCATCCCGTATACCTTCGGTGAGCAAGCCATCACCTTTAATAAATTGAAAGACTATGATGTCTTCGTTATCGGCGAAGCGAACGTGCCTTTCAAAGCGACAGAGCAGGCTGCGCTGCTGCAATATGTACAGAATGGTGGCAGTGTCTTCTTCATTGCCGACCACTATAACGCAGACCGGAACAAAAACCGCTGGGATTCCTCTGAAGTATTCAACGGCTATCGCCGGGGTGCATTCTTGAATCCAGCCAAAGGCATGTCGTCAGCAGAAGCTGAATCTCCAGCGATGCAAGGCGTGACCAGTTCCGACTGGTTGGCATCCAACTTCGGTATTCGTTTCCGCTACAACGCACTGGGTGATGTTAATGCAACAGATATTGTCGCACCTTCGCAGTCGTTCGGCATTACAACCGGTGTGAGCGCAGTAGCCATGCATGCAGGTTCCACACTTGCCATTATTGATCCGAACAAAGCCAAAGGTCTGGTGTATGTTCCGAGCGGTGTATCTAAATGGGGCAACGCGGTAGATCAGGGCGTATACAATGGCGGCGGACGGGCTGAAGGAGCCTACGCTGCGATTGCCAAGGTCGGTGCAGGTAAAGCAGCATTTATCGGTGACTCCTCACCTGTGGAGGATGCCACTCCAAAATATCTACGTGAAGAAACAGGCGCTGCCAAAACAACGTATGATGGCTTCAAGGAAGTAAACGACGGTGTATTCCTTGTGAATACCGTGAAATGGCTTGCAGTGAAAGAAAGCTATACCAGTCTGTCTCAGGTGTCTGGATTGACATTGGATACGCCGACAAGTCTGCTTGCGATTGAAGCTCCGGCTTCATCGACTGAGCCGCAAACCGAGCCATGGGCAGTACCGGCTGCAGGCTACAAATGGTATGATCCTACAACGTTTAAAGCTGGTTCGTACGGCAAAGCGCAGTAAGACAAGCAGGAAGGTAGCTATACGGAGAATCGGCCTGTCCGCAGCGATTGCGGACAGGCTTTATTTTGCATAAATGCCTGGTGTAGAGGGAAACGTATGGGTAATTATGAATGTGAGCGAGATGCCAAAGGTGAGGGGGAGGACCATGATGAATCGGCAAGCAGACTGTGACAGCTCGACCATGAGACAGAAACTCAAAGCAGACCTTCATCGTGTGGCAGAACGAATGAACCAGACGTTATCCACCTTTGATCATGACAGTGTGTGTCTGCTGGGCCAATTTGCGGAGATTCGGGCTGAGATCAAGCATATTGAGGTGCTGGCCTCTTCCTTTTATCTGGATTGTTATCTGTCTCCCTTCACGGAGAAATTTGCAGAATTGACTGCCAGTGTACAGCATTTGTCGGATCGCCGATATGGTGCTCTCATTGTAATTGAACGGGAAGTGCCGCTTGAACCGATTATCCACTCAGGGGTTGCAGTCGATGCGAGAGTCACTCATGCATTGCTGGAATCGCTGTTTATACCGGGTGCACCTCTGCATGATGGGGCTGTACTGATCCGAGGCAATCAGATTGTATCTGCGGGTAATGTCCTGCCTCTATCACAGGCCATTACGCGTGAACGGAAGATTGGCACACGGCATAGGGCTGCTCTCGGATTGAGTGAACTGACGGATGCGGTTGTGCTTGTTGTCTCGGAGGAGACTGGTCAAGCTTCATTCGCCGTGGGTGGGGATCTGCATCCCATCAACGTGGTTGAAGCCTTGCCATGATCACGATCACTCGTCGCTAAAATTTTCCATGCTGGAATAACGAACCTTTTTCCCTGTGAAGAGAGAAAGGTCTTTTTGTTACATCGTAATGTGATTTTGCACATACTAGATCATCATGGGTACAATAGAGGGTGGAAGACGAAATGGATGAAGGCGATTGGATCGCAAAAATGGTTGGAGGAGACGGTTACACATGAGCTGGTTTGAAGCAATGGAACATCACGATTATGAGGAACTGGTACTGTGCCAGGATAGAGCCTCTGGTTTAAAAGCAATTATTGCTATTCACGATACAACACTCGGTCCTGCGCTGGGAGGCACACGGATGTGGACTTATGCTTCTGAGGAAGCGGCCATTGAAGATGCCTTGCGCCTTGCGCGGGGAATGACATATAAACATGCGGTATCCGGACTGAATCTGGGCGGAGGCAAAGCCGTAATTATCGGAGATCCGCGCCGTGACAAAAATGAAGCGATGTTCCGGGCCTTTGGCCGATACATTCAGGGACTGAACGGACGGTATGTCACCGCAGAGGATGTGGGAACCACAGAAGAAGATATGAATCTGATCTATCAGGAGACCGACTATGTTACAGGCATATCCCCAAGCTATGGCTCCTCCGGTAACCCCTCCCCGGCAACAGCCTGGGGTGTATATCGGGGTATGAAGGCTGCGGCGAAGCAAGCATTCGGCACGGATCTGCTGGAAGGCAAAACCGTGGCTGTACAGGGCGTGGGCAACGTGGCGATGCGTCTGTGCAAATATTTGTATGAAGAAGGTGCGCATCTAATCGTTACCGATATCCATAAGGATTCCGTGAAGCAGGCTGTGGATCAATTCGGTGCTAAGGCGGTAGACCCTGCCGACATCACTGGAGTGGATTGTGATATTTATGCTCCATGTGCACTGGGCGGTACCATTAACGACGATACGTTGAAACAGCTCAAAGCCAGGGTGGTGGCAGGCTGTGCCAACAACCAGCTGCTGGAGCCGCGTCATGGTGACAAGCTGCATGAAATGGGAATTGTATACGCCCCAGACTACGTGATCAATGCAGGTGGCGTAATTAATATTGCGGATGAGCTGAACGGTTATAACGCCGATCGTGCGTGGAGCAAGGTTGGAGAGATCTACAATACTCTGGAGAAAATCTTCGACACGTCGCGCACCGAAGGCATCGCAACGTATATTGCTGCGGATCGTTTGGCTGAACGCCGGATTGAACTGATGAAGAATACACGCAGCACATTCCTGCAAAATGGTCATCACGCGCTGAGTTCCCGCAGACTGCGCGGGTAAATTTAAGGATTGCATTGAAATGGATAAGAGTGTAGTGTGTCATGAAACCTCAGTCTGAGAGCTGAAGAGTGGGTCGAGTTCGCGGCGCAAAACTCGCCAGAACGCGTGTTTTCTCCACGTGCCCTTTTTCAGACGCTATCCTGAGTCGTATCTTTCGTTTCGCTTACGACGGAGTATGGCCGGAGCGCTAACGAATCTGAGACGTGTTATTCAGGGGTTTGAAGCGTCTACAGAAGGATAAGGAACCTGAGACACGTTATATCAAAATTTGAGGCCGTTTTTAGCGTCTTTTTAGCGAGATTTTAAGCAATAACGCGTCTGGTGTTCCTTACGATTGAAAAAGAGGGCTTGAGAGCCAAATAAGACATTCTAGGTTCCTTGGAAAAGAGCAGGCGAAGCCTTTCTGAGCCTCCTGCTCGAATGCTCCGAGAAAAGTACAGGTAAAATAAAAATACAAATAAAGGCGGGTGTCCGTGTGGATGCCCGCCTTCTTTATCAATTGTTTTACTTCAAGGCGTTCATGATGTGGCTTTGAACCCCACGATCAATCAACAGGCCGATATGGGTCACCCCGAAAATGCGAATATTGTTCGCCCCGTTCAGTGGGGATAACGTATTGTTTACAATTAAGTCCGACGTACTGTAGATGGAAGTATATGCAATGCCGGTTGGTGCCGATCGGGCTACAAGCCGGTTGGGAGAGCCGAGTGTAATAACCTTGCCTATATTTTTGCCACCACCGAGGTTGTTGATATAATACAGGGTGTTGGCCCCGCCCATGCTATGGGCAATAATATCGACCTTGCTGGCGCCGGTCTTACGCAGGACATCATCAATATAGGAGGATAACTGGCGTGAATTGGTGATATTGTTTCCTGACTTGTCCAGGAAATCGATGGCGTACAGGTCACTTCGGGAATAGCCTTCGTTTATTAGTGCTCTTTCGATGCTGGCAAAGTTAAATCCCGCGCCTCCAATACCGTGTACAAGTACAATGGGATTGCGCCCATTGGCAGCCGCTGCTTGCTCCGCACCGGCAGGGATGGACAGCAAAGATAACGAACTAAGGAAGAACAGACAGGTTAAGACGCAACGTAGAACAATAGATTTACTCATTATTAATACCCTCCTTTGGAATGTATATCCATATTTTCTCTCTTAATCTATCATTATTTGTAATTAAAAGGAATAGTGTGGTAGTAATAAAATTTAAAATAAATTTTGAGGGGAATAAATACATGCTGGTTTTGGCTGGGATGGTCGCTGTAATTACGGGAATGATTTCGCTGATCCATATTCTATTTGGATTGAAGGATTTAGGGGAAGGCATGAGACTGTTGGTCAACATGTCAGAGTTTTTTTTTTTCTATCCTTGCTGTTCATCTTAGTGAAAAGTGGGAAAAAGCTTTTATAGCTAATAACGTACATAAAAATATTACCATTTCATTAATTGGATTATTAAACCATAAGTGGTAAGGTGAATGTATGGAATTTTGATTTAATTAAAAGGAGGAGTATGATGCGTAGATTTTCATGGTTAGCAGGTGCGATGGTACTCTCATTCATATTGATTACAGGCTGTAGTAATTCTACTGTGGATGAAGGGACGACTGAACCGGGCGTGACTATACCATCCGGGCAGGAAGATTCATCCGGCAATGGAGGAGGAAGCACGAGTGAGGGAACAAAGGAGGTCCCACCTGCTTCGGAGAGTGATGAGAAAGCAATGCTTACAACCGCTGATCTATACAAAAAGGCTGAATTCACAGTGGACAAATATGATGAAGAGCACACAATGAATCGAGAGGCATTGGAGGCCAAAGGAGAGATTCTGAAGCCGTTCCTGACTTCAAGATATTATGTTGCAAAGATGGCTGATCGTAATATTGCACTGCCGCTTCAGGTTGCGAACAAGGAGAGCGTTACGCTGCACCCGGAAGATATGAGTTTCAGTGTGAAGGAAAATAGAGGAGACTCGCTCCTGATCACTTACACGTTAAACTTGATTCTCACCGATAAGAACGGCCAGGAATCTCGAAACATTCCACTCGAAGGAGACATTACGTTCCTCCAGGAGAATAATCAGTGGCTCATACAGGATGATACTTACAATATTAAGGAGCTTCAGAATCTGGTGTATAAGTAAGTACGAGAATAAGGATGCGGGGGAAGAAACTTGCTAACGAAACGTAGACGCGAGTTATTGCTTCACTCTGTATGTATTTCCGTAGGTTTCTACTGGAATAACGTCGTTGTGGATCATTAGCCTGTGCATTCCCGGGTAATCCTACCTAATAATGTGCAAACATTAAGTTAGCGCCGTAACATTCTGAGAGCTGATGCATTACTATACCAGAAGAGAGATGCGAAAGATCGCATCTCTCTTTTTATGTTCCCCGCCCAGATAAGCATTGAGCAGATATGGGGAAAATCGAAATGATATTTCAAAAGGTAATACACTTCTGATTCAGCAGCTTCACAAATCGATCCAGCGCGCTGCTGACGTATCGATCTTCGCCACGGACAAAGGTCGTTGTGGTATGTGTGAATCGTTCAGCCAGATCGTATACCGAGAACTCATCCGGTTTCTTGTGAATTACGCTGCAAGGCATAATGGTAAAAGCAATTCCTGACTCCACACAGCTAAGCAGGTTATCCATCGTGCTGACTTCAATCATATTGCGAGCAGACAAACCTTCTTCCTGCAAATATTCCTCCGTAATTTCACGGTAAGGGCAGCCTTTTGGGAAAACGACCCACGAAACCTGACACAGGCTTTCGGGGGGGACGTCCATCCGTTTCGAGATGATATGCACCGTGTCCTGCATTTCATATTCCACCTTCAGACCCTCTTTTACACACGCACCACTAATAAAGGCGCCATCGATCTCATATTCCTGTATTTTCTTGCGCAGCACTTTGGGTGAAGTGGCATTCACAAGTGAGATGGAGACCTCGGGATAGGTCACTTGGTATTCATTGAGAATTTCCATAAATCGGCTGGATGCAGCCGTCTCCACAATCCCGATTTTTAACGTGCCTGAAGGTTCACCGGGATCAGTCATGTCCTGCTCCAGATCGTTTAACAGGTCACGGATGCGTGTTGCATACTGGACAAACTGCTCTCCTTTGGAAGTCAGCACTACCCCTTTGGGGAAACGGTTGAACAACTGCACCTGATATTCCTGCTCCAGTTTTTTGATGCGTGTGGTGACGTTGGATTGTGCGTAATTCAATTCTTTGGCGGCCTGTGAGATTTTGCCGGACCGTGCCACCGCGAGAATAATATCGATATCCGAGAGTTCCATAGCTCTGGCCTCCTGCTTACTTTTAACCATATATAAGTTCCACTATATTTACACGGGCACTCCGATGACAGACAACCTTCCGATCGCTGTTATCTCCAGATTGTTTAGTTAGGTATCTCTATGAGAGATACATCTATATATTTCAATCATTTTACGATATATATATGCCGGCTTACAATATCGTTATCAACAGCGCATTTTTAGAACAATGGAATATGCAAAAATGCTGACAATGACAATGGAGAAGGAGTAGTGATGAAGAATATGTCTACATTATTGAGTCCGGTGACGATCAACACATGGCATTTGAGAAACAGAATAGTGATGGCGCCTCTTACCCGAGGGTTTGCCAATGATCAGGATGGGACTGCGACGGAAGAGATGGTGGCGTATTACGAGCGACGTGCCCGGGATGGTGTGGGGTTGATCATTACAGAGGGGATTAATCCCTCGTTGGCAGGCAAAGGAACCTATGGCATCCCTGGATTATATACAGCTGAACAGACCGACTCATGGAAGAAAGTAACGAATGCCGTCCATAAACACGGAGGAACCATCATCGCTCAGTTGTGGCATGTGGGCAGACTGTCTCACTCCGATCTGATCGGTACCCCGCCACTGGCACCTTCAAGCATTCCCGCTCAAGGAAGAGTCCATAAATTGCATAAGCCATATCAGATACCTCAAGCTATGAGTGTGCAAGATATCCGGGATAGCATTCAACAATTTCAAACGGCTGCCCGCAATGCGGTACTGGCTGGATTCGACGGAATTGAGCTGCATGCAGCACATGGTTATCTGATCGACCAGTTTATCAATGAGAAGACGAACCACAGAACAGACGAATACGGAGGCGATATCCAGGGTCGATTGCGTTTTCTGAAGGAGATCATTATTGCAGTTCAAAAAGAAATCAGCGTGGATCGCATATCGGTACGATTTTCCGAGAAAAAAGATGATGACCCTTCCTATGTCTGGGCAGACAAGGCTGGAGTGCTGAACGCCTATCTGAATCTGTTCCGCGAGACAGGCATTACAATCTTGCACCCATCAACAGATCGATACACCACAGTCTGGACTGGGGAACAGAATTTCCACGAGGCGATTCGCGAGCAGTGGGACGGTATCATCATTGGCGTAGGGGACCTTGAGGCAAAAAAAGCAGAGCAGGCTGTACAGAATCGGAGCATTGATTTGGCAGCGTTCGGCAGACCGTTTATCGCCAATCCCGATCTGGTGCAAAAATTGCGTACGGGGCAGCAGTGGGTCGAGTACGATGCCAATGCACATCTGATTATGTTGGTGTGAATGTAGCAAGAAAAGGGCAGAAGCTGATCCTGTGAATCACTCTGCCCGTTGTTTCTGTTTTCGATGCTAACTATGATTAAATGTCTTCCATGCTGCAGCAACTTGCGGAGGGTTGGGTCAGAGTGCTCAAACACTTTGTGATAAATCCAGCGGTTCAATTTCACTTTTTCTGGTTGAGCTTTTTTCGATATACCATAGGATGATCATGCACAACGCATAGACCAAGCTGAAGGCCAGAATAATGATCCATAAGCTCCCCATGTCCATGTTTTTGATGAAAATACCTGTCAAGTATGGGCTAAGTGTATAACCCAGACAGCCTACGAACAGCAGCAAGCCGTTAAACCGCCCCTGATGTGTATCCGGCACTCGCGAAGCGATATATAGATTGATATTGGTTTGCACCAGAATCTCTCCGACGGTCCATAGTACCGTAGAGACGGCGACGATGGCGAAATGGGGAAAATAACCCATCAGGCTCAATGCACCAAATCCAATGCCATAGAAGAGCGCACCTGTGGCAATGGAGTTTAGCGCAGTTAACTTACGTGTAACGGATAGGATCAAGGTGGTCAGGATAATGACGCTGATAGCATTAATGGTCATGACTGAGCCGTAATAGGCTGCCCCGTCTTCTCCGAACGAATCATTCATTTGTAGCGGAAGGCTAAACGAGGATTGCATATAAATAAAATAGTTGAGAAATGATACCAAGATGAACAAGGCGACGAGCGGATTTCTCATAAGAAGTGTGAATAAAGGAGTGGGAGGTTGGCTCGATTGTAGATGTGCAGAATTCTTGCTGCCCGTAGACGCCATTACCTTGCTTGTACCGATCTTTACCTGGTTGATGATAATGAAGGTGGATATCAGAAATACAGTGCTGATACTGATAAAGACGATATGGACATGATCCTTGATGAAAAAACCGGCTACCAATGGTCCGATGGCTATCCCCAAATTGGCTCCCAAATACATAAGAGAGAAGGCCGACTTTCGCTCTTTCTCCTCCGTGCACAGTTGAATGATTAATGCGTTATACGCAGGGCGGGTAATGCTGATGAAGAACATGACAGCGATCAGTAAATAGCCAACCGTAATAGTGCCCGACCAGAACGAACAGCATAGTATCATTGTGGCGGACAGCAATTGCCCGGTAACGATAATTGTTTTTTTGCCCATAAGATCACTTAAATAACCGCCAAGAAGGACACCTGGTCCACTAATCAAGGCTGCCAGTGATACAAAGATACCTGCACTGACAACATTCATCCCCATCTGTAAAGTCAGGACTAAGGTAATAAGGGAAAACACAAAATCTCCTGCGCTGTTAATCGTTCTGGCTAAACAGAGGTAATATATTTCACGGCTCAAACCCGCGTATGATTTAAATAAAGACAATAATTCCAGCCCTCCCCCATACCACTGTCAATTCAAAAACAAGCCTTTATGGTCCATCCCGCGTTTTATACGGGTTCGGTAACAGTAACTTCAATCTTGAAGCGATCGTACATATTCAGCAGTGTTTGACGCAATTCTTCGAATGAATTCCCTTCCACAATGGCAAAACCCGATCTGGTCATCGTATCGCTCACGTCCCCGGCACGTTGTCCCACTTGATAGGATACATTGAAATCAATGATGCCGGAGATATCTTCATAATCTTCTATCCCTGATATGCTTTGAATCATTCCTGCGCGAGAAGGGAAGCAGATCATACCCGTATATTTATTATTCGTCTGTTGTTTGTTGAACTCATATATTCCAACTTCCAGATCGCTGACTGCCTCGAATAAATCAACACCATGTGTGTTCTTGATACAAGGAGGCATAACCTGTGAACCCCCGATTCTTGCACCGATCTCTCCAAATACCACTTCTCCCTCCGAAGTTAGAAAAAGCTCGGCATGTGTTACGGAATGATTAATCCCCAGTGCAGCAATGACCTGTTCATTGACTTCCTTGATGTGGTGAATAAAGTCAGCCTCAGTGCCTTCAGGAAACGTAATGCTGGCCGGCGGCTTCTGCTTAGTAGCAATATCCAAGCAGTTATACAGGTATTGGGAAACGGATGAAAATAGAACTTTCCCCTTGGAGACAATGGAATCACAGTGAAACTCTGTACCGTTGATGAACTCCTCCAGCAAGTCCCGTTGCTGCGCTTGTCTAGTATGGTGAAGATAATGGATCAGTTCTTCCATGCTGGACAATTTGAACGTATTTATACTTCCATATCCGCTGAGTGGCTTCACAATAATTGGGAACCCGTGTGTATCAGTGAAACGAATGTAATCCTGTTCATGAAGAGCGATTGCAATGTCAGACGTCCGAATTCCTCGTTGATGGAGCATCTGTTTCATAATCCATTTATTGCGGACGGCTTCAGCCTGGTTGCGCTGCATGCCGGAGATACCAAATTCGGATCGAATCTGGCCACCGATCTCAATCGCATTCTCGCCCGGAGTTAACAAAGCTACGATGGAGTGGGAACGTCGGATTTCAATAATGTGTTCCCTGATGTCATCCACGGATTCCAAGTGGTCCACGTATCTAATCTCATCGAAGAAATCCTCAAGCAAATCATCATGAAGCAGATTGTGACGTTCAATAATCAGAATTTTTTTGTAATCAGCAAATTTTTTCAAAGGTTTTACGAAATTTAAGCCTGATGGAAGCCTGAAATCAGATATGTATACAATTGTTTTCATAAATCCTCCTTCAATGAAGAACAAAAATTAGAAAAAGACCATTTCATAACATTATATATAAAAATATTCCATTTTCAATACGGTTTTTGTAAAATTTTTGTTACGTTAAAGTGTTAATTGACAACAGGATTTTTTTGGTATACGATCGTACCGGATTTGAATAAAAGGGAGGAAATAGAAAAAAATGGAGATTACTGAAAGCAAATATGCCATACTGGGAACATTGGGAGACGATGAAGGATTCCTGACTTGCAGCATGCATATCGCTAAGAAACTCAACAACTCTGATATAATCAAACCGTACCCCGAATTTGAAGCGGCCGCGGAAGACTTGAAATCAGGGGAAATTTCCTGCCTATTGGTCCCCGGGGCTTATCCCAAGCTCAACAGTTTCATCATGGATTCCGAATTAGTGGTGTCTGAGAGCTTTGTAGAGAAGATTCCTGCGCTGGTTCTATCCGGATTCCATGCGGAATGTCCTGATCAGATCGACGTTATTTTTCATCATCCGGCAACTACATACTTGTTATCTGAACTCAGTATAATCTATAGAGAGAGCAGCACCGTATCGTCCAACCCCGAAGCCTGCAGGAAGGTCATGCATCACACTGAAAGGTCCATTGCGGTCACGAATCAGCTTTGTGCCGATCATTACGGGCTCGTGACCTACAAGGTATTGCGTGAGGGAATCAATATGCCGTGGGTATGTTTTACAAAAAATGTACAGAGGATGAATGCACTCGTATGAAGAGAATAGCTATTATATTGGATAAAAATTTGGAGATTGGCGCCGCAGCGAATGTAGCTGCCTTATTGATGGGACAAGCAGCCCTTAAAGAGCCGGATTTATATTCTGATACACCTGTACTGGATCTTAGCGGCGTTCAGCATGCAGGCATCCGGTATAGCACGGTTATTTTGAAGGCTGGGGAGAATCAATTGATCCAGTTGGCTAAATCCTGTTCAGCTGACAACGACGAAGTGAGCTATGTTGTGTTTTCACAGAAGGGTCAATCACTCAATAATGCATTCGAACAATATGCAGATGAGATCGCTTCGATGGAAATGGAAGTTACCAAAGTTGTAGGTGTCATTGTGTGGGGAGAGGATGACAAGGTTAGGGCCACAACCAAGAAGTTTAGTGTCATGAAATGATGATGGACAAAGGGCAGAAGCTGATCCTGTGGATCACTCTGCCCTTTGTTTACGTATGGAAGGATGGTTACGGGTTACTGACAACGGTGACTTTCTTTTCCGTTAAGTAGTATACAAGCGCCAGCAGAGGCATCACCAGACCAATCAATGTGGTGAGACTCCAACCTCCATGTGCGTAGGACCAGCTGCCAAGAGATGATCCAATTGCGCCCCCTACAAAAAAGATCGACATAAATATCCCGTTTACCCGTCCTCTTGCTTCGCTTAACGAATAAATGATGCGTTGTCCCAGCACCAGATTGCCCGAGACCGCCATATCCAGTGTGATGGCAACGACCACAAGCAAAATAAGGGTAGCGGTAGAGTGACCCTGGAACAGATAGGCAAGCCCAAAAGATGCAACCGCGATGACCATGGCGAGTCCGGTTAAGATGCGGGTTAAACCTTTATCCGCCCATCTTCCGGCAATAGGTGCTGCGATGGCACCCCCAACACCAGCCAGTGCAAACCAGGCAATTCCCTGCTGGGACATGCCATATTCGTTGGCGAGCTGCAAGGGAACTGTAGTCCAGAACAAGCTGAAGGCGCCAAACAGACTGGCCTGATAGAGAGCTCGGCGGCGAAGCATGGGAAATGTTTTGAGCAGGGAACCTAATGACAAAATTAATTGTCCGTACTTCATCGCAGGTTGTGGCTGACGTGCAGGAAGTGCACGTGACAGGAGCAATGTAAGCAATCCGATAATGATTGCCGAGAAGACAAAGACCGCTTGCCAACCGAGCAGGCTTGTAATAAAACTGGCGACTGGCCGAGCCAGCATGATGCCCAGCAGCAGACCACTCATCACATTGCCGACAACCCGTCCGCGTTGCTCCTCAGAAGTGAGGTAGGTGGCATAGGGAACTAGAATTTGCGCAACGACTGAACTAATCCCGATGACGAGGGAAGCAGTCAGAAATAATACGGCATGGGAAGAGAAGGCAGCGGCAATCAATGCAACGCCCAGAATGATGAGGAAAAAAGTGACCAGTCGCTTATTCTCCAGAACGTCACTGAGCGGAACGATAAACAGCAGGCCAATAACATATCCGATCTGTGTTAATGTCACAATCAGTCCAGCAGCAGCAGAGGAAAGCCCTGTTGTCACGCCGATTGGTCCTATAACCGTCTGAGCATAATACAGGTTTGCCGCAATCAGCCCGCACGCCGCAGCCAAAAGCAAAATCAACCAGCTTGGAACTGAATGTGACTTCACATCAGGTTGTATATCCATGAGTATCACCCTCCACATGTTCTTAAATTATTTTTTATTCAAGTAAATTAGTATTGCAAATTTTGAATTACTAAACGGTGCGTTTACTAATTACAAACATATAATAAACTAAACGTTTAGTATTGTAAATAGGTGTGGGGATTTTTTTTTGCATGTCGGAATTAAGGTAAGAACGAAATTGTTTAATGTATCGGTGTTTTAGTATAATGAACGTACAGTTTTTATGAATCACAGATGCATTTGTTGCACCAAGGAGGGCTTATGATGACAGCCAAAAGAGGGCGTCCCCGCAATGTGGAAACCCAGAATGCGATTCTTGCAGCTTCCTATGAATTATTACTGGAACACGGCTTCGGAGCGGTTACGATCGAAAAAATTGCTGAACGTGCTAAGGTGAGCAAAGCAACGATATATAAATGGTGGCCCAATAAAGGTGCTGTCATTATGGATGGGTACATGTCTGCGACAACGGCAAGATTACCTGTACCGGATACAGGATCGGTATTTGAGGATGTGCGCATTCATGCGAGCAATCTGGTTGTTTTTTTGAGCAGCCGGGAAGGAAAAGTGATCACACAGATTGTCGGAGAGGGACAGTCTGATCCAGGGCTTGCAGAAGAATACCGAACCAGATACATTCAGCCTCGTCGGCGCGAAGCGTGGGGAATTTTCGAAAAAGGTGTAGAACGGGGAGAGTTGAAAAAGGATTGTGACATCGGACTGTGCATAGACCTCGTCTATGGAGCGATGTTCTATCGCATGCTGGTGACTGGCGAAGCGATAGATACTGAATTCGTGCAGCGTTCGTTGATTTCCTTATTTGAAGGGATTAAATCTGGATCATAGAGAAAGACATCTTGGGGGAGGGATAGGGCGATTCGCAAGAATCACCCTGGATACATAAAGGCTTGTGGATGAATGGGGAATGTGTGGAGAATTGAGAACTACACCTGGAAGATCGGTGAGATGGCTGGGGGCCATGAATCGGGAGAAGGCGAAGTGGAAGAGGGAAGAGACTGGTTCAGGATCGGGGGCTCGTTCCATATGAAACTGGGTATTTCGCGTCGTAACACTGGTGCTACATCCTGGGCGAAGCGTTCTACCTGCTCCAGCTGCTCCGCATGGCTGAGTCCATCCACGCTGATGCTCAGTACCTGATGTCCATATGCGGCATGGTAATTGAGGATCTTTTCAATGACCTGCTCTGGACTACCAATCAGTACAGGGCCATGTGCAATGTTATCCTCCAGGTCCTTAAAGGGTGACTGATTGTGCTGCGCAGCGGCCGTAGCATGAAAGGCCTCATAATAAGGCGTATAACGACGGATCGCCTCTTCGCGTGTATTCGCGAGGTACAGGCTGCCTGCCCCGGAGCCGACCACCGCTCGGTTCGCATCATGACCATAATAATCGAGACGCTCCCGGTAATGGTCAATTAACGCTTTATATTTTGCCTGCGGGTGGAAGGAATTCGAGCTAAATATCGGTTCGCCATACTTCGCTGCAAGCTCGGTGGAGCGGGTGCTTGATGCGCTGCCATGCCAGATCGGAATGGATTGCTGGAGCGGTCTCGGCTGAGTGGTAACCTCTTGAAGGGGAGGGCGATACGTTCCCTGCCAGGTTACATTCTCTTCAGTCCACAGCCGTTTCAGCAGTTCGTAGCGTTCACCGAGCGAATCCCATTGTTCCTCTTCGCTAATGCCAAACAGGGGATAGTGCCGCGGATCATTGCCTTTGCCGATGATCATCTCCAGCCGTCCACCCGATAATTGATCCAGCGTGGCATAATCCTCGGCAACCCGTACCGGGTCAAGTATACTAAGAACAGTGACTGTTGTTAGCAACCGGATACGTGAAGTCGCAGCAGCGACGGCGGTCAGCACGACGGGAGGTGAGGAAGACAGAAAAGGTGCGCCATGCCGCTCACCGATCCCATATGCATCGAACCCCAGCCGTTCGGCCAGCTTGGCTTGTTCCAGAATATTGTGAAACTTCTGTTGTGTCGTTAATGATTCACCAGTTACGGCATTTGGAAGATTCATCATGAGACTAAATAAGGCAAATTTCATCTAACCATCCCCTCGGATTGGATTGGAAAAGCACCTGGGTTGTCTAATCCTATGGAAATAGTAGGATATTCAAGCTAAAACTAACTTTACCATGTTGCCCTGCATTCTTCTAATGGATTTTTTCTATAAGGCGGATTAAAGCTGCTCAAACCTGGACAAATGGGCAGGAAATTGCCACGATTTTTATTGACCGCTGTAAAATTTAGGATTAAAATTGTGCATATCATATAAATTCAAATTTTTGGATTTTCATTGTGGAGGTGGGAGACATGGAACCTACAACTACGATACGCTCCTTTATTGAGGACTACATCAGGAAACAGGGCTATACCCTGCAATACTTTGCCGATATATCGGGTGTGAACGCTGGAACGTTAAGTGCGATCATCAAAGGAACGCGGCCAATTGCCATGGCTCAACTGGATCTGATTACTCAGGGCATGAAGCTGGAAGAAGGTCATTTCTACGAAATTTATGGCGCTGAGTGTTTTGTGGAATCTGCACCGCACTGGAGAAGACTGGAGCCTTTTCTGCAACGTTGCGCCGAGTTGGACAAGCTCGAGTGTATTCAGCGGATAATCCAGCAAGTGACGGATGACCGCTCCTATATCTCCGAATTGTTTGAAATGGCAGAAGGCATGCTTGAACGAGGACAAAAGAAAGCGGCCCGCATGTTATATGAATGTGTCGCGGAGTGTGAGAAGTACCAACACTCGGAACGTCTCGCATTGTGCCAATATCGTATTTTCACACTATCTCTGGGTCAGGATCAGCATGAAAATCTCAGGGCGGCCGTGCACTTCGAGCCATATATTAATAGGCTGGATGAAGAGCGGCAGCTGGATGCGATCAAGGACCTGGCGAATACATACTCAGCCCTACGTTATTGGGACAAGCTGTTCGCCCTAGCAGATGAATTGGGGCGTAAAGCTGAATTAATACAATCTTTTACTAAGAAAAAAGTCGATAAAGTAAACAGGGTAACTGCATATCCATTATTCGTATATAGGGCTTACTCGAATCTCCTCAAGGCAAATGCAAGTGAGTGGAGTGGGAAATATACTGAAGCACTCGGCTATACACAAAAATATGCTGATATAGTTAATATTGCAGATCCTAGTGAGGAAGATCAGATATATATCAATATGTTTATTGGTTGGATTGAAGCGAACACCTATTTGTACAGCCTGATGATGGGAAAGAAAGAAGTACTCCCAGCTTATGTGGCTTGGATTGAACAAAATGAGGAAGAATTACTTACTGCTCTCGTGAAAATTGTAGAAGCAGCAAACACTTATGATATGAACATAGATCATGTCCTTTTGAAGTTTGATAGTAAAATTAATACAATTTTGAGTGATAGGGCTTTAAGAGAAGGGTATAATGAGCAAATTAAGGATGATTTACACAGTAAATTTCTAATTGAGTTCGCAATATATCATTTTAACCAAAATCGTTATTCGGATGGGATGCTACACCTTGTTACTTGTTTGAGTTCAGCTATTAAAATTAATAATCATACTGATATCATACAATGTGTTGCTCTCTTTGAGAGATACAGGTCTTTTGCATCTAAAGAAGTAGAGATAACGTACCGATATCTAATGGAGGAGGTATATAATTATTATGAAAATAAAAAAAGTCATGGCTATATTTTTGTGTAGTGTAATTTTTGTTTTTGCATTCCATATAAATCCAATTAATTTAGATCAGAAATATACCCCGTTAACACATGGTACTGGAAATTTATAATCTTATTTGGCTGCAATGTTATATAATATTTACTCTGAGATTTCAACAGCGGTTTATTTCCGGAAGCGGGGGTAAACCGCTTTTTATTTTGCTCAGATTGACCATTGTAAAATTCAGGATTAAAATTACATATATTAAGAAATGATGAATCCTTAAGTTAGTTTGGTTGATGGGGGTGGGAGAATTGAAACTTGCACCTACGATACGCACATATATAGAGAATCACATAAGAGAACGAGGATATAAACTACAGCAATTTTCAGATATCACGGGTGTTAACGTTGGTACATTAAGTGCCATCCTCAAGGGCAGCAGACCTCTGGCTATGAATCAGTTGGATCAAATCACTTCTGGTATGGGGCTGGAGAAGGGATACTTCTACGAAATGTACAGTGTGGAATGTTTTGTCGAAGCTGCACCTCATTGGAGGCGTTTGGAACCGTTCCTGTATCGCTGCGCTGAACTTAACAAGCTAGGCTGTATTAAAAAAGTGGTTTATCAGGTTACAGATGATCGATCCTATATTTCACAATTATTTGAAATGGCAGAGAATCTATATTCCAAAGAAATGAATGAAGCGGCGCTTATTTTATATGAATGCGTAGCCGCAGGTGAGAAATATCATCACTCGGAACGGTTGGCGTTATGCCAGTACCGTATTTTTTTGCTTCATAAAACCATGAGCAAATTCGATAATCTGGCAGCAGCGGTCCAATTGGAACTCTATATTGAGAAATTGGATGAAGAAATACAACTGGATGCTGTTAAAGATTTAGCGAATGTTTATAATACAATACATCATTGGGATAAGGTATATGAATTGGCCGAAGAACTGGAACGAAAAGGTTGATTTTCAACTTGAACTTCTATCTCGAAGACGCAAAAATAAAAAAAGAATTGCCTTTTACCCCATATTTACATATAAAGCATATGCAAATCTATTGAAGGCAAGTGTCTGTGAAGTACGTAAGGAATATGTAAAAGCTTTGGAATATACAGATGTTTACGTGAATGTTATTGAAGTCTCTAATCCAACAGAAGAAGAGCAAGAATTAATAGAACGTTTCAAAGGATGGGCAGAGGGGAATCGGTATTTATACCATTTGATGAATGGGAACCATGAGGTTATTGACCCTTATCTGAATTACCTGGATGCTAATCCTCATGAGATTTTAATAGCATTCGTAAATATTGTGCAAGCAGCTAACCAGCACTCACTGGATATTGATTATGCCTTGGATAGATTCGATCCTTATATTAAACAATTCAACACGGATATGCATTTAAAAGGGACGTACAATATGCAGATGTTGAATCATAGATATATACGTTTTTATTATGAATTAGCGAAGTACAGGCTCAACCAACAAAGATACGCAACGGGGATCGAAACTTTGCTCACGAGCCTGGAGTTATCATCATCAAGTAACGATGACCTAATGTCTATTAAATCTATTGATCTATATGGTAAATTCAGAAGGCATGTAACGAACCAACAGGAAGAACAGTACACTAGGTTAATAGAGGGCCTGAGCTCGCAAAATTTTGGGAGTAGAATTAAAAGCATATAACTACAGAGAGCTAGTATTGTTTGACGTAACCAACTTTACTATGAAGATTTATTATACAATTTTTGCAAAGCATTCTATTATGAATTTTTAGATAAATGTACCCTAAAATAGGTTGAAAAAGGGGTGCATGCTGTGAGAGAAATCAAACAGATCAAAGATCAAATCGAGCAGAATCGGCAACATTTGCGTCGGTTGGTGGAGAAACATGGCATGCATGATGATAAGGTTCTTAAGCAGTCTATGGTGCTGGATGAACTGATTAATAAATACATTCGACTAAGAGAGAAATACTAATTTGTTAATGCTCTTATCCTCCACTATGATCCACCCACAGGTGGACCTCGTTATCCACCCACAGGTGGACCTCGTTATCCACCCGTTTGTGGACGCTAGAGCGATGTTCTCCCTGCTATGCTTAAAGCATCAAATCAAGCAAATTACAGGGGGAACAACATATGACAACGAGCATGTGGATTCAGATGATTATCATGTTTGCGGTATTAGTATTTACTTCAATTGGACGAAAGCCAGTACGTTATTATCGGTTATTGCTACCTTTCGTTATTATGGGTTATTATGCAGCCAAATTTCTTAAATACATGACTTTTACAGGCAATAATGTGCTGTTTTTGTTGGTGGCTGTGATTGTAGGAGCAATGTTTGGAATGATTGTGCTGGGAATAACGCGTATGGAATTCGATGCGACGGCAGGTAAGTGGTATACCCGAGTGGGGATAGGTAGTGTGGTCGTTTGGGCGGCGGCATTCCTGCTACGCATTGTCCCGGTGGAATGGATTACGCATCATCCGCAGCAAGCATATCACTATGCAATTGAGCATCAATTGGATCTTCAGAATATCGGTCCTGCATTTATATTAATGACGGCTGCTATGGTTTTGGTGCGTGTGGCAGGGATTCTAATCCGCTCCAGAACGAGCAAAGTACAGCATACGATTGGAACATAATTTATAATGGGTTTCTGTCTTTAGTTTTTACGTTAAGGGACTCCATTTTTTCCATGAGTACGATATGTAGTTTGGCGTGAGTGAACTATATCCATATGCGGTAGTTGTGACAATTTTCACAAATCAATGCAAAATGTTGGTTATGAAAATATTATTATGTAAGCAAACATTTTATTTTGCAAAGGAATAAAATATGAATTTTTTGGCAATGTATCCTAAAATGTTTTAAAAAGAGGGGGTGCATGCTGTGAGAGAACCGAAGCAGATTAGAGACCAAATCGAACAGAACAGGCATGAGTTAAGTCGATTGGCGGAATATCATGGCATGCAAGACTACAAAGTCCTTCAACAATCGATGGTATTGGACGAACTAATTAATGAATATAATCGCTTCAAATATAAAAAACACTTTATGAAAAGACAGCCGATTGCATAATGCAGTCGGTTTTTTGATGCAATAGAAGAGTAGTCGACTGTAGCGATACAGTTGGCTTTTTTGCGTTCCCCCGAAAGCCTGCGCTTCAATCTTGAAATTCCGTACCAATCCCATGGTTGGCAGGATAGCCATCGATCATTAAAACTGGATATGATGACCCCAGTTATATCCAGATTGATCTATGAAGAGGGATTATACAATGATCGGGAGAGGGAGGGATGAACGGAAATGATGGACAAGGTACAGGGTTATTTGGGAAGAAATATGAATCTGCGCACCAAGCTGCTCCTGTTGTTCCTGGGGCTGACCTTGCTGCCGCTAAGCTTGCAGGGAGTAGTGAATTACCTGCATTTCTCGCAGACGATTGATCGCAAGACGGAGCAGTTCACCATTGATATTGTTCGCCAGATTAACACCAATCTGAATCGGCTGCTCAAGGACTTCGAGCGGTTGTCGCTCTTGCCGCTCTACGATCAGATGGTGCTCGGCATTCTGGGCAAATACAATGCTCCGATGGGATCGGGTACATGGGCGAGGTCCGATGATTATCTGAAAATGAAGCTCTACACGTCCGGTCAGGCGTATGACCGACCGGAAATTCGTGGCATCCATCTGATTAGCAACAGCGGCATTTTGTTCTCCAATCTGGATTCACTGGCAGTGAATCCGGTATGGGACAGCAGGCAGGATGACTGGTTTGCAGAGCTTAACGGCTCGGAAGGCGAATGGCGTCTGCTTCCTCCGCACGAGCCCAGCTATTACACGGGCAGTCATGAAGAGCCGTATATATCGGTTGCCCGTGAGATTCGTGATCCGGGCACACTCCAGCGACTGGGCTACATCCTGATCGACATCCGGCTGGAAGCCTTCGGCCAACTCTTGTCCAATCTGAATTTTGAGCAAAATGCGAGCCTGATGATTGTCGACAGCAAGCAGCGGCTCCTATTCGAACGCACCTCAGCCGGAGGCTTGTCCGCATACGACCAACTGTTAACGCATGGCCAGCTTCAAGGCTACGCAGGCAACCAGAAGGTTGTCCTTGATGGGAAGCCCTATCTCTACGTACAGCACCATTCCAGCTATTCAGGACTTTCGGTGATCAGCCTGACACCTATTGCCGTTATTCAGAAGGAATCAGGCGAGATGCTCACGTTTACGTTTGGATTCGCTGTGTTATGTATGGCGGCGGTAGCAGTTCTCGCGGTTCTCTTATCCTACCGCATAACGAGGCCGCTGATTCGATTGAAGCACAATATGATTCGGGTGGAGCAGGGAGACTTTAGCCAGCGCGTAGTGCACTTTAGCAATGATGAGTTCGGACAGATTAGCAGGGGTTTTAACCGGATGATGGAAGAGATCCATCGACTGTTCAACGAGGTATTTCTGTTGGGCATTCAAGAGCGAGAGGCGGAGTTGTCAGCATTGCAGAGCCAGATCAATCCCCATTTTATATACAACACATTAGAGTCCATCAACATGATGGCGGTCCGCAAGAAGCACGCTGAGGTGTCTGATATGGTGACGGCACTTGGCAAGCTGCTGCGTTATACGATTGATAAGGTGGACCGGAGGGTTCCGCTTCAGGAAGAATTGGCGTTTGTACAATCCTATGTACGCATTCAACAAGTACGTTATGACGGCAAGCTGGAGGTAATCTACGACATCGATGAAGCTGTTACAGATTGTCTGATTCCCAAGCTGGTATTGCAACCGCTGGTGGAGAACGCTGTCTATCATGGCATTGAAGGGCAGACCGATGGCGGAGTGATCTGGGTATCTGCATTGAAATTCGATGATGAGCTGCTGATTATTGTACGTGACAATGGCAAAGGCATGGCTCAGGCGGAGATTGATGAATTAAATGAATCCATTGCTCGGCAACCATCCAATGAGGCATTGCGCTGTCATGCGGGGGACAGGCTGGGACTTAACAATATCGCCCAAAGGCTCCGCCTCATGTATGGAGAAGGTGGCAGCTTGAGCGTCGATGGCAGTCCCGGGCAGGGCCTGGCGGTGACAGTATCCATTCAACTTCAACCGAAAGGGGAATGAAGCGCATGTATAAAGTATTGCTTGTGGAGGATGAGACGGTCATCCGTCAAGGACTGAGAGAGCTGATTGTACAGGCGGCTCCTCAGTTCGAGGTAACAGGTGAAGCTTCGAGCGGAGTGGAGGCACTGGATTTTCTGAGATGTGAAGTACCGGATGTGTTGATCACGGATATTCGCATGCGTGGAATGGACGGGCTGACACTGGTATCCAAAGCAAGAGATATGTACCCTGAACTGCTGATGATCATCATAAGCGGGTACGGGGAGTTTGAATATGCACGCAGGGCGATGGAGTACGGGGTGTTGAACTATCTGCTGAAGCCGATTGAACGTCATGAACTGGCGTTATGCATCCAAAAAATTCAGTTGCTGCTGGATCGCAGGTACGGCATTTCAACCCTTCCAGTCACGGAGCCATCTGGGAAAGCAGAGCACTCCGGCGGAGATGCGCGAAAGATTATCCGAGATGTGAAGGAGCACATCAAGCAGCACCCCGATGGGGACCTGCGACTTCAGACCATAGCAGCTCTGGTTCATCTGAACCCCACCTATCTAAGCCAGTTGTTCAAGAACGAAACAGGAACCAATTACTCCGAATACGTTGCTGAGGCTCGTATGGAACGGGCCAAGTGGCTGCTGGTTAACACAGGGCTCAAAATCTATGATGTTGCAAGGTTATCCGGGCATCAGAGTCCCAAGCACTTCATGCTGGTATTCAAGCAGCAGGTGGGATGGACAGCAGGGGAATATCGTGACCGATTCAGCATTTCTTGAAATACCATACCATTTCTGTAATTGACGTGATTTATGAGCGGGCGATGCCTTCGTTATACTTTGGATGCACATGTATACCACTACGTCCATAAGGGGGATTTTCATGAAAAAAGCAGGACTGATAATGCTACTCTTACTCATGATGGTTGCTTCAATCGGGTGCACAAGCTCCAATTCCGGAAGTGATTCTGGGCAAGCAACCGGGGAGAATGGAGAGGTTGAGCTGAAATTCATGATGTGGGGCAATCAGGCACATATGGATGTATACAACAAGCTGATCGATGGCTTCACGCAGGAGAATCCAGGCATCAAGGTGACGATGGAATCCGTTCCTTTCGCAGAATACCAGCAAAAAATTTCGGTGCTTGCCGCTGGCGGCTCTCTCCCAGATATCGCCTGGGTATCGGAGCGGATGGTGCCACAATTCAAATCCAATCACATCCTGGCTGATGTATCCGAGTTCAAGGATGATGCCCAGTTCAAGCTGGATGATTATATACCAAGTACACTGGATTTGTTCCGTGATGGCGATCAGCTGCTGGGGCTGCCCTTCTCCACACCTCCAGTGGTCATGTTCTACAATAAAACGCTGTTCGACAAGGCCGGCCTGACCGACCCGAATACACTTGCCAGCCAAGGGCAATGGACATGGGAACAGTTCGAGAAGTCCGCCAAGACGATTACCAGCAAGGAGGCGACCAACCGGATCTATGGCGCCAACTTTTTTCGCGACTGGAAGACCTGGGCTGTGCTCTCCTCGTATTCATGGTCCAATGGCAGCGGCCCGTTCGACGAAGGCATGACGAAGTTCACCTGGAACGATGCTTATGGCGTACAGACCTTTGAACTGCTGGAGCGCATGATGTTCACCGATGAATCGCATCCAAAAGCAGGCGAGCAGGTCAGCTTCGATGCTGGCAATGTGGGCATGTTCTTCGATAACTACAGCTATGTTTCCAAGGCAAGAGAGATTACGGATTTTGAATGGAGTATCGCTCCTATGCCTTCCGGCTCACAGGGCAGCGTACCGATGCTGGGGCAGGCTGGATATGCCATGTTCAACGACAGCAAACATCCGGAGGAAACCAAGAAGCTGTTGAAGTATTTTGCCAGTGAGCAGGGTATTCAGGCGACGGCCACCTATTTTGTGCCTCCGCGTACCTCTGTGCTGAACTCCGATGCGTTCATTAATCAGCCGAATAATCCGAGCAAGGAGCATATTGTGCAGGCGGTGATTAATGAAATGCCAAAAGCGCGCTTGATTCCCGGTCATATCCGTTGGCAGGATATCGACAATGTGGTATTGCAGGGATTTGATCGATTGTTCGCTCGTTCAGCGACACCCGAGGATAATCTGAAGCAAATGCAGGAAGAGATCCAAAGCGTACTGCAACAATAAATCATTTTATAGAAACAGGAGGTGAGCATAGTGGGCAAATTCAAGGAATTGCTTGATCGGAAATCGCTGTCACTTGTGGTCAGCCTACCCGAGAACGACCTATCTTTGGCCCGGGCAGCAATTGAAGAGGGCGCTGATGCACTGAAGGTGCATTATAATGTCGGTCATCGCGCAAGCGGGAATCATTTTGGTCCACTGTATAATTATGCCGAATTTTTTCAGGCGATTCGTAGCGAGTTTGGCGGCCCGCTTGGGGTCGTACCGTCCGGCAGTATTGATGGAGCAAGGCGAGAGGATGTGGAGAGGCTTTCCGGGCTGGGTTTTGACTTCTATTCGATCTATGCACATCACTTGCCTTCCTTCATGCTGGATGATCTGGGGTTGGACCCCACGTTTGCAATCAATGACGAATATGAACCTTCTCTCATCACGTCGGCGGCTCATTACGGCTTCACCGCCCTGGAGGCATCCATTGTGCCTGGGAATGAATATGGTACACCGCTAAGCTTTGCGGACGTGCTCAAGTACCGCCGTCTGGTCTTGCAGGCGCAAATTCCGGTATTGGTTCCTTCCCAGCGTAAGCTGGTGCCGGAGGATGTTCTGGTGCTGCACGATACCGGAGTCAAGGCGATCATGCTTGGAGCGGTCGTAACAGGCAGAGCGGAGGAGCAGCTGCGAAGGGCTGTTAACGCCTTCCGTAATGCGGTGGACAATCTGAACCGTCCAGACTAGAGGGAAGAAATTTGATAAAGGGGAGGGCCTGACTGTGACCCATTCACGCAAGCGTACAGGAAGAGGTCCGCTCGCCAGAGAGGCCCAGATCGCGGGATGGCTGTTTGTATCACCGATGGTGCTCGGGTTTACCCTGCTGCTGCTGTTTCCCATGGGTCTCGCGCTATACATGAGCCTGACCGACTGGCCGCTGCTGGGGGATCATCATTTTATTGGACTGGAGAATTACCGGAATGTGATGACAGACGCCATGTTCTGGAAAGTGCTCGCCAATACGGTTTATTTCACTGCGGGGCTTGTGCCGCTTAACATTGTGCTTGCTCTGCTGCTCGCATTGCTGCTATCCAGAAGTTTGCGCGGCATCGGTATTTTTCGAACAGCCATCTTCGTTCCGGTCATGACCTCGCTGATTGTATGGTCTATCGTATGGAAGCTGATGTATGCCACAGAGTCGGGACTGATCAATCAGCTTCTGTTAATGATAGGCATCAAGGGGCCTGCCTGGCTCTACAATCAGGATCTGGCGATGCCTGCGGTTATTGTGACGAGTGTACTGAAAAATGTGGGGCTGAACATGGTGCTGTTCATTGCAGCCATTCAGCAGGTGCCGCGTTCACTTTACGAAGCGGCAACCCTGGACGGCGCGGGCAGAAGGGGAACTTTCTTTCACGTCACGCTGCCCATGATTACGCCAACGGTGTTTCTAACCATGGTCATGACCGTGATTGGCTCGCTCAAGGTGTTTGGACAGATCTACGTCATGACACAGGGAGGGCCGAGCAACAGCACGAAGGTATTGGTCTATTATATCTGGGAAAAAGCATTCAAACTATTTCAGTTCGGCTACGCTTCTTCGCTTGCGTATGTGCTGTTCTTTATCGTGCTGATTTTGACACTGCTGCAATGGCAGCTTCGAAAGAGGTGGGTATTCAATGAAGGCGATGCCTAATTCTTCGATTCGCAAGACAGGCAGTGCCCTTGGGACGTATTTGCTGCTGACTCTGATCTCGCTGATCATGCTTGTTCCATTTATCTGGATGATATCGACGTCATTCAAGGAGCCCCAGAGCATATTTACCTATCCACCACAGTGGATACCGGATACCTTCCGATTTCAGAACTACATCGATGTCTTTCGATTGATTCCGTTTCATCGTTTTTATTTTAACAGTGTATATATTGCTGCTGTGGTTGTGTTGGGTACGGTGTTCTTTGCATCACTCGCCGGGTATGCATTTGCCAAAATTCCGTTCAAGGGACGTAATGTGGTATTTCTCATCCTGCTGAGTGCGATGATGATTCCCCATGAGGTGACGGCAATTCCCATGTTTCTGTTCATGCGGCAGCTGGGATGGATTGATACACATCTTCCGCTGATTTTACTGCCGATTTTTGGGGCGGGCGGCGTGTTTGGCATCTTTGTGATGCGGCAGTTCTTCATTACAGTACCCACCGAGCTGGAGGAAGCGGCGATGATTGACGGCTGCAACCGATTCCGGATCTATGCACGTATTATGCTTCCGATTGCCAAGCCCGGTATGGCTACGCTGACAATCTTTACGTTTGTGACGATCTGGAATGAGTTTTTCGATCCGTTGATTTTCATTAACTCGCGAGAACTGATGACGCTGCCGCTTGGGTTATCCTTGTTCACGGATGAAGTGGGAACAGCCTGGCAATATCTGATGAGTGCCACTGTTATGGCGACCCTGCCGCTGCTGATTGTCTTTTTCCTGGCACAACGGCGCTTCATTGAGGGAGTTGCCATGACAGGACTGAAAGAGTAGCCCATGCAATAGAACGGAAGGAGTGATAACTTGAGTGAACGGATAAGGATGAGGTTGAAAAGGGAAGAAGCGGATGTGGTTGTTGTGGGAGGGGGTCCGGCGGGTATAGCGGCAGCCATTGCTGCTGGACGACAAGGTGTTCGAGTAGTACTGGTGGAGCGGTACGGGTTCGTTGGTGGAATGTCGACTGCCGCCATGGTCTACCCTTGGATGACCTTCCATACGGAGAGTGGTGAGCAGGTGATTCGAGGCATCGCCCAGGAAATCGTTGACCGACTGCAGGCACGTGGCGGCTCTCCGGGGCATCTTCGGGATACGGTTGGATTTGTTCATACGGTTACGCCTTACCATCCGGCGATCTATCAGGTGGTAGCGGCAGAAATGCTGCAGGAGGCGGGTGTCCGGTTGTTATTGCACAGCTTCGTGGATGAAGTGGTTATGGTGGATGATCGGGTAGAGGCGGTACGTCTGACGAATAAATCTGGGCGAATGGAGCTAAGAGCGAACGTATTCGTGGATGCCAGCGGTGATGCGGATGCGGCTTATCTTGCGGGCGCTTCTGTTGCAAAGGGGCGAGACGGCGATCACCAATCACAGCCGATGACCATGAAATTCCGAATGCGTGGTGTGGACCTTGGACGAGTAAAACAATACATGCAGGAGCACCCGGAGGATTTCTATGCCAAGACCCCTTTCTCCGAACTGGACAGTATTCCGTTAACCGGGGTGAGCGGCTTCTATTCCCAATGGAAAAAAGCAGGTGTGCCGATTAATCGGGATCAGGTATTATTTTTTACCGGACCGGCTGAAGATGAAGTATTGATTAACTGCACCCGGGTGCAGGGGCTGGATGCTACAGATGCAGAGGATCTGACTTCTGCGGAACAGGAAGGTCGGAAGCAGGTGCTGATGATCGCTGAGTTTCTGCAGCGCGACGTGCCTGGCTTCGAAAGGGCTTCCATCTCAGCGGTAGCACCGCAGATCGGTATCCGTGAATCCAGACGAATCATCGGGCATTATGCGTTGACCAAGGACGATGTGGTTGCAGGGCGAAAGTTTGACGATGTAATCGCCAGAAGTGGCTATCCGATTGATATTCATGATCCTTCCGGTCAAGGCGTCGTAGCCGCTTTTATAGAAGGAGACGGAGCATACGATATTCCGTACCGCTCTCTGATTTCCCGCAATATTCGCAATCTGCTGGCGGCAGGACGCTGTATCTCCACCACACATGAGGCTCACGCAACGACAAGGCTGACTCCAAGCTGTATGGCTACGGGGCAGGCTGCGGGAACAGCAGCCGCTTTAGCTGTTCAGATGAAGCTAGATCCGTTGGAGCTGTCGGTAGCGGTGCTGCAAAAGGAACTACGCCGTAACGGAGCAGCGATCTAGGGGATGAGCTGGTTGTGGGCGAATTAATAGTGGGAGTGAGTTTTAATTGAATCACTGGGGCGTAAATTTTAACGAACCTGAGACGTCTAATTTGGGGATATCAGCTGATATGAAAAATGTAACGAATCTCAGTGAAGTTATTTCACCTCAAAACACTGAAATAGCGGGTAAAAGCAGGGGAATCAGAGGAATAGAGCGTCTACGATTCGTTAGATTAGAAACTGTCTCACAAATGGCTAAATAAGCTTCCCTCAGTTCGTTAGAAATTGGTGGGAAGTCCTAGTGAATTTATGAGCATAACTGTAGGTCCCAAAAAAACTCTAAGTCCACTGCATACGTGGATTTAGAGTCTTTGGGACGCTTTCCTTCTTTTTATCAAATTCGGTTCTTTCCTTCATATCTATTTCCATCGTATCTAATCAACCATGAAGCCTAGGTTGCTTCAAGTTACTTCAAGTTACGTTACTTCAAGTTACTTCATGTTACTTCATGTTTCATATTCCTTCTTGCCTTATTCCTTCCATGCATCAAGTCATTCGTGCTTCAAGTCGCCGTGCCACAATGGACAACGTATAGTTAATGACGAAGTACAATACGGCTGCGAGCAGCAGGGCAGGGATGACGTAATCGAAGCTCTGCCCACCAAGGATCTGCACATTGTGCATCAGTTCCGGCAGGGAGATGATGATCGCCAGTGAAGTGTCCTTCAGCAAGGAGATGAACTGGCTCACCATCGGTGGCGACATGCGCCGCAAAGCCTGAGGCATAATGATGCCGCCAAGTGTCTGCATGTAGCTCAGTCCCGAGGAACGGGCGGCTTCCACCTGACCACGTTCTATCGATTTGAGTCCGCTGCGGACAATCTCTGCGATCATGGCGCCTTCGAACAGACTTAGTCCAACAACCGTGGACCAGAAGACAGACATTTTGATCCCGAGCTGGGGAAGTACGATATGAATGAAGAAAATGATCAGCAGCAGCGGCAGATTCCGAATCGTATCCACGATGACGGCCACAATCTGTGACAGGACCGGAATTCGGGTGTATCGAACGGTACCAAGCACGGTGCCGAGTACAAAGCTGAATACAATCGACAAACCTGCCACTTGCAGAGTGATCAGGAATCCGTGCAGCAGGAAACGAAGGTTGGGCCAGGCGTAGGCCCCGCTAAAGTCCATGGATCATCGGCCTCCTTCTGTGTGCGGACAGAAAATGAAATAATTTGGAAAAATTAGCTGCATAGCATAGTAGATAGTAGAGTTGCACCTTAAACTGGTGTACTAAACACAGAGAGAATATCGTTCGAATTTTACATGGTGACCTGACCCGTTGGTTTGTTCTTTTTTGGTTTGCCTTTGGTTCGGCTGGCGTCAGCATCGCTTTGTCCGAAACGGCGCTCCATATAGTGAACCAGGAAGCTGAGCGGTAAAGTCAACACCAGGTAGAATAGCGCAACAATGGTGTAGACGCTCAGTGGTAGGAATGTATCCGAGTTGATCAGATCGGCAAAATACATCAGATCCATGCCCGCTACGACCGCGAGGATGGATGAGTTTTTGACCAAATTGATAAACTGGTTGCCAATGGACGGCAATACAATCTTGATCGCTTGTGGCAAAATGATCAGGTTCATGGCCTGTACGTAGGACAGACCGGAAGATCTCGCCGCCTCTAACTGCCCGCGGGGGACTGTCTGAATGCCCGCCCGGATTGCTTCGGCAATGAAAGCGGCCGTATAGATGGTCAGACCGAGTGTACCCGAGATGAAGCCATCCAATGAAATGCCGAGTGCCGGCAAGCCAAGGTAGAAGAAAAATACGACGAGCAGCAGCGGGATGTTGCGGATAAACTCCACAAAAGCCGTGCCGATCCAGTTGAGCGGTTTAATGGGGGATATCCGAAAGATAGCCATAATTGCACCAAGAATAAAGCTGCCAATCAAGGCCATGATGCTCACCTGGATGGTGTTGAGGAACCCTTCCAGGAATCGATCCGAGTGTTTAATCAGTATACTGAAGTCCAATTTGCCCATGTAGGCGAAGCCTCCGTTCTCCAGAGGTAGAAGCGGCGATTGCGTCCTATCCATGCATGGCACAGCATAGGCGAGGTCGCCGCTTAACCATCATTAATCGGGGTTACTCGGGCTTGCTGCCCAGCCATTTCTCGTGCAACGTATCATATTCTCCGCTGTCCTTCATGCTTTTGAGCAGGCTGTTTACTTCTTCAACGAAGGCAGTGTCGCCTTTGCGAATCGCCATGCCGTAAGGTTCGCTCGTGAAATTGCCACCAACCAGCTTGAAGTTGTTATCGGTCTGCTGCATGCCGATCAGGATAATGTTATCGGTCGTCAATGCTTCGCCTTTACCCGCTTTGAGGGCTGTGAAGGCATCCTGATAATTGTCGTATTCGAGGACCTCGGCATCCGGGGCTTTTTCCCGAATATTTTGCGCAGAAGTCGAGCCTTTGACGGCAAGTACCTTCACACCGCCGAGACTTTCGAGACCGGTAATCGGGCTGTCGTTTTTCACAAGCAGGGATTGCCCGGCTTCAAAATAGACATCACTGAAATCCACTTGTTCCTTACGTTCATCCGTAATCGTCATCGTGGCGATGATGATATCAATGTCGCCGTTTTGCAGCATCGGAATGCGCGTTTTGGACGTTACTTCCTTCAGTTCTACCTTCGTTTCGTCTCCAAGAATCTGTTTGGCAAGTGCTTTGGCGATATCAATATCGAATCCTTCGACTTCGCCGCTTGCGGGGTCTTTCAAACCGAACAATTTGGTATCATATTTCACGCCGGCAATGAGCTTGCCGCGCTCTTTAATCTGTTCAATGGTGCCTTTGGCTTCGGTACTCCCACCAGAACCGCCGCTGCTGCTTTCCTCTCCAGTGCTACAACCGGACAATACAAGGGATAGAATCAAAACAAGCATAAACGACGGCCACTTTAATACATTTTTCATTTGGTAAAGACCCCTTTCAAAATGGATTATTCTCAGTGGTGAATCAGACGACTCAGGAATTGCTTGGCCCGTTCTTCTCTCGGGTTGTCGAAAAATTCAGCGGCGGAGGCTTCTTCCACAATTCGGCCTTCATCCATAAAGATGACTCGGTCTGCGACCTCGCGCGCAAATCCCATCTCATGGGTAACGACAACCATCGTCATCCCGTTGTGGGCAAGAGACCTCATAACATCCAGAACTTCCCCGATCATTTCGGGGTCCAGTGCAGAGGTGGGTTCGTCAAAAAGCATGATTTTGGGCTCCATGGCAAGACCTCTTGCAATGGCTACACGCTGCTGCTGTCCACCGGACAACTGGGAAGGATAACTGTCTGCCTTGTCGGCAATGCCTACCCGGGTCAGATACTTCATCGCCGTAGAGGCTGCCTGTGCTTTGGGCTGTTTACGCACCTTCATGGGTGCAAGGGTAATGTTATCGATGACTTTTTTGTGAGGGTAGAGATTGAAGTGTTGAAATACCATGCCGATATCACGGCGGAAGAGGTTGATGTCCACCTTTTTCTGATGTAAAGGGACACCGCTGACGACAAGTTCACCTTCGGTAATCGTCTCCAGACGATTGATGCAGCGGAGCAATGTACTTTTGCCTGAGCCGGAAGGGCCGATAATGACAACGACTTCTCCTTCTTCAATGTGAAGATGAATATCTTTGAGGACATGAAAATGGCCAAAATGCTTCTGGACACCCCTAAATTCAATCAAGAGACCCCATCCTTTCTGCAGCATCTGTGTGTAAAAGGAATTATAAGGAATAAATTGAAACTAGTTATTTAATCATACATACTCATCCTGCTAAAGGCAATTGGTTTGTGATAAAACATGACATAAGTAATGGGTTTTATAGGGCTATAGCCAGTAATTATGTTATATATTTGTTATATTACTAACCTATTTATGACGAATCCTGACAGAAAAATGAATCCATTCTCCTAGTTGTTTTACAACCATTGGAATAGATGTATAGAGTATACTGGAAGAGATGTTTACTTTATGACTCTGATCATAAAAACAAATAACCTCAAATTCTGAATGTACATGGCAAAAAAGCTCAACCCTATGCCCTATGGCATTGATATGATGGAGCGAGAATGCGCTTTCCAGTAAGTAATCCAATATTATAAACAGTCCGATCCAATTATAGTTAGAGAGGATGTTCTGAACGATGAATACATATTACTCCCCACTGGACACAGGAGAAGGTATTGAATTTGATACGAAGGCTTATGAAGTGAGTTTACCTGTCATCCCGGCACGGGATTTTCAGATTACGGATTATGGTGCGGTAGGGGATGGCTTGACGGATAATACCGAGATGTTCCGGCTGGCTATAGCAGCTTGTGCAGAAGCGGGCGGAGGTCGAATTGTCATTCCGGAGGGTGTTTGGTTAACGGGGCCGATTGTGCTTCGCAGTCGAATTGAGCTTCATGTTCAGGCGGGTGCTCTGGTTACGTTCAGCCGTAATTTCGATCAATATCCCCTGATTGCGTCCAGCTTCGAGGGTTGGCAGGCAGTGCGGTGTCAGTCGCCCATTGATGGTGAGCAGCTGGAGGATATTGCGATCACGGGTGAGGGGATTTGGGATGGCGGTGGAGAGGCATGGCGTCCGGTGAAACGATCCAAAATGACTGCATCGCAGTGGAATCGACTGGTTTCTTCGGGCGGTGTGGTGGAGCAGGCTGACGGAGATGAAGCCATTTGGTGGCCATCGACTTCTGCCCTTGAAGGCGGTGCGATTGCGAATCGTCTGCATCTGGAGCAAGTGTGTGACGTGGCTGCTTATGAGGAAGTCAGAGACTTTTTGCGTCCTAACATGGTCAGCTTGCGTCAATGTAAACGAGTGCTTTTGGACGGCCCAACGTTCCAGAATTCGCCGGCATGGAACCTGCACCCCTGGGCATCCGAGCATGTCACGATTCGTAAAGTGAGTGTGCGGAATCCATGGTTTTCCCAGAATGGGGATGGGCTGGACATCGAATCCTGCCGTCATGTCGTTGTGGAGCAGAGTGTATTCGATGTTGGTGATGATGCGATCTGCCTGAAATCCGGCAAGGATGCAGAAGGTCGTGAACTCGGTCTGCCCTCGGAATATATTACGATCCGCAATTGCACCGTGTATCACGGTCATGGCGGTTTTGTCATTGGCAGTGAAATGTCCGGTGGCGTGCGGCATGTGCGTGTCTCGGACTGTACGTTTATTGGAACAGATATTGGGCTTCGCTTCAAAAGTGCGCGTGGGCGCGGCGGGGTCGTTGAAGATATTCAGGTGGAGCGAATCTATATGAAAGATATCATAATGGAAGCTATCTCGTTTTCCTTTTTCTATGCCAATCAGGAGGGATCAGCTCGCGGTAGCGACTTGACTCAGGAGATTAGTGAGGAGACTCCGGTGTTCCGGGATATTCGGATATCGGATGTAGTCTGTGCAGGAGCGGAAACCGCGTTATTGGTGAGTGGACTGCCGGAAATGCCGCTGGACGGTCTGGTCATTCAGGGATATACGGTGACGGCTCGTAACGGGGTGCAATGCGCTCATGCGAAGCACCTGCGAATCGCCGAAATGAACGCACATATTACCGAAGGATCGTTAATTCATTTGCATCAGTGTAAGGGTGCGGAGCTGGAATCGATTGAGGGTGTGGGCGCAGACGGTCGGCTCCTAATGGTGACAGGACATGAATCGGCAGGGATCGTATGCCGGGAAAGTGATGCAGATACAGAGGGGCGCCAAATCTCCGTTGGTCCTGAAGTAAGAAGTGGTGTAATCATCCGCAGGTAAGAAGGGTTCGACGTTGCATAGGTTTATCTTATCACCGCGGGCATATCCTGGCGCGCGATGTCATGGCAGATTGTCGTATGACAGACGTCCGGCTTCGCCAGTCGCTTTGAAGATCTATCGATGTTCTTTGCGATAGCGAAGCGGCGTAGTCCCGGTCACCTGTTTAAACGTTTTATTAAAATGGGCTGTATGCTCAAATCCTACCTTCTCCGCAATCAGCTGCACCCGTTCTTGGGTGGACAATAAACGTCTCTGTGCCTCCCGAACCCGGGTAACACGCAAATATTCGCTGAAGCGAAATCCGGTAAAACGGCTGAACATTCGGCTAAGATAAGATGGACTGATATAAAATCTCGCTGCGGCCTCTTCCAATGTAAGGGGCTCATTATAATGATTGTTCACATAAGTGACGATCTCACTGATCTTATCCTGCATGGGATGATGCGGAGCCGGAGAGGTTTGCCGAGTATTCTCTTGCACCCGGTGGATCTGAATCAGGATCTGGGCGAGCAGGCTTCTCACCACGATTTCATAATGAGGTCGGCGCTCCTTGCATTCTTTCAGCATCTGCCACAGCATTCGTTCGATCTCAGGCTGCTCCGCATCAGGAAAGTGCAGCAGCCTTGAACGATCGAAGGGAAGCAGACCGCATATTCCAAACTCCATCCCGGTGGCAAAAGAAGGCGAGAACCCGATCAGAATTCGTTCAAAGCCGGGAATGCTTCCTTTGGACGTCGTATGTACATCATGGGGATTGATCAGGATCAAATCACCTTTGCGGGCGGTAAGAAGCTGACCATTCATGGAATAGACACGTTCTCCTTCAAGCAGATAATACAGTTCGTAAAAAGGGTGTGCGTGAGGCTGTGGCATGGCGTTCCCGTTGTGTCTGCTCATGTGTTCAATGGTGAATGAACTCTCGCCAATTCGATATTTGGGTCCAATCCGATTCTCTATAACACTCATAACACGTCTCTCCTCTGCGCCAGCTGATTTACGGTTAATATCCATATCATAACGGAAAATCCAGTTTGTTGTAAACGCTATCATTTAAATGAGGGTCCGACCAGACGTAATGAATAGAATGTGGGCGGAATGATTTTCGGAAAGCTAATATAGGCTGTAAAGGTGACAAAAGTCTATTCATGTTTTACAGTAGGGGGAGTGAGGCTAACCTCTGGATAGGGGTGTCTCCAATTCGATTTGGAAGGAAGGAAACAGAATATGACGACGCATGAATTATCGCCACTCGTTGCTGCATTGAATATGCAGCCACACGTTGAAGGCGGTTGGTATAAGGAAGAATGGAAGGCATCGTATCAAATTCCACAATCCGTACTGCCGGATACATACTCAGGCCCTCGATTCTCGGCAAGTTCGACATACTTCCTGCTGCACTCGCACGAAGTCTCGGAATGGCATACTGTTTTGTCTGATGAGCTTTGGTTATGGCATAGCGGCAGTCCGATTGAATTGAAATTGGGCGGCAACGGAGAAAACCCGGAAAATGAAGAAGTGCTCGTACTGGGTATGGATATTGCTGCGGGTCAATCGCCGCAGGTACTCGTTCCAGCCGGAGTATGGCAAACCGCACGCCCGCTGGGTGATGAGCCTGTACTGGTAACGTGCGTTGTAGCACCAGGTTTCCATTTTGATGATTTCAAACTGGTTTCCAAAGGCTAATATAACCATAAATTAACAAGCAAAATCCCGATTCAGGTGCGTGTGCATCCGGATCGGGATTTTTTGATGTTTTCTAGCTGTGATTATATATTGAAATTAGAAGTTAAAGTTGTCCGGATCGGAACCAAAGCGTTTATTCTCGTTCAATTGGTTAATGCGTTCGATTTCTTCCGTGGTCAACTCAAAATCATACAGGTCCGCATTATCGCGAATGCGCTGTGGTGTAACGGATTTAGGTATGGTCACAATACCATTTTGCAGATCCCAACGTAGAATGACCTGTGCCGGTGACTTGCTGTACTTGGCAGCGATCTCCAGAAGTAGCGGATGCTCCAGCAGATGTCCCTGACCCAGTGGAGACCATGCTTCAATCTGGATCTGATGTTTGCTGCAATACTCCCTTAGCTCCGTTTGGATCAACAGCGGATGCAGTTCCACCTGATTCACAGCAGGTTTAATGGTTGCATCGGTCATCAGGTCCTCCAGATGGTGAATCTGGAAGTTACTCACCCCAATGGCGCGGATGCGTCCTTCCTTATGCAGCTTCTCCAACGCTCTCCAGGTATCCTTATACTTGCCCTTGACAGGCCAGTGGATCAGATAGAGATCCAGATATTCCAGTTCGAGTCGTTCCATACTTGCTTCAAAAGCGGCCAGTGTGGATTCGTAACCTTGATCCCCGTTCCACACTTTGGTCGTAATGAACAGATCCTCGCGGGCGATTCCGGATTCACGAATACCTTGAGCTACACCCGTTTCGTTGTTATACGCTTTTGCTGTATCAATACTGCGATAACCAGCCTGGATAGCCGTTTTGACGGCTTCAACCACTTCTTCTCCATCTTTAACTTTGAATACGCCAAAACCCAGCCAAGGCATTTTGACTCCGTTATAAAGTGTCGTTGTGTCCTGCACATGTTTCATGGTCCGAAATTCCTCCTCTGATTCATTCATTATTTCATTATGTAATTACCCTGATGATCGGCAGCCAATCGTAAATGGATGACTGTCTGTATTGATTATACTAAAACCTTTTTGGTAATGGGAAAGAATACGAGCATTTCGATAGGAAAAACCCCTCTTTTATCCTTTTTCGCCAGCCAGAGGTTTGGTTTTGACGCGTGCGGGTGATAAGATGAAGTATACGAAATATGGAAACAGAAGCTTTCCTATGGAAGGGATCACATGAAGAACAGAGGAGCACGGGAAAGTTGGGTGTCATTGAACCCGTGTGATTAACGATAAAGGAGTAAGAATACAATGGCTAAACCTAAACAAACCAAAAAAGCAGCAGCTTGGTCTCTTGTTGTTATGGGAGCGGGATTTGCCGCATCATTGCCGTTTCAGGGCGGCGTAGTAGGCAAACTGCTGGTAGGTTCATTTGAAGCGGGCTTGGTAGGTGGACTAGCGGACTGGTTTGCCGTAACAGCGTTGTTCCGTCATCCACTGGGTATTCCGATTCCCCATACGGCATTGCTGCCCAAGAATCGGGACAAATTGACCGAAGGCCTTGTTTCCGCAGTGGAAAACAACTTGCTGAACAAGGATAGCATCACCGAGAAAATTGCGGGTTTCAAGGCGGCAGAAATCGTTCTGGATACGATGACACGGGAACTTCACAACGATGGAGTCAAAACCATGATTGATACGCTCTGCAAACGAATCCTTGCAGGCCTGCCGCTCGAGCAGATTGCTCCATTGGTTGCGGGCGAGATCAAATCACAAGCGGGGGCCTTCGATCTGGGTCCGATTCTGGAACGGGCTTCGATCCAGATGAGTGAGCGTGGATATGATGCCAAAGCACTGGACTATGGTCTGAAGCAGGCAGAGGAATGGCTGGTGAAGCCGGAGACCATTATGTTTTTGGGTGAAAGTGGCTTAAAGGCGATCAGTGGCATCCAGATGAACGGATTAATGCAATTTGCGATGAATGCGTTCATGGGTTATCTGAATGAGGAGCGTCTGGGCAGCATTTTGCAAGGGTATCTGTTTGACCGAGTAGAGGACATGAAGCGTGAGGGCAGTGCTCTTCGTTACAAAGTGCTAGATCTGTTGCGAACCCAGGCTATCCGGCTGGCGATGAGTGAAAGTGTTCAGGATGGAGTCAACGGCTGGAAAAACAACATGCTGGATGGATGGAATGCAGAGGAAACCGTACTGAACAAGCTCATTGAATTGAGGGATAAGGCGCTCACTGCAATGGAAGATGGTCAGTATGTGGATACGTTTGCTCTGCCTGCGATTGAGCGGGTATTGTCCGATTTGCGGTCAGACGATGCTTTATTGGCAGGGTTGAATGCGAAGATTGTGGAAGGCGTAACGACGCTGCTGGAGAAAAACCATTCCAAGATCGGCAATCTCGTGCGCGAAAATGTCAACAAAATGGACAATGCCTCATTGATCTCCTTGATTGAGGATAAGGTTGGACAGGATTTGCAATGGATTCGGATTAACGGGGCTGTTACCGGATTTATAATCGGGATTGTGTTAACCGCCCTGCGGATGGTATTGGAGTAACTCATTGATAATGGCAAGATTAGGGCCGCTCACTGGAGTGGCTCTTTTTCGTCTGGGCAATTATAAATGGCGAACTGATGCATAATCCAGAAAATGGGGTAATGTACACCCAAATGACCGATTGGAATCATGTAGGAACAAAGTTACATAAAAACGATGCCAACAGCCGATGTGATCATGTTGATTTTGTACTATGATGCACATAACAGAAGAAAAGAGTGGATATACGAATATATTTAATGAAAAAGAAAAGGTGATTGATATGAGGTTGAAGCGGCGGCTCGCATGTATATTTTTTTTGACCATACTATCCACTTTCATTTTGGGAGGGTGTCAGAACATGAAGGAAAGTGAAAAACAGGCTTATTTTAAAGAAGCGGAAGCGGAAGCCGTAAAATATTTGAAAAATAAATATGAACTGGATGTCGTGATTACGAACAAAGAGTTGTTACCTGAGATGGCGCTTGATTCTATTGCTATGGAAGGACATGTGGTTGAACATGAAGAGCAAGAATTTACGATCTCGTATGACTATGAGGATAAAAAAATCAAAAACTTTGGCATGAGTCCGGCAATTAAGGAAGCCATTATAGCTAAGGGATATGATCCGTTTAACAAATAAATCATAATTCAGGATTGATTTTCTTGGAGGTGCGACGGCTGTGAGTAACTCACCTAAAATTGATGACGAAACATACAACAAGATGTCTGAATTAGCATATGAGAATCTGAAAGCAGGTATGGAGTTTGAGAATCTTCCTGGATGGCAAGTTCTTGAGGACACGCATGGAAACAAAAAATCCGGCTTTGATGCGGTGACCTTCTACAATCCCGAGACCAAACAGGCGGTAATCGCATATCGGGGCACGGAGGGAAGTGCTTCGCTGGATCGCAGCGTTCCTGATTATTACGCGGATGCTCAAATCGGTTTGCCTGAGCTTGGCAGAAAGATCGAACAAAGTACGGATTTTACACCGGATTGGTTGGCAAATGGCATTCAGAAGGTAAGAGATGTTACGGGGATCACTACAGTCGAGAATGCTGTGGGAGAACTGGATAAAAAGCTGGATAAAACGTTCAGTCTGGGACCGAACCAGATGTATGAGGCGGAAGACTACGCCAATGATATGCAGAAAAAATACAAGGATCTGGATTTCTCGCTGACAGGGCATTCGCTTGGAGGGGGGAATGCCCAGTATGCGGCTGCATACACGGGACTCTCCGCGGTGACGTTCAGCGCGCCATCCGTAATCTCCAGTCTCACGCCAGAGGCAAAACGAAAGGCCGAAGAGGGTGGGTTTGATAGCCAAATTATCAATTATGGGCATCCCGGAGACTTTGTAACGAGCGGCTTTTTTGGTGGATACGATCGTCACGTAGGTTCCATGTATTACATCAATTCCAACTATGAGGATATGAATGATGACATGGGCATGTGGGATAAAATCAGCAACACCTTTGGTGGTAAAGAGTATCACAGTTTGAAACAGTACAATTTTGAGAACGGCTATATTTCCAACGATCTATATGATCCGGTTACAGGCGAGCAAATCCATTATTCACCACGTCAGCCGTTCAATGTCCTGTCTGATCTCGCAGCATTTATGCGGAACCTGGGTGGGCAGGCAGGCCGGTTTTACAAGAGGTATGGCCTCGGCAGCAGGAGCGTCTGGCCTGATTCAGGTAACGCCCGAGGAACTCAAAAGTGTCGCTGCCCGTTGGAAGCAAAATGCACAACAGTGCAATGCAGAATTGAATACGGTACGGAGCCGGATGGCTCAATACCTGCATTCCAGCCGCAGTCGCAGACTTGAACCTATCGTCACTCATCTGGATGCGTCTATTAACGAATTGAGCACATGGCATATGAAACATACGAGTCAGTTCTTGAACTTTATCGAAGAGAAGGCGGAAGCCTTCCGTCAAGCGGATGAGAGTCAGGTCAGTTTTAAATAGAATTTTGCGTGAAGGGCCTGGCGATTGGCAATTACATAAGGGAGGGAATACGAGTGAGCGGACAATTGCTGGTAGAGCTGAATGATCTTCGGATTGCGGAAAAAGAATTGACCCAGCTGCTTGCCCGTCTCCAGGCAGATGAGCAGGAGGCGAGGAGCCTATACAATCGTCTCGACGACTGGAAGGGACAATCGGCCGATTATACAAGGCAGCAGATTGAAGCGTTCTTCGCGGGTCTGTCTGGACGAATACAGTCGATTGAACAACAGAAGAAGAGCTTGCTGCAATATATTGAAATCATGATCCAGACGGATCAGGGACGATAGAGGAAAAGTTGTATGGGAACGCTGCTCTTAACCGGTGAACTTAAACATGAGTTTGAGTTTTGAAACCGAAGTTTGAATTCGAAGTTAGCGTAAGCGTACAGCTAACAAAAAGGAGCCTTGGCACATCGGGATAAATCCCGTTCGCCAAAGGCTCCTTTCTTTTTTGTTTACATACAAGACTGCATGTTTTGCATGTTAGCTTTTAACGTTTTTTGCGGCGTGTTGCCAGAGCGATACCCAGGAAGGATAGGATCAACGCCAGAATGGATACGATCAGGGTAGCCTGTTGCAGCTTCAATGTGCCTGGATCTGAATCCGTGTTGTTTGGCTCACCAGTAACGGTGTCGTTCAACGCGTCACCCAATGTGGTATCGTCGTTTGCCTTCGTATCGCCACCCGTTGCAGCTTCATCATCATGACCCGCATTGCCGGCTGTACCTGCGCTGTCATGACCTCCGCCTGCAGCGGCATTACCTGCAGCAGCAGGATCTTGGCTGATTGCCGTGATACTGTGCGGGTTGCTGTCACTTGGTCCGCCTGTCCATTCCACGATGCTGCCATCGCTATAATACTGGAACGCATCCCAGGCGACTTCCGTTTCCGCATCCGGATTCTGTGCTACGAAGTTGAACTGCTGGAATTGACCAGCCAGAATGCCTTCGTTATCTCCGTCCACTTCCCAAGTGATAGATGTTACTTCATTGGAATCATTTTTTTCGGTAGTGATTTTCCAGCCTGCCAGTGGTTGGTATTGCTTGAATGCAACGCCTTGCGGTACTTTCAGCGTGACTTTGGTGGTAGGCAGCTCTTTTTCGGATGGAATCTTGATGCTATACGTCTGCCATGCGCCTGTCTGTGCCACAGTTGGGTTAACGGTAACGTGAGCGCTGGCGAATCCGGCGAACAGCATCAGCGCGGCGGCTCCAGCAGCGAGGCTGGATGTCAGTTTGGAAGTCCATGATGTTTTCTTCAAAATAAATTACCCCTCTCAAATCTTATCATTTATGTTTCGGCCCATTTTTTAAAATAAGTGCCTGATGTGCTGCAAAGCCAACGTTCCGGTTACGAATCGTTCTTTCAATCGCTGTTATTCCCAGATTTTTGATTCACTTTATAAGTGAAAATCCGGGAATAGCGTATGCTTCCGAAGCAGCTTTCTTGCAGAAAGCTTTTAGGTGAACATTACACTTCTCCAGAATCGATTTCGTCCCCTTCACTACAATTGCAGCTTGTTGAGACACTGATTTTAGGCTGAGTCGCCTTTCAAATCTGAATCGGTTTTAACCTATGGATTAGCGGTGTCGATCTCAAATTCGGTATCAAGTGAATCCAGAGATCGGGTTAGCAGATGCACCTTGATATTCCAGCGTCCTGGCATGGAGATGTATTCTTCTGCCTCATATACGCCAGTATCATTTTTCGGAATCGTGATCTCGTAAATGCCCATATCCATATCCAGGTGGGTCAGTGACAGTGTGATCTGTTCCAGATCGTTAACTGTAGTGCCGTCCGGTTTCTTCACATCGACCTTAAACTGATTCTCTCCGGTACGATTTGGGCTTACCTGAAGTGTAATTGTGGTTCCGTCGTCCATGGTCTGCGCTTCTTTATAAGGTCCTGCGGCTGCCGGTTGTCCAGGAGACAGGTGTGTCAGTACGGCGGCCAGCGCAAGCACGACGGCACCAGCAATCAGTTCCGCCTTCAGGCTGCCGGCGAGTCGGTTACCGCTGCTTGTACGTGCCATTCTGGCATGACGCCAGGCCAATAGAAGCATCACCACAAGCAAGACAACTTTAGCGATAAGCACGAGACCATACGCCGTTGTGAACAAAGACGTAAGGAGAGGTGCAGGCAAAATGATCAGGCTGCTGTATATCCCCGTAGCGACGAGAGCAGCAACAGCACCAATGCCCCATGCTGTGAATCGTCGGATCGCCGTCCAGTAGACCTCTCCTCGCACCGTGGAAGGCAGTTTATCCGCGAGCGGAGGCAGACACGCAGCCATGGCGGTTAGAGCGCCGATCCAGAAAGCGGCTCCGATCAGATGAACGAAGTCCATTGCGATGGCGAGCTCACGTTGCTCCGCCGCAGCCGGATGTCCTGTCATGGCATGGGTGAACAACCAGCCAAGAACGAGGACCAGTGATCCGTATGATGACCAGATCCGGATACGCAGCGAGCGATCCCGGTCATATCCGGAGAGGATAGTAACCGCCAGCAGCATCACAATGAGCATCTGTACCATCCAGATCTGGCCGAATGACGTCAATTTGAGTGCACTGCCCATCAGTGCCCAGCTGAACTCCCCGATGGAAACGCCTGATTCATACAATGTGTTCAGGGGCAGGCTGATCAGAGCGGCAACAGAAGCGGCACCATAATTGATCCATAACAGCCTGTAGCTCCTTGGCACTTCCAGTGGTTCTCTCGCCATGGAAGCAGGCGCAATCCGGAACAGCAGGAAAGCAAGTGTGCCTAGAATCACAGACAACCCCAGATATTGGATCCAGTCGGTCAGCGACAAAATCCATTTTAACGGTCCGCCAACCTGGCCTGAACCAGAAGTTAAATCTGCGAGACCAGCAGGAGCGCCAGATGGTTCCCCGATATGAAACACATAGGCTCCCTGAATGGGGTGACCATCCGCAGACACGGCCTTCCAATTCACGGCGTAGGTTCCGTTTCCAAGTCCGGTCCGCAGTCCGGTCTCCAGAATATGAGGACGAGCCTCATCGACGTGCACATTGCCGTCATCTGCCTGTGTTCCGTCAGGTGCGGTGATTTTAATATCATAAAAGGCCGTTTGCAAAGACTCATTGAACTCCAGAGTCAGTTGTTCAGGCGCAGTCGCAACCAGTTCATCTTCACCTGGTGAGGCCTGCACAATATAAGCATGGGCAGATGCCCATTGTGGCATAACAAGGCAACACAACAACATCAGAGCGACCATCAGTGCCCAGTGCCGTTTGCCCAATTTCATGGTGAATCTACTCAAAATCAAAAAATCATCACCCTTAGGTCTAGAATTGTAAGTCATTCTTTGTTATCTGAGCACAATCTATACCATTATAACTTTGTCCAAAATAACACCGTATGACTACATTGGGCTATAAAAAAACGAAATGATCCATGGAATTGTGACAAAAACATGAATGCCCTGCTATTTACGCAGCTTACGGCCTGCGAGTCCGCTTTCCAATGCATAGCGGGTTAATTGCACACGATTTTCGAGATGCAGTTTCTGTAAAATATTCTTCAGATGATTTTTAACCGTTTGGTCCGAAATGCCAAGTTGGTCGGCAATCTCACGGTTGGTATATCCCGCAGATACCCATTGCAGGATCTCAAGCTCCCGCGTAGTCAGCGGATTATCGGGTACATCCTCCGTGCGAGGCGCAGGGAACTCCTGGAGGATTCGATAGGCAAGCTCCTTGCTCAGGGGTGCATCATCACTGACGATGGCGCGAAGGTATTCAAGCCAGGTGGAGGGAGCCAGATTTTTGAGCAAATATCCCTGGGCCCCCTGCTTCAGCGCTTCGAACAGGTACGTGACATCATCCGATACAGTAACCATGACGATAATGACATACGGAAAGCGCAGTTTGATCTGGCGGGTGGCTTCCAGCCCATCCATATCCGGCATCTGCACGTCCATCAGAATAAGATCGGGCATCCATTGCCCGGTAAGCTCCAGCGCCTCCAGTCCAGTCGAAGCGGTACCAATAACTTCAAACAGACTGTCCTCGGATAAAATACTGCAGATCGCCTCACGCGCGTGCGCGTGATCATCGACGACCAATACCCGTACAAGTTCCATATTAAGCATGCCCCTTTCCAATGGTTATTCGTGTGTAACCAGGCCTTGAATCAAGGGCGAAAGACCAGCCCATCTGAGCTGCACGTTCCTTCGTAATTCGCAGGCCGTACCGATCCTTCAGGTGCAGTGGATCACCGCTCACACCAATACCGTTATCCTGAATGAAGATCGACCAGGCAAAAGGAGTCCCTTCTGCAATCACCCGAATATCTGTAGCCCGGGCATGTTTGCGTACATTAAGCAGTGCTTCCCGAATGCAGGCGAGCAGTTCTACCTGCTCCTTGGGGGAGAAGAAGGTGCTGTCCAGATCCCATGCCAGATGCGCCGAAGGAACCGTCTCCTCTATGAGCAATTCCACCTGTGACAGCAGGGAAGTTCCCTCCGGTACTGCCGCTTGTCCAGGGACGTAGCGGAGCTGGGCGATGGCCTGCCGTACGTAAGCGTTGACCTCGTGTACGGTTTTGCGTATTTCCTGAATTTCATTCTCGTGACCACTTCCAGCCAAACTGCGCTCGGCCTTGTCTGTTTTTACCGACAAGAGAAAAAGAGACTGTGAGATGCCGTCGTGAAGCTCGCGGGCCAGTTGGTCCCGAGCTTCGAGTGCCACTTTGGAAGCACGCTCCTGCTCCAGAGCGGCCCTGGCACTCTCCAGCATGTTGAATAAGCGACTTAGCAAGGTGACGCTTATGAGGTATAGGATTAGAGGGGTAAGCCAGTTACCCACATCCATGGAGAGGTACGGCATCAAAAATTGGTGACGGATGTATTCCCAGAGACCAACCGTAAATGTGGGGACCAGCAGAATCATCCATTTAATCTGTTTGTATGACATGAATACAGAGCTCCTTTGATATAAGGTCCACTTATATGTATCCGTTTCAAGGGTTGGCACCATTATAACGCATGCTTGCTTCAGACCCTAGTCTGGCTTTCTTCGGAGGAACCTCGGGTGGATAAGGGAGCATTTAGAAGGATATCTAAGAACAATACGGGGTGAAATTATGTCACGCAGGGTGAGCCTTGATGAGTACAGATGAGGGGGGCTGCATCCATTTTCCCTATTGGAGGAGGTCCTCTATACTTATATAGAACGCAAATTTATTACAAAAGATGTTAAGGAGTGAACGCAACAACATGAATCAAGAGGTATTGGAACGTCGCAGCGAGTTGCTTAAGAAGAACATTCATCAAATGCTTCTTCAAGACAATCAGCACGGAATCAGTCGTCAGGATAACATGTTTTTGCAGCAGATGATTAAAGAGCTGCATCAGACTTCACATGAGATGAATACCACTCGATAACGCAGAATCTGCACAAGAATGAAATAATCTGGTGCATGATTTACTCTATGATGAACATGAAAATGGCGCTATCCCCGATTCGGCCGGGGGTAGCGCTTTTGGCTTTTTAAGGGGGATTTCTGAGGTGTTACACAAGTTGTTGCTGCACCGTTCGTGTCTGAATATATCGGATGAACAGTTCGGCTAGCTCGGGATCGAACTGAGAACCGGAGCACATCTTCAGTTCCTTGATCGCTTCATCCACATTTTTCGTTTCCTGATACGGCCGCTCCGTCGTCATTGCATCAAAGGAATCAATGACCGTGAGCATCCGGCACAGCCTTGGAATCTCACAGCCTTTCAGACCATAAGGGTAGCCTGCCCCGTCATACCGTTCATGATGCAATTCAATATAGGGAATGAGATCGGCAAAACGCTCGTTGGTCATGGCCATTTTTTTGCCCCAGGTGACATGGCCCTTGATCGTTTCCCATTCTTCAGCGGTGAGCTTTTCTTTCTTATTCAGGATGGACCACGGAATTTCAAGCTTTCCGATGTCATGAATCAATGCGCCCAGTACAAAATTGCGCTTCTCCACATTATCGAGTTCCAGCAGCTCACTTATATCGAGAGCATACTTATATACGCGTTTGGAATGTTTGAATGTATCCATATCCTTATATCTGAACAAGTTGAGCTGCTGCTCAATGTCTCGCACATCCTGCACCAGATCAATCTCTTGCTCCATGCCGTCGTTACTGCCGTGGCGATGCACATTGTTTTTGCCCTGCTTTTTGGCATAATACAGCGCTTTATCCGCCTGATCTACAAGTTGTGACTTGTTGTACATATCGACCTCATAACGTGCAACACCCGCGGAGAACGAGAGACAGCCGTGCGGAAACACTTCAACTCCTTCAAAAGGTGTATCGTTCAGCTGCTTGCGCAGCTTGTTCATGAACGCATAAGCCTCGTCCAGGTCCATGCCTGGCATGAGTAAGGTGAACTCTTCTCCGCCGTAACGAAAGGCGGTGACCGGAGTACCTTCCGTCTTCCGATTGAGGAAATCTCCCAGAAGAGCCAGCAGGCTGTCACCCTGGAGATGACCGAAGCGGTCGTTGTATTTTTTGAAATCATCAATATCGATGAGTCCCAGTGAAAGCGGGGTTCCCTGGGAACGGGCGTTAGCAAGCTCGCTTTCCAGCATACTTTCAAAATGGCTGTGGTTAAACAAACCTGTGCGTTGATCCGTATTCGCCTTTTCCTCAATACTCTGATACATCACAAACAGCTGTTTGAACGCATGCGATAGTAGAATGCTAAGACTGAGATAGAGCAGCAGGCCGAGAACGCCGTTATGCACAACGAGAATGGTCAGCACAAGTGCCAAAATCAATGTACATAAATAGACGAGCAGTGATTCGGTAACGAACACACGCTTCATCTGCTGTAAAGCATCCTTTGTTGAGAAATGAAAGAACAGGCCGAGCGTGATTGTATTAATGATGAAGTAGGCTGCAAGTGCCGCAAAATAGGGCAGCAGGTTATATCCATCCAGTGCTCCTGGAACTCCTCCAGTCCAAGTAAATACATAAGCAGCTCCAGCAATCATAAGGCTGTAAATGCTGAAATTGACGATATGTTTCCACCAGGTGAGTTTGCGGTCCTTGATTAACAGAATGAGGGAAACGGGCAGCAGTACAGACAGACTGAATGCACCACCAAACATGAAGATAGAGGCGAGGTACACGGAAGAGTCCATGGATTGCTGATTGCCTTTGGGCGGAATTTGAAACGTGAAGTAATCCAAAATCAGCGCCGCACCGAGCATCGTGTATACCATTACCCATTCTTCAGCGGATAGATGGAGATAAGACCACTTGTTCATATACAGAAAAATACCGATGCCCGTGCAGCTAAGCAACACGACATACATGCTGCTTCGATCTGCTTTATGGATAAGGTTACGAATAAAGTTCATAAAAATTCTCCTGCTTGGTTTAGTCTGCTCTTGATGTGAATATATCGGCTTGTACTATATTGATGTATAACATAACAAGTTACCTCCCAAAAATCCAGAAAGAAAAAACAGGCCGCTGGCAGCCTGTTTGTCTTGGTTGGCGAAGTATATGTACTAGCCGCCCAACTTGTATCCTGAAGTCAATGCAACAACGACAGAAGCTACGATGATTGCGTTGATAACAAGACGAGAATATTTAATGCCTTCGAATTTTTTCATGGAAAAGACCTCCCTTCCTTGGAGTCTGTCCGAATCTCTTCAGGCCTGATTGAATTAACTGGCTGCAGAGCATCTCTGGTTCGATTCACCATCATGTACTGGATAAACAGGAATATGCCAATGTTCATGACCACATCGCCGATGCTGATTACCTGGGTCCGCGGATAAGGGCTGGACAGCGGGATGATATCACCTAGAAACGAAAGATGTGTGGAAGCATCCATCATATAATGCTTTGATACGGCTCCGCCTTCGCGCAGCATGTCCACATAATAGGGCCCAAGAACAGCCGAGGCGTCCACGGAAACAGGCATACGCCCACCGTTCACCGCCATGACGATGAAATTGAGAAAGACACCGATCCAGATCAGCGTAAAACCCTTGTAATGTCGATTAAGCCACAAAAATGCCAGACCTGTGACATAAACGGCAGCAAACAGGTATCCATTGATGGATGCAACCCAATCAAGCCTTTCCTGCAAGAAAAAGATGAAGAACTGGGCCAGCAGCAACAGCGGGAAAATCCATCCGCCTCGCAGCTTGAGTGCTGCAAACTGGTGGAGACCATACCGAAATCCTCCCCGGAACAGTCCAACGATCAAGCCGAGCAGAATGCCGTCGTATACCATGATTAACTCCTGTCTTACAGATATGTGTAAATGTGATTGCGTGTTTATGTACCTATTGTTATTCGACCTTTTACTGGTAAATCCTGCAATGAAAAATATTTTTTTAGAAGAAATTTGCAAAAAAATAAGCAAAAAACCGCCTTTACGAACAAATGGGTCGAATCCATTGTAAAGTTCGGTAAAGTCGGCTTTATATTGTGTCAAAATGCGAGCTTTAATGCACTTGATATTTGTTCAGTTTATTCTGATTCTCCGTTCAGATAATTGAAGAACGGATGGTCAACCCAGAAGGTGTAACTGGATATGTCCGCATCAGGGGCGAGCTTACGGAATCCTTCCTGAATCACCTTGGAATTCTCTTTAAGGGAGAAGGATTGTGCGTAATAGTTGCCAAGTGAAATTTTATTGTTGGCAATGACCGGATATTCCGCCAGAGCAGTTGGCGAATAATACAGCGGCTGCCACCAGGAAGCATGAATCAAGGCGGAGGTGTCATCGCTATTCTTTTTGGCGTACTTCAATATAATGTCGTTGAAGCGGGCTTTGTCCGCTGTGTTATTGAACTCGAACTGAATGTCATACTCTTTGGCGTAAGCGATGTAGTTGCCATTCTCGATCTGGGTTACTTTGTAATCCGGTGTTTCCTTGGGCTCTCCCCATTCCTTCAAATAAATGAAGGCAGATGTCTTCGGCTGGAACTGTACGTCAGCATCAATGCCTTCGCTGCGCAACAGTCCAATTAACTGCACCGCGTGTTTAATATCATCATGTCCGTAAGTTAAAGTCAGTTCATCGATGAAGTTGGAATCAAAGCGACTATCCTTAAGATTGTAACCAGTGACGAGATCATTCCGCAGTGCTTGATCCACAATGGTCCGCAGTTCCGGTGCTTCTATTAAATCAGCGGTGCGATAGGCAGCGTACAATTTGGAGTAAATGTCAGCGTCGCCGGAGCGGCCAATTTCATTTTTATATTTTCCCTGACTGGTTAATACCCGTCCAAGCAAAATGTTGGCAAAATCGGAACTTGCTTCGCCGCCCTTACGGAGAGCGGGGTACAGACTTTCCGGGATCAGACCGGTATCAATGGCAGCGGCCAGTTCTTGCGCAGCTTGTCCCTGAACGCGTCCTGAGCTAATGCCAAGTTTCGCGAGTGCCTTCGCTGTTTTGTCTTCAGGGTATGTATAGGCCAGCTCTTTGAATCCGGCTGCTTTGATTGCGATGAAAACAGCGGCATAAGTGCTAAGTTTGTCATTGGCACGCACTTCCGTACCGGATAGGATGCCGTTGTTATATAAAGAAACGGCAGCTTTATACGCAGAATCACTCGAGTTCAGATCAGTGAAGGCCGGAGCCTTGACTTCACTGTCACTTGCTTCATATGTAGCCGGAGCAGCTTGATCGGCTTCAAAAATGGAAGCAACCGCCTTGATGAAGTCCCCCTTTGTTAACTGCTTCGGCAATTGGATATTGTATTTGGCTTGCAGGAATTGGGCGTAATCGGCCGCACTCTCAGTATAGACTGAAGGAGCTTGTGCTACTGGTCCTTTAACTGCTTGCGGGGGAGTTTGTCCGGTTGGAGTGGCGGATGCCGAAGCAGGCAAGCTGAGGCTGCCGAGTGTAACCGGAGCGGCAAGCAGAGCGGCCAATGTGATCTGGGTGATTTTTTTCATATGAATAGCCTCCTCAAAATAGGGTTGGAAAATAAAGAAGATCGGGTTATAATTCTGACAAATCCTATCTGAATATAATAATTGGATTGACTTTAGCATGGAGCAGCTCTGGATGTCAACGGAAAAAACCTTGGTATAGAGAGGCTTCGGAGGCTTTATGGAAGGCAAATCAACTATTATATTCCATTTAGTGTATACGCTCAAAGATTTATTGACAAGGATCGACAGTATCCGCTAGGATTATAAAAAAAGAATAGTGAAAAGGGGAATTTTCAAAATGAAAAGAGGTTTATCGTTCGTCTTATCGATCATCATGTTGGCTATTTTACTGGCGGCTTGTGGAAATTCTGCTTCCAAAGACGAACAATCGGCCCAAGGTAGCGATAGTGAAAAATCACTGCGCATGGCGCTTGTACTTCCTGAAAAAATCGGGGTTAACCCGTTCTTCGTACAGATGGATGAGGGTTTCAAAAAAGCGGGTGAGGAATTCAAGGTAGATACCAAGACGATTGAATCGACTGACCCGGCTGCATTTGAGCAAAACCTGCGTGCTGCAGTTGCTGAAAACTATGATCTGATTATTACAGCAACGTTCCAGGCAGAAGATGCATTGAAAAAAGTGGCTGCTGAAAACCCGGACAAGTCCTTTGCTATTGTGGACACAACGGTTGATCTGCCTAACGTTCGTAGCGTTGGTTTCCATGAATATGAAGGAGCGTACCTGCTTGGTGCAGCTGCCGGACTGTCTACGAAAACAGACAAAGTCGGCATGATTGCCGCGATGGACGTTCCATTGATCAAGAAATATACAGAAGGTTTCAAAGCTGGTCTGGAATCGGTTAACCCAAAAGCGGAATTCCTCGTGAACTACGTTGGTGGATTTAATGACCCGGCCAAAGCAAAAGAGCTTGCGCTGGTGCAATTCGGCAAAGGGGCTGACTTCATCGCTGGAGCATCTGCTGTAGGCGATCTGGGCGTGTTCGAAGCTGCGAAGGAAAAAGGCTTCTATACTTCCGGTCAGGATACAGACCGTACCGTTGAAGATCCGGAGCATATTGTATTGTCTCAATTGAAGTCAACCGACACGGTTGCTTATCAGACAGTGAAGGATTTTGTAGAAGGAAACTTCAAAGCAGGTGCTGTGAACTACGGCTTGAAAGAAGATGGCGTTGGCTTGACGTATGTAACACGTGACAGCGAATCTCCATTGAATGCTTTTGTTGGACAAGAGGTTATCGACAAGGTTAAAGCGATCAAGGATGATATCGTATCCGGCAAAATCGTTGTGAAAGATCCTTTGCAACAATAGTATTCTTTGTCCCATAGGATGAAGTGATGGAGTTGATCAGCCGGCTGCCCGATCAGGCAGCCGGTTTTGCTGCTATTTAAGACCGAGAGGAGAGAACGCGAGATATGCTGTTGGAGATGGAGCAGATTACGAAGAAATACGGCGGCTTCACCGCTAACCGGGACATCCGTTTTAATTTGCGAGAAGGAGAGATTCATGCCCTCGTGGGTGAGAACGGCGCTGGTAAAACAACCCTGATGCGTATGTTGTACGGAATGGAGCAGCCGACATCAGGCACAATCAAAGTTCGTGGACGCGAGGTCAGCTTCGCTACCCCGTCTCAGGCCATGGCAAGCGGTATCGGCATGGTGCACCAGCATTTCATGCTGTTTCCTTCCTTTACGGTTGCCGAGAACATCGTGATCGGGCGTGAACCGTCTGCGGCAGGTGTATTTGACCGCAAACAGGCAGCGGCCCAGGTGAATGAGTTGGGCAGAACGTATGGCATGCCGGTGGATCCGTGGAAAAAAGTATTTGAATGCCCTCTGGGCATGCAGCAGCGTGTTGAAATTCTCAAGGTGCTGCATCAGGGCGCAGATATCATTATATTGGATGAACCTTCAGCGGTACTGACACCGCTGGAAGTGAAAGAACTGCTCGCGAATATGAAGTCCCTTGCCAAGCTGGGCAAAACCTTCGTATTGATCACGCACAAGCTGCAGGAAGTTATGGATGTGGCAGACCGGATCACGGTTCTTCGGGATGGTCAGGTGACAGGTACATTGGAAGCAAAAGACACGAATGTAGAGGAATTGTCCCGCTTGATGGTAGGTCGTGAGCTGGTTCGCATGGACAAGCAGCCATCCGTTCCGAGAGAAGCGGTGCTTCAGGTGGAAGCGGTCAATCTGTCAGGGGCAGAGGATCGTTCTGCACTCAAGGATATCCATCTGCAAGTGCGGAAAGGCGAGATCGTTGGAATCGCGGGTATTTCCGGCAATGGCCAGTCTGAACTGATCCAGATCATTGCGGGTCTACGCAAGGCAGATAGCGGACGCGTCCTGCTGTCAGGGCAAGATACAACCAATTGGCCAGTGCGGCGCATTCGGGAGCATGGACTTGCCCATATCCCGGAAGACCGTTATATGTGGGGAGCGGCGAAGGATGCGAGCGTCCGTGAAAATGGACTGATGGGCCATCATCACCGGCTCCAATCACGCGGTATCATTAAAGCGAAGGCAGCACGGACCATGGTGGAGAACTGGATCAAGCAGTTCAGCATCAAAACGGGTTCTGCGGAAACAAAGGCACAGTTCCTTTCGGGCGGTAACCTGCAGAAGCTGATTGCTGCGCGTGAGTTTGCCCAGGATACGCCGTTTCTGATTGCGGCTGAACCTACACGGGGTGTAGACATCGGAGCGATGGAGACCATCCACGCTGAATTGCTGCGCAAACGGAATGAGGGGGCGGGTATTCTGCTCGTTTCCTCTGAATTGTCTGAGATTTTGCAATTATCGGATCGGATCATTGTTATGTATGAAGGCGGAATTGCCGGGGAACTGAAGGCAGATGAAGCAACAGAAGAACAGATCAGCTTGTTGATGGCAGGAGGGAAAGAGCGGATATGAATCGGGTAAAAGAAACACTTCGTGGACTCGTACAGCCGCTGCTTGCCGTATTCATCGGTTTGCTGGCAGGTGCTGTAGCCATTCTGGTCGTTGGCGGGTCTGTGGTGGATACGTATGCGGAGATGTGGAAAGGGGCCTTCGGCAACTTCTACTTCTTCACTAACACACTGGCACGTTCGACGCCCATTATTCTTGCAGGGCTGGGCGTAGCCCTGGCGTTCCGCGCCGGATTTTTCAACATGGGTGCTGAGGGGCAGATGGTTCTGGGTGGACTTAGTGCAGCGCTGACGGCGCTCTACCTGCCGGGCCCAGGCTGGTTTGTCTGTATTGCAGCCATTGTGGCGGGGATTATTGCCGGTGGAGTCTGGTCGCTGTTTGCAGGCTGGCTGGATGCCCGCTTTGGCATGAATCTGTTGATTACAACGCTGCTGCTCAACTACATTGCAATATATTTTGGAGGATACATGGTATCCTACCCGTTTAAAGACCGCACGGGATCGGCGGCAATGGCTCAGACGCCCATGATTGATCAGAGTGTCTGGCTGCCGAAGCTGTTCCAGGGCATGGGACTGCATGCCGGCTTCATCATTGCTATTGTGGCAGCGATTCTCATCTACTGGTTCACACACAAGACAGTAACCGGTTATGAGATTCGCATGTTGGGAAGCAATCCTTCGTTTGCAACGTATGGCGGCGTGCGCCGTATCCGCATGATGATGCTGTCCATGATCATCAGTGGTGGACTTGCAGGTCTTGCGGGTGCAGGGGAAGTGTTGGGTACACAGTACCGTTTCCTTGATGGGTCGTTGTCATCTGCAAGTTATGCATGGAGCGGTATTATGGCGACATTGCTTGCCCGCTCGCATCCGCTAGGAACAGCTGTGGCGGCCATCCTGCTTGCAGCGTTGCAGACAGGTGCCATGGGGATGGAACGAAATACGGATGTGCCGCTGGAAGTGGGCAGTGTCATCCAAGCGGTATTGACGTTATTTGTATCGGCTCAGATCGGATATTCATTCCTGAAGCGGAGAAAGGAGAAAAAGTCCAATGCAACAACTGTTTGATGCAGCCATGTTTGGCTCTACCTTGCGGATTATGACGCCGATCCTGCTTGCAGCGCTCGGTGGGGCTTTATGCTCTCGTGTCGGTCTGTTCAACGTGGGTCTGGAAGGACTCGTACTGATCGGTGCTTTCTCCGCTATTGTCGGTAACTATCTGTTCGGTAATGTACTATTGGCCGTACTATTCTCGATTGTGATCGTCATGTTGTTCTCTGCGCTATTTGCCTTTATCAGTATTAATCTGAAGGCCAACGCCATTGTGGTCGGGATCTCGCTTAATTTTCTGGCGACAGGACTGACGACTTTTGCGCTTCGTGCGATTTTTGATGTAAAAGGTGCTTACTATGACAAGGATATGGTGGGACTCCCCAAATGGGACATTCCTCTTATTAAGGACATACCGTGGGTAGGCGATGTGATCTCAGGGCATAGCCCGCTCGTATATCTCGGGATTATTATCGTAATTGCCTTGCAGTTTTATCTGTTCAAAAGTGTCTCTGGTTTCCGTCTTCGTTCCGTGGGTGAGAATCCGGTAGCGGCACAAAGTATCGGCATCAAAGTGCGCGGCATTCAATATGGTGCAGTTCTGATGTGCGGCGTATTGTGTGCCTTGGCGGGCGCACAGTTATCGCTAGGTCAGGTTACGATGTTTACCGAGGGCATGACCGCAGGTCGCGGCTTCATCGCATTGGTAGCAACGATGCTGGGTCAAGCGAATCCGCTTGGCGTTATGGGGTCCAGTGTGCTGTTCGGGTTCATGGAAGCTCTTAGTATCCGATTGCAGGGCTTTGCGCTGCCAACCCACTTTACCATGATGCTGCCGTATATTGTGACACTGGTGGCGATGTTCTTCTTCAAGGACCGTACTTATGCACAAGACGCACTGAAAGCGGGCGGAAGCTCACGTTAATTCCTGAGTGTTATGCTGGAAGCATATAAAGAAGGAGGAATCACACTTGCATAATAAGGCTGAACGTCTGAAAAAAACGAAAAGCCCGGCACCCAAAGCGGGTGCCGAGCACGGAGACCGGCTGCCGCCGGGGCAGGTACTGACCGAGAAATTCCCGATTCTGCACGAAGGTGAAGTGCCGGAATACGACCTTTCCACCTGGGATTTGAAGGTATTCGGTGAAGTTGAAGAGGAGAAAGTATTCTCCTTCGCCGAGCTTCAGGCGATGCCTCAAGTGAACACAGTGAGCGATATTCACTGTGTTACCCGCTGGTCCAAGTTCGACACGCCGTGGGAAGGCATCCGGTTCTCGGATTTTATCAAGCTTCTTGGCGTCAAACCGGAGGCAAAATACGTCATGATCCACGCAGACCATGATTATGAGACCAATGTTCCGCTCGAAGAACTGATGCATGATGATGTATTGCTTGCTTTTAAATTTAACGGTGAGCCGCTCACACCGAAGCACGGTTATCCGCTGCGCTTGGTTGTTCCACAACTCTACTTCTGGAAGAGTGCGAAGTGGATACGCGGTCTGGAATTCATGAAAGAAGATCGCAATGGCTTCTGGGAAGTCAATGGTTTCCATCATTTTGCCGATCCGTTCAAGGAGCAGCGCTTCTCGGGTGAAGATATTCCGATTCCGGAAGACGAATGGACGAAAAAGGAGTTTGATTAAGATGTTGATGCCTATTTTGCAAATTCATTCCGAGGATATGCCTGCATATGCCATTGTCTGTGGTGATCCGGCACGTGCAGAAAAGATCTCCCGTAAGCTGGAGCAGGCAAGAGAACTGGCGTTCAGCCGGGAGTATCGCACGTTTGTAGGATTGTACGAAGGTGTACAAATGGCCGTGGTCAGCCATGGCGTAGGATCACCCGGAGCAGCCGTCTGCTTCGAAGAACTGATCCGGGCAGGGGTAACGACCCTGATTCGTGTAGGTACAGCGGGCTCGTATACCGCGGATTATCCTGCGGGAAGTGTAATCGTCAGTACAGCTGCTGTACGTACGGACGGGCTTACGCGTCAGCTCGTACCGGATGGTTTCCCTGCGGTCGCGGACCTTGGCGTTACGCAAGCGTTAATCGAGGCAACTCGTGAGCATGCAAGTGGAGTGAAAGAAGCTTCTGATGCGGGTAAAGTTGGCGTAGGCATTACCGTTACGCTGGATGCTTTCTTCACCGGGGTTGAAGAGATTCCTCACCGCAAGTACAAGCAGGCGGGTGCTCTTGCCGCTGAGATGGAAATTGCTGCGCTCTACATCGTAAGCACACTGCGCGGTGCTCGTGCCGGAGCTATTGTGGCTATCGATGGATTCGCAGATAGCGACTTGGCGGCAGAGTATGATCCGCATACCAATGCGGTAGCTGATGCAGTAGAGCGTGAGATCGAAGCCGCTCTGCGTGCACTGGCTGCACTCGCTCGCCAGGATCAGGCGTAAAGCTGAGATCATCAGGGTATTTTGTAGTACTACTACTGGTAAAATTGCAAAATACGCAAATGATGTCCATCTGAGGTGGACAATATAAAAGGGCGTCCCATAAGGTCATGAACATGACCTAGGGGGCGCCCTTTTGAATTTGAAATAGAAAGTGACTGGCGCTAGATTGGAAGGTGCAATCGATTCGTTAGCGTTGTCCAAACAACTGCTGCGCCGTCTCAATAAATAACCGGGATGCGGGAGAAGCATCAACAAGTGAAGGAACGGCAATCTCGATATTGCGGTAGGCTTTCGGCTCTGTGGGGAGTGCTTTGACACCCGGAGGCAGCCAGGATAGTGAGATTGCAGGCAGCATGGCGGTTCCGAGTCCCTGTTCAATCATGCTGAGGCAAGTGTTTACGTTATAAACCACAAATCCGAAATGTAATTCTGCATCTGCTCGATTGAACAGATCAACAATCGGTACCTCGTAGCCGCCTTTGCAAATAATCATGGGGTGTTTGTCCAGCATTTGTACGGGAAGTATCTCCTGATCAGCAAAAGGTTCATCGTCCCGAAACACCGCGAGCATCTCTTCGCTATAGAGTGGAAGCGTCTCATAAGCCACTTCTGCTGGCTCTTTGTCGGTTGCAATAATGAGAGCCACATCAATGGCGCGTGAGCTTAACCACTCCTGAATTTCAAGGATGTTCCCCTCGTGCAGTTCAAACTGAATCTGAGGATAGCGATCCCGAATCGAGCGGATAATTTTCGGAAGCAGATGGGCAGATGACATGGGGAAAGAGCCAATACGAATCGTACCAATCTCCAACCCTTTTTCGGCGGCAACGACCTGCTGTACCTTATCAAATTGCTGTAAAATCCGGCGGAAAATGACCAAAATTCGCTGTCCCACATCCGTAAGCACGATGCCGTTCCTGCGATCTCGTATGATTAGAGTGACATCCAGTTCATTCTCCAGCGAAGAGATGGCCCGACTGACTGCGGGCTGTGTCATATTCAGTTCCTGGCCTGCACGGGTGAAACTTCCCGTCTCTGCAATTTTCACAAATAACTGCAACTGTGAGTTGTTCATAACAAATATGGTATGCTCCTTATGATTAACATGCATTTCAATTATTTCGATCATTATTGTATCATGAAGACACGGAACGATCAAAGAACGGATGTAAAACGGGTCTGGATCGGATTCCAAATGGTTTGCAGGCATAGAAAGAGCGCAGGATAATGTACACGATTGATTAAACTGCGCCTGTAGATGTGTGCCGGATAGGAGAATAAACATATGGCTTTATCACGTGCAAAAGCAGGCTGGGTCCTGGCTTTTCTGGTACTCATGTGGGGAGTAAACTGGCCCCTGACCAAATACGCATTAAATTTTACACCGCCGCTTATATTCGCAGGCATGCGCCTGTTAATTGGGGGTCTGGTGCTGGGGTCGTATGCTTTTCCCCGCTACAAAACGCTGCGGCTGAAGCAAACCTGGCATATTTATGCCATATCTGCGGTGCTTAACATCATCTTTTTCTACGGTTTTCAGACCGTGGGGCTGACGGAAGTACCGGCAGGCTTATTTTCATCCATCGTGTTCCTACAGCCTGTGCTGCTCGGAATCGGGGCATGGTTGTGGCTGGGTGAGTCCATGTATGGACTGAAGATTGCCGGATTGGTGCTCGGTTTTGCAGGGGTGGCTACGATCAGTATTGGCGGCATGACAGGCAAAGTATCCCCTGAAGGGGTTATGCTTGGGCTGTTAAGCGCAATTAGCTGGGCGATCGGGACCGTATATATGAAGAGAAATTCAATGAAGGTCGATGGCATCTGGATGACAGCCATTCCGATTCTGATCGGCGGAGTTGTTCTGACGTTGACAGGAACGGTCACAGAGAGCTGGGCTGATGTGCAGTGGGTGCTTCCTTTTATACTGGATACGCTGTTTATTTCGGTGTTTGTCATTGCGTTGGGCTGGCTCGCGTTCTTCAAACTGGTCAGCTCCGGTGAAGCCAGCAAAGTAGGATCGTTTACGTTCCTGATTCCGTTGATTGCCCTTCTATGCAGTGTGCTGTTCCTCGGAGAGTCGGTGACGGTCAATTTGATCGCAGGTCTGGTCATGATTATTGCAAGCATTCTGCTTGTGAATGTTAAAGTGAAAGGCAGTAAGGTAGCGAAAATATAAAGTATGCGGTGAACTTTCTCAAATTGGCTGTTGTAGCTGAAAGGGAAGGTTCGCCTTTTTTTGGTTAAACCGAGAAAAGAAGAGGGGATGCAGGTGCAACAGCGAATTGTATTTGCGTGGTATGTCATTAAATTAAGAGGGTGATTGAATATGGGCTGGAGTGAATTACGTGAAATCCCGAATGAATACAGCGATGAGGTACAGCAGATTGATGAGCAACTCTTGAAGATGGTTACAGCCAGAAAGAACATAACCGGAACTACCCAATACCAGCCCCCTAAAGATGTCATCGATAAATGGGTGAAATTACTGGATATGAAGGAGGAAGATATCCGTTATGTACTCCGTAGCGTGCAGCCGATGCCGCAAAGGCACTACTTTCCACGTGAACCCCTCCAATTGAAGAGTGTGGTGCCGATCATGAAGAAAACAATCAAAGATTCGTGTGAGTATATGATCACGCATTCGATGCAATATGAAGGAGAAAGTCTCGTCTATGTGGAGATTCAATATAAGGGGAATAATGCTGAGCGTATACAAATGGTACCACATTTAGCTCTGGAGATAATCGGTGCACAGATACATACAACCATGAGACACGGCAGTCGTGGAGGCGGTGGCGAGACACAACTCACTTTCCGAGTAATTCCTGCCCTTCCTTCTTCTCTGGAAAACGTGCGATTCTCCTTAATTCCTTCAATACCAGAGTTGGAATACAAAGTGGAGGAAGTCTTTTTGGATAAACAGGTGGACTTCGATTAACAGGAATCAGGATTTATCATGAAAAATGACGTATGGATGATGCGCATGTACTAAGGGCGCACGATCTATACGTCATTATGTTTATCACGGGAAATAATGCCTTTCTCCTTCTCATAGGCTTCAATATGCTGTTCAATCAGATACTCAATTTGCATCGCGATGGATCGTTTGTTTTTGTCAGCAATCACTTTAATTTTCTCGAAATTCTTTTCTCGCAGCCTAAGTGTAAAGACTCTTTTATCTGTAGCCATGAAATATAAAACTCCTCTAAAAATGATATTAATATTGTAGCATTACATGCTAAATTTCATTTTTCATCAAAGTGGAATACATAAATCAGAGGATATAATTCCTCGTCAGAATGACAATGCAATAAATGGGTAAGTTATATATAGGAACATCACCATGATATCGAAAAGGAGGACTCCAGCATGACACAGAACAATCAACCTCAGGATGAGGCGGCAATTCGCAACAAACTGGATGAAGACGGGGATTCCTTGATGGAGAAAAAGAAAATTTTGAGCGGTGTGGATATTGAGCCGCAAGCAGACGAGTGGTCTGCGAAACCTTCACCTGTAGCATTTGATGAAGGTAAATCATCCAAAGAATAAGAGGTACCAGATATAGGTTGAGAAGAAGCGGGTACCGTTAAGGTATCTGCTTTTTTTTATAAAATAAGAAAAGGATTAGCTCTGGATGAGGGTCATCGTTCTGATATTTAAGGTAATTGTCCGCAACACGCAGTCGGGGTTCATGAAGCACATCGACAGATGTTTTTTTGTTGTATAATCATGGAAACGTTTTGTGAGGGGAGAATGTGAAGATGAGTGAGATTAACATTAGACGGGCTGTCATCGGAGATTATAAGGGAGTATCTGCATTAATGGACGAGCTTCATCGCCTGCATGTAGAGGCCAGGCCAGACGTATACAGAGAGCTGCAGCCGAGAATGAGTCATAAGGAATATGAACAACTACTAGAAACGGATCATCGTCATCTCTATGTTGCGGAATTGCTGGAACAGGGTGAGATTGTTGGATATGCGAGCGCACAGTTAAATGTTATTCAGAATGTGACTTTGTTAAACGATCGAAGGATGTTATACATCAATGAAATCATCGTTGGCAGCAAACATCGTGGACATGGGACAGGTAAACTGTTAATGCAGGTGTTAATTGAACTTGGTAAAGAAATTCAGGTTGACAGTGTTGAACTGACCGTGTCTACATTTAATACCGGTGCACAGGCTTTCTATGAGCAGTTGGGTCTGTCTGTACGCAGCAGCAGAATGGAATACATACTATAATGCACCTGTTCGAAGACGATTCAGATGTCTGGAAGTTAGTGTAGACGTAGGAAGCATGGAATACATCCATTTGATTTGCAGCAAAATAAAAATAAAGAAATGGTCTTGCATACCCCCATGGGGTATGTTACTCTTATAACAGAACGAAAGAAAAGGGGTGTTCGCGATGGAACATCAGAGCCATCCCAAGGAACCTTTGGAGTCATCCGTAACAGAGGTGAACGAAGTGTCACAGTCCGATGATCAGCAAGCTGATTCATGTCATACGGCAGGCAGTGATGGAAAGCATGTGCGCAAGAGCCATCACTCCCAAGAGATGAAGGGCAACCTGATTTCGCGATTGAACCGTGTTGAAGGACAGATCCGCGGGATCAAGGGCTTGATCGAAAAGGACACCTATTGTGATGATGTGCTGACGCAGATCGCGGCGGCTCAGTCTGCTCTTAATTCAGTAGGCAAGCTGTTGCTGGAAGGTCATATGAAGAGCTGTATCGTTGAGCGTATTCAGGCCGGAGAGCATGAAGTTGTGGATGAATTATTGGTAACGGTAAGGAAGTTAATGAAGTAATTATTTTTGAATGAATTCATCATTTATATATCTAAGGAGGAACTATCCATGTCTAATATTACGTTGAACGTTACAGGAATGTCTTGCAATCACTGTGTGAAATCGGTTGAAGAAGCCGTGAAGAATGCGGGAGCGAGTGGTCAGGTTGATCTGGCAGCAGGAACTGTCGCAGTTGAATATGACGAGCAAAAAGTCAATGTGGATCAGATCAAGGCAGCCATTGAAGATCAAGGGTATGACGTAGTCTAATCATCGCAGGCTTAAACTGAACTTGCCTTTGCATGGAAAGGAATTCAACAGCTCTTTTCCGATAAATAAGTTCATTGTTTAAGCCTGATTTTTCGTCTTTTATATACCCCTTGGGGGTATTGAATGAATAGAATATTTCATAGAGAAAGGAGCTAACAACATGGATAAGTCATCAACAACGGCAAACGCAACAGCATCAGAATCCGCACCATCGCCAGAAGCAGCTGGATTACAGACAACTCTGCAAATTACAGGCATGACCTGTGCTGCCTGCTCTACCCGGATTGAGAAGGGATTGTCCCGAATGGAAGGGGTCAATCAGGCGAATGTGAACCTCGCCATTGAACAAGCAACGGTATCCTATGATCCGAAGACAACGAACATCAATGCTTTGCGGGATAAGGTGGAGGCGCTTGGCTACGGTACAGTAACGGAATCCGTGGATCTGGACATTACAGGCATGACCTGTGCTGCTTGTTCTGCTCGAATCGAAAAGGGTCTTTCCCGGTTACCGGGTGTATCCCGAGCTAACGTGAATCTGGCGCTTGAGACGGGACATGTGGAGTTCGCAGCGGGAGCGTTGAAAGCATCCGATATTACGGCGAAGATCAAGCAGCTTGGTTATGGCGCGGAATTGCAGCAGACACAGGAAGATACCCAATCAGTGCGAGAGCGTGAATTACAGCGCAAAAAGTGGAAATGGATGATCTCCGCCCTGTTATCTTTGCCGCTGCTTTGGGCCATGGTGGGTCACTTCTCATTCACTTCGTGGATCTGGGTACCGGACCTGTTCATGAACCCATGGTTCCAACTGGTGTTGGCAGCGCCAGTACAGTTTGTGATCGGATGGCAATTCTATGTAGGAGCCTATAAAGCGCTGCGCAATGGCAGTGCCAATATGGATGTACTGGTTGCTTTGGGTACAAGTGCAGCGTTCTTCTACAGTCTGTATCTGACCCTGATCAGCGGCAATGCAGCTTCGACCATGATGGATCATGGCGGGGCGGGCATGGCTGCAGCAGCCATGCCAACTGTGGAACTATATTATGAGACGAGTGCAATCCTGATTACGTTGATCCTATTGGGAAAATGGTTCGAAGCCGTAGCCAAAGGGCGCTCTTCTCAGGCGATCAAGAGCCTCATTGAACTGGCTCCACGTGAAGCCAGAGTGATTCGTGATGGACAGGAGGTTATTGTACCGTCGGCATATGTTGTGGTAGGTGATCTCGTTCTGGTCAAACCCGGAGACAGCATTCCTGTGGATGGCATCGTGGAGGAGGGGCAGTCTTCTGTTGACGAATCCATGTTAAGCGGAGAGAGCCTGCCCGTGGATAAAAAACCGGGGGACACCGTTACAGGCGCTACGCTGAACAAAAATGGAGTATTACGACTGCGTGCCACCCGCGTTGGCTCGGACACGGCATTATCTCAGATTATTAAAGTAGTTGAGCAAGCGCAGGGTTCCAAAGCCCCTATTCAGCGGATTGCCGATGTGATTTCAGGCATCTTTGTTCCGATTGTTGTAGGCATCGCGGCAGTGACGTTCCTGATCTGGTATTTGTTCGCAAGTCCCGGTGACTTTGCCGGTTCGCTGGAGAAGGCGATTGCTGTTCTGGTCATTGCCTGTCCTTGCGCGCTGGGCCTTGCAACGCCAACGTCTATTATGGCTGGATCGGGACGTGCGGCGGAATACGGTGTATTGTTCAAAGGCGGCGAACATCTGGAATCGGCACAGCAGATCCAGACCGTTGTATTGGACAAAACAGGTACAGTTACCCAAGGCAAGCCCGTGCTTACAGATGTGGTGACCGCTCCAGAGTGGTCGGAAGCAGAGCTGTTGCAGCGAGTGGGGGCAGCTGAGCAGAGTTCGGAGCATCCTTTGGCTGAGGCGATTGTAGAAGGAATCCGAGCTAAAGGTCTGGAGTTAACCCAATCCGAGCAATTCGAGAACATACCGGGATATGGTGTGCGAGCTCGGGTTCAGGGACAAGAGGTCCTGGTCGGGACACGTAGACTGCTTACGGATGCGAAGGTGAATGTCTCCGAGGAAACCATGCAGCAGATGAACAACCTTGAAGAACAAGGGCGTACAGCGATGCTGGTCGCGGTAGACGGTCAATGGGCTGGGGTTGTTGCCGTGGCTGACACTATCAAGGATACTTCACGGGAAGCCATTCAGCGGCTTCATGCTATGGGAATCGATGTCATCATGATTACGGGAGACAATGAGCGGACAGCACGCGCTGTAGCGGAGCAAGCCGGAATTAATAAAGTTCTGGCTGAGGTGCTGCCAGAGGGTAAAGCGGCAGAAGTGAAAAAACTTCAGGAAAGTGGCCTCAAGGTAGCGATGGTTGGAGATGGAATCAACGATGCTCCGGCCCTTGCTACAGCCGATATTGGTATGGCGATTGGAACCGGAACCGATGTAGCGATGGAAGCAGCGGATATTACGCTAATGCGCGGGGACCTGAACAGTATTGCAGATGCGATCGAGATGAGCCGGCGCACGATGGGCAATATCAAGCAGAACCTGTTCTGGGCACTTGGTTATAACGTGATTGGTATTCCAATTGCAGCAGTGGGCTTCCTGGCTCCTTGGTTGGCAGGTGCGGCCATGGCGTTCAGCTCCGTGTCGGTTGTACTGAATTCGCTGCGTCTGCAACGAATGAAACTGAAAAGCAATGACTGATGTCCATTGAGGGACGTGATTCAACTTTTTATTATGCTCAAAAGTAAGCAAGGTGCGGTCCGCTACGGCGATCCGCGCCTTTTTTTGTTGGGGAACGATGTTTGAGATATGTTAAAGGAGCTGTCCTTTCCTTGTTAAAAGAGGTGAGGATGTGAAGTGATGTCCTCTTATGAAATGGAATTCATTGTTTGCGAAACACATCTTTATCTTTCTGAACCTTTCAGAAATAGTTTGACAATATAGACATATAGACTTAAAATTTAAAACGATCGTTTGATTTAAACAATCGTTTACATCAAATTCGAACTAATGAGTAATGGAGGACATCATTTATGTTGCAGGCTTTACGTATATTGTTGAAAAAACCGCCAGTAATTGTGGGGATCGTGACGGCACTTATGTTCCAAGTGATCTTCAGCGTGATCTGGATGACAGCATATTCCGGAGTGAATGACCGGATGAATGAATTGACGGTTGCCGTTGTCAATGAGGATGGAGAGCAGTCCAAGGGGATCGCAGATCGTATGGCTGAGACACTTCCTTTTCATACCGTAACGAATCTCAGTGCTGCTGAAGCACTTGACCAGTTAAATCATCGCAAGATTCATATGGTGCTCAATATTCCTGCAGGGTTTAACGAGATGATTCAGACAGCCGGTTCCACTGCCGAAATCAAATACACCATTAACGAGGCGAACCCGGTGACGATCAAAAGCATGATGCAAGGTGTATCGCAAAGTGTGACGAACACGATTAACAAGCAAGCAACCGCACAAGGTGTGCAAGCTGTGTTGACCGCTTCCGGAGCGCCTGCAGCTCAGGCAGCTGAAGCTGCTGCCAACCTGACTACACGAGTGGAAGGTACAACCACTTCCATTAATCCGGTTAACGGCATGAACAACCAAATGGTTCCGATGATGATGGTACTCGCTTCTTATGTGGGAGCCATGATTATGGGGATGAACCTGCAGACAGCGATGGGTATGCTGTCCGCTACTCACTCCCGCTGGACATTGTTCGGTGCCAGAGTGGTTATCAATCTGGGGTCTGCTCTTGTCGTTTCCCTGCTGGGATCATCACTGATAGTGTCCCTGGGCGGACAGATCGAGCAAGGATTTATCGCATTCTGGTTGTTCCAGGCGTTGTTCCTCTGCACGTTCATGTTCTTCTCCCAGTTCTTCCTGATCTGCTTTGGACCAGCGGGAAGCTTGTTCAACATCATTTCCCTGTCCCTGCAACTGGTATCCTCCGGTGCAATGGTGCCACGTGAATTGCTGAACAGTTTCTACAGTGGTATTGGCCAGTATCTGCCAGCCACATATGCCGTTCAAGGTGTTCTGAGCGCTCAACTGGGCGGTCCTGGAGTTCAAGCCGCTGCTGGCTCGATTACCATTGTATTGCTGGTTGCTGTAGCCCTTTCCCTGGTGGTGACGTTGTTGAAAAAACAACGCATGCCAGTTGGGGCACCAAGCCCGGCTCAAATGAACAGCTAATATTCCAGACGTAATGGTTGGTCTTCATAGGATATGATCAAGCACCCCGGTGATATTCACCGGGGTGCTTGGTTTAATAGTAGCTTAAGGTGGCTAGCCTTGCAGGATTGCAGGCCACACACCTTGCGCTTTGATGCACAAACTTTCATAATGAAACGATAGAGTAGTCTCGCTGCAGCCTGGTGAGCTGGAGCAAATGAATAGAACGGACAAGAGGAGCGGACGGAATGACGGAACCGGAATTGGATATAAAAACGAGGATTTTGCTTGCAGCCAAGAAGCTTTTTGCACAGCAGGGGTATGACGGGACAAGTGTTCGTCAAATCTGTGATGAGGCGGGTGCAAATGTATCGCTGGTCTCGTATCATTTTGGCGGAAAAGAAAAGGTGTTTGAAGCCTTATTTGAACACTTTTTTCCTGATCATATGATGAACGAGTTGGCTGAAGAGTCCATGTCCTCCCCCGTGGAGGGTATCCGACGAATCATAGGTGAAGTCGTAAAGTTCACGATGACGGACCGGGAGATGAGCGATATTGTGCAGCTTGAAATTACGCTGCGTACCCATCGTACAGCTACCGTGTTTCGTTTTCTGGACCCCGTCTGGACCAGAGTGAGAGAACTGCTGCAAGAAGGCAAGGAGCAGGGCGTGTTTCAGATTGAGTCCGTATCTTATGCGATGCTTCAGGTCATGGGTGTGGCTTTGGCACACAAACGGGCCAAGAATTCACGATTTAGCTTTGACTATCAGGACATGAACACAGATGAGCTGGCCGAGCAGACCATTGAATTCGTACTACGAGGATTGGGAGTGAATAGCGATGAACGAAACCATTGAATTGATGATGAAGCACCGCTCTGTGCGGAAATTCAAGTCAGACCCGGTAAGTGAGGAACAGCTGGCAGCCATCGTGGCGGCCGGGCAGATGGCTTCCTCTTCAAGTAGTGTACAGGCCTATACTGTAATTGCTGTTACCGAACAGGAGCAGAAGGCCAAATTGGCTGAATTGGCAGGCAATCAGTCTTACGTGAACGAATGCCCTGTGTTTCTCGTATGGTGTGCTGATCTATATCGGTTAAGTGATGCTGCCAAGCGTCATTTGCCTGAAAAGGAATCCTATGAGGACTCCACTGAAAACTTTATGGTGGCGACAATCGATGTAGCACTCGCATCGCAAAATGCTGCACTTGCAGCAGAGTCACTGGGTTTCGGAATTGTATATATTGGTGGGCTGCGCAATCGCATTGAGGAAGTTAGCGAAGTATTGGGCTTGCCTGAGGGAGTATATCCAGTATATGGAATGTGTATTGGTGTTGCTGATCAGGAGACGGGTATTCGTCCGCGTCTACCGCTGGATGCGGTCTTACACCATGGCCGCTATAACGCCGAGCAGACCCTCAAAGGCGTCGAGAGCTATGACGAAACGACTGCTGCATACATGAAGGAGCGCACCCAAGGGGAACGCTCTACGCCGTGGTCCGAAATGATGGCGAAACGTCTCACAGAGCCGGTACGTCTACAGATGAAGCCATTCCTCGAAGGCAAAGGATTCTTGAAACGTTAAGCGTAAATACAAAAGAAGTCAGTTCGGCGGATGCCAACTGACTTCTTTTTTGTATACTATACTGTACCCATTTAGTTGAGGAATCAGCACAAGACTGGACGCCAACTCGTCTCTAAGGGAGACCGTAGAAGCGTTTCGTATTCTGATAAAAGAGACGCGCAGCCCGCTCCGTTCCCATACCGGTCACTTCACTCCAAGCTTGAATGACCTGTCTCGTCATGGCAGGGTGCGTCATTCTTCCCTGGAAAGGTCCCTCGAAGGGCCAAGGCCCATCGGTCTCTGCCATAACCTGCTCGGAAGGATACTGGCGAGCTAATTCGCGAATTTCCTCTTCGTATATGATATCAGGTGTGAATGAGACGAAATATCCGTTGTCAGCCATTCGCTGGACGGTCCGCTTGGAACCCTTGAACCAGTGAAAATGAGCCCGGCGATGATGATATTGCTCCAGCAGATCACAGGCGATATCGGCATCCTCGTATACAGCGTGCAGTATAATCGGTTTACCGTGTCGCTTGGCTAGCTGGATAAATCGCTCCAACAGATCGATATAGCCGCGCTGATCAAAGCATTGTCCTAATTGTTCGGCTTCCTGTCGGTTGTAATAAGGCAATCCAACTTCCCCAATCGCTGTGGCTTGTTCCATATGCTTTTCGATCCAGTCGAAGAACAGATCCTGCTCTGCCAGGGACGGCAGGGGCTGCTCCGGATGGAAGCCAAAGGCCGGATATACGGTACGGGGGTATTGTGAAGCGAGTTCCAGGTTGGTCTGGGCAGATGCCAGATTCATGGAAACGGCGATGACGGCCTCAACCTGTTGGGACGGGAAGGAATGCAGCATCTCACGTTGTTCTTCAGGTGTATATTTGTCCAGGTGAAGATGGGCATCGATCAAGGGTGCAAAAGCGGTTGATTGCATGGCTGGACCCCTCCTTTTTATCTTTTACCAATGATACGCAGAGTAGTTAATCTTAGATCACCCATTTTAGGAAAATAATAACTTAAAAACCCGCACTATTTAGATAGGCGGGTTTTCTGCTGTTCTTCTCTCATCCACTGGGAAATCTGCCGTTTCCGTTCAAGAAAAGCAGACTCCTCCGTAATCGCTTCCCGACGTGGACGATCAAAGGGAACATCGACCTCGTGAAGTACAGTCGCAGGCCGATTCGACAGGACGTAGATACGGTCAGCGAGCAGCAGTGCTTCCTCGATATTATGCGTAATGAACAGCACCGAGCGGCGGTTTTGTTCCCAGATATCGAGCAGCCAGCGCTGCATATCGCTGCGGGTCAGTGCATCCAGCGCACTGAAAGGCTCGTCCAGCAGCATCAGCTCCTGCGGACTGAGTAGGGCGCGCAGAAAGGCAACCCGCTGCTGCATACCGCCCGATAACATATGCGGATAGGCTTGTTCGAACCCGGCCAGTCCGACACTGCCCAGCCACTTTCGGGCATCTGCAAGCGCCTCAGCCCGGGGGGGTGCATCCGCAGACACTTCACCTGCAAGCAGCACATTGTCCTCAATGGTACGCCATGGGAAGAGGGCAGGCTGCTGCGGCATATAGCTAATCTTGCCGCGTTGCCCGGTAACATTCTGACCATTCATCAGGATTTGTCCCTCCTGTGGTTTCAGCAGGCCGCCGATGATGTGAAACAGGGTGCTTTTGCCGCAGCCGGAAGGGCCGACGATGGCTACGAATTCTCCTTGTTCCACGGTCAGGGACAGGCCATCCAGAACAGGCAATGTGCTGCGTCGCTCGCGGAACGAAGCATGCACGTTCAGAACTTCGAGCGCTGGTGATGATTGATGTGCAGGTAAGGCCACGTTTTCTTGCTCGGGACCTCCGCTGCTCGTTGGAAGGGTTGCACCTTCATCCGGCTCAGCAGCTACCCGCTCGTTGTGTTCGGGTGTCATCTTGTCATCACTTCCTAACCTTTATAGGGTGCATATATTTCAAAGTTATCGCTTTTGTGGTCGCCAGCGTACGAGCAGCTTCTCCAGTAGCGCAATGAGCAGGAAGAGCAGCAGGCTCAGTGCTACAATAATCATGATTGCCACGAAAAGACGATCCGTCCGATAGGCTGATTTTTGCAGCATCATATAATAACCGATCCCCTTATCTGCACCGATCCATTCGGCGATAATCGCACCCATGACGCTGTACGTAGCGGCGATTTTAATCCCCGAGAATACCGAGGGCAATGCATGTGGAAGTTCGAGCTTCCAGAAGATTTGGCCGCGTTTTGCACCAGCCATGCGCATATAGTTCATCATCGCTGCATCGGTGCGGGTCAACCCGTCCATAGCAGCTACAGCCACCGGGAAGAAGCAGACCAGGATGATAGTAATCAATTTGGGCAGCAGCCCAAATCCGAACCAGATTAACAGGAGCGGCGCGAGCGCGATGGTCGGAATATTTTGACTAAGGATAAGTAATGGATAGAGTGCAGATTTCAAAAATGGAATCAAATGCAGCACCATCGCAATCAGTAATCCCACGAGCGTACCTGCTGCGAACCCAATCAATGTCAGCTGGATTGTTGCCCATGCATGCATGCCAAGTCGATCTGCTTGGGACGCTGCTTCATGGGCGATGTCCGAAGGCGCAGGCAGCATCCATTTCTCAATATGGAACAGGGAGACAGCTCCCTGCCATATCGCTATAAAGAGAATAACCGCCACAAAGGGCGGCCATACGCTTTTCCAATAGGCATGCATTAGCGATATTTCTCCGTCAGGGTGTCCATGCTGAAGCCGCTTGGGCTATGGGCGATCTTGATCTGTGAGATGATGCTTGGACTGCCGGCTTCCACGAGAACTTCGTGCATTTTGCGGACAACCTCCAGCAGTTCCTCCAGTTCACCCTCCATCGTGGTATCCAGTGCATTAACCTGATATTTCAAGCCGGACTGCTGAATCACTTCAATGGCACGATCAACATAAGGATAGGAATTTTCGCCATTTGGCGTTTTAGGAATGACTTGAATGCTAAGTAGTGTGCTTGCCATGAAAGATCACTTTTCCTTTCGAGTTAAATTGCATGAGTTAAACCAGCTTTACACTTGACCACTCCGATTGCAGTACCCTCTTCCGATCGCTGTTATCCCCGAATTTTTTTGATTTCATTTTCCGCAAGGGGAAAATCCGGGGATAAAGGCGACCACTTCGTTTCTTCAGATGGGTTCTGCACTCTTCGTTCTGGTGTAAAAAAAAGTTAAACTTAAAAAATTTTTATTGGGGTAAGAACTCGTTTGTATACGCTTTGGATACATCTACCTGCTCATCGAGCAGTTTTTTGCTAAACATCCAATCTGTATAGTTCTGCCATACTTCCTGCTTCTGCTCACCCCAGCGCGGTGCGTCATCCTGATATTTCGGACTCAGCCACTTCTGGCTTGCGAGTACGAGGTCCTTATCCAGATCCGGTACGGCCTTGATCAGAATGTTCGCAGCGTCTTCGGGATGATCAATCGCATATTGATATCCTTCGGAAGTGGCTTTCAGGAATGCTTTGACCAGCTCGGGATCGTTCTGAATCGTCTTTTCATTGGTAACGAGTACAGGAGTGTAGTAGTCCAGTGCCTCGGAATAATCCTTCACATATAACATGTCGATCGGTTCGCCGCGCAGTTCGGCTTCAATACCCGTCCACGCGTAGAAAATCCAGGCAAAGTCGATATCACGTTTCACAGCGGTGAAAAAGTCGGCGTCACCCATGTTAATGTTTTTCACTTTGGATACATCGGCGCCTTCACCTTCCATAATGGATTGCATCACGGCTTCTTCGACTGGGGAACCCCAGCCGCCATAGGTTTTGCCTTCAAAATCTTTGGGAGACTTGATGTTTCGATCCACCGGAGCGGCAAATCCGGACGTGTTATGCTGAATAACCGCAGCGATGGACACGAGTGGTACGCCTTGTGTGCGGGCCTGAGTCACGCTCTCCTGATAACTTACGCCAAAAGGCACTTCATTTGATGCAACCATCGTATCTGCGCCACCGGCACCTGGTTGTACAATCTCTACGTTCAAGCCTTCGGCCTTGTAAAAACCTTGATCTACGGCCGCATACAGGCCGGTATGATTCGTATTTGGTGTCCAGTCCAGCACTACTTTAATGTCCTTGAGGGCTGCGTTGTCACCTTCATTGCTGTTTTCGGTATTGCTGCTGCCAGTTTCTCCTGAAGGTGCAGCTTCTTTGCCGCCACATGCGGCCACAGCCACTAGTAGTACGCATAAGAGCATTAGGCCCATCATTTTACGCCATCTCATCTTCATTTCTCTCCTTCATGTTGTCCGGCCAGTGGCACGGGGTACTCCTTGGCTTCATATCCAAGCATCTTGCATAAATCGACAGATTTATACCAGCTATGATCCGGATGACGTCATTTTTTTTAGCTCTCTGGCTATATAAAAGAACATTAAAAAAGCGCCCCGTTAATCCGGGACGCGTGCAGGCGTTAGAGATGTGGCACTCAGCAAAGAGGCTGGGCCAATTCGATATACTCCGATTCCTACGCTGGCATGATCCAGATCAGGTCTAAGGGTCAGTATCTTGGTGGGATACACTCTCAGTCGGCCTATTCCGACTCCCCTGGGAAACTATGAAGTTACGGGCATTACTATGTGTAATTATAGGCCAGAGGCCTATGCATGTCCAGTCAGGAACTGGATGGGGACACGTATGAAGTTATCAAACAGGCCGTTATACATATGTATAACGGCCTGTTAAGATGTGTGATTTTCAACAATTATCGTGGCGAATCATATAAGGAAATCTGACTGAGTGCAAAAGCATCGGATTTCGGGTCATAGCCTACCTGTTTCTGAGTGGCTTCCAGATTCAACCGTTTAAACCTATTATTCGATATCCCATGCAGTATGGTGAAGGGCTCCAGCTCTGTAGCTGTAATTGCTTTGAACATCAAATTACACAAGTCAGCCGGACTAATATACGCGCTCATATCCCTTGCCTCCAGCACGGGTCCATCCGGTTGAAAATCATCATATGCACCGATACGTATTGCAACACTTTGTAAACCTTCGGTATACGCAAAATAGGAAGCAAGCGATTCTCCAAAACATTTGCTAACCCCGTACAAATTCCGTGGGCGTGTCGGCATGTCTGGATAGACCTGAGCATCAATGGGATACCCCTCGATCGTCTGTGCACTGCTTGCCAGAATGACTCTTTGCACACCTTGGTCCTTGGCTGCACGGAATACATTAAATGTACCTTTGATATTGATGTCCAACAACGATTCATAGAATCCGGCATGCGGGGAAGGATCTCCCGCCAGATGTACAACCACATCCATGCCTTCGCAAGCGTGCTGACAGGCTTCGGGATCTGTCACATCCAGTGTCATGATCTCATGGTCTGTCCCTTGATACGTATGCAGTCTGTCGATATTCAAATCTGTTAGTCGCAGGTGAAATGCTTCTGACAAGTGTTGGGACACGTCACGTCCAATTTTTCCGGCTGCACCGGTAATTAAAATGTTCATAAAAATCAGCTCCAATTTTTAGCGCTGGAAGAACTCAATCCATTCCTTTTCAGGTCCATAGATGAAGAAATAACGGTAACCGTTAGGCAGTGTAATCATCTCTCCATCAATAAACTCGGCCTCGGTTTCTTTAATGCGGTTATACTCGGCCTCAAGGTCATCGACATGGATGGCAAAGTGGTGCACCGTACCTTCGGAAGGCAGCTTGTCGCTGTATCCCTGAATCAACTCAATCTCGGTCTCATCGCTTCCGTTGAAGCCGAGAAAGGCGAGCTGAATGACACCGTTGGTATGGGTTACCCGGTCTTTCAATTCAAGACCAACAATCTCCGTGTAGAAACGCAGCGTGGTCTCCAGATCGCGAACGGCAATGCCGACGTGGTCAATGCGCTTTTGAAAACTCATAATCAAAAATCCTCCTTTAAATATGCAGTGGATCTTTTCTACCATTTTAAGGGATATCATAGGGCTGTACTACGGGGTTGTCAAATCCGATTTTTAATTTGGGAAAATTATAATTGTTCACAGAATGTTCACTTATGAGGAAGGCTTCATCATCTCTATAATTACGAAGGTAAACAGAGAGGATGAGAGATTTGCCAACGACGAAGAAAGAACAGATTGTTTTTGGAATGATGATGTGCACAGGAATGGTCATCGTCATGATGACTTTCAATTTATGGCACAATGGGTTATTGAGCAAGATGTCCGCGCTAGATATACTGCTTCAATTCATATTGTGTTTTATTATTGCGTTTCTGGTGGAGTTCTTCATTGTTGGACCTGTAGCGAGAAAAATTGCATTTTCCTTACCTTTTGACAAATCCAATAAAATTTTGGGCGTGCTCGCTATGTCATTTTTCATGGTCATTGGGATGGTTCTGATCATGTCCTTGTACGGAATGATTTCCGCTTATCTTGCGAATCAGTTAAATGGAGCCTCCGTACTAAGTACGTATCTTCATACGATTGCTCGTAATTTCAGTCTGGCGCTTCCTTACCAAATTATTATTCTGGGACCACTCGTTCGATATGTATTCGGTAAATTCATTAAGGATAAGGGGAGTGTAGTCCCTTCAACCTAAATAACGTTAGTTCCGATTTAGAGCACCTGAAAGTATTTCCTGGGCAATCTTGTGCAAATAAATAGATCGTATGATCACCTTCAATGAAAGGTGATCTGAGGCAAAGGTAGGACACTTTCTACCATGATTACAGCGCTAACGAATCGAGAACATCTTATTAGGCCGGTTTTTAAGGAATGAAAAATCTAACGAATCTCAGCGGCGTTATTATGCTAAGAAACTGCAACGAGACCTTGATTTGGAGCTAATTATCTAGAATAACGTCTCTAGGATTCGTTAGATTTCAAACATGCAGAAATGGAGATGAATAGCGTGTACCAGGTTCGTTAGAACAGAATAACGCTACAACAAAATGTCCACCGCCAATTCATGGCGGTGGACATCTCAATCTCTATAATAGGTATTCTATTTCTGATTCTAATTCTCAGGTCTGCCTCGACACATAACTGTTAAGTCACTGTATCGACCACATGTTTGTTCTGCCATTGATACGCAATCACGCTGATCATCAGCAGACCAACTGCTAAAATGGCAAGCATCCATGCGGACTGGTTAACCTCCAGATGGTCCAGACTCCAGCCTGTAACCAAAGGCAGAATGGCACCACCAACCCCACCTGACGCAATCAGGATGCTGGGCGTTGATTCTTCTGTTCCAGGCAGCATTTTGCTGGCGAAGACGAGGGCAATGGAGAATACACCAGATAATGCGAGCCCGAGCAACAGAATGATCAGAAATGCCGACCAGATCTGGTTGGTAAAAGGAAAGATCATCAGCAGCACAACTGCTGCAAGGCAACTGTACAGAACGTAGACGCGATATTGGAATTTCTCCGCAATATATCCGGCAAACAGTCGTCCAACGGACATGGCGATCCAGAAGCAGGTAACACTAAGTGCAGCACCTGCTTCCTTCATGTTCATTTTCTCAATCAGAATGGCTGGCATGAAGTTGGCAAGGCTCATTTCAGTGCCGACATAGAGAAAGAAAAATAAAACAAATAAAGACAGAAGAGCCAAATTACGGCCGTGATAGGTTGAGCGAGTTGGTTTAATGTCTTCAGGATTCGATCCTTGAGGCAATTCAGCAGCTTGAGTGTGTACAGAAGTCTGGTCTGAGCTGCGTCGACTCAGCTCGTTGTCCAGCTCACCGAATGAACTTTTGGCCCAGAAGATAAAAGTCATCGCTGCACAGACGGCAACCACGAGGAACGACATGCGCCAGTACCCGGCAGAAATCAGACCGCTGGCAATGAGCGGCATGACCATGGCGCCGATACCAAATAACACTTCAAGTCGGCTCATGGCAACCGCCGTGTTATCTTTAATTGCTGCAATGATAATTGTACCGATGACAGCTTCTATCATACCGAATCCGAATCCGGCTGCAGGTGCAATGACGAACATCCAGCCCCAAGGAGGCAGCAGCATATAGGATAACTCTGCAATGCAGAGCAACGCTGCGGCAATTAATAGACCGCCTCGTTTCCCGAAGCGTTTATTCAACCACGGAGATAACAATACACCACCCAGGAACCCGGCAAATTGGGCAAATATCAGTGTGCCTCCCTGACTATAATCCTTGCCATAATGTTCAAGAGCAACGGGTAGGATGGAGCCGAGAACCACATGGGCAAGTCCGATGAGGAAATAGGACAAGCATCCAATCCAAAGCAATTTTTTCATGAAGAAAAACTCCTTCTAGATATTATGTTATGTAGTAAGTCTGCCATTCAGGAGTATTTCCTAAAAACAAACAATCTCTATCATAACAGGACATGTAAGGGTATGCACGGATAACTTGCAATGGAGGCTAAAGTTCGTATATACTGAAAAACAACAATTACAGATCGGACCATGCCGTTGAAGAGCATCCAACTCGGAGGCGTTTTCGCCAGGGGAGCGAACCATTCCCCAAGTTAACCGGAACCGCCCGTTATCGCGGACCAAGAGGCTGAACCAGAATATTCTGGTTCAGCAAGTTGGGTGGCACCGCGAGCAGAGCGCTCCTCGTCCCAAGGGATGAGGGCGCTCTTTGTATTTTTACAGCCAAAGGAGACGGTGACCATGTTGGAAATGAAGTGGATTCGGGAACATGCAGAAGAGGTGCAAGCTGCGGCAGTTGGCAAGAGAATGAATATCAGTATTCGCGAATTGTTGGAACGGGACGAAGAGCGCAGAGCTCTTTTACTGGAAACGGAAGAAGGGCGTAGAGTACGTAATTCGTTATCTGCGGATATCGGCAGACTGATGCAAGCTGGTGAGCGTGAGCAAGCCGAGGGTTTAAGAGGACAGGTGAAACAGCTGAATGATCAGTTGGCGCATGTTGAAGCCAAGCTTGCCGTTGTGCAGGAGGAAGTGACAAGGCTGCAATGGTTGGTACCCAATGTTGTATCGCCGGATACGCCATTGGGCGTATCGGATGAGGACAATGTGGAGGTGAGACGTGTGGGTGAGCTGCCGGTATTCGATTATGAGGCCAAGGATCACGTGGAACTCGGTGAACGGCATGATCTAATCGACATCCCACGTGGGGTGAAAATCGGCGGAACACGAAGCTATGTGCTCAAAGGAGCAGGGCTGCTCCTGCACCGGGCTGTACAGCAACTTGCGCTTGATCTGCTGCTGAAGCATGGATTTACGCCAATGGAAGTTCCTCTGATGGTGAGGGAGAATACCCTTTTGAACACGGGGTTCTTCCCCACAGGGAGGGATCAGGTCTATGAATTACAAGGCGAGAACAAGTGGCTGGTGGGAACATCGGAAGTGCCGCTGGTTTCGTATTATGCGGATGAGATTGTGGATGTGCAGGAGCCAATCAAGCTGGCTGCCACATCGACATGTTTCCGCAGTGAGGTTGGCTCAGGCGGGCGGGACGTACGCGGATTGTACCGGGTGCATCAATTTGCCAAAGTGGAACAAGTCATTCTCTGTGCACCGGATGCGAAAGAATCGGAGCGAATGCTGCAGGAAATTACAGGACACGCCGAAGAATTACTGCAATTGCTGGAACTGCCTTATCGAGTAGTTGCTGTGTGTACAGGGGATATGTCGCAGAAAACGTACAAACAGTACGATATTGAGACCTGGATGCCAAGCCGCAATGCGTACGGGGAGACACATTCGTCGTCGAATCTGCATGATTTCCAGGCTCGGCGTTCGAATATTCGTTGTCGTGATGCCCAAGGCAAGCTTGCATACTGCCATACGTTGAACAATACGGCTGTGGCTTCGCCACGTATACTGATCCCATTGCTGGAGAATCATCAGCAGGCGGATGGAAGCATTCGTATTCCAGCCGCACTTCAGCCTTATATGGGCGGTGCCGAATATTTGATTTTGCCGCACGAAGATGAAGAGATTTAAAAGGATTACACGCTGTGTTGAGAAGTAAAAAGGGAACCCTTGTGGGGGTTCCTTTTTGTTTTGCCTGTGATGTTGGGACCAGTGAAGAGTGTTCAGCGCTTTTGTGTTACGAAGGCCACAGTATAGAGATGTGGGAAATGGCCAAACCAGACGGGTATGTCACACAGCTGTAACGTACAGATTGTATAGTAGAATCCAGTTTGGAAAGGAGGTGCAGATATGAACCTGCTGCTGGCGGATGATGAACCGCTGATGCTGCAAATATTGAAGGCCTATTTTGTTAAAGAGGGCTTTCAGGTGTTTTTAGCCGAGGATGGGGAAGCGGCCCTGAATCTCTTTTATAATAATCAAATTGATTTGGCGGTTTTGGATTGGATGATGCCAGGTCGCAGCGGTGTCGAGGTGTGCCGGGAAATCAAGCGTACGAGTCGGGCGAAGGTACTGCTGCTGACAGCCAAAGGGGAATCGGATGATGAGTTTGTTGCCTTGAAGGCCGGGGCGGATGATTATCTGCGCAAGCCGTTTGATTCGCGTATCCTTCTGTTGCGTGTAAAGAAGCTGCTGCAACTATCCTCCAAGATCATGGTGGGAGAACTGACCATCGATCTGGAAGGCCAGAAGATCTACCGTGGTGGAGTGGATGTAGGGGCTACCCATAAGGAATTTGAATTAATGAGGGTTCTGGGAATGAACAAGGGGCAGATCGTAACCCGTAAAATTTTGCTGGATCAGGTGTGGGGTTTCGATTATTTCGGTGAGGAACGCACCGTAGACACTCATATCCGCAGACTGCGTGAGAAAATTGGAGAAGATTCGATCAAAACGTACCGGGGAATGGGCTACTGCCTAGAGGATCAAAATGAGTAAACTGACCCGAAAACTGCTCGTGCGCATTATTGGTGCATTGTGTGTTGTCTTTTTCCTATCCTTTATCGTCAATACGTTTTTCCTGCCCAGCTATTTTTTGTATCAAAAAAAGCAGAAATTGGCCGAGTTAACGACTGAAATCTCTGCTTCAGAACATGGCGTTCAGCTGCCACGGATTGAGGGCCTTGAAAGGCAATACGAGGTCGCTATCGCTTATGCTTCGTTGAAGGATAGCGTGAATGATATTAACGATCAATTGTTATTTCAATATAACCGCAAGGGGATTGCCCTCAGTAAATTTTGGCTGACAGAGGAGAGTATTTCTGCGCTGCGTGAGGGTGCCCGGGTTAATAAATTCTATGATCAGACCAAGTTGAAATCAAGCTTTCTCGTGAACTTTGTGAAGGTGGGGGATTCTGTGTTTGCTGTCGGCGAATCCATCTCCCATTCAGCGGAGACGATTCGAATTATTAATCAGTTCAACGCGTACATATGGCTCGGCATGCTGCTGTTGCTTATCCTGCTTTCCGTGTTGTATACTGCCCGGATTGTTAAACCGCTCGCAAAACTAAGCGAAACGGCTGAGGCCATTTCCAATTTATCGTTTACGAAGGTGGATATAAAGACAGGTGATGAGATTGAGTCTTTAGGACGCAGCATCAATGTGATGAGCGACAAATTGCAGCAGGCGCAGCATTCTTTGGAAATGAAAAACGCCAATCTGCGAACGTTCATCTCGGATATCTCGCATGAATTGAAAACACCGCTCTCCCTGATTCGAGTCTATGCCTCTGGTATTCAGGATGGCCTGGATGACGGAACCTATGCTGGGGTAATCGAGCAACAGAGCGAAGAGCTGGCTGGTTTAATTGACCGTCTCTTGGAGCTATCCCGATTACAGGCTGAAGTATATGATGTTGAACCCGTTGATCTTCGCCAACTGCTCACGGAGACCCTTCATACCTATGAAACCGTATTTCAGCAGCATGGCTTGCATGTGGAAGTGGAGGATGGATGGACTGCCGAGACCTGGGTGCTGGCTGATCGACGAAAGCTGGAGTCTGTTCTGCACAATTGGATGACCAACGCGGTGAAATATACAAGCGGTGACCGAATAACCATTACACTTGAACTGAAAGAGGAAGCGGCATATTTCGGTATCGCCAATGAAACGGATAAGGAAGAGCATGAACAGTGGGATCAGGTTTGGGAGCCCTTCTATGTAATGGATAGTTCGCGCAGCAAAAAGTTTAGCGGGACGGGACTGGGCTTGTCTATTGCCCAGACGATTCTGGAGAATCACCATGCCGACTATGGCCTTAGCGTAGCCGATGGAAAAGTTATGTTTTATTTTTCTTTACCTTTAATACAACGTTAATGAAGGAGCCGCCATGCAAATGGTGGTTTTTTTGTGTGTGAGAAGCAACCTGAATTAGAGCTTGTTAACGTTGGGAAAAGCCAATTGTTCCCCTGTCATACTGATGTAACACAATTGCCTTAGGATAAGGCCTATCACCAAATCTGAACTTTTATGGAGGGATATCCGATGTTCAATAAAACCTTTTTAATAACGGGAGGCACTGGCTCATGGGGAGAAGAGTTGGTCAAACAATTGCTCGTTCAGGAGCCAAAAGAGATACGTATTTTCTCACGAAATGATTCGCTTCAGGCTCAAATGAGACAAGCCATCCCTGACCCGAGAGTGAAGTTTGTACTGGGGGATATCAGAGACCGCTGGGAGCTGGCAGGTGCCTGCAAGGATGTAGATGATGTCTTTCATCTTGCGGCGCTTAAACATGTTCCGGTCTGCGAGGACCAACCGGATTGTGCAGTCAAGACCAATATTATCGGAACGCTGAACGTCATTGATGCTGCAATCGAGAATGGCGTGCGGAAGGTGGTATATGTCTCTACGGACAAGGCAGCGAATCCTTCCAGCATGTACGGGATGACCAAAGCCATCGGGGAAAAATTGATTTTATTAGCTGACATTCGTTCCGCTACAAGCTTTGTTTGTGTACGAAGCGGGAATGTTCTTGGTTCCACGGGCAGCGTAGTACCGTTATTCAAACGCCAGCTTGAGTTGAAGCAGCCACTTAGCGTTACCGATTCCAGAATGACACGTTTTTTTCTTCCCCTTGGAGACGCCGTGGAAATTATCCTGTCGGCCATGGAGCAATGCAAGGGCGGCGAGATTATTGTACCCCGAATGCCATCCTGCAAAATAACGGATATCGCACAGGTTTTGGCAGAGGATGCTGGGCAAAAGGATGTTCCGATACAGTTCATCGGTGCCCGTCCGGGTGAACGGCTTTATGAAACGCTGATTTCAGATTGGGAAAACGTTAAGGAAGCGGAGGAGGAGAAGTCCTACTTTGTTGTTACGACCTCCCCTTCAGCCAAATTAGCGGATAAAGAGGGTTGTGGGACATCTATTCTTCCTGGCAGAGGATATCATTCGGAGGATGTCATCATGACCAAGGCGGAAGTACGCGATATGCTGTGGAGAGGGGGATTTCTGTGTTCAAACGGAGGATCATATTTACAGGAGGCGGCTCCGCCGGTCATGTGACAGCCAATCTCATTCTGATCTCCAGATTGCTTCAGGAGAAATGGGAAATCCATTATATCGGTTCCAAGCATGGCATCGAGCGTCAATTAATCGGCAAAATCCCGGCAGTTCACTATCATGCGGTTGCAACAGGCAAGTTGAGAAGGTATTGGTCGTGGGCGAATATTTCCGATGTGTTCAAAATTATGCTAGGAGTGCTGCAGGCTTATCTGCTCATTTTAAGAATTAAACCTCATGTATGCTTTTCGTTAGGGGGATTCGTAGCTGTTCCTGCTGTAGTGGGTGCTAGGTGGAACCGGGTTCCGGTGCTGATTCTGGAGCCGGATCTACATCCGGGTCTGGCCAACAGGCTGTCACGGCGATACGCCCAAATGATGTGTACTACGTTTATGGATACCGCGACGTTCGCCTCCACGAAAGGTTCAGGAAAGACGATGTACGTGGGACCTGTAATCAGGGAGGAGTTGAAGCTTGGCAGCCGAGCACGGGGGATTCATTTTTGCCGATTTGTCTCCGACAGACCTATTCTGTTGATTATGGGTGGCAGTCAGGGCTCGGAAAAGCTTAATCATATGGTACTTGAAACACTGCCGGAACTGCTCAAGCGTTATCAAATCATTCATATATGTGGTACAGGTAAATTGAACTCATCCTTCCCAAGTTTTGCAGGCTACAAGGCATTTGAATATGTGCATGAAGAACTTGCGGATTTAATGGTTATGGCGGATATGGTCGTGTCACGTGCTGGCTCCAATGCGATCCATGAGTGGTTGTTGCTGCGGAAGCCGATGCTCCTGATTCCCCATGCCAACGGCGGATCTCTTGTTGGACAGACGCTGAACGCGAAGTATTTTCAGGAGCGAGGTTATGCAAGAGTTCTCCAGGAAGAGCAGCTGAGTCCTCAGACATTCCTGCGAGATATTGACCTTGTATATATGGAGAGGGATCATATGGTAGGCCATATGAAGGCGAGTGGAACGGACAACGCCGTTGACAAGGTTCTGCAGCTTATTCGTACAACGGTTTCTTCGGTAGAAAGAGCTGAACATGAGTAAAAGATTTCCCGAGCTGCTGCTGGTCATGTTCTTTTTTCTCATCGTATCTATCCTGATTATCTCAAAACATTTATTGAATTAAACTATATAAGTAGAACTAAAGATTTTACACTGAACACTCCGATGACAGAATAACCTTCCAATCGCTGTTATCCCCAGATTTTTAAAATTTCCTTTTCTCAAGGGGAAAATCCGGTGATAAAGGCGAACGCTTCGCTTTTCCAGGTTTTTTCTGTCCTCTCCGTTTCTGTGTAAATGAATAGTTTAATTTATATAGGATTGCAGCCTGTTACAATTCCGTTCTTATTCTGAATAAAGAGGCATTTTTCAGTCACTTCCTAGTGACTTGAAGAATGCCTCTACTTATTTGGGATATTCACTTTTATGTAATGAGTTTCCGATATAATATAATAGAAGTAAAATATTGGATTACAGGAGATGAGGATTGCAATGAATGGAATGAAATTAGCAATACGAGGCGCCTTGGCCTTTATTTTAGTATTGGCAGCATTGGCTCCTTCGCTTGCCCTAGCAGCCACGGGTGACGTGACATCTATCGAGATTACCAACAGTAGTCCGCAACAGATGAGTGTGTCCCAGACAGCTACGCTTCAGGTGATGGCGGTTATTGAAGGATTTGATAACAAGCAGGATGTTACGGGTGGCGTCACATGGTCCACGAGTAACGAAGCTGTTGCCACCATTATTAAAGGCAAATTGAAGGCTGTGGCAGCGGGAGAAGCGACAATATACGCACAGGTAGATGGCGCCAAAGCGCAATTGGTGGTTAAGGTTCAGGATAAAATTAAAAGCATCAAAGCTTCGCCAAGTTCCTATAATTTTGTCAAAGGTAGTGAAAGTACGCTGCCCAAAGTAAGCATTGTGCGTGCAAACGGCAAGGAAGAAGACGTGACATCCGAGATTGTATGGACGGTATCGAGTGCTTCCGCGGTGCTGGAGAGTGGCAAAATCAAAGGAATTACGCCTGGCAGAGTGATGTTACAAGGCAAATATGGCTCAGAGACGGTTAAAGTTCCCGTAGCGATTACGGACCAGATTACCAAAGTCGAAGTGACTCCTGCTGTCATGCAGCTGAATATTAAGAAATCGAAAGCGTTGAAGGTCATCGGTACATATGCCAATGGGAAAACGATTAATCTTTCGAAACAGGTAACGTGGACCTCTTCCAACAATAATGTAGCCATCGTCAAGAATGGTACAGTCAAAACACTGACGGAAGGACAAGCCACCTTGACAGGAACTTATCAAAATCAGACAATAAAGGCAGAGGTTACCGTTGTTCCTTTGCTCAAGAAGCTGATCACAGGCCAGAAAACACTCGTCTTATCGCCACAGGCAAGTACAACACTGAGTGTGATGGCGCAGTATGATACAGGCAAAACCACGGTTGTAACGAGCAGTGCGGTATGGAGCAGCACCAAACCAAGTGTAGCCACAGTAACGGGCGGCAAGATTGTGGCCGTGGGTAAAGGCAAAACATCCATCACTGCCAAGTGGGGCAATAAAAAAGTTACTATACCGGTAACGGTAAAATAAAATTTTCAACGAATGAAGTATATCCATTAAGGTCATTTCATCATCGTGAACAGAAACAGATGGGGCGTAGACATACGCCCCTTTTAAGTATAAAAAAATTGGATGTGATGAAACTGAATTCTTCAATTATAAGCTCAGATAACAATTTCTATGGTTTGACTTACGTAAAGTATCTTCTTCTCATCCTACTTTCGATACTGACACTCGGGATGATTGCCACAGTTGAGGACGCGAAGAAACGATCCCATATGAAGTACCTGGAAGAATACCGATTGAAATTCAGTCCTGCAAAGGAGGGAGCATCTGCATGACAGTTCATCTGCAACCGGAAAATTGGCCTAAATGGGCGACAGAATCGGTAGAGATTGTTGAAGCTAACCCTATGTGGGGCCTACAGGCTCAGGAAGAGATTCGCCAGCTCAGAGAACTATTACAGCAGCTCAATATTCATCGATTTGAACATATCGGAAGCACGTCCATTCCCGGATTGCCCGCAAAGCCCATTATTGATTTGATGGGAGAGGTGCAGTCGTGGGAGGACATGGACTTGATTGCCGATCAGCTGAATCCGGTCGACTGGAACTACGTTCCACCTGAACTGGATGGTCGGGAATATAGACGTTTCTGGGTCAGAGTGAAAGATGGCAAGAGGGCTGTACATCTTCATCTGATGCGCCCAGGCGAAGAACGTTGGGATCGCCAAATCCAGTTTCGGGATGTGCTAAGACAGCGGCCGGATCTGGTAGAGGTTTATGCGGCTTTGAAAGCTAAACTTGCTAATAAGAATAAGGATGACAGAGAAGCATATACCGCTGCCAAAACGGATTTTATTTTACAAGTGCTTGATGAAGGCATTTGATCCATGATGAAGGCGTTTTTCAAAGAGAGGCTGATTTATTTCTTCGCAGTGATCATAACCATGGCGGCAGGACTGGCGTCCAGACACTTTGGTGAACTTTTACCGGATTTTGTACGTGAGCATTTTGGTGATGCCTTGTGGGCAGCGATGATTTATTTTGGGGTACGGATGGTTTGGATTAATCGCAGCAAAGAGTTGGCGCTGATGGTGAGCCTGCTTTTTAGCTGGGCCGTCGAATGTTCGCAAATGATTCAGACTTCTTGGCTGAACGAAGTGCGTTCAACGGTGCTGGGTGCGCTTATTTTGGGACGTGGATTTCTGGTAATGGATCTGTTGAGGTATGGTGTCGGCATTCTGTGTGTGTATGGGATTGATCGTTATTTCCTAAGAAATAAGAAGGCTAGATGATGGGGAGGGACTTAAGTGAAGGTAGAGAAGCTTTTTACGGAATCACCTGAGTTTGAGACAGATCGCTTGGTACTGAGACGTCTTACGCTTAACGACCTCGATGATTATTTTATGTTTGCCTCCGATCCCAACGTGAGTCAGCAAAGTCTGTGGAACTGTCATGAAACGTTGGACGACTCCGTTCAATATATTCAAAGGGTGTTGGACAATTATGAGAAAAAGACGGTCTATATATGGGCCTTTATTCTGAAGGAAACGGGGAGGCTGATCGGGCGAGGTGGCATTTTTCATCTCAATGAATCCATGCAAAGTGCTGAGCTGGGGTACGCGATTGCCAGCAGTTGCTGGGGCAAAGGCCTTGCGGCAGAAGCGATGCAGCCGATTGTTGCGTACTGTTTTCAGGAATTGGACTGCAATCGGCTGGAGGGGAAATGCAATGCAGGCAACATCGGCTCTGCACGAGTGATGGAGAAGCTGGGCATGTCATATGAAGGTTTGCTGCGTAAACAATTGAAGATTAAAGGTGTGTTTACAGATCAAAAATTGTACTCCCGTATCCGGGATGATCTATAATACTTCCAATGACATGCAGGATACATAGAAGAAATTGAAGGAGGCGGAACAATGATCTACAGTATTATTTCCCAAGCGGTATGGGAGCAGGTGTCCAAACAGAGCGTGTATGCACCGGATAGCCTGGAGACGGACGGTTTCATTCATTGTTCCACTAAAGAACAGATTCCATGGGTAGCGGCTCAATATTATCAAGGGCGTACGGATTTGTTATTGCTTGGCATTGATGAGAGGGCCTTGAAACCGGAACTGGTGTATGAGGACCTGTATGAGTTGAATGAACTATTTCCGCATATCTATGGTGAACTTAATTTGGATGCTGTACGGAAAGTCATTTCCTTTGAACCGAATGAGGACGGGACGTTTTCTTTTCCTGAATAAATACATTTTGTGAAGGGTTGTGGACGTGTGGATATGAATCAGGTATTTCTGGATACAGCCGAGAAGCAATTTTTGTATTACAAGCAGCTTGGGGAAAAGGCCATGGAGCAACTGGAATCCGAGCAGCTGTTTCAATCCTGGAATGAAGATGCCAACAGCATTGCGGTTATTGTGAAGCATCTATGGGGCAATATGCTGTCCCGTTGGACGGATGTGCTGACGACCGATGGAGAAAAGCCATGGCGTGAACGTGATGCGGAATTTGTGAATGATATTTCTACCCGGGAAGAGCTGCTCGCCAAATGGGAGGAAGGCTGGAACTGTCTGCTTGGAGCCATTCGTTCTTTTACACCGGAGCAACTGTCTCATATTATATATATTCGCAATGAAGGACATACCGTCATGGAAGCAATTATCCGGCAATTGGCGCATTACCCCTATCATGTGGGGCAGATTATCTATGCGGCCAAAATGCTCAAAGAAACCTCATGGAACAGTCTTTCCATTCCGAGAAATGGTTCGGATCAATATAATGGTGGCAAATTTGCCAAGCCGAAGGCACGAAAACATTTTACAGATGATGAATTACACATAGAAAAAGGTAAAGGTGAGGAACAGCAATGACACAGATCGCATTGATTCGCCATGGAAGCACGGCGTGGAATAAGGAAAAACGTTCACAGGGACAAACGGATAATCCGCTGGATCAGGAAGGAAGAGAACAGGCACTATTGCTTGCTGCAAGACTGAGTGAGGAAACGTGGGATGCCATCTATGCAAGCGACCTGGAGCGTGCAAGTGAGACGGCTCGCATCATTGGAGATCGTTTGGGAATACAGGAGATTCATTTGGACCCGAGGTTGCGTGAAATGGGCGGTGGGCAGGTGGAAGGTACGACCGAGGCTGAACGTGTAGCCAAATGGGGAGCAGATTGGAACACTCTGGATTTAGGCCGAGAGCTTGCGGATGCAGGTACAATTCGAGGCATTGCCGCGTTAGAAGATATTGTACGGCAGCATCCCAATGGAAAAGTGATTGTTGTCAGCCATGGCGCTATTCTCCGGAATACATTGCGAGGTCTGGTGCCTGAAATTGATGTGAGCGCAAAGCTGTCCAACACGTCGATCACCCGGATTTCTTGGGAAGCGGAGTCCTGGCAATGCGAGCTATACAATTGCAGCGCACATCTTGATTCCTACAAGGAGTTGTGATAGATAGAAGACGCAGAGCCCTTTCCCGCTGTTCATTCACTTATTTTGCAGGCTTTGGAGAAAAAAATGATCAAGGGATTATAAACTTGTGGACAAGGAGGGTGATAGCATGACTAAACTGCCATATTCATGGACTGAGGATGCGCTGTCTCCTCTGGGCGAAACAGGGGTTATGATCCGTTGTGGGGACACCATATCTGAAGCGGTGCACCAGAGGGTGATGTCGGTATGTGCTTTGCTGGAAAAGAGCCGGCTGCCGGGCATCTTGGAGTGGCTACCTTCATTTGCATCGGTCACACTGTTCTATGATCCATTGCTCTCCCCATACCACGAGGTATGCGGGATGCTGCTTCATGAGTTGAATAAGATGCAAGAGGTGACGCTAATTCAACCCAGAACGATCATTATTCCTGTATGTTATGGTGGTGAATTGGGTCCTGACCTGGAATACGTCGCTACTGAACATGGGCTTACGCCAGATGAGGTCATAGCTATTCACACATCCGGAGATTACCTGGTTCACATGATCGGATTTGCGCCGGGTTTTCCGTATCTGGGCGGATTAGCGGAGAAGATCGCTACGCCCAGACGCTCTACACCTCGGCTTCGGGTTGAAGCGGGAACGGTAGGCATTGGTGGAAAACAAACGGGAGTTTACCCGGTAACGACCCCAGGGGGATGGCAGTGCATCGGGCGTACGCCACTAGCGTTGTTTCGTCCGATGGAAAATCCGCCAAGTCTGCTGGCAGCTGGTGATCGGGTTCGTTTTGCATCGATATCTCATCAGGAGTATCTGGAATTAAAGGAGGGCGAACGATGAGTATTGAAGTCATTCGCCCAGGTTTGTTATCCACCGTTCAGGACGAAGGAAGAACAGGATTTCGCCGGTATGGGATTCATCCGGGCGGAGTTATGGATACCTTTGCAGCCAGAGCAGCCAATGCACTGGTTGGGAATTCCCGTGATGCGGCTGTGCTGGAGATGACGATGACGGGACCGGAGCTTCGTTTCCATAAGACTCGGCTGATCTCTCTATGTGGTGCGGATCTGACGGCAACTGTGGATGGCCTGCCTGTTCCGCTATGGCGTCCGGTCGTGCTGCTTGCTGGAAGTGTGCTGAGATTTGGGCGATGTCGTTCTGGCTTGAGGTCTTATATGGCGATTGCCGGTGGAATCGCAGTACCTGAGATGATGGGTAGTCGCAGTACGGATCTTAAGACAGGTTTTGGTGGGGTTGAAGGACGTGCCCTGAAGGTGGGTGACAGGTTGTTTGCGGGGGAAGCTTCTTATGAAGCGCAATCGGCGTTGCATGGATTGAGTGTAGAAGCCGAGAAGAGCAACCGGCGGATGCATGCACCTGCCTGGTACTTGTCCAGCAGGGAATGGCCCGCCTACCATGCTGAACCTGTTATTCGTGTCATGCCGGGCAAAGATATTGCAGCGTTTGATGAAGATAGCCTGGAACGATTCCATAAAGAACGATATGTGATCTCTCCCCAATCGGATCGAATGGGGTATCGCTTGGAAGGTGCGAAGCTGGAACTCGGTCAATCAATGGATCGGCTGTCTGAAGCCGTCACCTATGGCACAGTTCAGGTGCCATCAGACGGTCAGCCCATCATATTGATGGCGGATCATCAGACCATTGGGGGTTATCCAGTGATTGCACAGGTGGCCCGGGTAGATTTGCCGATACTTGCACAGGCTAGGCCGGGTGCACGGGTTGCTTTTGAACGGATTACATATGAAGAAGCACAGCAGCTATTCCTGGAGCAGGAGTTGGAGTGGCGGCTAACCGATCAGCTGATTCGCAGGAGATTGGCAGAAATGGGGGACCATTAATGAACACGGTGGATATCAACTGTGACCTTGGTGAAAGTTACGGGGTGTACCGGATGGAGTCGGAGGAGTCGATTCTGCCGCTAATCACTTCAGCCAACATCGCTTGTGGGTTTCATGCGGGTGATCCGGCAACGATGCGACAAACGGTGCAGCAAGCATTGGAGCATCAGGTCGCTATAGGCGCCCATCCCGGTCTGCCGGATTTACAGGGTTTTGGCAGAAGACGTATGGACATTACACCCCGGGAAGCCTATGACATGGTAGTGTATCAAATGGGTGCGCTGAATGCTTTTGTCCGTTCATACGGAGGGCGCATGCATCATGTGAAACCTCATGGAGCCTTGTATAACATGGCTGCTGAAGATGATCGTCTCGCTGAGGGAATCGCTGAGGCGATCTATAAAGTACAACCGGAATTGTATCTCTATGGCCTGGCCGACAGTGCAATGATACAGGCAGCGGATCGCATTGGACTGCGCAGCGTCAGTGAAGTTTTTGCAGATCGAACCTACGGCCCGTATGGGAAGCTAACCCCACGCAGTCAGCCAGGAGCTGTCATTCAGCAGACGGAACAAGCTCTTGCTCAAGTGCTGCGTATGGTGAAAGAGGGCATTGTTGTGTCGACGGGAGGTACACCTGTATCCATAAAGGCAGAAACCATTTGCATCCACGGTGACGGAGCGCATGCCCTTGCATTTGCTCAAGAGATACGTACGTTGCTTGAATCTGAGGGAGTTAGGCTGTCTGCACCTGGAGATGCTAGATGATTGCTATAGTATCCGAGGGCCAGAGGTTGAAATATACGAGTTTGTAAGGAGTGAAAGTAGAGCATGAAACCGATACGTAATTCGGCGAAGGCTGTTATTGTACAGGATGGACGTTTGCTGGTGATCCGGTTGGAGGATCAATATGGGGACGCTTATGTTTTCCCCGGCGGAGGACAGGAGAAAGGCGAAGAACTCAAGGATGCCGTTGCGCGTGAATGTCTGGAGGAGATTGGACAGGCGGTGACGGTGGGAGAACTGCTGCATATCCGGGAGTATATCGGAAAAAACCATGAATTTGCAGAGTGGGATGCTGATGTCCACCAGGTTGAATTCTATTTTGAATGCAAGTTAGTTGACCCAAAAGCTACGATCTTTGAAGGCTCCAGTCCAGACGACCATCAGGTCGCTGTAGAATGGATTCCTATCGAAGAGCTGTCCAAGGTTCGCTTATATCCGAAAACCATTGGTGAGTTGCTGCAGAATAAGAATTCATCACGCATTTATCTTGGAGATTTGAATTAAAACGGTCACGTTTACGAACAGGTTCATGGATTCACCATAGATGAGGTGGGTACACTATAAGTACAGGCTTATATATAAAATCTTAATATAAGCGGAACCAAGAGTTACACGGCAACGAAGTGGACAGAAGTCTAATTAAGCGAAGCATTTCTATCTAAACTTTGGCTTAGCATCTTAATTGGAAGAACTGTAGAAGTAGTGGAGGGGACGGAATCGATTCTGGAGAAGCGGTAGCGTTCGCCTTTATCCCCGAGATTTTATCCTATGAAATAGGATTTCAAAAAAAATCTGGGGATAACAGCGATCGAAAGAACGATCCGTACCCGTAACGGCTACCCACGCAGGTCGTCTGTCAGTGGAGTGCTTCAGTGTAATGATAGTTAGTTCAGCTTATATACCCCCAAATCGAAAGGAGCATTTCCCATGAACCAGACTGAACTGGAACAAAACATTGTAAAAGCATTGGAAAACAACCCTTTTTGCAGTTTCTCCACGGTGGAGAACGGTAAACCGAAATCCCGCTATATGGCGCTTTTCAACGATGGAATGAACATTCATCTGGCGACAAACCGCCGTACACACAAGGTAGAGGAGCTGGAGAATAATCCGAACGTCAGCCTTTTGTTAGGTTATGAAGCGGGCGGCTCCAAGGAAGTGGTCGAGATTGAAGGAACATGCGAAGTGACGAAAAATGAAGGTTTGCGCGAACAGGTATGGAATGATGAACTAAAAGCTTGGTTTGACGGCCCGAACGATCCCAATTATGTCATTCTGGACATCACCCCAAATCGGATTGAATACACCGGCAAAGATCATGAGCATCAGGTGTGGGAGCAGTAATTTCGCATATTGAAAATCACCTTTTCTGAGTGGAGGCCGTGCCAACAATTCGGAAAAGATATAGCCAACCGTGAACGCCAGAAGGCTTCACGGTTTTTTGATATGAAAAGATTCAGCTAATATGGATATAGATGTAAGACACATGTAATATACGTTTTTAACAACGCGAGTAAACTATTTTCATCCAAAAACATGCAAAAGATGTCGAAATCACGCATGTTATTGTAAACTGGGGCAGGTATGTGCGGATAACGTAAAAAATAATGCTTTTCAATGGCTAAACATTGCGTTATGATTTGGAATGTAAACGATACGCACAGATATGAATAGATGTTCATGTGAGATAAACTAACCTGAGATTCTGAACCATACGATCGGAAAATCAGTACGCACAACCCATGAGATCTTTCGCATTTCTGCGCTTATTCGTTTGCCCACTAATGCATGATTCAATGTACATAACCGGGAGGGGTTATTTTGAGAAAGAGTAAAAAAGTATTATCGAGCCTGACTGCCGCTTTGGTTGCATTAAACGTGCTTGCGGTATTTCCGGTACCTGTATCGGCTGCGGACGCAACCAAGGTTAAATTGCGGATCATGGAAACAACGGACATTCACGACAACCTGATTAACTATGATTACTATTCCGACAAAGAGACAGACCAGTATGGTCTGGCGAAGACAGCTACACTGATCAAAAAAGCCCGTGACGAAGCGAAGAACAGCCTGCTGTTCGACAACGGTGACCTGATCCAGGGTAACCCGCTCGGGGATTATGTAGCGAAGATTGATCCACTCAAAAAGGGTGAGACTCACCCTGTATATAAAGCGATGAACCTGCTCGATTATGATGCAGGAAACATCGGTAACCATGAGTTTAACTATGGTTTGGATTTCCTTGACATGACGCTGGAAGGTGCAAACTTCCCTTACATCAATGCCAACGTATATGTAGATGACGGTGACGACGATGAGACAAATGACAAGAACTATTTTACCCCGTATAAAATTCTAGACAAAAAAGTTACCGATGAGAGTGGCAAAGAGCACACCATCAAGGTGGGTGTCATCGGATTTGTACCACCACAAGTGATGCAGTGGGACAGCGCTAATCTGGAAGGCAAAGTCATTGCCAAAGACATTATCGCTACTGCGAAAAAATTCATTCCTAAAATGAAGGCTGAAGGTGCCGACATTATTGTGGCTATTCCTCACTCCGGTTTTGAAGATATTCCGCAAACGGATCTGATGGAAAACTCGGTATTGTATCTGAGCCAGGTTGAAGGCATTAATGCCATCCTGTTTGGACATGCCCATAAAGTATTCCCGAGCGCTGATTTTGCCGGTAAAAAAGGTGTAGACCTTGAAAAAGGTACAATCAATGGCGTTCCTGCTGTAGAGCCTGGTTTCTGGGGTGACCACCTTGGTATTATCGATTTGGATCTGGAACTGGTAGACGGTAAGTGGAAAGTGGCAGACTCCAAAGTGGAAGCACGCCCTATCTATGACACAGCCAACAAAAAAGCTCTGGTAGATGCTGATCAAGAGATCGTTGATGCTGTTCATGACGAACATGAAGGTACGCTTGAGTATGTGCGTGGCCCAGTCGGCGAAACGACAGCTCCAATCAACAGCTTCTTTGCACTGGTTCAGGATGATCCATCCATTCAGATCGTAACGAATGCACAGAAATGGTATGTTGAAAAACATATGCAAGGAACAGAATACGAAGATATTCCAGTCTTGTCTGCAGGAGCTCCGTTCAAAGCAGGCGGACGTTCAGGTGCTTCGTATTACACGAATATTCCTAAAGGCACCATTGCGATCAAAAACGTAGCTGACTTGTACGTGTATCCAAATACGGTACATGCCGTGTTGGTTAATGGCGCTGAGCTGAAAGAATGGTTGGAATGGTCTGCTGGCCAATTTAACCAGATCGACCCGGCAAAAGGCGGACAACAGCAGTTGGTTAATATGGACTTCCCAACGTATAACTTTGACGTTATCGATGGTGTTACGTACCAGATTGATGTAACTCAACCAGCGAAATACGATAGCAAAGCAACGATTGTGAATGCTTCGGCTAACCGGATTAAAGACCTGAGCTTCAATGGCAAACCAATTGATCCGGCACAAAAATTCATCGTGGCAACGAATAACTATCGTGCTTCTTCGTCCAAACTGGCTAACCCGGACGGTAAACGCATCGTCTTGGCTGCACCGGATGAGAATCGTCAAGTAATCATTGATTATATCCGTGAGAACAAAACGATTAACCCGGCAGCAGATGGCAACTGGTCGCTTGCGCCAATTAAGCCTTCTGCAGGTGTAACGGCAGCTGCACTTAACGATCTTGAAGTGGTGTTCGCGTCTTCCCCAGATGCCAAAGCATTGGTTGAAGCGAACCCGGCGATGTCCTTCATTGGGACAAACGATGATGGTTTTGCTGAGTATGGCTTGAAATTGACAGGAGAAGCAACAACGACTCCTGAAACAGGTACGGAGCCTGCTCCAACGCCTACGAAGCCAGACCCAACTCCAACTAAACCTACAACCAAGCCACAACCTGAGAAACCAACAGGCAGCAAAGTGGTATATGTAGTGAAAAAAGGAGATAACCTCTACCGCATCGGTTTGAAATACGGGGTGGACTGGCGTAAGTTGGTTTCCGCAAACAAAATTACAAATGTGCACAATCTTAAAGTTGGACAGAAAATCGTAATTCCCGCTTCTTAAGATGAATTAGCGGTAAATGAAGACCGACAGTCAGCAGACTGTCGGTCTTTTTCATGCTATGCTGATCCGTTAATGCATCAGTAACCGTCATAGTTGAAGTCATCAAAACAGTAGAGATAAATTTCAATACCCATGCTATAATATTTACAAACTTTGGGTATATACCAGTAAACATTAATGAGATAGAATCACAAACTGGCAAGGGGGTTCTACATGAATTGCAGTGGCTGCAGCCCAATTCATCCTATAGAGGATCAAGGTACCCTGTATTTGCGTCCCATCTCCCCCGCTTTGCTCGAAGCACTGCAAGTGCAGGGAAGATATGTCGAACATTCGGATGAACTCGTCTGGATGCATTTTTTGAATCTTGAATCTGCACAGCAATGTATTGAGGATATTCGGAAGATTGAAGCGACCCTGCCGGATAAGTTAACGGTTCAGGTCACTCAACTATATGGTCAGGCTGATGCGGATAGCTGGATCAGTCTCTCCATGCAGGAAGCTCGCCTCAAACATGCCGATCTGGTTTCCGTTATCCTGGAGCATCAATTTAGCAGTCATATGCAGCCGATCGTAGATGCATCGGAGCAGATCATCGGATTTGAGTTTTTACTTCGTCCTGCTGAACAGGGCAGATCGTTCAGTGCTTATGAATTATTTGAAGTTGCACGGGATACCGGATTGCATTCTTTTCTGGATCGGACAGCACGTATTGCTGCCATTGAGACGAGTGCCGTTCTTTTACCGCATGGTGTCAAACGTTTCGTGAATTTCCTTCCTTCTTCCATCTATAACCCCGAATTTTGCCTGACGCACACCTTTGAAGCGATTGAACGCCTTTCGCTAGACCCTAAGGATTTTGTGTTTGAAGTGGTGGAAACGGAACAGATTCAGCATATGTCCATTTTGCAGCGTATTTTTGAGGTGTATCGTTCTCATGGGATGTCGGTTGCCTTGGATGACGTGGGAGCCGGATTCTCGACGATCGAAGTAATGAATCGGCTGGAGCCGGATTTTGTCAAAATAGATCGGAGTCTCATTGATCATTGTGATCATGTTCTAAACAAACAACAGCAAATTATCGATATTGTTGAGATGTCGCGTCGATTTGGCGGGCGAGTACTTGCTGAAGGCATTGAACGAATTGAGGAATTTGAATTCTGTCGATCCGTGGGTATTGATTTGGCACAAGGATATTATTTTGGTAAGCCAACCGCATATCCTCCACAAGGTCCTTACGGAAAAACCTCTGCGTGAATGTAATAAAATATGGATGTACCCACAAGTCACTTCGCATGATCGGAGTGGCTTGTTTGACATGCCATGGAATTTTTTCAATCAAATAAATACGCTCATTCAGCCGATATATAGGATAGGCCTTTAGATTAGATCGGCGTCTATATGACACCTTATTTAATCAGGTAAAGAGGTCCTACATAAAAAAAGAAAAAGGGCAGATTTATATTTGGAGGGGGAGAAGCAAGATGGGTAACATTCGGGGGAACGAGCAAGAAAAGGCAGCAACCAAGCCGGTCAAAGCAAAAGACAATAAAACGAAAAAGAAAAACAAAAAGAAAAAAGGCTTCGTTTGGAGCATAAGAAACAAATTATTGGTATCCTTCCTGGCGATTCTGCTCTTGCCGAGTCTAACCATAGGGATCGTTACGCTGATTATCGCTGATGATACAGTGGAAGACCAGCTGATGGACAGTGCCAAACAAAGTGTAGACACAACGAATTCAATCATTGGCACACATGTGGATGCGAAGATTCATGATATCAATTATTTTGCCAGTCTGATTGTGACTGACATGATAAAAGGGCAAAATGAAAGCCCTGAGCTTGAGCTGAAATTGAAACAGTATCTTGGGTTGCATCCGGATGCTTTAAATATCTTTGTGGGAACCAAAGAGGGAGTCATGGTCCGAGGTAAGGAGTCTGCGGGCAGCTCACAAGGGTCCGCTTATGATCCCCGGGAACGAGAATGGTATAAGCTTGCGATGGAGAAGCCAGGTGCTCCAGTAGTTTCACCTGTATCCAAGAACACGGACGGCATTGCTGTTGTCTTTGTCTCCAAAACGCTTGATGATCAATCGGGTGTCGTTGGTTTGTCCATGGATCTAACAAAGCTGCGAGAACAGGCATCCATTAAGGTTGGCAAAGAAGGGTATGTCATTATCATGGATGCGGATAAAAATTACATTGTATCTCCAGTCGCGGATGCTGGTACAAAAGAACAAACAACAGCGCTGGATCCAATGTTTGAGAGCAAGGAAGGCGAATTCAGTTATATCTATAATGATGATCCAAAGACCATGATTTTCTCTACTAATGAAGAAACCGGGTGGAAGATTGGCGGCACAATGTTCAGAAGTGAAGTATTAAATGCAAGTAAAGACATTCGGATGGCTACCCTGTTGGTCATTCTGACGGCAACCTTCTTAACGCTGATATTTATTATCTGGTTTACACGTTCGATGCTACGTCCGATTAAACGTCTGCAGGAATCCGCTAGAGCAGTGAGCAAAGGCGACCTTACGGTAAAATTGGACACAGGGCGCAAAGATGAGGTAGGCGATCTGGCGAAATACTTTGAACGGATGGTCGACAATCTGCGCATGATGATTCTGGGTGTGCAGGAAACGGCAGAGCAGGTGTCTGCCTCCTCGCAGGAATTGTCCGCCAGTGCGGATCAAACAACCAAGGCCATTGAGCATTCAACGATGGCGATTCAGGAACTTGCCGAGGGTGCGGAGCAGCAAGTGAAGAGTGTAACCGATGGATCAGGACAAATGAGGCAAATCGCGGAAGATGTTCGCATGATGTCTGAGCGTGTGCAATCCATTACAACGAATATGCGACATACATCTGGAGCGGCCTATTCAGGCAACGAGGCAGCAGGTCAGGCAGTTGAGCAGATGAATAGCATTCAGGAAACGGTGGAACAGCTCGCGACGGTGGTTCAGTCACTGAATGCACGGTCCGTTGAGATCGGCAGCATGGTAGATGTGATTGCCACAATCTCGAAACAGACCAATCTGCTGGCACTGAACGCTTCCATTGAAGCGGCAAGAGCGGGTGATGCTGGCCGTGGCTTCGCAGTCGTAGCGGGTGAGGTGCGGAAGCTTGCAGAGGAATCGGGAAGCTCGGCTGCGCAGATCGGTGAACTCGTTCATAATATTCGTCAGGATATGGATGCTGCTCTGAACGCTATGAATGCAGCCCAGACTCGGGTTGGAGACGGAATTCAGGCCGTGAATACGTCTGGACAATCCTTTGCACAGATTCGGGAGGCTGTAGAGGATGCTGTTCATACGCTGGACAATTTGTCCGAAACAACGAAACAGTTGGAGAGTGGTGCTTCCCACGTTGCCAAAGCAATGAACGATATATCGACCGTGACCCAAGAATCTGCTGCGAATACGGAATCCGTCTCGGCATCTTCTCAGGAACAGCTGGCATCTGTGGAGGAGATCGCTTCGTCTTCAGCACATCTGAACAGTATGGCGGAGCAACTGCAAGGATTGTTGGGTATGTTCAAAATGGTGGAGGACACGCCGAAGGATAAGGACAATTCTAACCATTAGACGATATCTTTTACCGCAGTTTCTATAGAGATAGAAGGAAATAAAGATAGACATTTCTCCTGAAGCCCTGTATAACTATAGCGTCTGGTTTATCCGCAAGAATTGCGGTGTAATCATATCGCGCAGGCCATTCTCATATCATGCTCCAAAACATGATGAATATAGCGGAACAGGAGGCTTTATGACATATGTAGCAATTTTGATTTTTGTCCTGACCATCACATTGGTTATCTGGCAACCACGCGGATTGGGTATTGGCTGGTCCGCCATGGGCGGGGCTTTGCTGGCGTTGATGTGTGGTGTCGTCAGTCTGAACGATGCCTCTGATGTGGCATCCATTGTATGGAATGCAACGCTCGCTTTTGTCGGTATTATTATGATTTCATTAATACTCGATGAGACAGGTTTTTTCGAATGGGCAGCTCTTCATATGGCAAGATTGGCGGGAGGAAATGGACGCAGGCTGTTTATCTATTCCATTTTGCTCGGGGCGGCGGTATCAGCTCTCTTCGCCAATGATGGTGCAGCGCTCATTCTTACCCCGATTGTGCTTGCGATGGTACGTGCATTGAAGTTCGATGAGCGCATGGTGCTTGCCTTTGTTATGGCCAGTGGATTTATCGCGGATACAACGTCGTTGCCGCTGGTCGTCAGCAACCTGGTGAATATCGTATCTGCGGATTATTTCGGTATTACATTTGTGGAGTATGCGGTGCGGATGATTGTGCCTAATCTCTTTTCCATCGTGGCGAGTACGGGGATGTTGTTCTTGTTTTATCGTAAAAACATCCCGCTCCGCTACGATATCTCTGCAGCACGTGATCCACGGGAAGCCATTCGTGATCCGCGGATGTTTCGCATCGCCTGGTTTATGCTGGTGCTGCTGCTCGTGGCCTATGCTTCCAGTGAGTTTTTGCCGATCCCCGTATCGGTTATCGTCGGTGCAGTAGCTCTTTTGTTTGCCATATTGGCGAGAAAGAGCGAAGCCGTGGACCTGAAACGCGTAATCAAGGAGGCCCCATGGTCCATTGTCGTGTTCTCGGTCGGTATGTACATCGTGGTGTATGGGCTGCGTAATGCCGGATTAACCGATCACCTGAGCCGCTGGCTTGATGCCATCGCAGACCATGGTCTGCTGGCTGCCTCAATGGGAATGGGCATGATCGCAGCAATATTGTCATCTGTAATGAACAACTTGCCTACCGTGTTAATTAACGCACTCGCGATTCAGGGTGCACACACCGATGGCATTGTGCGTGAGGCCTTGATCTATGCCAATGTGATTGGTTCGGATCTGGGTCCCAAAATGACCCCGATCGGTTCACTTGCCACATTACTGTGGCTGCATGTGCTGTCCCGCAAAGGTGTGAAGATTACATGGGGATATTATTTCAAGGCAGGCATCATCTTAACCATTCCCACCCTATTAATTACCTTGGCCGGATTAGCTTTGTGGCTATGGATATTGGGTTAGTAAAATCGCATTTTACATTAACAATCATCAAATGATCCAATATATTGTAAAAAGCTGCTCTCACACGCTGGTGTTACCTACTAGCTATGAGGCAGTTTTTTTGTTTCTTCTATAGAAGAAACAAATTCTCTTTCTTCATTATGCATTTACACTAAGGCCAGCCTTCTATAGACTGGCCTTCTTTTTGCCATCCCCCAGGCTGAGGATTAAAATGCCTGGGACCCCACCAGCGGTGACACAGCGCAGGGAACGGAAAGATTGTGTAAAAGCGAAGCGTATTCTATGTAAGAATTTTAATTGTAAGAAAAGATCAAAATGATCATTTGTTCTTGATGGGTAGATTGAGTAGATAAAAAAACTGAACGTAGTGGAGGGGACGGAATCGATTCTGAAGAAGCGGCAGCGTTCGCCTTTGTCTCCGAGTTTTAACATTATACATATCAAATCAAAAAAAATTGGAGACAACAGCGATCGGAAGAACGATCCGTAACCGGAACGGCCACTCGAAAGTATTAGCGACTTATTCATTATGTGATGAAAAACTGGACACAATACGGATTGAAACAACGTCCGTTCACGAAGCGGTCACTTCAGCGCAATTTGTCTCAGGTAAATTTCAATCCACAGTAAACATTTTTAACATTGCGTTTACAAAACATTGATTTTGAGATGACATAACGAAACTACAATGAATAAAGAGTTGATGGTGAACAAAAATAAAAGCCAAATCACCGTCACTAAATTGGGGGAGGAAAACAAAACATGTTTAAAAAGTTGCCGTTCATTTTGATGACCTTAACGTTCGTACTGGTTCTCGCAGCATGCGGATCGAAAAATGACGCTGGTACAGAGGGAAGTAATAATTCCACAGGAGAAACTGCTACTGAACTTAGCGGTAACATTCTGGCTGTTGGTTCAACAGCACTGCAACCTCTGGTAGAGCAAGCTGGACAAAAATTTATGGCAGTTGATGAATATAAGAACGTAACAGTACAAGTGCAAGGCGGCGGTAGTGGTACGGGTTTGACACAAGTATCCGACGGACAAGCTACAATCGGTAACTCTGACGTATTTGCAGAAGAGAAAATCGATGACGCAGCAAAAGTAAGCGAATTGAAAGATCACCAAGTGGCTGTTGTAGCCATCGCTCCAGTAAGCAACAAAGATGCAGGTGTACAAGATTTGACGAAGCAACAACTGATCGACATTTTCTCTGGTAAAATCACAAACTGGAAAGATGTTGGCGGTAAAGATCAAGCTATCGTTATCGTAAACCGTCCTAGCAGCTCCGGTACTCGTGCAACATTCGAGAACTTTGCACTGGGAACAAAAGTTGAAGATATCCAAGGTTCTATTCAGGAGGATTCCTCCGGTACAGTTAAAAAGCTCGTAGCTGAAACGCCAGGCGCAATTGGTTATCTGGCTCTGTCCTACCTGGATGACAGCCTGCAAGTTTTGAAATACGAAGGTGTAGAAGCAACAGTTGAGAACGTAGAAGCAGGAACTTATCCGGTATGGGCTTACGAGCACATGTACACTAAAGGTGACCCGGATGCAGCAACAAAAGCATTCCTTGACTACATCTTGAGTGACGAAATTCAACAGAAAGATGTGACGGAGCTTGGTTACATCCCAGTATCCGGCATGAAAGTAAAACGTGACGCTGCAGGCACTGTGACTCAATAATCTTTGAACTTGCGCATACAGCGAGAGAGGCGGACCCAGGTCCTGCCTCTTTGCGCGGTTTGCTCTGGAATAATCCCATATTTATGAATTCTACTATAGAAGGATGGTTGTTATGGAACAGACCGAAGGGGGAACGGTAATGAACAACAAGTTGAAACCGCGCCGGCCCTTGAGAGAGAAGCATTATTGGGAAGAGTGGACGGGACGGATCTATACGTCGATTTGTGTCGTTTTCCTGATCGTTGTCATGTTTTCCATCGTTTATTTTGTAGCGTCCAAAGGCTTGTCGACCTTTTTCCAGGATGGCGTAAGTTTGCGCGAATTTATATCCGGAAAAACGTGGAACCCAACGGGGGAACCTGCTGCCTATGGAGCGTTGCCGTTCATTACCGGTTCATTCATAACAACATTGCTTGCAGCTCTGATTGCAAGTCCGCTTAGCTTGTGCGCAGCGCTCTTCATGACCGAGATTGTACCAGGTAAAGGTAAAAAGATATTGCAACCTGCGATTGAATTGCTGTCCGGTATCCCTTCCGTTGTGTACGGGTTTATCGGTCTCAGTGTGATCGTTCCATTGTTGCGCAGCATGTTTGGCGGAGCCGGCGTCGGGATTGCAGCCGGATGTTTGGTTCTGTCTGTTATGATTCTGCCTACCGTAACTAGCATTATGGCAGATGCATTGTCTGCACTGCCGAAAGGTCTGCGTGAATCATCCTATGCGCTGGGGGCAACTCGCTGGCAAACGATCTACCGTGTCATTATCCCGACGGTTCTTCCAGCTTTGCTGACAGGGATTGTACTGGGCATGGCACGCGCATTTGGTGAAGCTCTGGCCGTACAGATGGTCATCGGGAATGCCCCGCATGTACCGACATCATTGCTCGAATCGGCTTCAACATTAACGAGTGTAATCACCCTGAGTATGGGTAACACCACGATGGGATCTGTTCATAATAATGCACTGTGGAGTATGGCGCTTGTCCTGCTGGTGATGACCTTTGTCTTCGTCATTCTGGTTCGCCTGCTTGAAAGGAGGAACCGGGTATGAAAATGAAGGCTAAAACGGTAGATAAAGTTGCCACTTCCATTATCGTTGTTCTGGCCCTGTTCATTGTTGTTCTCTTGCTCGGTTTGCTTGGCTTCATTCTGGTACGTGGGATTGGGCAGATTAACTGGCACTTCCTGACCAGTGCACCACAGCTGCTCAAAGGTGGTGGCGGGATTGGACCGCAATTATTCAACTCGATCTTCCTGCTTGTTCTGACCTTGATTATTACGATTCCGCTCGGATGGGGCGGCGGTATTTATATGGCTGAGTACGCCAAGCCAGGCCGGATCACAAGCTTTATTCGACTGGTTGTCGAAGTGTTATCCTCGTTCCCGTCTATCGTTATTGGTTTGTTCGGACTCTTGTTGATTGTTAATACATTTGGTCTCGGATTCTCCCTTCTATCGGGTGCTATGGCCTTGGCAATATTCAATCTTCCACTCATGGTGCGGACAACGGAGCAGGCGTTCCGGGCCGTTCCGAAAGAGCAGAAGGAAGCGGGTCTTGCACTCGGATTGTCCAAATGGAAAATTATTACCTCCATTCTGCTGCCTGTGGCATTGCCAAGCTTAATCACGGGTACGATCCTGGCATCAGGACGGATCTTCGGTGAAGCAGCAGCCCTGATGTTCACAGCAGGTATGAGTAGTCCGCCGCTGGACTTCACGGACTGGAATCCAACAAGTCCAAGGTCTCCGATCAATCCATTGCGTCCGGCAGAGACGCTGGCCGTGCACATATGGAAAGTAAACAGTGAAGGCATTGGCCCGGATTCCAAAGAAATAGCAGCTGGCGCTTCAGCCGTGCTTGTACTTCTCGTACTGGCGTTCAATCTCAGTGCACGCTGGATCGGTCGGGTGGTTTACCGCCGCATGACAGCTTCGAAATAAGGAGGAACCAACATGGCCATACCTTTTGGTACGGAACAGTTAAGCATATATTATGGGCATTTTCAGGCCGTTAAACAGATCAGCCTGACGTTTCCCGAAGCCAGTGTAACGGCACTCATTGGACCATCCGGCTGTGGTAAATCCACGTTCCTGCGGTCGCTCAACCGGATGAATGACGAGATTGCCGGTTCCCGCACGGAGGGACATATCTGGATGGATGGCAATGATCTGAATGAGCCAGGCACAGATGTAATCAAACTTCGCCAGAAGATTGGCATGGTGTGGCAGAAGCCGAATCCTTTTCACAAGTCCATTTACAATAATATCGCGTTTGGCCCCCGCTACCGCGGTATCAAGAGCAAGAAGGCATTGGATGAAATTGTGGAAAAAAGCTTGCGCCGCGCTGCGCTCTGGGACGAAGTGAAGGACAGACTGAATGAATCTGCCCTGGCCCTTTCGGGTGGACAACAGCAGCGGCTTTGTATCGCGCGCGCGTTGTCGGTTGATCCACAGATATTGCTGCTCGATGAGCCGGCATCTGCGCTTGACCCGGTATCTACGGGTAAAGTGGAGGAGTTGATCTCGGAGCTCAAGAAGGATCTTCGGATCGTAATTGTTACCCATAATATGCAGCAAGCGGCACGCATCTCGGATTATACGGCTTATTTTTATCTGGGAAGCATGGTTGAGCACGGAGATACGGAGCATATTTTCACCAATCCGGACAATCGTCTGACTCAGGAATATATTATGGGACGTTTCGGTTAACTGTTATATTGGATGGAGTATGAGATAGAGATAGTTTTATAGAGATACAAGGAAGCATAACACTCGGGCGAGGTCGTTCGGGAGTTATGCTTTTTTACATCTTCGTAAATATGGAATAGTTTGCCAAAGTAAAAACAATCATGCTACGATATTTGTAAACACTTCCTTTAATTTGATAAGAGAAGGAGATGTGGATTATAACTACCCATAAGATTTCCCATGACACCATGGCAACTGAAATTATCTCGCATTATTCCATAGAAAAGCCTTCGGTTTCCTTTATCCGACATAATGAAAATCTAACGTATCAGGTGGTTGATGAATCAACCGGACAGAAGTATCTATTGCGAATACATAAAGCCGCTTTTGCAAGCATGACGGGCATTCAGCATACACGACCTGCACTTGAAGCAGAGATGAATCTACTTCATGAATTACGGGCTACCAGTCCATTGCGGGTGCAGACACCCGTTCGCAATACATCGGATGAGTGGGTTACCGTCTGGTTGGACGAAACAGGAGAAGAGATCTGTTGTACTGTTCTGGAATGGATTGAGGGCAGGGATATCAAGCAGGGAGAACGTCTGACAACAGCGCAGATTCATGATTTGGGTGTACAGTTGCAGATATTGCATCAATATGGACGACGACCGAAGGAAACTCCCAAGCCGGGGGCTGGTTCATGGGAGTCTGAAAGCGGACAGCAGGTGAATGACCGTGAACAGCATGCTGATAAGACGACCATCTCAGGGGAGTATACCGATAGCGACAGCCCTACCTTGAAGCAAAAGGAAGTAAGACCAGCCTATGGCTCGATCAAAGAGAATCTGGTCATGCTGGAGCAATTGGAGGAAGGCGTTAGACGTGGCATCTTTACTCCTGAAGATTTCGATCTGATTCGCGAGACGTTTGAGAACATTAACGGGCAACTCGATACGTATCCGTATAATGCTGAGACATGGGGAATAATTCACGGGGATATTACTCGCGGCAATCTGTTAGTGACGGATCAAGGCATATCCATGATTGATTTTTGTTTATACGGTTATGGCTACTATCTGTTTGATGCCGGTGGTGCAGCTCTTATTTTCAATCCGGAGGAACGGGATGTCTTCCTATCGGGTTATACGGAGCAGACAGGACCACTAACGAAGCGTGATATTCGGTTAATGGAAGGATTCATGCTGATCTTTACGTTTGGCTATTTCGCATTCCAGATGGAGAATGAATCCAGGTACGAATGGATGAAAGAGCGAATGCATCTTATATGCAGCAAATTTTGCAGACCATATCTGCAGAATGAGAGTATTTTCTATGATTTATGATTTATAATTTCTGATTTCTAGTGGGTGGTAGCGCTATGAAGAACATTCGTGCAATAAGAGTTGCATCAAATGGGCAGTCTGGTGGCTGGAAGCATGCCGGATTGCTGCTTAGTGGAGTGGGCATATCCAATCTGGGTGATTTCATATATATTGTGGCAATTAACCTGATGGTTTTGGATATGACACAGTCTCCAGCGGCAGTCGCAGGGTTATGGATTATCTCGCCGATTGCTTCGGTGTGTACTAAGTTTTGGTCAGGCAGCCTGATTGATCGTTATGATCAGAGGCAGTTGATGATTGGTGCTGATATGCTACGGGCATTGTTGGTGGCGATGCTCCCACTGATGTCCAGTCTATGGATGATGTACGCAGTGATGTTTCTGATCAGCATGTCCTCCTCCATATTTGTCCCTTCCTCTCAGGTATATATTACCCGGCTGGTGCCTGCTGAACGGCGCAAGCGCTTTAATTCCCTACAAGCTCTGATCAGCTCAGGGGCATTTATTACCGGTCCGGCAGTCGCAGGAGTGATGCTGATATATTTATCTCCTTCGGCAGCCATTTATGCCAATGCGGCTTCCTTTGCTGCTTCTGCATTGATTCTAATGTTTCTTCCCAAACTGGGCATTGGAGAACAGAATATAGGGACAGGCAGCAGACTGACCCCTCGGATGGTTGCCCAGGATTGGAGAGCTGTACTGAGCTTTAGCCGGAAGTCGGGCTACGTGGTCGGTATATATGCTCTGTTCCAGATTATTCTGGTCGTCGGCATGTCGCTGGATGCCCAGGAAGTGGTATTTATCCGTCAGGTGATGAACCTGCCTGAATCGCAGTACGGAGCATTAATGAGTATCACCGGGATTGGTTATTTGGCAGGCTCCATGCTGGTTTGGCTGTTCGCCAAACATTTGCCGATCCGTCACATGATGGGTGGCGGTGTACTTCTGGTTGCGCTGGGTTATTTCCTGTTCGCCCGTTCATTCTCGTTTGAGCTGGCGGCGGTTGCTTTTATTCTGCTCGGTCTCTGTTCGGCACTGGCGGATACGGGCCTGGTTACCTTTTATCAAAATAATATCCCTGTGGATATGATGGGGCGAATGAGCAGTGTACTTGGACTGGTGTTAAGTGTGCTGCAGGTGGCTTCCATTTTGATTGCAGGGGTAATAGCAGAGCAGTTGTCACTTCGTATGGTATATACAGTTGTATCTGGGGTCATGCTGTTAGCTGCGTTGGGATTGTGGGTGACGAGCATGTTTCCTTCCCGAAGCAGGTATTACGATGAACCGGCGAAGTCCAAGGCGATGGTGGGGTAACAGGCAGAAATAAGGCAATTCCAGTACAGAATAATGGTTGCCTGAATACCCGAACCGTTCAGTGGAACATAACATAAATAGTATTAAACACAGATATTGGCTAATAGAAAATGAAAAATGTATACGCTTTCTAGATGAAACGCATTAACACATTCATGTGATGAAAGTTTACAGTTCATCAGTTTATCTTGTGTATAAAATGGAAAAAAGCAAATATTCACAAAGAAATCGTTAAGTTTGTTGACACTGATCTTCCTGTCGATTAATCTTAATGAGAAAGTATTAAAAACTTCAATTATCGTTCTGGTACAAGATCAGAATGGTTCCATACAGCGAATGATAGCGAGCGGGAGAGACCTGGGCATGTCGAGTAAAATGGCAGCTGTCGGGCACCGAAGGAGCAAGCTGCTGCGCACCCGGCGCAGCGGTTAATCTCTCAGGTAAATGTACCATCGTTGGACGCAACTCTGGAGAGTGCGCGAACTGCGCCACCCAAGGGGTATATGGTCAAGCAGCACGGTGTGCAGGGTGACATCACCTGTGAATACAGGGATGCATCGATTCGCCGCGCTTCTTATCATGAAACTCTCAGGTATCGAGGACAGAGAGAGGGCCTAGGGCCTTCTTCTGTCCTTTTCTCATGTCATCATTCAGTAATAAAGGAACATTATGGGTGTACGTCTGGATGAAAATGACGATTATAAATGGAGGGTTTGCGATGCGTTTTAAAGACGTTTTTTCAATTATTGGTCCGTCCATGACAGGTCCATCAAGTTCACATACGGCTGGAGCGGCAAGATTGGGGCGAATTGCTCGTCAGTGGCTGGGATGCACGCCTGAACGCGCCCGATTAACGCTGTACGGCTCGTTCGCCGATACGTATCAGGGGCATGGTACGGATCTTGCGTTGATCGGTGGCCTGCTTGATTATGTGACGGATGATCCACGTATACCGGATGCAGAACAATATGCAGAGGAAGCGGGGATGGAGGTAGAGTTTTTTACAAGCGGCCTGCCTGCTCCTCATCCAAATACGGTCAAGATTGAACTGTGGCATGGAGACCGTCAATGCTCACTAATTGGTGCTTCCATTGGCGGAGGTAGTGTATCGGTGCATGCATTGAATGATTTTCGTGTACAGATCAGCGGAGAGTTTCCCACACTTGTACTGCGCCATTCGGACAAAGCAGGGGTGCTCGCTTCCGTAACCTCCACCATCAGTTCGTCCGGGGTGAACATCGGGTACATGCAAGTGGATCGGAAAGCCCGGGATGGTGAAGCATTAACAGCGATGGAGATGGATGGTGTGCCGAATCCTGAGATGTTGAACCGTCTGCGGTCACTGGATCATATGCTGGACATTCGCGTGATTGATTTAAAGAGAGGGGTCGAGCCTGATGCGGTTTAAACATCTACATGAACTGAATACCATCTGTACAGCAGAATCCAAAACCATCGCCGAGCTGATGATCGAAGAGCAGGTTCAGGAGACGAATATCCCGGAAGCGGATGTTGTACGGGAGATGTCGGATTACTATCAGGTGATGAAGGAAGCTGTACACAAAGGGCTGACAGAAGATACGACATCACGCAGCGGTTTGACTGGCGGAGACGGCAAAAAAATGGCTGAGTACATTCGTAAAGGTGAGACTTGTTCTGGAGATGCCTCTGCACTGGCCATGGCGTATGCCCTTTGTGTATCGGAAGTGAATGCCTCCATGGGCCGGATCGTAGCGACACCGACAGCCGGTTCTTGCGGCATCATTCCGGGTGTGTTTATCAGCTCCCAAGAGCGTTTTGGCTGGAGTGACGAGCATCTGGTCAACGGTCTGTTCTGTGCGGGAGCGATTGGTTATGTCATTGCCAACAATTCATTTATCTCCGGTGCCGAGGGTGGCTGTCAGGCTGAAGTGGGTTCTGCCATCGGTATGGCCGCTGGAGCCATGGTGGAGCTGCGAGGAGGGACGCCGGAGCAAGTGGTTCATGCGGTTGGCCTCGCGTTAAAAAATACATTAGGCCTCATCTGCGATCCAGTGGCAGGCCTCGTGGAAATTCCGTGCATCGTCCGTAACGGACTGGGTGCCGTAACCGCTTTGGCTGCAGCCGACATGGCGCTGGCCGGGGTACGAAGTGCAATTCCTTCTGACGAAGTCATTGATGTCATGCTGGAAGTGGGCAGTGCGATGCCGAGCAGGCACCGTGAAACGGCCCAAGGTGGGCTTGCCCAAACACCGACAGGACGGAAAATGATGGAGAAGCTTGCTAAACCGAAGGCGAAGCGTGCTGAGCCTGAGGTTGAAGCTGAGTCCCCTGCTGAAAATAAACCAGAAGCCAAGGCGTAACATCCATGAACGAACATGAACTGAATTTAACTCGTGGAGCCTGGATCATGAACGGTGATCTGTTCCCATCATAATATAAAAGCCGATACGAATTCTTCCTGATGAAGAAGCGTATCGGCTTTTTTGCTTATTCGGGGTTGCTTTCAATGCGTTGGAATGGCAAGGACACCACAATATGAAGATGCTATGCGATATCTGTACTTAGTACAGCATATCCGTATGCGGGCAACTCAACGACCAGGATTCCTTCTTCCTTGGCTGTGCGATAATTCTCGCCAAATAACTCCGTCCATTCCCCTGCGCCCGCCTCCAGCTCGACGATCGCTGTTTCTTCCGAACGATTGAACAGGATCAGAATACGCTCATTATCATCCTGTCGTTCCATCACAAGCTGGCTCCCGCCTTCACGGGCCTGCAGGAATCGAATGCTGCCTTCTGCACGCAGGGCAGGATGGGCATGACGAAGTGCAATCAGCTTTTGATAAAAGGTGAACAGCTCGCGGTCCTGCTTCGTCTCATCCCACTCCATACATTTCCGACAACCGGGATCATGCTCTCCGTCCAGCCCAATCTCGTCTCCGTAATAGATGCACGGAGTACCCATATAAGTGAATTGGAACAGCGCAGCCAGTTTCATCTTCCGCTGGTCGCCCTCACATAAGGTGAGCAGCCGTGGTGTATCGTGGCTGTCCAGCAGGTTGAATGCCACTTCGCTGGCTTGCAGCGGATAGCGGGACAGTTGTCGACCGATCGAGTTCGCAAACTGTTCGGCGTGCATGGCATCTTTTACAAAGAAACGATTTACGGCTTCCGTAAATGGATAGTTCATCGAGGCATCGAACTGATCACCTTGCAGCCAGGAGGAGGACTCATTCCATACCTCACCCAAGATATAGGCATCCGGATTCGCAGCCTTCACTACACGGCGGAAGTCGCGCCAGAACGCATTATCCACTTCATCCGCGACATCCAGCCGCCAGCCGTCGGTACCCATTTCCTTAATCCAGTATTCCGCCACCTCCAGCAAATACGCCTTCACCTCCGGATTTTCCGTGTTCAGCTTCGGCATGTGAGCTTCGAATCCAAACGTTTCATACGTAGGAATGCCATCCTTCACCTCCAGCGGGAATTCATGCACATGGAACCAGTCCTTGTATTTGGAATTCTCCCCATTCTTCTGCACATCAACAAACGGCGCGAACGTCTTCCCGGAATGATTAAACACCGCATCCAGCAGCACCCGGATTCCGCGTGCATGGCACAGCTCAACAAGCCGTTTGACCGTATCTGCATCACCAAAATGACGATCTACTCGCAGATAATCTTCGGTATCGTATTTGTGATTGGTCGTTGCCTCGAAGATCGGTGTGAAATAAATGGCGTTAATACCCAACTCTTCAAGGTAATCCAGATGGTCGATGACGCCCTGGAGATCACCGCCGAAGAAGTTAAACGGGGTCGGCTTGCCTCCCCACGGTTCCACATGTTCCGGATTGAGGTCGGGGTTGCCATTTGCGAATCGTTCAGGGAAGATCTGATAGAAAATTGCATCCTTAACCCATGCAGGCGGTGTAAATACAGCCCCAGGGTGGATATATGGGAACTGGAACATGTGACCAGGGTCGTCGGGTTCATGGTCTTGGAAATCCGTTTCGGTCATCCAGATTTGTTCTGTGCCACTTTTCAGCAGGAAGGAATACTTCAGTCGATGATACGGAGGCTTTACTTGCCCCTCATAATAGTCGAACATGGAGTCGGATGTATATTTGGTTAAAGGAACCAGCTCTTTGGTGCGATCCCAGGCGTATTTGTCCCCAGTCAGGGCATGTACCTCGGTAAGATCATTCTTTTTGGCACGCAGACGCAGACGAATGGTATCCTTATCGTAGGCATAGGCCCAGTTCCGTTTTGGTTGATGATAGATGGCTTCCAGCAGCATGTTGAATTTCCTCCCGTCGTATACACATGTATTATGTGAGCAAGTCGAAGCATTCGATGCAGAATTATGCGAAGCGGATGATTAAGGTATAATTTAAAATAAAAGGACATCAATGATTGCGGAATCAACATTTGTACAATTTATATAAACAAGATATCTCATTATGTTTCAAATATATAATTAACCCAAAGGGTGCAGAAAGGAAACGAATACACGCATGAAAACGAAACTGTTATACATTGAAGACGATACGGAAATTGCCACCTGGGTCAGAGCCGACTTGGAGGAGCGTGGATATGAGGTGCTGTGGCTCGGAAGTGGTGAAGGTGCGGCTGAAGCTGCCGGGGGCTGTTCGTTGGTTATTCTGGATGTCATGCTGCCGGGACTGGATGGATTTACGGTAGGACAGCGACTCAAAAAGGAACATCCAGAAGTGCCCATTGTCATGCTTTCGGCCAGAACGTCCATTGACGACAAGCTGCATGGGCTTGATTTTGCCGATGATTATGTAACCAAGCCATTCCATCCCGATGAACTCGCCGCACGGATTGAAGTCCAGCTTCGAAAGGCAGGAACGGCAATCTCCGCCGATACCGTGGTGAAACTGGACCACCTGTCCATCTACGAGAAGGACCACCGGATCGTGAATGAGGAGACGGGGGAAGAAATTATTTTATCAGGCAAACAGTTTCATATCTTCGCCTACCTGCTCAGGCATATGGGCATGATTCGAACCAAGGAACAGATCTACGAAGCCGTTTGGAACGAATCTTACCTCGACGGAGACAAGACATTAATGGTACATATTCGGCATCTGCGTGAGAAGCTGGAGCGTGATCCGGCGAACCCGACTATCATTCAGACCGTTCGCGGTGTCGGGTATCGTGTGAAGAAGCCATGAGCAAAAAGGCGACGATGCGCGATTCATCCAATAGGGATAGAGGAGTGAAAAGAAGCTTTCCAGGCAAACGGAAAATGCGTTTTGGACGGACCCTGATGTCCCGATATATTCTTCTGATCTTAGCAGCGGTTTTGTTTGTGCCGGTCATTCTCCCCATTACATCCATCATCTATGTGGTGGTGGTGAACAATACAGATAAAGAGAATACGGCACCTTATGGGGATAGCACGAAAATCAGTAACCTGTGGACCCGGGAATCCGAGAAGCTGGATGGGGCGACATCTGAAAAAATCAATCAACGTATGGAGCAGCTGCACCGCAAATATCCCAAATCTTCGATGTACCGTGTGGACCAAAAAGGTGAAACAGCATTTATTCTCGCTGGAGAGGATGTTGATGTATCGGAATCCACCGTGGATGGAACAACAATGACGACATTGAAGTGGACGTTGAATCATCAGACAACCGAGACCCGGATTCCTTCGATATGGAATGCAAACACCTCCCTGGAATTTATGAAGGAAGCCTCCTATCGTGATCCGCTAACGGTGGTTTCTTTTGTAGGGGGAGATAGCGAAGACAAGGGACAAGGCTTTATGGTGATTGAAGTCCCACGGTATCTTTTGCAAAAGCCGCAGAACAACTGGCCTATGGAACTCTTGTATTTGGGTGGACTGATGATGATTATCTTCCTGTTATTTATCATCATGTCGATCCTGTTCTTTGCGCGAATTCGCAAGCGGCTCATCCGGCTCCAGACGGCGATGATCACTCCGGGCAAGGAGGGTATTCCACTTCCTGTTGAGATTCGCAGATCAGACGAGATCGGACAGCTGGAGGAATCGTTCAATGAAATGGTGCATCAGTTGACAGACAGCCGTCACCGGGAGCGGGAGGAAGAGCAGCTTCGCAAACGTCTTGTCGCGGGACTGTCTCATGATCTGCGCACACCGCTGACTGTTATTCGTGGGCATATGCATTCTCTTCACAAAGAACCACTAAGCACGGCTGCGGATACTTCATTGCGTCGTATGGAAGCCAAGATGGATGACTTGAGCGGACTGATCGATAACATGTTGTCGTACAACCTGCTCACCAGCGGAAAATATACATTGAAGCTGGAACAGAAGGACGTCCTGCGAATCGTTAGAGAAACGGCAGCAGCATGGTATCCTGTGTGGGAGAAAGAGCAGTTTGAGATTGATATCGATCTGCCGGAAGAACCATTGACCTGGCAGGTGGATGAACAGGGCTTGCGTCGTGTTCTCGATAACCTGTTTCAGAATGTCATCCGTCATGCAGCGAGTGGGAGATATATTGGCATATCGACAGAACAGATCCATGGGGAGATAGCTCTTGTCATTCAAGATAGGGGACCAGGATTGCAGGAAGATTCGGATACCAAGGGAACAGGTCTCGGGTTATCTATCGTGGATCTGCTGATTCGTGAGATGGGTCTGCGGAAGAGGGTGGACAGCTCCGAGAACGGACTGCGGGTGTGCCTCTATAGCGGCGAGGGAGCTGGGAAACCAAGGGCCTAACCTTTTTTTTAAACTAAACTTAAACTTCAGGCGACTTCAGCTTTAACCTTGGAAGGTTATGATGATATCCGAGGTGATCAAACAGTGAGTAATAACATTATTCAAACCGCTAACTTATGGAAAACATACCGGGACCGTGCGGCGGTCCGTGAACTTGATTTGCATATTAAAAAGGGAGACATTTACGGCTTCCTTGGTCCCAACGGCGCTGGTAAAACAACAACCATTCGTATGCTTCTTGGCTTAATCAAGCCAACCAAAGGTGTCATCCGTGTATTCGACAAGGATATCCGCAAAGATCGCATGGACATTCTGCGACGTGTAGGGTCATTGGTTGAATATCCTTCATACTATGGACACCTGAACGCCGTGGAGAATCTGGAAACCTTGCGTCGGATATTGAATGTCCCCAAATCGAGGATTGCCGAAGTTCTTTCCATTGTGGATCTGACCCGGGATGCCAAACGTTCCGTAAAAGGTTATTCGCTTGGAATGAAACAGCGTCTGGGGATTGCAAGTGCCCTGCTGGGCGAGCCGGAGCTGCTAATTTTGGACGAGCCGACGAACGGCCTTGATCCGGCGGGCATTCAGGAGATTAGGGAATTAATCAAACGCATGCCGCTGGAGCACGGCATTACCGTCCTGGTGTCCAGCCATTTGCTGAGTGAAGTGGAACAGATGGCGAGCCGGGTCGGCATTATCCGTGAGGGGAAAATGGTCCTTCAGGATACGATTGCCAATCTGCATAGCCAGACGGGCAGTTCCATTCGACTGACGGTTTCCGAGCCGGAAGAGGCGATGAAGCTGGCAAGAGAGCAGGGACAGTTCGGTCAACGTGAGGGAGCCGCTCTCACGTTCCCGTATATGGATAATAGCGCGATTGCATTGCTGGTTCGCCGATTGGTTGAGCAGGATCACGCAGTCTATCGTGTGGAAGAGCACCGTCAGTCTCTAGAAGACTTGTTCATGCGAGTCATCGGTGAGGGGGCAACGGTATGACGGGCCGTGCGTTATCGTCCGATTGGCTCAAAATTCGTGGCAAAGGCATCTGGTTCCTCGTTTTCTTGGCCCCCATCGGACTGACAGCGATGCAAGCTTTGAATTTCGGGCTTCGTTTGGACTATCTGAAAGAACAGTATGGGGGCCATCTGTGGGAGAGTTTGCTGGATAATGTGGTTGTTTTTGTACCACTTGCCTTGATGCTGGGGGCGACGATTCTCAGCTCAATGATCGCAAATGTGGAACATGAGCAGGGATCATGGAAGCAATTGCTGGCGATGCCGATCTCAAGACCTGCGGTATACCTGGCCAAGTTCCTGCTCGCTTGTATGCTGCTCATCATCTCATGCTTGTTATTATCAGCGGGAATTATTGGTCTGGGTCTGGTGCTTGGATTCAACGCGGGTGAGATTCCATGGATACATGCAATTAAACTGGGTTTACTGCCACTGGCTGGCGCGCTTCCGGTGTTATCGCTGGAGCTATGGCTGACAATGGTAAACAAAAATCAGGCTCTTCCCGTCACGCTTGGCATTGTCCTCGCGGTAATGGGCATGTTCGCACTAAGTATCTCACCGTACTTTCCGCTTGCATGGGCACAGATGGCTTGGGCCAGCCCAACACCATTCGTGTATGTCGGTTTGGGCGTAGGTTCGGGTCTCTTGATCATGCTGCTGGGGATGCTGCACTTTAGCCGGAAGGATGTGGCCTGAGATGAATTTTGCAACGACTTATCTTCGAATCCTGTCCTCTGAGCGGCTCAAAATGGGCAAATCACCTGTCTGGCTTCTGATTCTGCTTAGTCCATTGATCGCACTGCTTATCGGGCTGCTGTCCACACCATCAGGTCAATGGAGTGTACTTATGGGTTCAATGGTCTTTCTTCACGGTTTGTTATTGCTGCCCATTCTGACTGGTGTATTCACCTCTTTCGTCTGTCGTTTCGAGCATGCGGGGGGAGGCTGGAAACAAATGCTGGTGCTGCCGCTTACCCGTACAGGCGTATATGCAGGTAAACTGACCATCGTGATTTTGCTTCTGGCAGGCACACAATTGCTGCTGTTGGGGTCCATCCTGCTGGCGGGTACGATCCAGGGTATGACCGGTCCTATCCCTTGGGGGTTCCTTACAGGTAAGCTGCTGCTGGGACTGTTTGCTTGTGTGCCGCTCGCTGCTCTCCAAATGTTCGTTTCCTTGATATGGAGCAGCTTTGCCGCACCGCTGGCATTGAATTTTGCGTTGACCGTACCGAACATTCTGATCGTGAACTCGGCTACATTTGGCCCGTATTACCCTTGGGCGCAACCGATGATTCTAATGACACCGATCGAAGGTGGAGGATTCGGAGCGTACAATGTTCCGCTTGGGACCATGCTGGCGGTTGTCGGGGGCAGTGCAATTCTCTTCATTTTGATTGGCGTTTTATATTTTAGAAAAAAAGAAATTTAATTACCGGATCTCACAATTCGTTGTGTAATAAATTCCTTTTAAGCAAACATAGACCTCGGTTATTGACGGACTATGTCGCTTAAAGGGGATTTTTTTGTCGTTTTTACATGGTTATGGTGAAGAGATTTTAAGCAAATTTGAACTGGAATCTGGTAAAATAAAAAAAGCTGTTTCTAGGAAGGCTTACATGGTTATTCGAGGGTAGGCCCATTTCGCAGATAATTATATTTTTTGGTTGTTAGATGAAGATATAGGCTAAGAAAAGAGGGGTAAGCCTTGGATATTAATAAAACGGAAACCCTGAAGCGCATTATTTCTGAGGGAAGTTCTTACCAATCATTGTTTTTTAATCACCCGGATGCCATATATGTGATGGACATCCATGGAAACTATATTGATGCCAATCCCTCGATTGAGAGGATTTCAGGGTATACATTTGAAGAACTCCGTCGGTTGAATCGAGATGTGATCTGTCCTCCAGAGAGCGAGGAGTTACGAGGAAAATACATTAGTGAGGTACTGGCTGGACATTCAGTCAGTAATTCAATCACGTTTTATCATAGAGACGGTTCTCTGAAACAGGCCGAGATTACCTATGTTCCCATAACGGAGAAAGATGAGATTGTGGGGATATACGGTATTGCCAGGGATGTAACTGAGATCGTAGAAGTGGAACGTAAATTGCATGAAACGCAGGAGAAATATCAGATGTTGGCGGACCATGCTCAGGATCTGATTACCACGAGTTCAATGGACGGCAAGCTGCTCTATGTTTCTCCTTCCGTCTATCCGTTGCTCGGATATCGCCCGGAAGAGGTGACAGGAAAGTCCCTGAAGGATTACTGTTATCCTGGGGATTATCCTGAACTTTTGGAAATGTCATCGAGTGGGAATGGCTGCAAGATGCGAGTGCTTCATAAGAAGGGTCACTACATCTGGATGGAAACGCTGGCGAAGCCTGTGGCTGGAGAAGAGGGCAAAAATACTCAGATTGTAAGCATCAGCCGGGATATTACCCAGCACAAAAATGCAGAAAGACGTCTTAGAGAGAGTCGTCAACGGTACAAATCTCTCTTCGAACATAATCCGGCAGCGGTATATTCGCTCAATCTCGAAGGTAAATATACGGCAGTGAACCGAAATCTGGTCAAAATGCTGGATGTGCCTCGAAGCAAATTGATCGGGCAGTCCTTTCTTACGCATCTGGATAAAAGTGAAGTACACAGCGGGCAGGCATACTTCGAACTGGTGAAGCAGGGTAAACCTCAACATTATGAAACTCGGATCGTGAATTCCAGTGGCAGGAAGGTTGATGTATCTATCATTAATGTTCCCATCATTGTGGATCAGGAACTTGTGGGTGTGTATGGGATCTTGTCTGATATTACGGAGCGTAAGGATTATACGGAGCAGATTCAGGAGCTTAGCAAACAGCATGCCCTGATTCTTAACTCGGTTACAGAGGGCATCTATGGATTGGACGCAGATGGCATCACCCGATTTATGAATCCGGCTGCTGCTTCCATGTTTGGCTATGAAGCGGAAGAGTTTGTCGGCAAAAATTCGCATCCCATCATTCATCATTCACGTGCAGATGGCAGCTATTTCCCAAAAAATGAATGTCCTATTCATATGACGGTGATGGACGGGCAGCGGCGCACGGTGAAGGAGGATGTGTTCTGGCGCAAAGATGGAACCAGCTTTCTGGTGGAGTACCAGGTTACACCGATTATCGATGAGGGTCAGATTCGTGGTGCCGTTATCGTGTTCAATGATGTGACTGGTGATCGCGAAATTGTGCGTGCCAAGGAAACCGCTGAACTCGCGGCACAGGCCAAGTCGGAATTCCTGTCCATGGTCAGTCATGAAATTCGTACACCGATGAATGGAATCGTGGGGATGACTGAATTGCTGATCGGGACCGATTTGTCAGAGGAACAGCGAGAATACGCCGAGATCATCCGTGAGAGCGGCGATGCACTATTAAATATTCTGAATGACATCCTTGATTTCAGTAAATTGGAGTCCGGTAAAATGGCTTTGGCCTACGAACCGTTCTCGCTGCGCATCATGCTGGAACAGGTTGCGGAACTTTTCTCCCCAAAAGCGGAAGAGAAGCAGCTGAAGATCCGATATCGACTTAATCCCGATATTCCTGAGTTTATGGTGGGAGATGCGATGCGTATTCGGCAAATTCTCGTCAATCTGGTGAGTAATGCCTTGAAGTTTACGGATCAGGGCAGCATTGATGTCACGGTGGATATTATTCGCGGCAGTCGACCGGAAGCGAGTGTGCTGGACTTTGCGGTGAAGGATACGGGGATCGGTATTCCAGAAGATAAGCTGGATCAGTTGTTCCAGTCGTTCTCTCAACTGCATCCTGTAATTAACCGCAAATATGGCGGGACAGGTCTTGGATTGGTCATCTCGAAGCGACTTGTGGAGATTATGGGGGGTAGTATCAGTGTGGAGAGTGAAGATGGGAAGGGATCAACCTTCCGCTTCGCAGTGCCAGCCACAAGTGTAGATGCGACTGCAGAGGCAGAGCAATCTGCACGTCAATTCAACCATGATCGCACACGCCAGGGGGATAAGGTGGCGATGCGTATTCTGGTTGCCGAGGATCACCCGGTAAACCGGAAGATTTTATCAGAGTATCTGGAGAAGCTTGGTTACCAGGCAGATGTATGCACCAATGGGGTTGAAGCGATCGAGGCTATTTCACAAAATGCCTATGATATTGTTCTTATGGATCTTCAGATGCCTGTTATGGATGGGCTGAAAGCGACAGACCTTGTACACCGATTAATTCCGCAGGAGCGAATTCCGGCTATTATAGCGGTAACCGGAAATGCCAAACGTGAAGACAAGGAAGCTTGTTTGGAGATTGGGATGCGCGACTTCATCAGCAAACCAATCATGCTGAGTGAATTAAAACGGGTATTACAGCAATGGGGACCAACAGATGAACCTCAGCTTGCACCGAGCTGAAGACTCGTACTCCCAAGGTGTATTAAAATAAACAAACATAAAAACGCCAATGACGCTTCTGTATCAGGAGGTTATTGGCGTTTTTGTGTTTCTGGTTATTTTGTTATGGGCCATCCTTGAATGAACTGGTCAAACCAAGGTAAGACGGTTGATATTACCCGACAGTACCTCACAGGAACGCTCGAATTTCTCACGTTCAGATGCATCCAGATTCAATTCGATAATCTCCTGAATTCCATTCCCGCCAATAATGGCTGGAACACCTGCACAGACGTTGCTCTGTCCATACTCGCCATCGAGGATCGCGGAGACAGCAATGATCTTGTGTTCATCGTTGAGAATCGAACGGGTAATATGTGCGAGTGCGTTACCGATTCCGAATTGAGTGGAACCTTTACGGGTGAAAATTTCCCAACCGGCATCTTTCGTCTTGCGGGCGATATCTTCCAGGTCCAGATGTTTGAAACGTTCCTTGTGCTGCTCCATAATGTGCATAATCGGTTTGCCTCCGATGGTGACATGCGACCATGCCACGAATTGAGATTCCCCATGCTCCCCGAGAGCATATCCGTGCACGCTGCGTGGATCGATGGAGAAGACTTCGGACAACAGTGTTTTGAGCCGGGAGGAATCAATAGACGTACCTGTACCGATGACTCGTTCACGCGGAAGACCGGACAGCTTCCATACCATATAAGTTACTATGTCAACCGGATTGGCCGCGACGACAAAAATCCCCCGGAATCCACTATTCATGATAGGAACAACGATATCTTTGGCAATGGACTCCGCTTCCTCCAGAATATCCAGACGAGTCTGCCCCGGCTTCGGATTCGCTCCGGCAGTCAGGACAATGACGTCCATGCTGCCGCAATCTGCATAAGTGCCAGCGTATACCTTCGTGCGGTTATGTGTGAAGTCCATGCAATGGGAAAAATCCAGCGCCTGTGCAACCGCGCGGTCATACGTCCGGTCAACCATCATAATCTCTCTGCATATCGATTGATTAATCATCGAATACGCACAACTTGAACCGACAAGTCCCGCCCCGATCACCGCTACTTTACCTGATTTGCCTAACACTGCCGTTCAGCCCCCATTTACATTTGATTTATCCGTTCACAATGAGACTTATGTTAAGTATAGTCCTTTATTTTATGCGAATAACTGCTTCTACGTTACATAAGATAACACATGGAAAAGCTGTGCAGCAATGATTTCCTCTGTCGCGGGAGCGTATTGGAGTAATGGGGTTAACAAAATTGACATGTATAATTCATATTCATAAAAAGTGACGGCGTTTGCACCAATCAATTTCGACATGACAGCATTCATGCTCCTTGTCGGATGAAGGGTTATTTTTACGAATGAGGCAGCTGACAAAAGTTCTTATGAATCCGCAGAAACAGAAGAAAAGCGTCAAAGGGATCTGCAACGAGACTGACGAATACATACGGACAAGCAAATGAAAAATGCGTACTTGATCCATGAGACAGGTTGACCCGATCCGATGACAGTTCCAGAAGGGAACGCTGAAGCCACTACCTTGTATCAAAAAGACTTCATTCCGGGAGGGAATAATAATGATTGAAGAAGCAGGAGCAACGACGGAAACGGCCAAGAGCCTGGGCATTGGTGCCAGTACTCTTCGTAAATATGCGGCGGCGCTTGAGGAACATGGGTATCGATTCGAGCGTTCCGCCAACAAATCCAGGTTGTTCAAGTCGGACGATATCGAGTGCATCGAACGTCTGATGACAGAACTTAGGGAACATAACCTGCCACTTGCAGATGCTGTGGTGACTGTACTGACTCCGGATGTGCCTGTGATGGCAGTGGAGGATGTTTCGAAGATGGAGGTTGCCGCAACAGGGATGCCCACAGTATTCCCTGAGGGACCTGAGCCAACTGGAGCCTTGAGATCTTATGAAGGTCTGGGACAACTGGTGAGTGAAGTGACATATGGTGCTGTTGGACAGCAGGATGATCAGGTCCAGCTGCTGCAGCATCGGGTGGACGAACTGGAGTTAACGCTGCAGCATCTGGCGGATACCCATCTTGCTCTTCAGGAGCAGATGGAGAAGCAGCGCCTGTGGATGAATGAGAAGCTCGAAGAGGAGCGGGACCGTGAACTGGTCACCAATCTGCGCAGCTTCCAGGGCAGAAAACGCAAACCCAAAGGAGCGTCGCTCCGAATGTTGTTCGGGCTGCTGCCCAAAAAGCATAAAGAAGCTTGAGGGTCTGGTCCATGCTCGTCGTGATTTTACACAGGCAGCTTGATATAATGAGCCCATACAACAACAAGACTGGCTGCTGATCTGTTCTGCTTAAACGGAGAACAGGAGATCAGATGGCTGGCGTGGGAGGACCTGTGGAGCTGCGACGAAGCTGGCAAAAACTGCTTGGCCTATGGACTGATCGCCCCCGGCGGAAAGGTACGAAGATCGCCGGGCGTTATACGATATATGACCTGCTCGGCATGGGGAGTTATGGACTGACATACCTGTGTACCGATGAACAGACTGGCCAGGATGTGGCTTTAAAAGAATCCAAACCCAGCAAGGGTAAACTCGCTGTACGGTTGCTGGACAGGGAGGCGGATGTGATGAATCGGATGGAACATCCGGCCATCCCACAGTTGCTGGATGTGTTCACATACCGGGCGCGCAGTTACATTGTTACTGAGTATATCTTAGGGGAGACACTGGAACAGTGCATATTCGATCAAGGCCGCAAATATACGGAACAGGAATGTCTGGAGCTGGTAAGGCAATTACTGGCTCCCATTATGCATGTTCATGAGCAGGGATTTATCCATGGGGATGTGCGTATTCCGAATGTCATTTTACGTGACGGACAGACGCATTTAATTGATTTTGGCCTGGCACGGCGCATGGGGGAGCCGTTGTTGCCTGAGCTGAAACGCCGGATGCGTGAATTACCCGAGCCTGAAGATGAACTGGCTGCTCCGGACCAGGATTTGCAGGATCTCGGTCATTTTCTTTTGTTCATGCTGTATTCCGCTTACGAGCCAGAAAAGGGTCGCAAACCGGCCAGCTGGCAGGAAGAGCTCAAGCTCACGCCGGGAGTTCGCGATATGCTGGAACGACTGCTTGGACTTCGTCCAGGCTATGAAGGCGATGCGCTGGAATTACAGGCGGATATTGACCGTGTACTGATGAAATTGCGATGAAGAAATAAATAAAGGGTGTTTTGCTAACCGTGAGGACGGTTGGCAGAACACCCCTTTTAATACATATACGATGATTTAGCGCCAGTCTACCTGATACGAACCATTCTGTTTTGAAATTGTAATACCCGTTTAGCTGGAGCTGTACTTTCTGCTTTTATAATAACCGGAGCCGTGGCGGCTATCCCGGTGCTTTGCATCCGAAGATGAATATCGTCTGTAGTTGCGTTTGCCAGAGGAACTGCTGTAACGTTTATATGAACGTCGATCTGATGAGCTGCGCCTACGGTGAGATGAAGATTTAGAATCCAGAAGTTTGCCTATAATCTTTTTGAACATGAACGTTCATCCTTTCGACTTCAGCCGTTTTAAGCATATACGGGGCTTCGATTGGACAGGTTTCGGATTTTTTTAAGTAGGATTGTATTCATTGGACAGGGGCTGGGCGTATAATAGGATGCTCGACGATTACACGGAATTTTTTATTTTGAGCAATTCGCGTTACAATAGAAGACAGGATGAGATTTTAACGGACAGGAGTAGTTGTAATGATTACGTTGAAGACCAAAGAACAAATCGAACTTATGAAGAAGGCCGGAGAAATTCTTGCCGCATGCCATAGAGAAATCGCAGGAATGATCCGTCCAGGGATCACGACACAGGAAATTGATCAGTTTGCAGAAGCTTTTATGAAGAAAAATGGCGCTACACCGGAACAAAAGGGGTATAACGGGTACCAATATGCGACATGTGCGTCGGTTAATGATGTGATCTGTCATGGATTTCCGGGAAAATATGTACTCCAAGATGGAGATATCGTTACGATTGATATGGTCGTGAATCTGAATGGCTGGCTGGCCGATTCCGCATGGTCGTATGCGGTGGGTCAGGTGACTCCAGAAGCACAACACTTGTTGGACGTCACCAAAACATCGCTCTACAAAGGGATTGAAATGGCTGTGATCGGCAACCGGATCGGTGATATCTCCAATGCGATTCAGACGTATGCGGAAGGTGAAGGCCTATCAGTTGTCCGTGAATTTATCGGTCATGGAATCGGCGAGAAGATGCATGAGGAACCACAAGTGCCTCACTACGGCCCACCACACCGTGGTCCACGTCTCAAGGAAGGTATGGTTATTACGATTGAGCCGATGCTGAACATTGGTACGTATCGCAGCAAGCTGGACTCGGATGGTTGGACAGCACGTACTCAGGATGGAAGTCTGTCTGCCCAATATGAGCATACGATTGCCATTACAGCAGATGGTCCTGTCATTCTGACTGCGCAATAATGGCCCCAGATGTCTCCAATGTGATGATATTTGCATATTTCAAGGCGGCCCACGTTTGTGATCCGCCTGTTTCGGTTTAAACTATTTAGAGGCGATACACATAGAGCCAGTGGTGAAGGATATCAGCTGACAGAGGGTTAACCCCTGTCCACTGGCAAGAAGGAGGTCATTTTGGTGTCTGAAAATAAACAGATCGTACTTGCGTCTCGTCCCGAAGGTGCCCCATCCAGAGAAGACTTTAAATTCATTGATGCACCGCTTCCTGAACCGGAAGCAGGACAAGTCCTGGTACGTACGCTATATTTGTCTGTAGACCCATACATGCGGGGCCGCATGAAAGATACAAAATCCTATGCTCCCCCCTATGCGTTGAATGAAGTGATCAAGGGCGGAACGATTGGGCAGGTGGTGGAGTCTTCGGAACCCAATCTGCGCAAAGGGGATTTAGTATCCGGCATGTGGGGCTGGCAGCAGTATGCAGCCGTAAATACGGGAGACATTTCCCTGATCGATACAGAAGAGGCTCCGATTACGGCTTACCTGGGTGCACTTGGCATGACTGGTTTGACCGCTTATTTTGGCATGGAAGATATCGGTAAGCCGAAGGACGGCGAAACGGTGGTCGTATCGGGAGCAGCCGGAGCGGTAGGCATGATTGCGGGTCAGATCGCCAAGATTGTAGGAGCACGTGTAATCGGGATTGCAGGTTCTGACGAAAAATGTGCTTATTTGAAAGAACAACTGGGATTCGACGTGGTGTTGAACTATAAGCACGAAGAGGATATGTCTGCTGCTATTGAACGGGCTTGCCCGGCTGGCGTAGACGTTTATTTCGACAATGTTGGCGGTGAAATCTCCGATGCGGTACTGCGCCATATTAATCGGAATGCACGTATACCGCTCTGTGGACAGATTTCGTCATATAATCTGGAGAAGCCGGACATCGGCTTGCGCCCGCAGACGTTACTGTTAACCAATACAGCGTTGATGAAAGGCTTCCTGGTGGGTGACTATGCCAAATCCTTTAAGGAAGGCCGGGCCAAATTGGCAAAATGGATCAAGGAAGGTCATATTCAGTTTGAAGAAAACATTGTGGAAGGTTTTGACCAGACGCCGGAAGCATTTATGGGCCTCTTCTCTGGAGATAACCTGGGCAAACAGCTAGTAAAGGTTGCGGACCCTGAATAGATATAGACCCTTGAACATATGCCAGAACAGGAAAAGACACGTTCCGCACGGTGAAGTGCACAGAACGTGTCTTTTTAGTTGTTAGAATGTTGCGATGATGCTAGGATTCCGCAGCAACAACTTCCTTATAGTGCTTGTACATGTATACCCGCCAGCGTACGATCATACCGAAGGCCAGAAGGAAGAACAAGCCACCCGTTTGAGGAATGCTCACATAACGCTGAATGACTTCATGCAGGATTAGACGTATAGCCAGCAATCCAAGCAGAATGAACGCGAAGCTTCGTGAACGTGTGGCAAAAATTTCATCGTTAACTCGTTCAAAGCGAGTACTGCGAATGAGGGGATACGAGAATATAAACCAGCCCACCAACAGCGCAATGAGTGCCCATAGAAGCGGGACATGTGTCTGGGGTACAACAAACATGAGAAAACCCGTGCTCATTCCCAGCGGGGGAATAAGTATTTTGCGAATGGTTACCGGACGATGGCTAGCTTTCATTCGAATAAAAATGGCAAGCAGGGCCATGACGAGCATACCCACAGTTGCACCGATCTGAAGGTAAAACGGACTGATTTGAGCCACGTAGAACTCCCTCTTTCTGGAATAATATGTTATCCGGACATCCGGAACATGATGCGAATTACCGGAATTTTCTGTTTCTATTATATCACAAACGAAGAAAGCCGATAGAATGCTTAGTGTATCATTTACCCGGATTGTATATAGAGGGTTCATTTGAAAAATTTGTATTATTGTACCCAATGTGAAGCCGTTTATTCGAATAAGGGGAAATCAGGAAATGAACGAACATGTAGGGTCATAAAAATCGACGGTGACTAGACAGATAACCAAGTGGGTCATATAGAGCTTGTCAGGCGACTGCACAAACATATGAAACAGATGAAAGAGCGTGGACGTATTATATACATTCCCGATTCAATCTATGGGTGGATGGGCTACAGGAGGAAGGACAGTAAGAACGGAAAGGAGTAATATGCTGATCATAGGAATACCTTGGAACAGAGCAAGGAGGAATACGCTTCATGAATAGAAATCACAGGCCACTCACGGTATGGACATTGGCTTCTCTGACTGTGGTATCAGTGGTCCTGGTTATCCCCTGGATTATGTGGCAATCACAGGCACCAACACCGCTTAACATCATGATTGTCGACAAAAGTAAACCGGACTTGTCCTATGTGGGACATAAAGGACTGGTATGGATTTTGAATCAGCAGAAGATTGTTCAGCAGACAGGGGAACATTATAATTATGAAGAAGATTACTACGGGTATGATATACAGAATGGGATCTCCCGTATTGAGCGGAAATTGCCGGATGAGGTGACCGACACGGACCTGATCTATCTGACGGCGAATCATCATCTTTCATCTACAGAAACGAATGAACGTATACAAGACAAAGCCTATGAAGGTCTTACGATATATGATGCGCACAAAATTCGTGAAGCTGCGACCAAAGGCGTAACGATTGTCGCTGAGTTTAGCGCCTTGTCGAATGCTGTTTCGGACATGACAAGAGAGCAATTGTATCCGATTCTGGGCATGAAAAGCAGCGGATGGCAAGGGAGATCGGTATCGGATCTGCAGAGCCTGGATGAAGTGCCTCAGCAGTTAAGAATGAACTACGAGCTTAGGGAGAAAAGGCAGTGGCCTTATCATGGAGCAGGCATTGTACTGGTTCACAACGATGGACGGGTGATTGTACTGAAGCAAGGCCGGGATGTAAAGACCGGTGACATAAAATTCGTCTTCACACAGGAAGGTGGGGAATGGAGTGGAATTACCCGAGACATCCATTACAGCGAATGGTTCGACATCATTGTGCCTGAACAACAGGCTACGGTTCTGGCCTGGTATAAGACGGATCTAACGGAGAATGGACAGCAGAAACTGATGGACGCAGGTATTCCGGGGGGATTTGCTGCTCTTACCCGGTATGAGGGCCATAATCGGACGTATTATATGGCGGGATCCTTCGGAGAGCTGGAACATTATTCGTTCTGGCGCCGTATCAAGGGATGGGATGTGGTGAAAACGAAGCTTACTCCGGATCAAAAGAGCGTTCCGGATCGGTTTTACTGGAAAGTATACGTACCCGTGATGAAGAAGATTTTGCAGGAAGTCCAGACAGGGCAAGCACCCTGGCAATAGAAAAACCGTTCTTTCGGTAGCGAACGGTAGGATACATAAAGAGGGCTGCAGATGATCTGCAGCCCTCTTCCATTGGGTATCGAGACCATCAGGCTTTATGAAGGTGTCGCAACCCATCCAGGAAAGCAGTCACGGTCAGCTGCAGGCTCTCATCCGGGTCAAAGTTCATGCCGAAGCCTCCTTTTTCACCGATGGAGGCGAAGCCGTGGCAAAGACTGCGTAAACCGCGAACGGCATGGAGCGCTTCCGCCTCACTTAGCGAATAGGGCTGCAGCAGGCGGAGCAGCAGATCCAGGGCAGCTGTACTCTCGACTACGAGCTGCGGTTCCTGACGGTCCGGGGCATGGAAGAAGGCTTCATACAGCCCTGGATGCTTGTGGACGAAGCCGATATATGCAGCAGCGACCTCCTGAATGGCTTCGTCGCCCGAACGGCCGGCCGAAGCCTCAGTTAATGTACGCCTGAGCTGCTGTGCGGACAGTAACGCCAATTCCTGGCGAAGCCCGGGAAGACCGTTGATGTGGTTGTAGAGCGACGGAGAGCGCACATCCAGCCGCTGGGCCAGAGCGGCCAGTGTTAGCGAATGGAATCCGTCGCTGTCGGCAAGCTGGGTGGCGGCGCTTAACAGAGCGCCGCGATCCAGCCCTTGACGGGGGCTCACAGATGCCCCCCGGCAGGGCGCAGCCGCTGCTCTGCGTCTGCCGTAGCTGCGCGCATGGCCGCGGCGGGCTGATGCAGCATTCGTCCGTGCCCTACTGCGAGCACGGACGGTTCCAGCTCAGCCAGGCGCTTGGCGCTGGCAAGAGCAAGTTCACGGTTCCACGTCGCCAGCGATGAGCACGCGGCTGCGCGTATCCATGAAGGCCATATGGCCCGGCGTATGGCCTGGGGTGGCAATGGCGACCAGGGATCCGATTCGGTCGCCATCATCGAGCAAGCGGTCCGGGCGGGTGCGGATCGCTTTGGGGACACTGCCGCGTACCGGGGTCTGCGGCTCGTCGGGAAGCAGGGAAGCGTCTCCGGCCAGCAGCGGGGCATCTCTTCTGGAGATGCAGACCTCGGCTTTAGGCAGCGCATCCTTAAGACCATCCAGTGCTCCAACATGATCGCCATGGGCATGAGTCAGAATGATTCTGGTAATCGGTTTGCCTAGCGATTGTGCTGTAGTCAGAATCCCCTTCAGACTGAATGGCATTCCGGCATCAATAAGAGTAAACCCATCATCTTCTTCAACAAGATATACGTTCACAGGGAAGAGGCGTGGGAGGAATGAAACTTGGACAACAGCATGCTCACGTGTAATTCGCATCATTAAATCCTCCTTAAAACTAATGTTGTTAGTAATATAACTAATGTAATTAGTTTTTGCAATACCCTATGTGAATATGCTTAAAAAATAGGATATTTTAAAATCTCAAAACACTTTACAAAAAAAGCGTTTTCAAAATAAGGATAACCGATTATAATAATCTCGTAAGCCCTTTCATATGTCTATCTTATTGGAGCCTTTCGCGAAGCGAGGGGCTCACTTTTTTTGTTCTTTTCCCTTAAACAACGTATAGAACTCAGCCGTTTTGCTTAGCCTGTGAAGGGCCTATATATACTGATATGACAGGGGATAACAGGATTTTCAACCACCGGGTGGAGAGTGTTGACAAACATAACTGTTATTCCTATAATAACAGTTATACTTACCTTGGATTGAATTTTCATCGGTGAACGTTATGCCGGGAAGGGAGTAAGTAATGAACAGTGAATTTACCATTGCTGTGCACTGTCTGGTCTTTCTGTCCATGAAGGATGAGTGTATGGCCAATAGTGAAGACTTGTCTCAAAGTGTGGGTACGCATCCAGCCAGAGTACGCAAGGTGCTTAGTGTGCTGCGGAAGCATGGATATCTGACCACTAAGGAAGGTGCCCATGGTGGATATCTGCTCAGCCGTCCGAGTGAAGAAATCAAGCTTGGGGAACTGTACAGACTGGTAGCAGGTGGATCGCTTGGTCCCAGCTGGTGTTCGGGAGAATCCGGTTCAACGTGCGTTGTTTCTTCCAATATGCAGGATGTGATGGGAAGTATCTACGATGGAGGCGAAGAAGCATTAAGCGCTTATTTTGACCGTATATCCATTGAGGATGTGAAGCATCGTATCGGTAATGGGGAAGAATGTTCCTTGGCTATGGAACCCTTGTCCATGAAGGAAAGATCCTGACAGATTGAATCGTTAACCGTTCTTCATGATCTGGCCTTGGACTGCTGCTGTCAGGCATGGTGGACAGGCTATATAAGGGCGTTTGCTCCGGTTGTAAGATCCGTTGATGTTTCAGGCGATTCCGGGCATAACGTGAACACAGATGGAAGCGATCGTCTGCGCTGATGTTATTTTCGGAAGGTGAGTACTCGGTAGAGTTTGGCCTTGCGAACGTAAAAAAATAAAAAAGAACTTGGGGAGTGGAACGCATGTCCAGCATTGAAAACAATGAAACACTTCGCGTGATTAACGAACGTCACGCTGTCAAAAAGTACGAAAGTGGTTTTGTTATGCCTGAAGCAGATCTGAACGCTATCCTGACAGCCGCTTCCGAAGCACCGTCTTCATGGAACCTGCAGCACTGGAAATTCCTCGTGATTGAATCCGAAGCAGACAAAGCCAAGTTGCTGCCAATCGCTTACGGCCAAAGTCAAATCACAGACAGCTCCGTTACGATTGCTGTACTCGGAGATCTGGAAGCAAACCGCAACGCCGTGATTTATGATCAGGCTGTTGAAGCAGGTGCGATCCCGGCTGAAGTTCGTGACGCATTGGTTGGACAGATCAATGGTGCTTACCAAAATCCGCAAATCGCCCGTGATGAAGCAATCCGCAATGCATCTTTTGCTTCACAGAACATTATGCTTGCTGCACGTTCCCTGGGATATGATACTTGCCCAATGGGTGGTTACAACCCGCAACAATTGATCGAAACATTCAACATCCCTGCGCGTTATTTGCCAACGTTGTTGATCACTGTAGGTAAAGCTGCAGTTCCAGCTCGTCCGGCAGGTCGTTTCCCGCTGTCTGAAGTTGTTGTTAAAGGTTCTTTCTAAGACTGATTTTGGATCAGTTATCGCTATAGATATCAATAGATATAACATAAATAGCCGCATGTCCCTTCTAGAGGGAACATGCGGCTATTTGGTATTTAAAATAAAGATGGGGCATTATTTCTCTGGTGTTTCCGGGATTTTCGGTGCATTGAAATCTTCCAAATACTCAATTGCGTTATACATCATAACCGCAGCTTCAGCGCGGGTAATCGTATCCTTCGGATTGAAGTTGCCCTCGGCATCGAGCGTGTTAATCTTCAAGACAAGGGAGCGTTGAACAGCGCCTTGAAATTCTGGCGTAAGCTCTTTTTCATCCGTGATATTTACAGGTTTGATGTTAATCATCGGCAGGCCGCCTTTGGCTTCAATGCCCTGCATCAAGAAAAGGGTGTACTGTTCACGGGTCAGCGCCTTGGAAGGATCGATATCGTTGGACATCTTAATACCATTGAACTGGGCACGGACAAAAGCATCGCTGTACCATACGCCATCTTTTACGTTGGAGAAGTAGTCACTTGGCAGGGGTTGTTTGACAAAACGAATCGTGTCCAAATTCAGATTCAGACCATCTGCAATGAGCTGAATACCCTGAGCCGTGTTTAGTTCCTGTTCCGGTTTGAACAAGCTATCACTCACGCCTTTGATTAAGCCATCCTGATGCAGGGATTCAATCTTGTCTGCCCCTGCAATACCTTGAATATCAGTGAATTCCGCTTGAGCGGCGTGAATTGGACCAGCGCTCAGAGAAAGGGTAAGTAAAGCTCCGGCTGTTAATGCAGCCAATATATTTTTTTTCATGTCAGGTTCGCCTCACTTTTCCAGGGAATATCCCTTTGTTTATAAGCTATTTGTCCCTATAGACGACCTTATTCCTCAAAAGGTTGCTGCAATTTTCCATTGGTTTTCAATATGAAATTCCGTTGGATTAGGTACAATGTGGTTGGACTATTGTAAGCCCTCTTGCTTTGTATTATGTTGAGGGAGGATAACCGCTGAAGCAAAAGACAGTGAATTGGGTAAGTACATAACAGTGGAATCAACTATTCGGGTTAATACTTCTTATCATTGCTTGTAATTACGGAGTAAGGTCAATCATTTGAATCAATAAGGAGAGAATGAGACGATGGAACCGACAGCAACGAATGAAGCTTTTTTCTATACAGGTACTTATGCATCAGCAGATCAACCGGGGATTTTTCTCTGTGCGTTGAACAAGGATACAGGCGAGTTGCGGATTGTAAGTCATATGGATGGGGTGGATAATCCATCCTATCTGGCTTTATCTTCGGATGGGGATTGTCTCTACGCGGTAAGTGAGACAGATGAGGGAGAGGTGCTGGTCTATCGCAGGGATGCCGCAACGGGTGAGCTGCACCTGATGGATCGCAAGTTGACGAAGGGCGCTTCGCCTTGTTATGTGTCTGTCAGTGAGGACGGCAAGTGGGTGCTGACTTCGAACTACAGCAGCGGCAGTGTGAACGTATTTCCGGTAGGAGATCAAGGCACGCTTGAAGAGATGAGTGCTTTGATTGAGCATACGGGAAGAGGGCAGAACGATGACCGTCAGGAAGGGCCGCACGCTCACTCCATTCAACCGGACCCTTCGGGTCAGTACGCCGTTGTCTGTGATCTGGGTCTGGATCAGATTATTGTGTATCGTCAAGAAGAAGGCCGCTTAGTAACGCATCGTGAGACGAATCAGCCTCCAGGCTCTGGACCGAGACATCTCGTCTTCCACCCAAACTCGCAATGGGCCTATGTGATTAATGAATTGAGTAACACCGTTACGGCATTCATGTATGATCAGCGTCGAGGTGAGTTCACTACGTTGCAGCATATCACCACACTGCCTGAAGGACATTCTGGAGAAGGTACGGCAGCGGACATCCGTGTCTCCCCGTGTGGTCGCTTCCTGTATGCTTCCAACCGCGGGGACGACAGTATTGTGCTGTATCACATTGACCAGGAATCCGGTGAGCTGGAGGCGATAGAGTGGACTTCCACTATCGGTCAGACTCCGCGTAACTTCAACCTGCTTCCCGGTGGTATTCTGCTGGTGGCCAATCAGGACAGCAACAACCTTGTTGCTTTTCAGATCAATGGTGAAGATGGACGTCTGACACACAACGGATTCAAGTTGGAGATACCCCGCCCAGTGTGTATTACTCCGGTAGTATAAAGTGAGATGACACAACATTCTTTGTTACGTTCAGATTCCGAAAGATCGAGCGTGCGAGAAAAGAAGCATTCCAGTCGAAAGATTCATCTTTCGGCTTTTTTCCTTTTTTTCATATATGAAATTACTAAGCTAGACCTATAGATGGAATTATATGTTTATTTTAAAATGATTGTATTAAAGCGCTTATATATAAGATGGCGCTACCAAGGGCATCGGGCTTACCAATTCGATTGGGGAGGCAATGGCTTTATGGGAAAACGATCGTTATGGAAGCGTACATTGCGGACCGCGGGGGTATCCCTGCTGAGTTCTGCGTTACTGGTTACTTCGCTCGGTCTTGGAAACACGCCAGTCACTCATGCTGCGGGTGCCCGTCAGATGGAGTTTCTGGACCGCGGTGTGGTTGCAGTGAAGACAGGTACAGGTGTGTTTGTCAGTTGGCGGCTTCTGGGTACGGAAGGATCGAATGTATCGTTTAATGTCTATCGGGATGGAACCAAGGTAAACGCATCGCCCATAACGAACAGCACCAACCTCCAGGATACAAGTGGGACAAGCAGTTCCAAATATACAGTTCGAGCCGTAGTCAGTGGAACCGAGCAGGCTGCTTCGGCGGCAGCGAGCGTATGGGGCAATAATTATTTGTCTGTACCTCTCAGTGTACCCACAGGAGGCACAACACCGGATGGTGTAGCTTACACGTACAGTGCCAATGATGCGAGTGCAGGCGATGTGGACGGGGACGGCGAGTATGAACTGATCGTGAAGTGGGACCCGTCCAACTCCAAGGATAATTCCCAAAGCGGCTATACGGGTGAAGTATTTATCGATGCGTACAAATTAAATGGAACACGCCTGTGGCGTATCAGTCTGGGTAAAAATATCCGTGCGGGTGCCCATTACACCCAGTTCATGGTGTACGATCTGGATGGAGACGGCAAGGCCGAAGTGGCGATGAAAACGGCTGATGGTACCAAGGATGGTACGGGTGTAGTCATCGGGGATGCCAGCAAGGATTATCGTAATTCTAGCGGATACGTTCTGTCCGGACCGGAGTTCCTTACGATCTTTAATGGACAGACCGGCAAAGCACTTTCCACGGTGAACTACGAACCGGCGCGCGGCAATGTGTCCGATTGGGGAGACAACTACGGCAATCGGGTCGATCGATTCCTTGCAGCCATTGCGTATTTGGATGGGGAGCGGCCAAGTCTGGTCATGGCGCGTGGATACTATACCCGAACCGTGCTGGTGGCGTACAACTGGCGGGATGGGCAATTGACGAAACAATGGACTTTTGATTCCAATACATCAGGTAATTCCGGTTATGGTGGACAAGGTAATCATAATTTGAGTGTGGCAGACGTGGACGGTGATGGCAAAGATGAGATCGTATATGGCGCGATGGCGGTGGATGATAACGGCAAAGGACTCTACACGACAGGACTTCATCATGGGGATGCGATGCATCTCAGTGATCTGGACCCGGATCGTGCAGGACTTGAAGTATTCCAGGTGCATGAGACACCGTCCAATGCCGGAGTGGAATTCCGCGATGCGCGTACAGGTCAGTTGATCTGGGGCGTACCTACGACCAAAGATATTGGGCGCGGCATGGCAGCCGATATCGATCCACGTTATAAGGGTGCCGAAGTGTGGGCGGATGGTGGTTTGTATACAGCCAAAGGACAGAAAATTGGGACAACCCTGCCTTCCTCCACGAATTTTGGCATCTGGTGGGACGGTGACCTGCTCCGTGAACTGCTGGACAGCAACCGGATTGATAAATGGGACTACGCCAATAGCAAAACGGTTAATCTGTTGACCGCATCCGGTGTTTCTTCCAATAATGGAACGAAATCCACACCGAATCTGCAGGCTGACCTGTTTGGCGACTGGAGAGAAGAAGTGGTATGGCGGACCAATGACAGCTCTGCACTGCGCATCTACACGACAACAGCCGTTACGGACAAACGGATCTACACCCTGATGCATGATCCGGTATACCGTCTTGGTGTAGCTTGGCAAAATGTAGCCTATAACCAACCGCCACATACTGGCTTTTATTTAGGAGATGGCATGAGTACACCTCCCGTACCGAATATCCGGTACGCTGGCAAATAAGAGGGAAAGGGCATGAACTCATGCCAATCCCAGGGCTGATGTTACAGCGTATAAAGCTTACCGCTGACAAGGGAACAACGGTCTTTGGTCCGTTGTTCTTTTTTTTCTGCCATTTCCACAGATATTCGGTAGAAATCGGAAAAAAACGTTTGACAGTCATGTGTACTGCCCTTATGATACGTATATAACTCACTAAACAGGTAGGAATAATAAAAATGACTAAGCCCTATTTTCGGGAGCAGTCATTTACAGTCACATGAGAGATCGTAACGTGAACAGAATAACGTTCTCACCGTATAGACGGAGGAACACCGCAGCGCATCATTTCTGGATGAAGCATACACGGCCTTTGGGCCGGCATGACTTTATGAGGGAGAAGTGCGCGGGGGTTCCTCCGTTTTTTGTTTTTTTTTCGGTGCGTTCCATGCTGTTCAGCCTGCCTGAGGTAATCTTGCAGATCCATTCGGGGGGAGTGTTAGCTATGAAAAAGAGAATTCATAAGGGTATTTTGGTTGGTCTGGCATTGGTGTTAACAGGGGTACTGGCGGCATGCGGATCGGAAAGTGGTGGCACGAATGCGACAGCAACATCGGGAGGAACGGAAGGCGGCAAAGAAGGGGCAAAAGCGATCGAGCTGCTGAATGTATCCTATGATCCGACACGTGAACTCTATGAGCAATATAACAAGGCGTTTGCGGCGTATTGGCTAAAAGAGAAAGGTCAGGAAGTAACGGTTAAGCAATCTCATGGCGGTTCAGGTAAACAGAGTCGTTCTGTCATAGATGGGCTGGATGCGGATGTGGTTACGCTGGCATTGGGATACGATATCGATGCTATTGAAGACAAAGGTCTGATCAATGCGGGGTGGCAGGACAAATACGAGCACAACAGCTCCCCGTATACTTCAACGATCGTGTTTTTGGTACGCAAAGGCAATCCGAAAGGCATTAAGGACTGGGATGATCTCATCAAGGGAGATACCCAGGTCATTACCCCGAATCCGAAAACGTCCGGTGGAGCACGCTGGAACTATCTGGCGGCATGGGGATATGCGCTCAAACATAACAACAATGATGAAGAGAAGGCCAAAGCATTTGTTGCAGAACTGTTCAAACATGCGCCTGTCCTTGACTCTGGAGCACGTGGGGCGACGACTACGTTTGTAGAGCGCGGTATTGGTGATGTACTGCTTGCATGGGAGAATGAGGCTTTCTTGTCAGTTAAAGAGCTGGGACCGGACAAATTCGACATTGTTGTGCCTTCGGTCAGTATTTTGGCTGAACCACCTGTAGCAATTGTAGATAAAAATGCAGACAAAAAAGGTAGCCGCGAAGTGGCTGACGCCTATCTGAAATATTTGTATAGCGAAGAGGGGCAAACCATTGCTGCTGAGAACTATTACCGTCCAACCCTGGACAGCGTGAAGGAAAAGTTCAAGGATCAGTTCCCGCAGCTTGAGCTGTTCACATTGAACGATGTATTCGGTACATGGCGCGATACCCAGGCCAAGCATTTTAATGATGGCGGTATCTTTGACCAGATTTATGTTCCGGGCAGCTAATGCTTCTGACGTCGATGATGTTGCTTGACCATGTAAGCGGCCAACCAGTCCGACCGACTGAAGGCAGAGAGGATGAACGTGCATGAGCAAGGTGATGGTGGCCCGGAGTCGCACACTGCCGGGATTCGGATTAACGATGGGTTACAGTGTGCTTTACCTGAGCCTGGTTGTACTTATTCCACTCGCAGCGCTCTTGTTTAACTCCACGGGGCTGACCTGGTCCACACTGATTGAGGTGGCGACGAATCCCCGGGTACTTGCTTCTTTCCAGGTGAGTTTTCTGACTGCAGGTGCAGCGGCGCTGATCGATCTGGTTCTCGGGTTACTCTTGGCTTGGGTACTTGTCCGGTATGAGTTCCCTGGAAAACGGCTGTTTGATGCCGTTATTGATCTGCCTTTTGCTTTGCCGACGGCAGTGGCCGGGGTTGCCTTAACGGCGCTGTATGCCGGAAATGGCTGGATTGGGCAGTTTGTGGAGCCTTTGGGCATCAAGCTGGCCTATTCACAGGCGGGCATTACGCTCGCGCTGATGTTTATCGGGATTCCGTTTGTGGTGCGTACGGTGCAGCCGGTTTTGCAGGAACTGGAGACTGAGGTGGAGGAAGCTGCCGCTACGCTGGGAGCGGGAAGATGGCGGATATTCCGGAAGATCCTGCTTCCGGATCTGATCCCGCCGCTGCTGACAGGTTTTGCGTTAGCCTTTGCCCGAGGCATTGGCGAATATGGCTCAGTGGTATTTATCTCAGGCAATATGCCGATGAAAACGGAGATTGCGCCCTTGCTGATCATGGCGAAGCTAGAGCAGTTCGATTATGCGGGAGCCACGGCGGTAGCCTTGCTGCTGCTGTTGGTCTCTTTTGTCCTGCTCTTGATCATTAATTCACTTCAACGCTGGAGCCGTAAGGCAGGCAGAGCCTAATGCATAAGCCCACCTATATAAGTTGAACTTAACATTTACACGATAACGGAGAGGACAGAAAAATCTGGAGAAGCGGAGCGTTTGCCTTTATCCCCGGATTTCCCCTTTTTAGGAGTGGTTCATAAAAAATCTGGGGATAACAGCAATCGGAAGATGTTCTGACCGCGCAGTGGTTTAGTGTAAAATCATTTGTTCAACTTATATAAACCAAAAGGAGGTACATAATATGGCGGGTTCCGTTCCATTGACGCCTGCATCCAGTGTGCGAACCGGGCCGGGGCCAAACCGTGCAACCACGGAAGCACCATGGGTCAAATGGTTGTTGATCGGATTGGCAAGTCTGGTGCTGCTCTGGCTGCTCATCTTGCCGCTGGTGATCGTGCTGATGGAAGCGTTAAAGCAAGGCTGGGGTGTCTACATCGCCGCGCTTACCGAGCCGGACGCGATGTCGGCATTGAAACTTACGCTGCTGGTTGCCGGGATCACCGTACCGCTCAATACGATATTCGGTGTGGCGGCTGCGTGGGTCATTACCAAGTTCCAGTTCAGGGGCAAAGGACTCATGATCACCCTGATCGATCTTCCTTTTTCGATCTCGCCTGTGGTAGGCGGATTGATCTTTGTCCTCGTCTTTGGTTCGAATGGATGGTTTGGACCGTGGCTGGCCGAGCATGATATCAAAATTATTTTTGCCCTGCCCGGCATTGTCATCGCAACGTTGTTCATTACGTTTCCCTTCGTCGCCAGAGAACTGATTCCGCTAATGGAAGATCAGGGCACGAGGGAAGAAGAAGCGGCGGTTACACTTGGGGCATCCGGGTGGCGGATTTTCTGGAATGTGACCCTGCCCAACATCAAGTGGGGACTGTTGTATGGCATTATTCTGTGTAATGCGCGGGCGATGGGCGAGTTTGGGGCCGTGTCTGTTGTATCGGGACATATTCGCGGGGAGACCAACACCTTGCCGCTGCATGTCGAGATCCTGTATAACGAATATCAATTCTCCGCTTCGTTTGCCGTCGCCTCCTTGTTGCTGATTTTGGCTCTGGCAACGTTGCTGCTCAAGAGCTGGTTGGGTCATAAAACGATTCCCGAAAAGTGATTTAACACTCCTGTATCCCTGCCAATCATCTTGGTTTTGAAGAGGGTTCCGAATGTAAATGGTTTTTGTTTAAAGTTCATGAAAATTCGGATTGACAGCTACTGGAAGCCCTGCTAATGTATAAACCAAGTATATGGGTTGGATAAGAATGAATTATAAGTCGGGTTGGATGACAGCGCACTTGAGGAATATAGCGGGCAGTAGCCCGAGAAGAGGAGGCGGCTCTATGGCTAAGCCGTTAAAAGTGGATGAGGTATGGATGGATCGAATTGCCGGACAACTGAATGACATGGAGTTTGGCTCGTTACACATCGTTGTACACGAAGGCCAGATTGTGCAGATGGAGCGGACCGAACGCAAGCGTTTTGAAAATACGCCCTCCGGCAGCGCCTCCAAATCCGGCAGCACTGCACGAAGCAGCTCACCCCGTTCATTGCGCTCATCGAATGCAAGCGCGAAGGGATAGGGTTTATGTAATTCAGGATCGAATTAGGCATAATGCAAAAATAGTAGAAATCAAAAAAAGAGAAGCCGATGATTTTGCCGGCTTCTCTTTTCTAGTTTTGAATGAACTGAGTCTGATGATGCCGGGTAAACCAAGTTAAAATAAAGGTTTATTTTTCGGAAATGGCTCCAGATGTGCGTGGTTTATAGAGGTTTAGCTCCACATCCAGGTTCTCATCCTCATGTGCTTCTGTACTGTGATTCAATTCCTTATCCGAATCGGTGTGTCCCGCGTAGGGGCGATCACTGCGAGAGGGCGCTCCTGTCAGGCTGAAGCCGGAGATGAACAGGATGAGTTGCAATCCTAATGCGTAGGGCGCAGCAGCAAGTCCGATCAGATGAAGCAGGGAGCACATGGCAATTAGGGTAAAGAGTGCTTTGGTTACTGTGCCCGATGAACCTTGTCTTGGGCTGGACCAGAGCAGATAACCATAGAATACCGTGATGATTAAGGAAACGAAGCGTATCCATGGCAAAGCGTTGGACCAGGAATGCCAGAAGGGATATAACAACCCTTGTTGACGAAACACAAAATCAGCGATCAGGTACAGTACAGCCACGACAGCGGCAGGCTCAGCAGCCGGACGAATGACATTCCAGATCGCCCTTCCCCAATGATCAGGATGTGCGTATCGATTCAATTCATCGGACAATGCTGCACTCTCTCGCTCCAGAGCCCTGTGCATCAATGCCAGTCGAGCGGGATCAACATCGATGATACAGCTGCGGATTTGATCCTGAAGCTGTGGAGACAGATGCACTGCGGCTCTGCAGGACAGCATAGCACTTAATAATTCATGATGCTCATGTTCCGTTAGATCAACATTCCGATGTTCTTTGGCTGTGAGTTGTCCCAATAGGGTTGTACTTATGTATAATGTATCTCGTATCTCTTGCATTCGCCTGTCACGGCTTCGTCTGACCTCAGTTGCAGACCATACGTAGAGTCCAAGCAGTACAGTGATCATTCCGAGTAGTACCGCCACGTAGCCCGGATATGAGAATAGAGCAAGCATCCAGCGTTGAAGCACAGTGGTTCCTCCTTTGCAAAAACTGTAGCGTAGCATGAAACACGGTTCACATAAGCTTTCTCTCACTATTACACAGGAATTGCGTGAATTCAAGCAGGAACAGTAGGAATTTACTGTCATAAGAAGGACCAGAGCACCCATGCAAAGAAGATGTAAATTCTATGAATTTTTTAATTCTGTCATAATCATCGGTTTAATTAGGAAGGGAGCATGATCTATGAACCAGATCAACATTGAACACACACCGCCCTCAGCAGCAGAATACCTAGCGTTACGGAAAAGCGCAGGTCTTAGTGCGATGAGCAAGGAGGGAGCGGAGATTGGGCTGCCGAATAGCCTGTTTGCCGTATGTCTGCGTGCAGAAAATGAAATCGTAGGCATGGGCCGGGTCATCGGGGACGGTGGTTGCTTCTTTCAGGTGGTGGATATCGCCGTGCGCCCGGATCAGCAGGGAAGAGGATATGGCAAATTGATCATGAGCGAGATCATGAATTATTTGCGTGAACATGTGCCTGCTCGTGGACTGGTTAGCCTGCTGGCTGACGTCCCTGCCGATCGTCTGTACGCTCAATATGGCTTCACCTATACCAGTCCGAAATCGGAAGGCATGTGGTGGAGGCAAGGGGAATAGTTGATAGAAACAAGGAGAATTAAGCCTCGCCTTGTGTATATGGAATTAGTCTAGCCAAACTCAATTCGTACAATCGGTTATTCAAACCTTTGGTTGTCATCCAAAGGTTTTTTGCTTTACATCCAATTATTTACAGGTATAATGTAAATCAAATACAATTTACGATTTACAAATTACGATAATAACAATAAATGCAGAATGGAGGATACGAATTTGGATAAGAACCAGCGGACTCAATTTAATCAAATGGTGGAACGATCCATGGAGCAGGCCAGCAGAAACCTTTCGGGAACCAAGGGGGTCGTCTCGGTAAGATTAAGTCAGGAAGAGATTGATATTATTGATCAGCTTGTATTTCTTGAACTGGCCAAGAATCGATCTGATGCAACGGCTATGTTAATTAGGGAAGGGATTCGGACTCATCAATCGCTATTGAACGAGATTCAGGAGTATACGGCAGAGCTTGAGCGCGTAAAGGCCAAGATACAACGGTCCATTCGCAATTCAGGTTTGTTGACACGTCTGCAAAATGAAACTGAAAGTGATAGTGAGGGGAAAGGAGAGGGAGTGAATGAAACAGACGAAAAATGAAATCCATAACGACAGTTACGGATCTGTTCTGCGTCTTCCATCTTTTTGTGTACTTCTTGCAGGCAGACTGATATCCGGTGCAGGTCAAATTTTATTTTCCATGGCTACGATGTGGTATATTCTTCAACTAACCGAGTCAGCACTCGCAGCAGCACTGATTCCTATGTTGCCATACTTTATCTATGCTTTTTTGGGCATACCACTGGCTACAATCAGTGATCGGCTGCCCAAAAAGCAGCTCTTGATCTGGACAGATATACTTAGAGCGTGCGTGGCCTGTATATTGGCGCTTTTATTCATGAGTGGTCAGATGGTACCGTGGCATATCTATGCTGCCAATTTGCTCATTGCGATTCTTGGATTTTTGTTCAATCCGGCAACCCAGACCGTCATCCCCGCAATTCTGCCCGACCCGTCGAAACAGTTAGCACCAGCCAACGCACTTCTAAATTCATCTTCCAAAACAATTGAATTGCTTGGATATGCTGTAGGTGGCATATTGGTGGCGTTCATCTCAGTCCAGTCAATCCTTTTCATCTATGCACTTACCTTTCTGCTATCTGCTTTCTCCATTGTCTTTATTCATATTCCGGTGACCAAAGTGGTCAAACAAAAAGGGATTTCTGGCTTCATGAAGGATAGTTTGCAAGGGATTACCTTTTTGTTCTCACGTAAAATTCTGGCCAGCTGCATCATTTTTGGTGCCATTATCAACTTTGCTGGTGCGCCTCTGCACATCTTCACTCCGATTTTTGCTGACATGGTTCTTCATGCCGGACCACAAGGGTACGGTCTTCTCCAATCGGCCTTTGCCGCTGGTAGTATTGCAGGCTCTTTGCTCAGCGGGAAATATGCCAAACGGCTTTCGCTTGCTCGATGGTTCCTGATCAGTTACCTCATCTCAGGTGCAAGTTTGTTACTCATGCCTATGTTTCCTAATCTGTATATCGCCATCGCCTGTTCATTCTTGTTAATGCTGGGGCTTGCCCTCGTAAATGTACCTCTGGTTACCTCGATCCTTCTATCCACACCGGAAGAAAAGAGAGGGCGTGTCATGAACAGTATGGGAGTCTTAATGAGTGGTGTCAGTAATCCACTCGGTTTATTGCTCGGAGGCTGGTTTATTGAAACGTATAATCCATCCTGGGTGTACATGGGGATTGGTATATTTGTTATTGTGATGGGGCTGGGGAGCATGTTTGTTAGGCCTTTCCGAGAGGAGCAGGGGAAACATTCCAGACAGCAAGCGGCATCCGTTTAATTATAATCAATGTGAGAATACCTCCATTTTTTATACGATAATTCCGATTGGGTTAACATGAGTATGTCGCGTAAATGGATATCTTAAATAATTTATGTAAAATAATTCAATTAAAAAGAAGGAATATCAAAATTTATGTAGAAATTGGTTATTAAGAGGGGGAGACAAATGGGAGGTAATTTATCATGGAAAACAAGGAAATTTTATCTGTACAGGACTTGATGGCATTAGAGGTTGAAGAGGATAACTACATGTTCGAGGAAACCAGCCTGTGTACCGTGTGCAGCTGGACAAGCTCACAGACAATCGCTGTCGAGAGCTAGGAACATCTTCATTAAACGCTCTATCCAGTAAATTTAAGGATAAGTCTTTGATTTTCGCATTACTAAAATAATTGTACCTCCCCCTCTAACTTTAACCAACAGGAGTGATTCTCATTGAAATTCGCAAATGTATCCGTTAAGAAGGACGCCTTTGAGAACGCTTTGGAACATATAATCAGGGAACTTCCCCAATCCATCCAATGGTCGAATGACGGCCATTGGATTTGTTTTAGACCAGAGGATTTGAAACTTCCTTCACAAGGCTGGAAAATACATCTATCTGTGGTTCCTGGAGAAGGAGCTGAACTGTTACGCCGCATTACACCTGTTTTGACGGAGCACGGTGTACAGTGGAAGGTTGTGAACAGTGGATTGAAATTGATTGAAACTTCTAACGGATCGATCCCCCTGCCTCAAACGGGTAAATGTGTCACGATCTATGCAGCAAACGAGAAACAGTTTCTGCACCTGCTTGAGGATATGCATGTATGCACCATCGGGTTCGATGGCCCGGCTATTCCTACAGATCGGTCATACCGCGGGAGCGCATGCGTATTTTATCGTTATGGTGCGTTCACAGACCGATTCTATTATGACCGATATTCGGCAGCAAAAGTGCATGCGATCCAGAATATTGAGGGAAATCTGGAGGAGGATCGCCGTGTACCTGGCAGGTATAAGCCGGAATGGGTCAACGAGCCGGAGGAACTACTTCACATCCAGGCCACCAAGAAGGATATTTCTTCTTCCAACGTATCCAGTCCTAATAACAATGAGTTTGGAATACGAAATATTCGTGTGAAGCGTGTGCTCAAGAAGTCTGGCAAGGGTGGCGTATTTCTTATTTCCTGTACGCAGCATGCACAAGCCGTTATGAAAGAAGCGGTCCATCGCATGCGTGTCGATAGAGCAGGACGCTCTGCCCACGACTATGTAGAAAATGAATATCATGTACTTGAATTATTGAAGGAAACGGGCTATACACCCCAGCCACTTGATTTGTTTAATTATGAGAAAAATCGGTATCTGATTCTGGAGTATTTTGATAGCATCAGCTTGCGCGAGTATATTCATCGCAGACATGTTGCTGCAGATTATACATGGACGGAGATGGCTCGGATCTGCCAGGATATTCTGGATATGGTTGAGACCTGTCATCGTAAGGGAGTCATTATTAATGATTTAACACCTAACAATATTGTCGTAATGCCGGATGGTAATGTACGTCTAATTGACCTCGAATTGGCTTACTTACGAAATGACGAGAGGGAGACCAAGCCATTGACTGGGCATACGCCTGGATATGTGTCTCGTGGACGGGAACACAGTCAGAGATCAAGCTTCCAGGATGATATCTATTCACTCGGGGCTGTTTTCTATTATATGGCATCATCTGTGGACCCCTATTTCAAATATCAGACGGACTACCTCAAATGTGGTCAGGCTTTGTTGAAAGGTCTGGTTAATATGGAAGAACTGCGTTCCCTGGGTAATCTTTCTGTACGGATCATGACTGGTGTTTATGAGCAGTTGGCAGATATTCGCAACGATTTGGATGCAATTTCAAAAGAGCCGATGAATGAATGGCAAGGATCATCTCTGCCATTGAACAACGAACTAACTGGAGCCGAGGTATTGCGTCAGGCACAAAGGATGGCCGATTGGCTTTATACATCGCTTGATTTTGATAATAGGCAAGAACTTTATCCGGAAAACAGCATGAGCCGGATGTTTCATCCGGCAAATTTTAACTTTGGATGGACAGGCATGGTCTACGGCTTTAACCAGCTTGGTCATATTACACAACTTATTCAGTATCATCAGTATGCCCGAGAAGTTATGGAATGGATTTTGGTTCATCACCCATACATTCCGGACGAGACACCGACCGGATTATACTTTGGGTATGGGGCAGTTCCGTGGAGATTGGCTGAGACTGCAGAGGCGTTAAATGATTCTTCATTGCTTGATCTGGCGGAGAATCTGGCATTACAGCTAACTCAGAATGGACCGACCCAAACCAATATCAGTCATGGAGCTGCAGGTCTGGGATTAATGTTATTGGAGATTTATCGCATTGGGGGCCGCGCGGAACTACTTGAACGAGCTGAGTTATTGGCTGCTTATATATTGAATCAGGAAGAACGGAACGAGGATGGACTGAGTATGTGGAAAGTGAAAGAGCAGCCAAGTAAGAAAAATGGTGGGCATTATTCCCTGGGATTTTCTCACGGCATCGCGGGGATTGGTTATTTTCTACTCGCAATTGCAGATCAAACCAATAAGGAAGTCTATTTATCAGCAGTGAAACGAATTGTCTATACATTGGATCGTACCAGTCATACCGGTCAGAATGGCCAGAAGATGTGGCCTGCAACATCTGAAAAACCGGATACGCTCTGGGTACACTGGTGTAATGGTTCGGCTGGCATCGGGCGTTTTCTTCTGGCAGCTGCTGATGTGTTGGGTGATCCGGTGTCTGCGAGGCTTGGCAGAGAAGCTGCAGATGCGGTGGAACAGACCACGATCTTTGCTTCCTTCGGGCAATGTCATGGGTTAGCTGGCAACGGTGATCTGCTGCTTTTGGCGGAGCGTTGTCATCCTGGCCGGTATGCGGCCAGACTGGAACAATATGCACAGACGCTGTTGGCGATGAGAAGTGACGAGCACGACATGTGGATGTGGCCACTGGAAGATATGGAATCATTCTCACCGGATTATATGACAGGATATATGGGCGTATACTCCTTTCTGCTTCGTCTTTATTACCCTTCAGTGTGTGCAGAACCGTTGGTATATTCAGGTTTTAACCCTGTCAAGGAGGCGATGAATTATGATATTAACAGCTATATCTGATGTTCTTCCTCAATTTCGGCATGAACAGGGCGAGTACGGGCATCGTTATTATGCAGCAGCCCCAGATTACTGCGAAACCGGATCTTCATTAATGATCATTGATCACGGACAAAGGCAGTATACACTCGATTTATGGAGTGATGCAGGTTCCATGACGTATTGGAAGGATCGGGTTCAACCCATACTTGAGTCACTCGAATGGGATGCTCTATATGCAACGTTTCCTGTCTCATTTCCATGGGAAAAACTTGGATTACGGGTGGATGTTCTTGCGCATAGGCATCGATTTATCGGTAAGTTGAAGGATATCCCGGCTTCTGATATTCCTGATGATGCTGCAACATGGATTTCTACACTGGGACAGGCGGAGGGGGTAGCGCAGATTCTTTTGGAAAGCGATCCCTCCTGTCCCGGCTTGGAAGCTGCACGTCAGGCAGTCAAAGATATCTATAGAGGAGCATATGGAACTTTGCTGAAGGGGTCCGGATTGGTTGAATTAGAGGGGCAACAGATGGGAGCTTGCTTACTCAGTGATGAGTTCGGATCTGTATTGATTGCTCATATATGCACAGTACCTAATGTGAAACGTAAGGGCTGGGCGCGCTGGCTTGCTGCTTACGGTCTTCAACGATGTATAACAGAACAATATGAAACGGTAAAAGCTTCGCTCGATGCGAACAATATCGGCAGTTATCGATTAATGGCTTCACTGAATTTGCAGCAGATTCCCGAGCCTGCACAGGTATGCCGGATTACGAAAGAGCGTGATTGCTCATGATCCCTGTATTACTTGAGAGTACGCAATATCGTGATCTGCGAAGCAATTGGCTTCGTTCGAGTCATGAGCCTGGGCTGTTTGTCGCTCAAGGGGAGCCGGACGCAGTGAAGCATGAGGTCCAAAAGCTGCACACTCACTGGCAGGATCAGGCTATTGTAATATCGGTGGATCATCCGTATTATTCTCTTCCCATCATCTATCAGCTAAATGCAATTCAGCCTTCCGGCGATCTTGTGGCCTGCAAAAACGCCTTATTAAGATTCAAAACAGCGGGCTGGGCTCCGGGTAATAGGAAATGGGTATTGGTGGAGGTAGCGTCCCATTTACATGCATCTGATCTCGGGGCTATCCACCATCTTCTGTATCGTCAGAAACTAAGAGGGGTCAGTGTACTGGTATTTTTCCACCGATATCCTTCCAAAATGCCGACACGCGGTGAGATGCACTGGCTTCCAATTTCGCTTGTCAGAGAAACACCGGACCATACCCGAAGTTCATTGGATAAACATCTTGCCATGGCGAGAAAAAAAGGCGGACAAGAGAAAACATTGGCGCTCTACAACAGGATGGCCTGGATTTTGCTGTCCAAGTCGGATGATCCGGTCCGGTATAAGGCTTGTTTGCATTTTTTTAAACAGAATACATTATTTCAACGTTTGTCAGCGGCTCAGCAAGCGGTTTTATGGTTCGAATTGGCACAGCTGCTAACCAAAAAAGGCAGGGATTATTCGGGAGCACGATACTGTTATTCAGAAGCTCGAAAGCTGCTCTCACATAAGGAATTAACCGAGTCTTTCCGGGTTGGGAAATGCTGTGCGCTGGATAATGGTGAAGCATTGATTGAACTGCAGGAAGGCAATGCTGATCGTGCAATTGAGCTGGAACGGCAGGCCAGTCGGCGTATTCAGTTGCTTCCTGATGGTCCTGAGCAGCGTACTTTTCAGATTCAGACTGCGTTAAATATTGCAGGGTTGCAGCTTAGATCAGGCCAATGGGCTGAGGCTCATACAACTCTGCTGGCAGCGGAGAAACTGTGCACTGAGCAGTATGTCGATTGGCTCAGTCCCATACTCGATTTAAGAATGGAAATACATCGGCAGTGTGGTGAAGAAGAGAAGGAGTACCAACTGCTGATTCGGTTGCTTCGATTAAAGACTGCCTCCGTCAATGCCAAGCGGCTCCGTCGTGCGGTGGAGATTGCTGGAGAACAAGTACGCCGAGGGTCAACCGACCTGGCTACCGAGGTTTATCACCTATTAATGATGTCCCTTCCTGCTGCCAATCTGCCACAAATTGAGAAGATCCAGCAGGCCATAAGAGAGCTTGAAACAGATGTCTCACCTGAAACTTCTGTCCTGGATCAATACATCAACAGATTACGTAGCCAGTTGGAGGAGTGGGAGCAACTGAAGCTCTGGAATGAGAGGAGGGAATCCAGTTGCGTCGTACCTTCCTGACTCGAATGAGCATTAATCGGGAGCGGACTGGAATGCTGTTGTCCTATGATAATGGTCATACAGAATGGTGCACACTTGATGAGACAGGTCAGACAAAAGACAGGCATTGGCTGTATGAACATACGTCAGATTCAATGGATCGGACGGAGCATATTCAGTTTATTGCACCTAATCAGGTTCTGATAATCACTCAAGGAGATGCCGGGAAACGGCTGCATCTGTATGAAATGCAAGCTCAAGTGAAGCTTGTCCATACCTGTGCGCTGCAATTACCTTTTGCTGTTCTACAGGCGGCTTGGCAAGACGAAAAGTTGCAGTTGCTTTTTGCCATCCGAAATAAAGGGGGTTCTGTTCGATTAGGGCTTTACGATACGAAACGAGATGAGGCTAGATGGATTACAGCTAATCTGAATCATCCGCAATTGGCTTTCTGGTCGGGAATTGAACAGGAAATCGGTCTGAATGTTGATGGACAGGGGAGAGTGTATTCATACAGGGACAAAGTCGTTCAAAGTGCAGAATGGATGTATACGGCATATCCGTATCCAGTCATGGACAAACAGGGGGATATCATTGCGGTATCCATCCCTTCAGAGCAGGGATTCAAACCGGGATGGCTGAAACAGGGTGAGGATGTTGTGCACGAATTGTTCCCACAGTGTGAAGCGTTCTCTGAACTGGCAAGGGTACAGATTGATCTAGATACACAGAAAATTCTGTGTGAAGGTATAACTTGTGGCAGATGGCATTATGTGCAATATGCATTACAGGAGAAAAAGGAAGTATTTCAGCTGCGAGATTATCCAGGGACGCTGACACAGGCTGTTCTCAGCAGGGACAAGCAGGGGCTGGTGGGCAAATACGAGACTATCGCGACAGCTCCGAGACCAGGTCTATTTCGTTTTCAAGATCAAACCAACGCCATTCCTTGGGTTCAAGGGCAGCAGGAAGTTATAACTAACGGTCGCAACGGTGGAGAACTGAAGGTGGAATACGGGGAAGCCTCCTATCGGTCCGAGATCATTCCCTATCTGGATATCCATCCAAAAGGTGCTGTACAGGCCGTCATTTACCTGCACGGAGGCCCACATAACTGTCTGTTCGACAGTTATAGTCCAGTAATGAAGAGGTTATCCGAGGCTGGTGTACGGGTGATCGGGCTCAACTATCCGGGCAGCTCCGGCTTTACTGGTGGATACAGGAGTCGTAATGAGAACGATTGGGGCGGTGTGGACGCAGATGTGGTCCGGTTTATTCGGGAACAGGTCTTATCCTCCTATTCAGACGTAGCTCTGTATGGCGTCAGTTATGGCGCCTATCTTGCATTGCTGGCTGCGGGCAGAGACCCAGTACTGTGGAGTGCTGTGGTAGCGTGTGCCCCCTTTACGGATTTGGGCAAGCTGTATACAGGAGGAGGGGCAAAGCTCAGATCTTTTTTGCAAAAAGAGATCGGTGAACTTCTTGAGGATGAATCCGCGCTGAGGACCCGAAGCCCGGTAGCCTACGCTTCTGCGCTAAGCGGAAGTGATATCTTGTTTATTCATGGGCAAGCAGATCAACTTTGTCCGGTGGAGCAGACGGAACAAATCTATCAGGAAATATTGAAATACAAGCTGGCTCTGGACGAACCCTCAGGCAGACTGGAACTTCATATCATTAAAGACTTAGAGCATGAAATTTATTCGGAACGGTTCTGGGCCCAGAAAGCAGTCGATTTTTTAACCTTTACCAAGGTGGGACAGGCAAAATAGAGGTATGCCAAAGCCGCTTTGCGGCTTTTTTGGCATGGGTTGGAGTGTCTTTTTGAACGGAAAAGGGAGTTGTGATTCCTTGTTTTAATAACGAATGGACCCGGGAATGGGGAGATGAGCTAGACTCATGGTTTACAAGAGAGTGAAGACGGTTTAAGATGGCGTGAGCCGTTTAAGGTATATAACAATGGGATTAAGTATTAAAATAACGGTAAGTTGACAAGATGATATCTACTGAAAAGAGGGATTTGATATGAAAGTTGCCATTTTTGGAGCAACCGGAGCGATTGGAAAGACGATACTGTGGGAGTTGATGGACCGCGGACATGAGGTAACGGCGATTGTTCGTGATCCTTCGAAGGTTGAGATGGAGCATGAACGTTTGCGTGTGGTAGAGGGGGATTTGCTTAACCCGGACCAGGTTGCCGATTTTACAGCCGGACAGGAAGCTGTTGTGAGTGCCTATGGACCGAAGTTTGGTGCGGAGGAAGAGATGCTGGAAGTTACACGTTCATTAATTGAGGGTGTTCGCCGTGCAAAAGCAGGACGTTTGGTTGTCGTTGGCGGAGCAGGAAGCTTACTTACGGATTCTGGAGAAATGCTGATGGACACACCAGGATTCCCTGAGGAGGTTAAACCATTGGCGAAAGCTCATGTTGATGCGTATAACCTGATCGAGGCATCGGATATCCACTGGACTTACATGAGTCCTGCCGCTACGATCACAACAGGAAGACGGACAGGCCTGTTCCGGGTTGGCATGAATCGTGTGATTACCGATGATCTGGGTGAGAGTTCGATTTCCGTTGGTGATTTTGCAGCCGCTTTGGTGGATGAACTGGATGATCCGCAATTTATTCAATCCCGGTTTACGGTGGGCTATTAATCGTTATTTGTTTAAACCAGATCGATGAAACGGAAACTCAATAGTTAAGGCTTGCTAGGCAGAAATATTTCGAAAAGGGTTGTCACCGGGGAGGGATGAACGTTGTTTATCGTAACCGCTGAACAGATGAGAGCTGTGGATGAGCATACGATTCAGACGCTTGGCATTCCTGCTGCCAGTCTGATGGAGAACGCAGGCAGAGCCATCGCCGAGGAGGTTATCCGGCTGTGCCGGGAAGGCGATGTTGACCATCGTTCGGAGCAGAATGCCTGCTGGAACGATGTAAACGGGAAGTGGGCGCACACCGGGCCCGGTGATCGGCCTGCTCATGGTGGCGACATCATCGCCGATCCGGCGCTCGTGATGGAGCAGCCCGGCGATCAGCAGTGGTACATGCTGATCGGCAAGGGTAATAATGGCGGCGACGGGCTGGTTGCGGCGCGCCATTTGGTTGAAGCTGGGCTCGGCGTGACTTTAGTCTACGCCGATGCGCCTGATGCATTGCGGGGCGAAGCCGCAGTGCAGCGGGATGCCGCCGCGCAGCTCGGCATCCCTGCTCTGGTCCACGGGCGCGAAGCCGTGGACTTCAGCCGGTGCACAGGCATCGTAGATGCGCTGTTGGGCACCGGCTCGCGTGGGGCGCCGCGCGGAGCATATACGGCGCTGATCGCGGCGGCGAACGACAGCGGCAAGCTGGTCGTGTCCGCCGATGTGCCAAGCGGGCTGAATGCCGACACCGGGGAGGTATATGAGCCCTGCATTCAGGCCAGGGTAACTGTATGTCTCGCGCTGCTTAAGTGCGGACTCGTGCAGTACCCGGGTGCCTCTGCCGCGGGGCGCATCGTGGTGCGCTCCATCGGCATTCCCGCGCGGCTTGCGCCGCAGCATGGCCCCTCGGTCCGTCTGCTGACGGAAGAGGTGCTGCGCAGCGCGCTGCGCGTGGACACGGGCCGCCTCCGGGCACCGGACGGCCACAAGGGCACTTACGGCCATGTGCTGCTGGCCGCAGGAAGTCTGCCGATGAGCGGCGCAGGCCTGCTCTCGGCCAAGGCTGCGCTGCGCGCTGGCTGCGGGCTCGCCACATGGGCGCTGCCCGCGGCACTGCTGCCGCATGTCATCGGCACCGTGCCCGAGCTCATGCTCGCTGCCGCCGCAGATGGCGACAGCGGCGAATGGAACGCGGCTTCCGCGGACGCCGTGCTGCGTCTCGCGGAAAGCCGCGACGTGCTCGCGACCGGCCCGGGCCTCGGCCGCTTCAAGGACGACACAGACTGGCTGCGCCGTCTGTGGCAACATTCGGATCGCCCGCTCGTCATCGACGCGGACGCCCTCAACATGCTGGCAGACGCTGGCCCAACAGGGCCCCGCGACTGGGGCAAACGAAGTGCGGCGACTATCCTGACGCCGCACCCGGGGGAGATGGGCCGACTGCTGGGCATGTCGACCCCCGAAGTGCAGCGTGACCGAATCGGACACGCTGTACGGTACGCCCGCGAGCAGGGCGTGACCCTGGTGCTCAAGGGAGCACGAACGGTCATCGCAACGCCATCCGGCGAGGCGTATATCAACACCACCGGGCACGCCGGCATGGCAACCGGAGGTGCCGGAGACGTATTGACCGGCATTATCGCCGGTCTGCTCGCCCAAGGGCTCAGCGCGGAGCAGGCTGCCTCCTTTGGCGTGTTTCTACACGGCCGGGCAGGGGAGAGAGCCGCGCTGCTGCGTGGTGATCCGGCATCCCTGCTCGCCGGGGATATCGTGGATGCACTATAAATCTTGAGCATGATTGGTGCCGCACTCTTGGTGCATTCGTTACTGCATAAGCTGCATTTACACCGCGCTTTGAGCTCGTGTGACAGGTGCAGTTAGAGAGTGCATGTCCTTCATATGCTGCTTGTCTCTGCACACAGCATAATGATATAAACCATTCATAACATTAAGAAAGGGATGTCCCGCAAGTCATCAACATGACGTGGACATCCCTTTTTAGTGTGAATACCGTTTAACGAACCGAGCACACGCTATGAGCTGCATTTTCCAATGATCTGCGTTTTAACGAATCACAGCGACGTTATTTTCACTGATCGGCAGGCTCTGGCCCAAGTCTGTACCAGTATAACGAGAATAACGTGGCTGAAGTTCGTTAACCTGTACATTCGATCCAAATCCCCCAATTAAGGTGTGGTCGATTCATTAGAATTGATTAGCGATTCGAGACGAGAAGGGAAGTCTCTTCCAGCCTTCGGTACAATCGCTTCTCTTCTTTCTTTCTTTCATCCTGACTCCACTACAACCGGAACCGTAAAAGCTCCTGATGCATCTCTGCACTGATATCCCGCAGGGTTTTCACCTTAGTGCTTGCTTCGGCGAACGAACGTTGCTGCTCGGCCGTTGAAGCTGTAATTTCCTCACTGCTTGCAGCCGATTGTTCCGTTATGGCACTTATATTTTCAATCGCCTGCTGAACCTGTGCGCTAAGTTCACTGGACTGCTGCATGTCTTCCGTAAGCTGATTAATACTTGTGCTGATCCGCTCTACACTGTGACGAATTCCGGAGAAGGATTCGCCGGTTTTTCCGGTGGCCTGCTCCTGTTCTGCAAAGAGCTGGATGCTCTGTGTCACAGAGTTTTTCACTTTGCCCATAGCTGCTGTGATTTCGCCGACAGCCGCAAAGATATGCTGTACCGATTGCTCAGATTGCTCAGCCAGTTTCTTCACTTCCCCCGCGACGACAGCAAAACCGCGTCCCGCTTCACCAGCACGTGCCGCTTCGATGGAAGCGTTCAGAGACAGAAGGGTTGTCTGTGTAGCAATGCTTGATACATAGCCGGTCATCGTTGCGATCCGGGAGGCGCTCTCCTCCAGTTCCTGGACAGTCTTCTCTACCTCAGACATGGCAATCCGGTTTACTTCAGCCAGTCGAAGCTGTTCCTGTACGGCAATATGTCCCTCCTGAACGGAACTCAAAACTTCGTTACCATAAATGGCCGATTGTGAAGTCGCCTGTAGATTGCTTTCAAACATATGCTGCATTTTGTCCACGACCATGACTGTGTCGCTTAGATCCTCAGCAATTTTCTGACTGCCAATCGACAGTTCTTCGGTTGTTCGGGATACTTGCTGAACAATGGCCTGCACGGTATCATTGCCGCGGTCAATGTCCTGCGCCATCCCATCAACACGGTTTCCTGCGGCACCAATGGATTGAATGATACCGCGTATGTTCCCCGTCATAAGACGGAAGGAGCGGTTTAAGTCATCCAGTTCATCTTTGCCACGTGTCTCCGTAAGCTGCTGCGTAAGATTGCCGTTTGCAATCTGTCCTGCAGCTTCCTTCAAGGTGCGAATGCGCCCCGCCAATTGTCGTGAAGTGTACATGTTGAACAGCAGGACAGCGACCAGCAGGACGATGGCTCCGACGAGAGCAATCTGCCAGGTTCGCTGGATGTCTTGTTCAAGATCTACTGTGTATTGGTCATATCGATCCCGGGTCACCTCATCCAGCATATAGATATCATTTTGTATGCCTTTGACCCGTGAGCTGAAACGTTTGGCGTCCGAACTGTTCATGGCTGTGATGGCTTCGGTGGCGCCCGTGTCAAGAGCCGTCAATTTGGTTTGGATCGATTGGATCAGGCGAAGCTGTTCATCCGTTTCCAACAAGCCTTCTGTGAGCTGCTTTACCATGGTTTTACCTTCATTCAGCAAGCGTGCTACATTATCCTGATTGCCAGCTGTCATGGAGAACGAGTACACATCGAGCGCCTGTTCGGTCTGTATCTGGTTAGCGTTCAGCTCCGTGACCTTCAGCATGGCAGGCACCAGATTTTGATTTTTGGCATTCATGTTTAGCAATTGAATGATGATATAGGCTACTAGCAAAAGGCATAACAGTAACGATACGATGGCGTTCAATATCAGCTTTCCCTGCAATTTCATAAGCGTGCCTCCATATTAGCAATTGGTTTATTGATCTAGGGTAATTTTGGTTTTGCCGGAAGCGATCTGTGCTTTCAAATCTTCGAATGTTTGCTGTTGTTCGTCCGTGAGTGTGATGTTATGTAGGGCGGTTAAACCTACGCCGTTTTCTGCCAGACCATAGAACATTTCTTTTTCGGGAAATGAATGCTGGTTCTGAATGAACGTATTAATGGCGTTATGAAGAGAGACATCTACATTTTTGAGCATGGAAGTGAGTACTGCTTTTTCTGCTAAAAAGAACTGATCCTGGTCCACGCCAATGGCGTATTTACCCAATCGCTGAATCTCTGAAAGTGAGCCTATACCGGTAAGTCCGGCAGCAACATAAATCACGTCAACTCGTTGTTCCTGAATCATCTGTGCTGCGAGCTTACCTCCAAGATCAGGATTGCCGAAATCCCCGGCGTACACGACATGCACTGCGGCATCGGGATTAGCGGCCTTTACACCTTGCTCAAAACCTTGCTGGAAATCGTGAAGCACCGGAATATCCATTCCACCCAAGAAGCCTACATGGTCTTCATTTGTTGCAAAGCCAGCAATGATACCTGCAAGATAGCTGCCTTCTTCTGCTTTGAAGGACATGGAGGTCACATTGGGGAGATCGGAATGCCCGTCAATGATGAGAAAACGCTGATCGGGATATTTTTGAGCAACCTTCTCCAAATCGGCTTTTATCGTGTCGCTTAGACCAATAATCAGATCAACCTTATCCTTCGCAAATTGCTCAAAGGCTGCCTCGGATGTCAGATCCTTTCCCGGTTCCTTGTAATCAAACACAATACTGTTCTCGTTTCTTGCCTGTACCAATCCTTCAAAAGATGCGTCACTGAAGGAATGATCACCCAGGCCGACATCTGTAAGAACGATTCCGACTTTGGTTCGCTGATCTGCGGGGGACACCTTATCGGTTGCCGAGCATGCTCCCAGGACCATAATAACCAGAACCATCATCATGGTGAACCAGAATTTGATTTTCCCTTGTGTTTTCATGTGCGTATGCCCTCTTTTCTATAAGATGGAGATGACGTGTGAGGTGAGCAATTCCTCTATATGTATATCGGACGGGAGCAGAGTCTCTGTAATGGGAAGGATGAAAATTTACGGAAAATCTATGAAAATAAAATGAAAACTATGAATTATACATGGGATTTACATTTGAAGAGACATGAATTCTATACAGAACCTGTAATACGTCTTGCTGGTCAACGGGGAAAAAAGATAAAAAAAGCAAAGAAGAGACCGATCAGATCTCTTCCTTGCCTCTTTCCTGAAACCAAACGAATGATGAATGACTACATATCATGAATCAAAAAATTCATATATATGAACGGTTTTCCCTGTTCCCCTTAGCATATGCAATACGCCTGAGCGTTACGTTCCCGCTCTCATTCAGCTGCACCTGCAGCCTATTACCACGCTGCTACCGAGCCATCGGCCCGGCTTTCCGTACCGCCGCACAATACGCCGTTGTCCGGGTTGCGCCAGATGATCTGGCCGCGACCAAACATCGACGGATCGAGGGCGACTTGTATATCATGCCCTTTGCGGGCAAGTGCCTGTGCAATATGCTGAGGGAATCCGGGCTCAACCAGGATCGTTTTGCCTTTGGTCCACTGCCAGCGCGGAGAATCGAGCGCAGCCTGTGGGTTGAGGTGGAAGTCCACCGTATTCATGACGATCTGCACATGACCCTGGGGCTGCATGAAACCGCCCATGACCCCGAATGGTCCGATCGCTTCCTCGCCGCGTGTCAGAAAGCCCGGGATGATCGTATGATATGTCCGTTTGCCCGGCGCTAGCGCGTTGGCGTGATCGGGATCAAGTGAGAAATTATGTCCCCGGTTTTGCAGGGCAATGCCTGTGCCTGGCACAACTAGTCCGGAGCCGAAGCCCATATAATTGCTCTGGATGAAGGAAACCATGTTGCCCTCACCATCTGCCGTTGCAAGATACACCGTTCCGCTTGCCTTTGGATCGCCTGCTTCAGGTGGAAGTGCCATATCACCAATGAGTTTGCGCCGTTCGTCTGCATACGCTTCGGATAATAATTCCTGCACGGTTACGCCCATCTTGCGTTCCTCGGTAATGTATTTCTCCCCATCGGCAAACGCCAGCTTCATGGCTTCCAGCTGCCTGTGGTATGCCAGGACGGATTCCTTTTCTTCAAAATCAAAGACCTTTAGCAGATTGAGCGCTGCCAGAGCAATCAGCCCCTGACCGTTCGGTGGGATCTCCCACACGTCATATCCGCGATAGGAGACCGAGATCGGATCAACCCATTCAGGCTGAAATGCAGCCAGATCTTCTTTGGTGAGGTAACCTCCGTGTTCTGCCATAAAAGAGTGAATACGCTCCGCGAGTTCACCTTCATAGAAGTCTCGCGACTCGCTCTCGCCAATCCGGCGCAGTGTTGCCGCATGATCCGGCGAACGCCACATCTCGCCCACGGCGGGAACACGCCCGCCTGGGGCAAACGTCTCAAACCACGCCCGCCCGGCTTCCGCATCGCCTTGGCGTGCATAGATGTCGGCTGCCCGTGCCCAATGGCGGGCCAGCCCCGGCGCAAGCGGGTAACCTTCTTCCGCGTAGCGGACAGCCGGTTCCAGCGCTTCCGCCAGCGTGAGCCGCCCGAATCGGCGGCTCAGCTCAGCCCAACCAGCCGGTGCGCCAGGCACCGTCACCGGGATGACCCCAAGCTTCGGCATCTCCGAATAGCCTGCCGCCTTGAGCGCCTCAATCGATATACTCTGAGGCGCAGGCCCGCTGGCATTCAGGCCATGCAGCTTGCCCTCGGTCCAGACGAGGGCAAAGGCATCGCCCCCAATGCCATTGGACGTTGGCTCCAGCACGGTGAGCGCAGCAGCGGTGGCGATCGCGGCATCAATGGCGTTGCCGCCCTTTTTTAACACGTCCAGACCGGCTTGTGCAGCCAACGGCTGTGAAGTGGCGACCATACCTTGTTTGGCATAAACGGGCACACGGTAAGACGGATACGGTTGGTAGAGTGGATCGTAGTTCATCAGGTTGTTCAGCTCCTTGTCGCAAGATGTCAGGTTCCGGCTCGCCGGATCATTTACTCCTAACCCTCTTCGGAACAGATGACGTGTTCTCCTGCTGCCAACGCGAAATCCAACCTGACATGGCTCGTGAACGGGGATGATACAGTTGAATTCATATCAATGCAATTATATTTTTTTTACAAAGATTTGAGGTGTTCTCCAGATGACTAGGTTGTTACCATGTCGCCGCCATTGACATGAATGCACTCACCGGTGACATAGGAGGAGTCGCGAGATGCAAGATAGACGTAGGCAGCCGCAAGTTCATAAGGTTGGCCTGCCCGGCCCATCGGCGTCTCGGTTCCAAATACCTGTACATCTTCAGCGGAGAAGCTGGATGGAATGAGTGGTGTCCAGATGGGTCCCGGAGCCACGCAATTCACCCGGATTCCTTCCGATGCGAGCGATTTGGCGAGTACACGAGTCAGGGAGACGACAGCCCCTTTGCTGGATGAGTAATCGATCAGCTGCACTTCACCTTTATAGGCCGTAATGGAAGCTGTATTGATGATGGATGCTCCTTTGCACAGATGCGGGAGAGCCGCCTGAATAAGAAAGAAATAGGCAAACACATTCGTTTGGAACGTATGGTACAGCTGTTCTTCCGTAATATCGACAATGCTCGGCTGTACGTACTGCACGCCATGATTGTTAACAAGGACATCGATCTTTCCGAAGGTTTCCATGGTCGTACGGATGACAGCCTCGCAGTTTTTCTTCAACCGCAGATCAATCTCGATTAACAGACACCGTTGTCCCAGCTCTTCAATGCGTTCACGTGTCCTTTCGGCGTCGGTCCGTTCATATAAATAAGCGATGGTGATATCTGCACCTTCCTTGGCAAAAGCAATAGCTGCTGCTCTGCCGATTCCACTGTCACCACCGGTTATAATAGCAACCTTGCCTTCCAGCTTGCAGCTGCCAATATAAGCAGGATCTTCGCTGATCGGTTCAGGCACCATCAGGGTTTCCAGACCTGGCTGCAGGTCCTGATGCTGGGGCGGGAAAGCCAACTTTTGTGGCTTGCACACCGTTTTCTCACCGTAAAAAGGATAGACAGGATTCATTCGGTTTACATCCTCCTCGCACGTTCGTTCATACGTCTAAACTATGCATTCGCCCAGAAGAAGGTGCGGCAGGAGCAAGAAGGGCATTTGTTTTTGGTCCAAAATATACCATAATAAGGATGTAGCTATTGCAACAGTTCATTAAAATGTGGAGGTGTAAGGAGCCAAATGAATATTCAGGGGATTAATCATCTGTGCTTTTCCGTATCCAATCTGGAGCGGTCCATTACCTTTTATGAGCAGGCTCTCGGTGCCCGTATTCAGGTGAAAGGCCGGAAGCTGGCATATTTCGAACTTGCCGGACTGTGGATCGCTTTGAATCAGGAAGATGTTATTCGCAACTATACGGAACGAACGTATACACATATTGCCTTTACCGTAAAAGAAGAGGAATTCGACGAATCTGTGCAGCAGCTGCGAGCAGCCGGGGCTCACATTCTTCGCGGAAGACCACGTGACCCTAAGGATGCATTATCCGTTTATTTTACCGATCCTGATGGTCATCTGTTCGAGCTACATACCGGAAATATGAAGCAAAGGCTGGAATATTACAGGGAAGACAAACCCCATATGACCTTTTATACGTAATCAATGAGTTAAAATGGAAAAAAATGTGCCATATCTATTGTACAAACAATGGATGTACATATAATATGGACAAATATACCCTTAATTTACCACCGTTTGATACTTAGTTCATACTTAAGGAGGTTTGTCATGATTCAGTTTCCCAAACCGGATGTAGAACAGTATTTCCAGACGTATCGGATTTCCCATTTTGCCGTATCGGCCGATGAGAAACGTTTGTTTTTTGACAGCAATCTGAATGGCCAGCCCAATATCTGGGCGATGGATCTGCCGGGTGGCTACCCGTATCCTTTGACATATTTGAATCAGAGCAGCCAGTTTATCAAACCAGACCCAGAAGGACGTCATATTCTCACGGCGTTTGATCGGGACGGGGATGAGAATTATCATCTGTATGCACTTCAACCGGAAGGCGGGGTCCCATTTCCTGTCGTTCCGGCAGAGCCCAATGATCGTTGTTATTTCTCCCATCTGTCCGAGGATGGACAGCGTCTTTATTATATGACAAGTAGGGATAACCCGAACTATCTCAATTCACGCCGGATTAACCTGGAAACGGGAGAGGATGAGCTGCTGCATCAGGGGGAAGAGGTCACAAGCAATCTGGTTACTGTGAGTTCGGATGAACAGGCCTATGTGATCTTGAATGTATACTCCAATACCTACCAGACAGCATACGTGTATCGGAACGGTCAGTCAGAATCCATTATTCCAGTCTCCGAGCGGCAGAGTCAGGTCTCGTATGTCTTATTTGCAGACAATAATCGGCTTCTGATGATTACAAATGATAATGAACCGTACACCTATGTGGCCGAATACCGGCTGGATACTCATGAATTTCGTCCTCTGTGCAAAGTGGAGGGAGAAGACGTGGATATCATCCGCTGGCACAAGGATTCAGAGACGTTATACTTCTGGACGTTTACAGGTCCCGAGAATCGGATGTACGCGCTGGACAAAGGTTCGGAGCAGCCTCGGCGTATGGACATGCCACTGGATACGGTGGAAGATGTGACGGTTACCAAGGCCGGCAATGTGTATATCTTGGGGCGTGGAGCTATCCAGCCGCATAATATCTATCGGTTGATGGCAGGTAGTGAGTCCTGGGAACCGTTGACTGCGAATCGGGTAACAGGGCTTGATCCGAGCGATCTCGTCTACCCGGATGTCATTCGATATAACTCCTATGACGGACTGGAGATCGAAGCGCTTTTTTTCAACGCGAAGCCGGAGCAGGCTAATGGTTACACAGTATTTTGGCCGCATGGGGGGCCACAGGCATCGGAAGCGAAATTCTTCCGTCCGATGTTCCAAATGATGCTGGCTCAGGGTTATCATATTTTTGCTCCGAACTTCCGAGGGAGCACTGGATATGGCGCCGAGTTTGGCAAAATGGTCGAGAGAGATTGGGGCGAGGGCCCAAGGCTGGACTGTGTTGCCGGTATAAACTGGCTCTTTGACGAGGGTATCTCATCACCGGATCGCCTGTTTGTGGTGGGAGGCAGTTACGGCGGGTATATGACCTTGCTGCTGGCAGGGCGTCATCCGGAATTATTCCGCGCTGCGGTCGATATTTTTGGACCTAGTAACCTGTTCACCTTCCTGGAATCCGTGCCGGAAGACTGGAAACCGATGATGGACAACTGGCTGGGTGATCCGGTCCGTGACCGCGAACGTTTAACGAAGGACTCACCAATTACGTATCTCGACCAGATGGTGAACCCGATGCTGGTCATTCAAGGGGCCAATGATCCAAGGGTCGTCAAGGCGGAATCCGATCAGATCGTGACCGCGTTGCAGGGGAAAGGGGTAGACGTGGAATACATCGTTCTGGATGATGAAGGCCATGGCTTCTCCAGAAAAACGAATGAGATTCTCGTTTATCGGCGGATGCTGGAGTTTTTGCAGAAACATCAGGAGTCACCCGTCGCACAGGCTTAAGGTGAGCGAGGTTTCGTCTTTGATCGAAATATATATGGGTATGACGAAAACCGCCAGAGATCATCCTTGATCTTTGGCGGTTTCATTCGTGCTCCCGCATGTTGGGCGACATATATGGAACGATACATACCTTAGTTTGGAGGGTTGTTATCCATTGGGAGACCTGTCCAAATCTACTCATCCAGCAATGCGAGAATTGAATCGATGGACTGCTCCGCCCACTGTGCAAAAGGCAGGTCGGCTGCCCACGTCACTTGTCCTGTTGCTTTGGCTTCACCCCACCACAAGATACGTTGATAGAGCAGATGCATGCTGAGACGTGTACGGAAGTGTTGGCATTTCTCCTCATCTGCTGCACAGACCAGATCCCGGTAGCAGCGAAGGAACTGTGCGGCCAGTTCTGGTTGACCCTCACGAACATACCTGGTGGATATTTTGGTTAGGTCGGCTGTGCCGTCTCCGAAATAGGCGGTTGTAAAATCGAACAGACCACTAATCTGCCACCCTGAAGAACGGCTGTCCAGATTTTGAATCAAAATATTCTCGACCTTGAAGTCTCCCATGACAAAACCCGGAACAGCTTTGGAACGAAATGCCGGTTCAGCATTCTTGAATTGCTCGTCCACCCACTGAACATCTTCATTCGTAATCACCGAGTACTGTTCAGCATCATGTAACCAGTGACGAATGGTTCCGTACAACCAGTCCAGATAATCGCCTGCAAAGGAAACAATCTGCTGCGCTACAGGGTCATATTCCCCGGCATCAGGCACCTTCCAGCGGTGCAGTTCAGCCAAAGTATGGGCAAACATACAGGCGATTTCTTCCTGATCTTGCTGTGACAGTGAAGCCTGGAATGTTGGATCATACAGGTGATTCCCGGGCAGGCGCGGCATTATGGCATAACTCCAGCCTAGCAGATGGGTATCTTCATGTAATAAATATGGATCAGGGACAGGAATGGACGTATGTTTCGCCAGTTGTTCTACAAAGAACTTTTCTTCCTGTAACTGTCCTGCATATAAAGGATTGCCTTTCAGAACATACTCTCCACGGGAAGAGCGAATGAGCAGGGTCTGACCCATAACCCCTTTATCCGTTCGTCGATAATCTTCAAGGGTTCCCAGGTCAAGCTCATTCAGCGCATCCTGCAATGAAACTGCGGCCACTTCGCCAAGTTGATTGGAACCAAAATATATACGGGTTGTCATATGGTCGGACCCTCCTGGATTTTAGTCCTCATTCTCTTCGTCAGACAGGTCATACGTATCCTCATCGACCAATCCACGGATGAAAGCTTCAAAATTCGGCGCAAGATATGTAATCTCATAATCATTTTCCTGATCCACATGAACTACACAGGGTTCACCTTCAGGACCACAGAAGCGATAATCCAGCATAACGACATCATGACCAGCGGATGGACAATCACAGATCACAATCCCCAGATCGGGGTATCCCCAATCTTCGATCATGAACCGACTTCCCAGCTCACCAGCGAGTGCGTATATTTTATCGTGTCCGATTCCCATAAGGCTTGAAATGGCTATGTGATCCTCAGCCCATGAAGTTGCTTCTTTGGTGGGAAATACAGTGAGCGCAGGTATACCGCCGTTCTGCGTATTCATCAGTTGAATATAGGATGCGGGCAGCTTGTAACCTAGTTCTTGCTCAATAGACACAATTTCTTCTTCGTCAAATGGGTCTGATACATGATTGTCCTGCGCATAATCGCTCTGTACCCAGAACGTTGCAGGATCATAAGTCCCTGAAGCGGCTCTTAGATGGTTCTGTATACCGCTCTGCTTGAATGCGGCAAGCTCCTCTTCATGACGCTGGCGATCTCGACGCATCTTGTCCGCTTCGGGACGAATCTGACGAAGGAATTCCAAGGTAGATTCATCGTGCGGCATGAGTTCGTCCGCTCTCTCAAAAGCCAAAAGTGCTTGTTCATAGTTGGCGATATAACAGTACGCGTAACCCAAGCGATATTGCCAGAGCGGGTCAGATGCCCCTTGTTGATGAACAGAAAGCAATTGCTCGACAGCTTCGCGATAACGCCCTGTATTATTATAAGCTCTGGCGAGCTGGCCGATGAGATTATAGTCTCGTTCCGTTTCCGGTATAGCTTCAATACGTTCAATGATACGTCCAAATTCATCCTGCTCATGCCACGATTGGAGTTGTTCCAACAGTTCACTTTGCATTACGTAGGCCTCATTTCAGTAGGGGATGAGAATCTCTTCCAACTATTTTACAAGGTTCAGAGATAAAAAAACACTCCTGCTTGTAGACAACCACGATGGCTTTCTACTAACAAGGAGTGCTTTAATGTAATAATTATGAATGATTGAAGAATGCAATTAGCTGGGTTTACAGATCGTCAAATCCGTTATCGTCGCCGACTTTGCCGTAGTTACGGGATTTGGCTTCGAAGAAGTCTGTTTTCGTCGCATTCAGCGCTTCGTCGGAGAATGGTTTGATCCAAGGCATGCAGTTCACATCCACGCCTTCATAAGCTTTTTCCATACCCATCAGACGCAGACGTTTGTTAGCGATGTACTTGATGTAGTCTTCCAACTCATTCAGGTCAATTCCGCGTACATTGCTGAGTGTGTAGTGCGCCCAGTTGGTTTCGAGTTCAACGGCACGGTTAATCGTTTTGTACACATAGTCCATGTTCTCTGGTGTGTTCAGTTCAGGGAAGTCTACCAACAGCTGTTTGTACACTTCAGCGAAGAAGTAGCAGTGTTGGTTCTCGTCACGCTGAATATAAGAGATCATTTGGCTGGTTGCCATCATCTTCTGGTCACGGGCCAGGTTGTAGAAGAAGGCAAATGTACTATAGAAGAAAATACCTTCAAGTACCAGATCGGCTACCATAGCCTGGAAGAACGTCTGTGGAGACGGGTTATCCCGGAAGGTTTGGTAGATGTCGGCGATGAACCGGTTACGGTCAAGCAGCACCGGATCATGTTTCCAGTATTCAAAAATTTCCTTTTGCTCCCGATCGGATACGATGGAGGACAGAACGTAAGAGTACGATTGGTTGTGTACAACTTCCTGTTGTCCGATGATTGCCGAGATCGCTTCCAGTGAGGAATCCGTGAAATAACGTTTCACGTCACCTACAAACATTGTTTGCATGGAGTCCAATACAGCGAGCAGGGAGATATTGACTTTGAATGTACGCTGTTCTTCCGGGTCCAATTGGGCAAATTGGGAAGCATCCTTGGACATTGGAATTTCATCCGCGATCCAGTGGTTGAGCAGCAGTACTTTATATAGTTTGTACATATGAGGCATACGAATATCGTTCCAGTTCAGAATGCCTGAGCATTCCCCTTCAATGATACGGGTAGACTGGTTAGGCGCTTCGGTATTGAAAATTTTCTGCAATTGCATAATCCGTTCACTCCTTTTGTAACATCTATATCAACATCTCATGATGTTGTGGTCGTGTTTTGGGCAAAAAAGTACCAGGGCAACGCCATTTTGCAATCAAAACAGGATGCCCTGGTGGTCATCGTAGATCTAGTGAGCTTTCAGCATCACGATAAACATTAGCTTGCGCAAGAATCGCATTCTTCAATAGTCAATGCCCGACTGCGGACATAATAAGTTGATTTAATGCCGGCTCTCCAGGCGTGCAGATGCAGTTCCAGGAATTCCGTTGCTTTGATATCTGGACGAACATACAAGTTGAAACTTTGTCCCTGATCGACGTGACGCTGACGGGCGGCAGCCATATTGATGGAAGCATGTTGATCCACCATGAACGCTGTTTTGTAGTACCAGATCGTTTTTTCGGACAGGTCAGGTGCCGGGTTGGCAATCTTATATGTCGTTTTCTCTTCATAAGACAACAGTTCGTAAAGCGGATCAATGCTGGCTGTTGAACCGGCAATGATGGATGTTGAACCATTTGGTGCAATGGCGAACAACCAGGCGTTACGTACACCGTTTTGCTGTACTTGTGCTTGCAGTTCTTTCCATTGTTCAGTTGTAACGAATTGACCTACGCGTTCACCAGTCGTGTAATCCCGTTGGTCGAAGTATTTACCCGTTTGCCAATCGGAACCTTGGAATTTCGGATAATGTCCTTTTTCCTTGGACAGCTCCATGCTGGCTTTTACGAGCAAATAGTTAATTTTTTCATACAAGTTATCGTTATAAGTGACTGCTTCTTCCGATTCCCAACGAATGCCTTCAAGAGCAAGTAGGTGATGGAGTCCGAATGTTCCCAGACCAACTGCACGGTATTGACTGTTGGTGTATTGGGCTTGCAGTACTTCAATGTTGTTAATGTCGATTACGTTGTCCAGCATACGAACCTGAATCGGTACCAAACGCTCCAATACATCATGAGGTACAGCACGTGCCAAGTGAATGGAGTTCAGGTTACAGACTACGAAATCGCCCGGCACTTTGGAAATCACGATGCGGGTTTGTCCATCTTTGGTTACGAGTTCTTCCTTTTCAACAACAGTTGCAGATTGGTTCTGCATGATTTCCGTACAAAGGTTGGAAGAGTACACCATGCCGTGTGCACTGTTCGGGTTCGCACGGTTAACCGTATCCCGGTAGAACATGTAAGGCGTACCGGTTTCCAGTTGGGATTTCATAACACGTTTCATGATGTCAATCGCCTGAACCGTGATCCGGGACAACAGCGGGTGGTTGACCGCTTCTTCATATTTCTCACGGAACGCGCCTTCGCCTACGGACTCATCATAGAAATCTTCCAGTCCGAGTGGACGACCGTTCTCATCTTTCCAGCCCATCACTTTTTTCGTTTCATGCGGGCAGAACAGGCTCCATTCGCCGCGGCTGGCTACTCGCTCCATAAACAGGTCAGGCAGGCAGATGCCGTGGAATACGTCATGCGCACGCATCCGCTCGTCACCATTGTTCAGCTTCAGATCAAGGAAGGCCAGAATGTCTTTGTGGAAAACGTCCAGATAAACGGCGATCGCACCTTTACGTGTTCCGAGCTGGTCTACGCTGACCGCAGTATTATTCAGTTGACGAATCCAAGGGATTACGCCAGAACTTGTGTTTTTGTGACCACGGATGTCCGAACCGCGAGCTCTGACTTTACCGAGGTAAACGCCGATGCCGCCGCCCATTTTGCTGAGACGTGCTACATCTGTGTTGGAATCGAAGATGCCCTCAAGGGAATCATCCACGGTATCAATGAAACAGCTGGAGAGTTGTCCAGCCACCTTTTTGCCCGCATTGGACATTGTAGGTGTAGCTGCCGTCATGTACATGTTGCTCATTGCCCAGTAAGCTTCTTTAACGAGATCCATACGTCTCTCAGCAGGCTCCTGATGCATCAGGTACATCGCGATAACCATGTAACGCTCTTGAGGCAGCTCCATGACTTTTCCGTCAAAATCATGAGCCAGGTAACGTTCTGCCAGTGTGAGCAAGCCGATGTAGTCGAACAACAGATCGTTTCGGTAGTCGATGCATTCAGCAAGTTCGTCGATCTGCTCTTTGGTGTAACATTCCAGCAGTTCTTCGCGGTAGATGCCTTTCTTCACAAGATCCACTAGAAGCGGGTGGAAAGCACCGTAAGGCTCTTCTGGGTAAGATTTGTATCTGCGGTTGGTTGCCGCTTTCTTGTAAAGGGAAGTAAGCAGGGAGCGTGCCGCTGCAAATTTCCAGTTAGGCTCTTCCTTCGTTACCAGTTCCAGCGCGCTCATCATAAAAGCGTTGCTGATCTCGTCTCCGGTCACTTCGTCACGACGGAGCTTGCTGTTTACCCCGCGTACCAGACGTTCCTTGTCGAGCATGTCCAGTCCTTCCAGAATACGATCTGCATATACCGAGATGCGCATATCATCAAAGGCAAGCTGGCGGTTGTTCGGCTTGGTCACAACTTGTGGCATGAATATTCCTCGCTTTCGCATGTTTAAGAGATAAATTGGAGAAATTCTTTATATAAAGAATTGAGTGTCTTCTTACGGTGAGATAAAGAAAATAGCTGCATATTGCGGACTGAACGGCGGTGATCGCGAGTCTTGCCTTATCTTGCACATAGGAGCAGCACGCAGAACATGGTCACATAAAAAGCATTCTCTCTGCCTATTGGCTGAAAATGCCCATGGATGTTCTGAGTTCCTTGCTGTCTTTAAAGGTTCATAAAGAGACAGAAAAGGGTGCTTATGTAATCTTTTGTCTATAAGCAGACACGCCTGTAAATAGAGGATACCGGTGCAGTCCAAATAGCCCCGTTGACCTCCGAGTCAAGTCTGTTTCGAGAAAACGATTTACACCTACAGGGACGTGCCTTTGGAGGTGATTTCATCCTGTTTTTCGCGAGATTTCAGAAGATGACTAATAGAAGTGGGGTAATTCAATTTTACTACATTTTGTTGCTGTTCTCTAACTGTAACCCAACATATAGTGTTTGTAAACAGGGTCAACACAGTGAAACGTAATTCCGAGTATACCATTTAAGCCAGGATTCCGCAAAGGAAAAGGACTGGAAGATTTGAAGATTTATCAAAAAAAAATTTTGGTCAAATCAGATGACGTTATCACGTCAGTTTGAATTATGCCTCCTTCAACTGGTAGAATAAAAACAGGCAAAAATCGACTAAAAATGAGCGGCACCGGTAACTTGCGGGGCCCAAGGGAGGCGGAGCGAAATGGCAATAGCAGAAGTGACCGTAATTCCAATTGGCACCGGGACAACCAGCTTGAGCAGTTATGTGGCAGACATGCAGAAAGTATTGGAAAACCAGCGGGGCATTACATATCAGTTGACCTCCATGAGTACCATTATCGAAGGCCCGCTCAATGAAGTATTTACAGCCATTGCGGCTCTGCATGAAGCTCCGTTTCTATCGGGAGCTCAGCGTGTCTCCACCTCCGTCAAGATTGACGATCGTCGTGACAAACCGGATGCCTCCAGTGTGCAGAAGCTGCAATCGGTTCAGGAGAAACTGGCATCCCGTCAGGCACGGCCGAACTAACGGAAGTCAGCAGCGTACGGAAAATGGCTTTATACAATGTACTGCAAGTCTCTGTCTGAGGCTTGCAGTTTTTTGCATTCAATGGGAACAGCGGAAAAGGCATTTTGCTTTCCTTCATAGTGACCTGCCCAAATTTAACCAGAGCCCGATCTAGCGTGTGATTTTTGCATATAGTGAACTGTACCTCAAATCAAAGGAGGGTTTTCAATGAGTGGAGTAGTTGGAGGAGTAGGTTACGGTGTTGGCGGAGCATGGACATCGACTGGCGCCATTTTGGTACTCTTCATCCTGTTGGTCATCATCTCTAAAGCATTCCTGATCTAATAAGAGTATCTGGACCCTAATACTTTAGTAAAGGAGGGTTCCCCATGAGCGAAGTTGGAGGCGTAGGATACGGCGGCTGGACATCGACTGGTGCAATCTTGGTTCTGTTCATTCTCCTTGTCATTATCACTAAATCTTTCTGGGTATAATGTGTTGAACTCCGCCTTAACCGGTGGGGTTTTTTTTGGTTTAAGGACAAGCCTATATCCATAGTGAAAACGCCTATTTTGTCAAAGTAGGGCCATAGCCCGGTCCAGAGGTAGGCATAATACATAGCTTAGGGGTGTAGGCAAATGTTAAGGAGGAATGAACAATGAGCGAAGTAAAACCGAATTCACCGAACGGACAGGGACACGTATACGGATACGTGGGAGGGTATGAGCACATGCATGGATACACAGGTCATGAAATGCATGGGTACGGGTATGGTTGTGGAACAATGCCAGCGGGCTATGGCTACGGATACGCTCATCATCCCAATCATGCGCCAATGCTGCACGGTTACCACCAAGGTTGTGGAACTTCCTATGGACACGGCGGGGGAAGCTGGGGATCGATGGGTACGATTCTCGTACTGTTCATCCTGTTGGTTATTATCTCCAAAACAATGTTTATCTAAATTGTGCAACAGCAACTGTATTAGGGAGTTGATCCATACAACTCCGTTGAAAGGCACCGAGATTGTATCGGTGCCTTTTGGCTGTTTGGACACTATTTATTAAAAATGGACATGGAAAAACACCCGGAACCCAATTCCGGGTGCTTTGTGTATGTTTTCAATCTTCTCAAGAATAAGTGACATCCAAAACAACAAAAGCCCTACCTCTCTTTTGTCCTTGCGGCTCCGATGACCGCGCCAGTGTGAATGGGAACATCTTGTGAAACTCTGTACTACCGGGTTATTGTGATTCAGGTTCTTCAATCTTCATAGGTTAATGTGCATATTCGCTGCGGTCGCAGCATGAAGAAAATATTCCGGGGTTTAAAGAAGACAGAAAATCATATGAGGTTGTTTAAATACCAACTCTTATAGTGTACCACAGGCTGTAATTTTTTGCAATAAAAAGGAAGGTTGAAGCTTTTTTTGAAAACAATTGCGAAAACATTTCAGATTATTTCTTCAATAAGGTAATCCTCTTCAAATGATTCTGCGTAGGTTATAATAAGAGGGATGACACGGAAAGGGGCCCTCGCATGACTGAATCAATAGAGGACAGCAGGTTGATGCGGCAGATTGCGGAGCGAGATGCTTCTGCACTGGAGCTTTTATATGACCGCTACGAGCGGGCGGTGTATTCTTTTGCTTATCGGATCGTTGGTGATCCAATGACAGCAGAAGAGACTGTCCAGGAATTATTCCTGCGGGTTTGGAACAATGCTGAACGATATGAGGCCTCACAGGGGAAGCTGACCACGTGGATGTTCGCCATAACGCGCAACATTGCAGTGGACATGCTGAGGCGAAAATCCAAAAGCGCAGCTACAACCTCAGTGGAGAACGAAACACTGGCGGCCTATGCCGATGAACATACAAATACAGAAGAAGAAATAGAGCGCAAGTGGGAAGGTGTCCGAATCAAGGAAGCCCTGTCCCAGTTGAATGGTGACCAGCAACAGGTCATTGAATCGATCTATTATGCAGGTTTAACCCAACAAGAGGTATCCAGCAGATTCGGGATTCCGCTGGGTACAGTAAAGAGCCGTGTCAGGCTTGCGATGCGGCAGCTTCAGAAGCTGCTCGCCGATGCTGAAATGCATCCGGACGCGGGAAGGGAGGGCATACATCCATGATAGAACGACATGAGGAATGGTCTGATCTGGCACCGGTGTATGTGCTGGGAGGACTCGAAGCGGAGGAAGTGGCAGCATTTGAAGCGCATTTGGCCCATTGTGAGTCTTGTCGCCAGGAGGTGAGGGAATTGCAGGAAGTAACAGGCTTCCTGCCACTCGCGGCGGAACCTGTTGCACCGCCGCCTGGCATGCGAGCACGTGTGCTGGGCAACGTGCTCGGACACGCGCAGGAGAGCGCCGAAGCGAAGCCGGCGGCTGCTCCTGCGCAGCCTGAAGCACCCGCGGTGCTTCAGGAGGATCTTGCGCCGCAGCATGAAGCGGCGCAGCCCGGGCAAGGCTTGCCGCCGGAGACGGCGGTGCCTGCAGCCCGGGCAGAAGAGGCTGCACAGGCACAGCCGTGGCAGCCTCAAGGGCGCGCGCGTGCGCGCAGCAGCCGCGCCTGGCGCATAGCGAGCGCAGCCCTCGCGGCAGCGGCGCTTGTGCTCGGCATCTACGCCGGGCAGCTGCAAGGCCAGGTCGATTCGCTGAAGCAGCAAGCTGCGGGCTCATCAACAGTGGAAGAGCAGCTTGCTCAGGCGCAGGCGCAGAATGCGCAGCTGCAAGAGCAGCTTGCTTCATCCCTGCAGCCTGCACAGGGAATGCAGACAGGCGAAGCCGTCAAGCTTAGTCCTGCGACACAGGACATTGTGGCCCAAGGACTGGCTACTATCGTTATTGACAGCAAAGGCACTCACCTGGTCGTACAGGCGGAGAACCTGCCTACGCTTGAAGGCAAAGAGGCGTTCCAGGTGTGGCTGATCAAGGGTGATACACCTCAGAATGCGGGGACCTTCCTGAGCCATAATGGAACGGGAGCAGTATACTACACGTTAGACTCTGTCAATGACTACGACACGGTCGCGATCACACTTGAACCGGATGCGATGGGTGATGAGCCGCGTGGTACAATGATTCTGGCTGCCAAGATTAAAGGATAAGAAATGTTTTGCCATATCAGGCTGTTTCCTACGGGAGGCAGTCTTTTTTGTATGGTTGTACGCGTACATATAAGTAGATGAGCGATTCATAGTTAATTCCAGTATGGGGGGTTCCCGTCCGTGAAATGAATTAATTTTTTCAGTCCGAATAACCGATAACAAATAGGAGGCTGTACCCTTGATCTCCCTCTGTGGCATCAATGGGGAGAACTGGTTTACACCTAGAGAGTGAGGGGTTGGGGTGGAAGTATACCGTTCATTTATCTTTCGTCTGATACGAAATTATCTTATCGGTTCGATGGCGGCTGTTTTTGTGGTAGGTACAGTGGTTATGGTGTCTACCTTACAAATACCGAATATTCAATTTGTACGCCTCATTTTCATTGTGTTGATTTCACTATTGTTCATGCTTGTTGCTGAACTGATTACGCTCTGGGCACAACTTGGCCCCATTCGGCAATTCTTTGCCGCCGAACATCATGAAGAGTCCGAACTGACGAAGATGTATGAAAGGATTCACCGGTTTCCGGGACAAACGATTTATCGTATTTTGGGTCCGCATATGCTTGGTTTTTCCCTGCCTGCTGCCGGATTGACATTATGGATGATCTCCACGGGATGGCTGGAGTTTCCTTATGGCTACGTAGCCGTTGCAGCTGCGTGTGCCTTATTGATTGCCGTGATGCATGCCCTGATTGAATATTTTCTGACGGTTCGAACCGTGAGACCGCTGCTGCTGGAAGTTCGCCGCAGAGGTAAAGAACAGCATGGTATGGAGCCCTCTCTCGGAGGACGTGTTCTGGTGTCCATTCAGCGTAAATTTCAGCTGAGTACGGCGCTGATCGGTTTATTTCCATTATTTCTGTTCTTCTTGGCTACATCGATCCGTCTTCAATATATGGATAGCGAGTTTGCGAAAGAGTATACTCTGTGGGCCATTCTTATCGTTGTGCTGGGCGGGGGCTTCGCCCTTGTGGGAAGCTGGCTGCTGATTCGGGATGTTCGCGGTCCAGTTGCGGAGCTGACGGAGGAGATGAACCGAATTCAAGAGGGAGACCTCGGCAGAAGAACGCCTGATCTCTACGCGGATGAATTTTCTGCACTCATCTCCGGATTCAATATGATGATTAATCGGCTTGAGATGAGACAGGAGCGCAATCGACAGTTGCTGCAAAGTTATTTTTCCACCTTGGCGGCTGCATTGGACGCAAGGGATAAATATACGGCCGGTCATTCCATGCGGGTGGCAGAGTATTCCCTTATGATTGGCAAGCTGAGCGGCATGAACGAAGAGCAAGCAGATTTGTTATACAAATCAGCACTGCTGCATGATATCGGGAAGATCGGCATACCCGACGAAGTGTTATTGAAAGATGGAAAACTCACCGATGAGGAATTTGCCATCATTCGCACACATCCCGTTCTTGGAGAGAGTATTTTGTTACAGATTGAACCGATCGATGCGATGGCAGATTTTCTGCCGGGTGTAAGGTCTCATCACGAAAGATATGATGGCAAAGGGTATCCGGATGGCATAGCAGGCGAAGAGATTCCGCTATTTGGCCGTATCATTGCCGTGGCTGATGCTTTTGATGCCATGACGTCTGATCGTCCGTACCGGAATGGGATGAGTCATGAGAAAGCGCTATCTATTTTGGAACAAGGAAAAGGGACCCAGTGGGATCCCTATTTTGCAAGCTTGTTTATTGATGAATGGAGACGACAACAGCATCTCCAGAAATCGTCGGAGCGAGGGGTCAGCTGATCCCCTCTGTCCACTTCGATTCTTTTCTGCGACGACGGTGCAGCGAGAGCCCGGTGATAATTGTGAAAATGCATTCACCCAGTACGACCGCACCAAGGGCGTCATAGATGACATGTTGTTTAATCATCAAGGTGGATAATATAATCAGTGCTGCCCCGGCAGCAACCAACACCTTAACCTGTTTGCGAATGCTCTGAACGGAGAGAACAGCACGCATCACCAGATAAGAATGAAGAGCATGAATACTTGGAAAACAATTATATGGACGGTCCTGGCTGTAGAGCCACCCAAGAAGAGATGCACCGAGACCTGTACCTGTTAACTCGGGACGCGGCACCATGGTCTGAAAATTAAAGTAGATCAGGTAGCAGATCCAGACACAGATGTTCATGGATAACAGGACGCGATAATAAGTGAGCCGATCCTTGGCGCATAAATAAGCCAGCACACCGAAGACAAACGGATACCAACCCAGATAGGGTATGGACATAGATGGTACATAAGGGATGATCCGGTCCAACGGGGAATTCAGCACATAGAAACCACGTTCCGGACTATTCAGAATATCATAGAACATCCCCATGACAGCCAAGGAAAGCATCAAGCTTAACGACAGCCAGTAGGATTTGCTTTTTAACACGTGCACAACACCGTTTCTCCTTTCATCCAGGTCCGCAAGGAACTGGATCACAGCAAATAAAATCGAACAACAATATATTCTACTACTTTCGGCGCACAAATTGAATCCTGATTTGTGTATTTTTGTGCATTTTTTTGACGACGAAGCAATGTCGAAGGTTGAATGGGCATGATATGATAGAGATGCATACGAACTATAGGTTTTATGTCAATGAATACACGACAACAGGAGTGAGTGAATGCAATTTTCAAAAATGTTCGTATTAAATATGGGGATGCTCATTACCATTGCTTACCTTGCTAGTGTGTTCTATAAATACATCGTAATACGAGCTTCATCACAAGTAAAACAGATCAGTTCGTTGTTTGTGCTTATTTTTGCAGGCTGGATCAGCACGGTATTTGGATTTCAGCTTAATGATGAAGTGGTTTTCGATCTTCGCTTTGTTCCTTTAATTGTTGCCGTTTTGACGTACAGACAACCCTATAGCGTTATTATTGTTGGTGTTGGGATTGGACTGACCCGTTTAACTTTCGGTATCAATGATGCTACGGTGGCTGCACTGATCAACATGTCAATCTTGGGTGTGCTGTGTGCAGGGTTAAATATATGGATGAGACGCAGTGACTACAGGCTAATTGTTAAAGGTATCATCGTCATATTGATTGTAAATGTGGTCAATAGTGTGAACATTGCTATCGTCGGCGTTATCCCGGCTACATATTTTTTCTCTCATATTATGCCGTATACCCTTCCTGTTGGCATTTTACTTAGTCTTATTTTTGCTTTTATTTTACGAGATTTCCAGAACGAACAGAATCGGATTTTGCTCATCCAGAGCACCAATCGTTTGTTGTCTGTCCAAAAAGAAGAGTTGCAGAAAGCCCAGATTGTGCTGGAAGACCGCGCCAAGCAGCTGAGTATTGCTTCCCAGTACAAATCGGAGTTTCTGGCGAATATGTCGCATGAACTGCGAACACCGCTGAACAGTGTTATTAACTTTGCCCAGATGATCAGCGAGAACGGTGATACGATGGAGCAGGAAGATGTCGTACGTTTTGCCACAATGATTGAACATTCGGGTCAGGAGCTGCTAACGTTAATCAATGACATTCTCGATCTGTCCAAAGTGGAGGCGGGCAGACTGGATATTGTCTTGGAGGATATCAGTATTGCACAACTCACGGAAGATGCCATGACTCACTTTCAGCTGGTTGCTGAGAAAAAGGGAGTAGAGCTGCAATTGGTCAAAAAGCCAGGATTGCCAGAGACCCTCTGGTCTGATCCCCAGCGAGTCCAGCAGATATTACGTAATCTCATGTCCAATGCCATCAAGTTTACGGTTAAGGGGAAGGTCACACTGACCGTGAGCACCAAGCAAATCAAGAAGTCAGGCATTCTGAGTCAATGGATTGTTTTTTCGGTGCAAGATACAGGAATTGGCATTGCCAAAGATAAACATCAGTCCATTTTTGAAGCATTTCAACAGGCTGACGGGTCCATCACCCGGAAATTTGGGGGTACAGGACTTGGCCTGTCCATTAGTAGGGATCTGGCGAGATTACTGGACGGATCGATCGAACTTGAAAGCGCTGAAGGCAAGGGTAGTACCTTCTATCTCTACCTTCCGTTGAACCGTGAAAAAATGAGTTGACAACCTTCACGCTGTGAGTAGAATTTGGGGTGACAACTAGCATCGACCGGCACATGAAACCCGGTCTAAGGAGTGTATCCCCATACAGAAGACGGTCAACGTTAACCCTCCTCCGTTTGTAGGCAAGCCACGGCGCAAGGGTTCGACACAACGCACGAATTTATCCATTGCAACATGGGAGGGTGTACCGGCAATTATTTTGCAGACGTTGCTGGGAGGCCCATTTTTAACCGGATTTCTGCTGTACCTTGGGGCCGGGTCAAGACATATTGGCTTTGTGCTCGCTATTACAACGTTTGTCAATATCGCCCAGATTGGAGCGGCTTACTGGATGCAGCGCATTCGCAGCCGCAAACGCATGCTTATATTGTTTGTGGGGGTGCATCGCATCCTGTGGAGTTCGACGGGACTCATTCCGTTCCTGTTTCCCAAGGAGTGGTGGGTAGGCATTTATATTGGTGTGTATACGGTTGCATTCATAGCCAATACGATTGGCGGGATGATCTGGACCTCGTTGATTGGAGATATTGTTCCTGCCAAGGTGAGAGGGCGTTATTTCGGAATCCGAAACACGATTCTGAACGCACTTGGAAGCGCATGCTTATTTGCGGGAGGCATCGTTCTGGATCGTTTCCCCGGAGAGACTGGCTTCTTAATCCTGTTCATTCCTGTGTGGATCTGCGCCATAGCCAATACGGTTATTTATTTCTTTTATCCGGATGTACCGTTTGAACGTTCAACTGAAAAGGTTTTTTGGGGGATGTTCAAAAAGCCGTTTCAGGATCCTTCCTTTCTGAAGGCTGCACTGTTCCTCGCGGCCTGGTTACTGATCCAGACGTTGATCGTTCCACTATTTTCCTATGTAATGCTTGACCTGCTTAACATTAATTATCAGACGGTATCCATCATTACTGTAGTGCAGACGCTCGTCATGATGGCCGGATTCTATATCTGGGGCAATCTGAACGCGAGATTCAGCAACAAAACCTTATTATTTTGGACATTACCGATCATCGCCTTCTCCTGTCTGTCATGGGGATTGATGTCGTTTATGCCTGTTTTGATAGCGCTTTTTTTATCCCATATTTTTCTCGGTATTGGTGTGGGTGGATTCAACCAGCTTGCCTTTAACTTCACAATCGGGGATACACCGAAAAGCGAAAGACCTATGTTTGTCGCTGTGTATTCGGCACTGACCGGAGTGACCTCGTTTCTTGGACCACTGATTGGTGGCTGGTTATATGAGAGAATGGAAACCTGGCCAGATGCGATGAATTGGGTTTCCGCCTATGGATTCCAAGTGGGTGTTGGTGCAGCGATGCTGGTTCTTACGTTTACGCTTGGACGTCGTGTGCTTCTGAAATAGAGAGATGTGGAGGGATGTACTTGGAGAATCACGAACGGCAAGCTCTTGTGATTGGAGCCACTGGGCTTGTGGGTGGACTATTGGTACGCAGCTTGCTTCAGAATCCGGCTTATGGCCGGATTCGTGTATTGGTCAGACGCCGGCTTGAATTGGAGCATCCAAAGCTGGAGCAGCACATCGTGGATTGGGAACAGCTTGAGGAGCAAAAAGATCTGTTTCGCGATGTTGATGACTTATATTGTTGCTTGGGTACAACGATTAAAAAAGCCGGAAGTCAGGAAAACTTCCGGCAAGTGGATTTTCACTACCCCGTTAGAGCTGCCAAACTTGCCAAGGAGCAAGGTGTATCCCAGATGCTTGTCATTTCTTCCATGGGAGCCGATGCCGGGTCACGGGTATTTTATAGTCGGACCAAGGGAGAGATGGAAGACGCGTTATCGGCTATCGGTTTACGTTCACTGCATATATTCCGTCCGTCGTTAATCCTCGGAGATCGCAAAGAAAAACGGTTGGGTGAGCAGTTGGCAGCTCATGCCATGACGTTTCTGGATCGCTGGATGAAAGGCAGAGTGGATAAATACCGGGCAATCCAAGCTGCAACCATAGCTCGGGCCATGATAAACATTGCACTTGTTCAAACCAATGGAAACCACGTCTATTCCAATGATGTTATTCATGTGCTTGGACTGGATGAGTCCTGAGATATTCATGGTTTGCCCATATCGGAATGAGAGCTAAGGATAGACGTTTCTTGCCTGGGCGGGATCATGTTATAATAAGCTTCAAAAATGAGTTCGAGGCTTGTCTCCTTGCGGCGGCAGGACAGCGAACATGAAGGAGAACTCGTCCATGAAAAAACCAATCTCTACCGATCAGGCGCCAGGCGCTATTGGTCCATACAGTCAGGCTGTTGAAGCAGGCGATTTCATCTATACATCCGGTCAGCTTGGCCTCAACCCGCAAACAGGGGAATTTGGAGCCGATGTACAGGAGCAGACTCGTTTGTCCCTGAGCAATGTGAAGGCCATCCTTGAAGCAGCAGGCACGAGTATGGACAAAGTTGTGAAAACGACGGTTTTCCTGAAAGATATGAATGATTTTGTTCCGGTAAACGAAGTGTACAGCACGTTCTTCGAACAGCCTTATCCGGCACGCAGCGCAGTTGAAGTTGCTCGTCTGCCGAAGGATGCACTTGTGGAAATTGAAGTCATTGCCCTCAAATAGGGGAAACTGATATCCGCCAAGTAAGAAAGATACATAAAAAGCCGATTTCGGGTCATATGACCGAAATCGGCTTTTTGAATTTAAATGAACAGATCCGGATTAATCCCGATCCTGATTACGGGCGAAGAACAGCCATACCGCATAAATGGCCAGTACGATCGCAATGATAATTGCCGTATAATACACGGAGGTGACGTCTTTTTGTTTGAGTGCGATGGCAATGTATGCCCATGTAAAGACAAGTGGGTATACACTATCCCGGTAAGGAAAGCTCACCAGTACAGCCAGCACCAGGCCTACAATTAACATGATGATGGTCCAGGTAGTTTCACTGAGTCCAAAGCCATCCCAGCCAATTTTATATAATAATACAGCCGCATTGATAATGGTTGCCACGCTAACCCATCCAAGATATATGCTGAACGGCAGCTTCACAAGCCAGATTTCGGCAGTTGTAGGAAGGGTGATTGCACGCGTTTTTACATACAACATGATAAGGGTGAGCAGAAGCAGGACGATGACGACTAAGGCGAGACCGATTTTGAGATTTTGAAAAGCAAAGATCCACGCTACATTAAAGGCACAACTTGCCAGAAACCAGTAACCGAGGCGGGTAATGGAGTCCCTTTTCCACGAAGAGGGAACGAATTGATAGATGACAAAGCCAGCGAGCAGCAGATAGATCAGTCCCCATATGGAGAAAGCATAGCCCGAAGGGGTGAGCAATACAGGGTACATATCCGATACTTCCTTGTTGGTCCTGCCTCCGATCGGCAGCGCGTTGGAAAGGTAGTTTACTACGATAACAGCGATAAACCCAATCGCGTTTAACCACTTGTACGGATTGTTACGTGACATTGTGTTTCCTCCTTGGTTTAACAAAAATGAATGAACCACGGGTCAGTCTATAATGAATATACCCAGTTCTTTCGCATTCTAATAAGAAGCCGCAAAAAATTCACAGGATCATTGTCTGACTGTCCTGCGGTTTGCCGCTCTCTTATTCGTTGTGCTACGTCTCAATGTACGCTGGTTGAAGCAGAGTTATGTTAATCCATGAAATTCTATCTTATTAATTTGGCTGGTAAGTTTATCTATATTTTGTTCATAACGTTCTGCTATACTCAAATTTAGGAGAAATGTAATCGGTGGGAAGACACGGCGAAGCTGCTCCGAAAGGAGGTGGAGCCGTGTCCCTTGATTTGATCGTGAAGATTCTGGACGCTTTATTAAAGATCGTCAGTATTTGTACTGGCCTGATAACTTTATTTGGCGTAAAGAAGACACGTAAAAACAAGAAAAACCACCGACGATAGGTTGGCCCCTTAATTCGGTGGTTTTTCATGCATTTGAAGTTCGCGCCGTGGTCACCCATCGGTCTTTTGTCTGGATATCCGCAATGTTAGCGCATTGCGGATATTTTCATATTACCCAGAACTGCTTTCTAATATGACAATAACATATACTACAACTCACTACAAACGTACAATTATCATTTTGATATTGTGATAAAATGCTAATTCTCAGAGGGAGAGGAAGAAGGTTGTTTACGAGAGAAACGATGGAGAAGCAACAAACGTGGTTTTATGTCGTGGCCCTATTCGTGGGAGCAGCGATTGGGCTGGGCACCCCTGAATGGGGGGCAGCGATGCATTATACGGTTTCACCTGTGCTTGCCATTTTGTTATATAGCATGTTTGCACAGATTCCTTTTTTACAGCTCAAAGAATCCTTGTCTAACCTGCGATTTATTGGTGCTTTGCTGGTCGCTAATTTTATCGTTGTACCTGTGGTTGTGTCATTGTTAACCCTGGCGTTTCCACAGCCTCCGGCCGTGCTCATCGGCGTTTATCTGGTACTACTAACCCCTTGCATTGATTACGTCATTGTTTTTACACAGTTGGGTCGGGGCAATGAGAGACTGATGCTGGCTGCAACGCCAATCCTGTTTGTTATACAGATGGTTTTATTACCGGTATATTTGTGGCTGTTCATCGGGAAGGAAGCGGCACAGGTCATGCAAGTGGGGCCTTTCGTGGAGGCTTTTCTGTTCCTGATCGTTATTCCGTTGCTGTTGGCTATTCTTACGCAATTTGTGACCAAAGGCAAGGCCGGAGGAGAACGGGTGATGAACGCAACCGCCTGGTTGCCTGTACCCCTGATGGCTTTGGCATTGATAGTGGTTGTCGCGTCGCAAATCGGGAAGGTCTACGATGATTTTGCTGTAATTGTGGATGTTCTGCCCATCTATATTATTTTTCTGATGGTTATGCCCTTCATCTCACGAATCGTAGTGGCTCTATTCCGATTGGACACAGGCGCAGGCAGGGCCGTTATTTTCAGTGCAGGGACCCGGAATTCACTTGTTGTTCTGCCATTGGCACTTGCATTGCCGCAAGAGTGGGCCACAATTGCTGCCGCAGTGATTGTAACCCAGACGATCGTCGAGCTGGCAGGAGAGTTAATCTATGTTCGTATTGTTCCTTCCGTCATACTGCGGGATCGCTGATCCCTTAGAAAAGAAGATCAGAGTGTATCCATCAATATGCATTCATATATGTAAAAGGGAAAGGGGCTATTCCCAGAGTCATGAACATGACGGGATGCCCCTTTTATCGTTTAACGAATCGAGCATGTTCTATTAGACAGATTTTCAACAGATCCGGCGTCTCAATTAAGCATTTCCGTCAGATAACGTTTTGCGGTACTCCCCCGGTGTGATGCCCTCCATTTTTTTGAACACTTTACTGAAATACTTCTCGTCCTGATAGCCGACCATCTCCGAGATTTTTGCAATTCGTAGTGAAGGATTCTGTAACAGCAGCTTGGCGTTATTGATTCGCAGTTTGCCCAAATACTCCGACCAGTTCAATCCGAACTGCTGTTTGAATTTGCGAGATATATATTCACGACTCAGGTAGAACCGTGCAGCAATCTGCTGCAGAGACAGGTCTTCCTGATAATGAGCATCCATATAACGAGCGATCTCACTCATTGGGTCCGGTGTGGCGTGATGATGTGCGGTGAGGGCTTTTCCGGCTGCGAGCAACCGCTGTTCCAGCAGGGAGCGGAGCAAGGGCAGTGATAACAGCCCATCATGATCCAAAGGCAATTCGGCGAATGGAATGGATTGTTCCTCTATCGCTTCATCTTCCTCCTTCGGTGGGGCGCCGGCGGCATCGTCGAGCCAACGGCCAATCATCCATTCCATTTCATCCATCCATTGCTGTATCTGCTCTGCAGTTATGACATCGAGCCGGGTGATGGGATCAATCCATTCTGAAACGGCATTGGACACGCTGGAAGCGCGCCCGCTCATCGACGCGAGACGTAAGGACTCCTCAAAGGTAGATAACCGCAGCCCTTTGTTTCCGTTGGAGGGCTCCAATGCATTGTGAATACACCGCTTCATTTGCAAGGCATTGCGTCGCCACAACCGCAAACTGGCTTCCTGATAGGCTCCCGAGGTTCCAGTAGGGTAAAACTCACAGCTGGAGATACCAAAATGGAGACGGCGTTGGATGATCTGTTCCAGACCATCGTTCACTTTTTCGAGAATGGTTTGAAGTGTCGAGCACTGACCCCAATACAGGAGAACGACTTCATCCGGCTGATCAAGCTGGCGGAACACGACACCTTCGGCAGGTGGGGATAACATCTCCGCACAGATATTCAGAACGGAGAATACAAGAAGGTCAGGCTGGCTGCGATATTTTGCCAAGCATTGAGCATCGAGATGCGAAAGGCTGGTGACGGCCACACTGCAACTGTCGATATCCTTGGGCAGATTTAATTCATCCCGCAGCCGCTGGAATTGGGTATTGTTGCTTCCGCGTCCCACGACAAGCTCTGTGAGCAGTCTGTCATGATAATGCGGACGCATCTGATTAACCACCATGGATTGTCTTGTGGACTGCACACGAACGGCATCGGCTTCTTTCCAGGCATCGACTGCCCTAAATAAGGATGAATTCAGTTCATCTGCTTCGACTGGTTTGAGCAGGTAGTCCGTACCCCCATATCGAATCGCATGTCTGACCAGTTCAAAATCATCATATCCGCTGATGACCAGTACCTTGCTGTGTGGGGCATGAACAGATATCCATTCGAGCAGAGCCATACCATCCTTGCCAGGCATTCGCATATCGCTGAGTACAATTTGCGGTTGATGGGCCGTGATGGCAGCGACCGCTTCGTGACCATCTGCCGCTTCATACAAGGTATCAATTCCTGCGGCTTCCCATTGACCAAGCAGCTTTATCGCATCGCGGACGTGTTTTTCATCATCGACAATCAAGGCTTTCATGTTGTTCACTCTCCCGCGTATATTTTGACTGTGATCTCTACGCCATTCGGTTCCATATTGCCAATCGTAAGCGTCGCATTGTATCCCGGAGGTGAGTTCAGTTGCAGTCTGCGCATCACGTTACGCAATCCAATCGACTCAGTCTCGTCCGGTTCCTGAGAGGAATCGGAAGATATAGATTCCGGACGCAACCAACGCTGAATCTCGGACAACTTCTCTTCGGGTATGCATGGTCCGTTATTTTCCAGTCGAATCTGAATCCAATCGTCAGCCGTTCGCTGACTGGATATGCGTATCCTGCCTTTGCCAGGCTGAACATCTGCTCCATGCTTAAAGTAATTTTCAATTAAAGGCTGCAAGGTCATCCTCGGCATTTCGGCGCGCAGGGTATCTTCGGCAAAATCCAGTTCAACTTCCAGGCGGTCAGCGAACCGCTCTTTTTGCAGTTCCAGATAGAGCCGTGCATGCTCGGCTTCTTCGTTCAAAGTGACCCGGGTCTGGTCACGCATGCTGTAGCGCAGCATTTTGGATAGGGAAGAGAGCAGCACATACACCCGTTGTCCTTGCTGTTGAAGCGCCAGTGTACCGATAGATTGCAACGTATTATACAGAAAATGGGGATGGATTTGGGCTTGCAGCGCTTTGAGCTGATTGGTTTTATTCGCTATTTCAAGGCGATATTCCCGCAAAATCAAGTTGTTCACCGTATCCATCATATCCCGGAAATGACGGGCCAGCACACCGATCTCGTCCCGACTCGTTAAACGGATATCCACATGCAGGCGTCCTGCCTGAATCTGGTTCATATAACGCATTAATTGCTTGAGCGGTCCGGTGATCCGGATCGAGATGAACAGGGTTGCCACGATGACCAATAACAGTGCGGCAATAGCGATCATGGCATTATTCCACGTTAAGGTGGTGGCACTCGCGTAAAGTGTTTCATTCGGAATCTGTTTAACAATGGTCCAGTCTGCAAATTGGCTTCCTAACTGCTGGTACACATACATGGAATGATCCTGTTCAAAATGACCTGAAGCGCTCTGTGCTGTCCCTGCAATGGAACGTGCCGAATTCAGCTCAGTCGCTGCCTCCTGCCGTAATGCATCCGTTCCGCTGACTTCCGACTTTCCCTCGTAAATAATCTGGTTCTGATTGTCGATGACATAGATCTGTTCCTTTGTCGGATCATACAGTCTGCTGCAGATTTCGGCAATGGTATCCATGTTCAAATCGATGGCGAGTACACCCAACCGTTCTGTTGATGGCACATCCTTGATCACACGATGAAGGGTAATCACTGTTCTTGGTGGATCATCCGCAGACGCTGCCTTGAAGCCGTAGGAATGACTAAGGTGCGCCGATTCGACCCAGATATCCTGACTTTTAGCGTCCGATTTTCCATGAAGCGAGTCAGAGTAGGCCTGTTTGCGCTCTTCCCGCTTCGGGAAAGGGTTCGCAATTAATGTCGATTGATTGGCAGCAAAGGAGTGCAGATACAGCTGGAATACATCGGGTACAGCCGAACGTATCGTCTGCAAGGTGGTGTATACCTCGGCAACTGCACGATAGTCGCCGGGAATTTTCGCCAGATTCCGTAGAAAATTTGGATCGTTGTACACAGCAAGCGAAGCTCTTGCCACGTTATCCACGTAATTGTTGAGATTGGTGGACGCCTGGAAAATCAGGCGTTTGTTCTCTGCGACGGCCTGCTCGCGCAGGGCGGTTTTGGTCTGGATAAACGTCATGCTGATGGATGCCAGCAGCGGAATGGTTGTGGCAATGAGCATAAAAGCGATTAGCTTGGTGCGAATGCTGTAGTATTTTGACATCGTGACACCCCTTCTGGTTGCAGGTTAAGAAAGGACAATATTTTACACCCAACTGTTCACCAGGGTCGGTGTTTCCCTGTGCGAGATTGGAGTTTAATAGAACAAGAGACCAATTTCATCCATCTATAGAAGGGGAGAACGATATGAAGCATCGCAAATCTTCACAGCTGTTACAGCAGCTTGTGTTCGTGGGTCCCTCCATCGTCTTTTTTATTCTCATTATCGTGGTCCCTTTCCTGCTTGGCATGGTGTATTCCTTTACCGACTGGAACGGGGTGTCGGCGAACATTCATTGGGTAGGATTCGACAATTTCAAGCAAATTTTTGCGAATGATCCCAAGTTTCTATCTGCGTTTTGGTTTACGGTGCGCTTCACCGTGGTTGGTGTAATCTTGACCAATGTTATCGGTTTTTTCCTGGCGTATTTCCTGACCAAGCCGCTCAAGACGAGAAACTTTCTGCGCACGATCTTTTTTATGCCTAACGTGATCGGTGGATTGTTACTCGGCTTTATCTGGCAGTTCATATTTGTGAAAGGGTTTTCAGCAGTAGGCGACGTAACCGGATGGTCCTTCTTCAACCTCCCATGGTTGGGAGACGAGCCGACCGCCTTCTGGGGTATCGTCATTGTATTTGTCTGGCAGACCGCAGGGTATCTGATGGTTATCTACATCTCGTCCTTGACCAACGTATCACCCGATCTGCTGGAAGCTGCCGAAATTGATGGTGCCAGCCGCTGGCAGGTACTGCGCAGCATTATTTTTCCGCTCATTATGCCGGGAGTCACAATCTGTCTGTTCCTTGCCATCTCCTGGTCATTCAAAATGTTCGATCTCAATCTGTCGCTGACCAAAGGCGGACCGTTTGGATCAACAGAATCGGTAGCGCTGAATATTTACAATGAGGCTTTTGTGAATAATCGGTACGGCATCGGTACAGCCAAAGCACTTGTGTTCTTCGTCATCGTTGCCATTATCACCATGATTCAGGTGCGTGTGACGAAGAGCAAGGAGGTGGAGGCATAGATGGAAACGTCAAAAAATTACCGCTTCAGTACCATTGTAACCGAGATTGTTATGGTGCTCATTGGTTTATTGTTCCTGGTTCCGTTTTACTTCCTGTTTGTCAATTCAGTCAAAACATTCGGTGACCTGCTTACCAATTCGGCCGCATGGCCGGAGGTGTTCCAATGGGGCAACTATGCAAACGCCTGGGAGAAAATTAAATTCCCGTCAGCCCTGATGAACTCGCTCATCGTCACCGTAGTCAGCAATCTGCTGCTCGTGTTGATTAGCTCCATGGCCGCCTACCGAATGGTACGCAGCGATACGCGCTTCAACCGGATTTTGTTCGGCGTGTTTATTGCCGCCATGGTGATTCCGTTTCAGTCTATCATGATTCCACTCGTTACCGTAACCAGTAATCTTGGACTGATCGATAGCCTCTTCGGACTCATCATCTGTTATCTTGGTTTTGGCGCACCGATGTCCATCTTCCTGTTCCACGGATTCGTCAAATCAGTTCCGCTCGAAATTGAAGAGGCAGCTCGGGTGGATGGAAGCTCCGCCTACGGCGTGTTCTTCCGGATTGTATTCCCGCTCATGAAGCCGATGTATGTAACCGTCATCATCCTGAATACACTCTGGATCTGGAATGACTATCTGCTTCCATCCCTGATTCTGCAAAGCTCCAATTTGCGTACCATTCCGATTGCGACCTTTGCGCTCTTCGGACAATATACGAAGCAATGGGATCTTGCCCTGCCTGCACTGGTGCTTGGCATCATGCCAATTATCATCTTCTTCCTGCTGATGCAGAAATACATCATTCAGGGCATTACCGCTGGATCAGTTAAAGGGTAAGTACGGGGTAGGAGCCACTCCGGGATCATGTGGGGGAGCGAGGGAAGTCCACTCCGAGATCATGTGCGCTTACGGTCGCAGTTGCTCCTCGGTGGCCTGAATGAATGAAGGCAAAGAAGCCACCAAGTATCAAAGGCGAGCGCTTCGCTCCTCCAGCGCATCATGATCCCTCCGCTCCGACCTCGCACGGAGGTGAGCAAAGGGATTCAGGCCCGCAAAGCATGGGCCTGACTCCTGGGAAAAAGATAAAAACATGGGTCAAAGTTTTAACGAACTCACCGCATCTTATGAGGTGAATAATTGAGGTATAGAAAGTTTAACGAACCTCAGTAACGCTAGTCTGGTGCAAAACGGCATCAGAGCCTTAAAAATCGACCATATCGGCGAAATAACGCTTCCAGGATTCGTTAGAATGCAAACCATAGCAAATAGGAGCGATTAGCGTGCGCTGGGTTCGTTAAACTGGATGAACGAGATCACTAAGTAAGTGCAGGGGTTAACGACTTGCGGAATTTCGGTTGTGAATCAATCGCCGCCTGCATCCTGGTGGCTAAAAAATGCAACGAAGCTGTTATACTGAAACTACTATAGGGAGAGTGTATGTATGAAAAGAATGACCAAGTTGACGTTGCTTATGCTGATTGCTTTTTCTGTAATGCTTGCGGGTTGTGGCAACGGAGATAAGAGTGGAAGTCCTGTCAACACAGACACCCAAGGTGGCGGAGAGGCTGCTGCAGGAGACAAAACGATTAAAATATTCCAGTACAAAGTCGAAATTGCGGAAGCGTTTAACCGTCTCAAAGCGGAATATGAGTCCTCCCATCCAGGAATTAAGCTGGACATTCAGACCGTGGGCGGCGGCAGTGACTACGGTGCTGCATTGAAAGCCAAGTTCGCTGCTGGCGAGCAACCGGACATTTTCAACGTTGGTGGTTATCGTGAGCTGGACACATGGCTCGAATACCTGGAGGATCTGTCAGGTGAAGCATGGGCAAAAGATGTGCTTGAAGTTGCCAAAGAGCCGATGACCAAAGACGGCAAACTGTATGGACAGCCGCTGGCACTGGAAGGCTATGGCTTCATTTATAACAAAGACCTCTTCCAAAAAGCAGGCATCACTGAAATTCCAACGACACTGGAACAATTGGATCAGGCTGCACAAAAGCTTCAGGCCGCAGGCATTACCCCGTTCTCCAATGGATATCAGGAATGGTGGGTACTCGGCAATCATAACGTAAACGTGGCATTTGCGAATCAGGCAGATCCGGTGAAATTTATTCAAGGTCTTAACGAAGGTACGGAGAAAATCCCTGGCAATCAGGTGTTCACGGACTGGATGAATCTGCTCGACTTGACGCTGAAATACAGCAACAAAAACCCGCTCACAACCGACTACAACACTCAGGTAACCCTGTTTGCCAGTGGGGAAGCAGCGATGATGCAGCAAGGGAACTGGACGCAGGTACAAATTGATGGCATTGATCCTAATCTGAATCTCGGCATTCTGCCGATGCCAATTACGAATGAACCGAACGACAAATTGTTTGTTGGCGTACCGAACTACTGGGTTGTGAACAAGAATTCGCAAGTGAAACCGGAAGCGAAAGAGTTTCTGGAATGGCTCGTCACATCCGACATCGGGAAACAGTATATGACCAAAGAATTCAAGTTTATCCCGGCATTCAGTTCCATTCAGGCATCCGAAGAGGATCTGGGTGACCTCGCAACGGATATCATGAAATACAGCCAGGAAAACAAAACATTAAGCTGGAACTTTAACCGTTTCCCTGAGGGTGTTCCACAAGAATTCGGCAGCACGATTCAGGCATATGTAGCAGGCAAATCGGACAAAAAAGCCCTGCTTGACGCATTGCAGCAAAACTGGGATAGTCTGAAAAAATAATCACTCGGATGAGCTATCCGTATAAGTGTATAAGTAAAATAGTGCTGTCTCATCCTTGAATGGTTATCCACATACTAGTATCCACAGGCTATTGGAGCCATTCGCAACTGATTTGATTCGATGGACAGTTCATATTATGTAATTCATATTTCGAGTATCTCGAGCCTCGAACAGGTCAGCCAGAATTTCATTCTGGTTGGCCTGTTTTATTGTAAGTGGACGCCATCATCATTGCCGAATGGAAGAACAAATGGCGAACCCGCTCTTGAAATGTGGATAACTCCATCATATGGTGAGGCCCAATGACATATTTAACACAGAGTTAATACTATATGTGGATATCCTGTGTGTACAATGTTCTAAATGTGGACAAGTACGAGAAATATTTGGGCAAAGATCATCTTTTGTTAACAACATAACTTGTATTTGTTTGATTAGTACTGTATAGTTCTATTTATGAAAAATGAAAATTCAAATTCTGCTTCTATGAAATCCAAAAGTTCCAATCCGGTTAATCGGACCAAGGCAGTCGAAGTGGCTGCTCAGTTATTTTTGCGTCAGGGTTACAGCTATGTCAGCATGGATGAGGTCGTGCGGGCAAGCGGGGTATCCAAATCGAATATTTATTACCATTTCAAAAACAAGGAGGAATTGCTCCAGGCCGTGGTGCAGTACTGGATTGCCCAGTATGAATCGGAGATCTACCTGCTGCTCAATCAGCGTGAACGAGAGGTCACAGAACGGATCTATTCGTTTATGGCCTTACTGTCCGCAGGCATGGAAGGGCGCGATTATAAAGGGAGTTGTCCGTTTATTACATTGTATATGCAGACACCAGCCAGCGCACCCGAAGTGAAAGAGAGCATAGCCCGTTTCTTCCGTGAGCTGCAGCCGATGATGGAAAAGCTGTTGCAGCAAGGGGTGGATCGTGGCGAATTTCGTAAAGGGATTGAGCCGGGACCCGCGGCTGCTTTATTTATCGCTGCATTCGAGGGTTCACTTGTACTCGCGGAGACTGCACGTGATATAGGGATAATTGAACAGTCAGCACGTACATTTTGTCAGATGCTTCGGTAAACGAAGCTCTTTTTTTGATCATAACTAGTACTGTATAGTACTAAAATAAATAATGCTAAAAAGGGAGAGAGATTAGAAATGAGTATACATAATTCATCATCATCATTAAACGCAGGAGGTAAGACTGATTCCAATCCAGCTAAGAACAACATAGCGACTGAATCAACCACTATTTTGATGACAGGCAGTACCGGATTTATAGGCAAGGAGGCAGTAAAACAACTTGGGCACAGTGAAGTGCAGTTATTACTGCTTGTACGCTCGGAATCCAAAGCGAGGATGGTTCTGAATGCATACGGAGTAACGGATTTCAGCCGAATAACTTGTATTCAGGGAGATCTGTCAGCTCCTGGCCTCGGACTGACCAAAGCTGATCGTGAACGTGCTCTTCAGGCCAATGTCATAATTCATGCAGGTGGAACGATGGATGTCACATTGCAACCGAAGGTGGCAGAACAGATTTTTATGAATGGAGCAAGAGGGATGGCCGAATTGGCCGAAGAAATCCAGCGTAAACAAGGATTGAGGCACTTTATCCACGTGGTTGGTTTTATGAGTCCGTATGGAAGGAAGGATTCTCCGCCTATATCTTCAACGAATGAAGATGTTGGGGATAAGTCGAGCGGTCAGAAGTCATTGATTAGCAAAGCCTTCCATTCGGAAAGTGCTTATGAACATATGAAATTCGAAGCGGACCGCTATATTCGACAGCACGCTGAGCAGCATTCGTATGTCTTATCTGTTGTTAACCCGAGTACAATCGTGGGTCCATATCCTACAGGGGCAACCGAACAAACGGGCGGAATTGGCATGATGATACAGGCAATGAGAAGGCGTAGAATGCCGGTGATTCCTGGCGGTCGACAGCATTGGCTGCCCCTTGTATCCAATGATGTGGTTGCAAGGACCCTTGTTTTTCTGACTCAGGATAGCAATCCGTCTGGCGGGACATATCCCTTGTTGTCCAGAAAAGCGGACGGACCGGATATGAAGGAACTGATTCGGTTACTGGCGGCAGAGTTGGATGTATCTGCACCTCGATGGTCAGTGCCTCTGCCCATGATCCATGCAGCGATGAAGGCTGGTGGTACAAAGATCAGCGGGATACCGCCTGAATCGATCGCGTTTATTACCAAACAGGAGTTTGAAGTGCAGCAGACGGAGCGGTTATTTCGACGAATGGGACTAAACTTGCCTGAAGTTAGCGAGCTATTACCTTACGTAACAGCCGATTTGGATTATCGTTTCAGCTATCCTGCACAGGAGGATCTGCCTCAGAGCTGGACTAGGGCACGTAAGGGCAGTCTTGCGGTGCTGCTCCATGAGGGTCAAGGGGAGCCGTGGGTGATTGTTCATGGTTTGATGAGCAGTGCTGACGATATGATCCCGCTGGGAGATGCGCTATGGAGTATGACGGGAAACCCTGTATGGCTTGTGGATCTTGCCGGATTTGGGCGTTCTCCGGTTCATCGGAACAAGATAATAGGTGCGGCCTTCAAAGGGCAGGTCGAAGCGATGCGAAGTGTGCTGGATGAGATACAAGGTCCGGTCAAACTGTTAGGACATTCTGTTGGGGCAGCCATAGCCGCGGCGGTGATGCAGGAGAGTGGACGTGAAAATATCCAGCTTGCCTTGCTGCAACCCGTATGGGGAGCTTCAAAAGACGGAATGCAGCGCCTGATATCAAGGCTCCCGAGAAGAATGCTGCAAGGACTGTTATCTCGGATGACTCCACAGCAAGTGGCTGGACAGTTAAAAAGAGCAGATGTTTCGGAGATCAATCCAACCCTGCTGAAAGGTTATGCGAGAAGAGTTTCTTCTGGTTTGAAGTCTCCCCGCATCGCAGGAGCGAATGCTGATTTGCTCCACTGGATACAGTCTCATTCAAATGATAAAGTGTCGCAGACAAGTGCAGATGCGCAGCGCACACTTATGGTTTGGGGGACAAACGATAAGGGATACGCGCGCCCCGAAAATATCCATTCCTCCGTTCAACATGTGGAACTTCCCTATGGGCACCAATTTCCCCTGTTTCATGCGGAAGAAACTGCTTCGCTGCTTGTGGAGTGGCAAATGAAAAGAGGGTATGCGAAGAAATGAAGTGTGCATTCCCAAAATTACATGATATTCAAGTCGCTCGATAATAAAATGTTAAATTATATTACACATACAGTTAGATAAACGGAATGAAAACGTTATTTTCACTTCCATTTATACTTGTCGCACAATAAAGCGATGCTCATTTTGGCAAGGCAGTACATTGTGAGCCTCTTCTGAACTGCGATAGACTTGATTTCAAGATCAACAGCTAAGAGGAGGATGTGTACAATGCCACTTCAAAAAACGTTATTGGCACTGGACGCGCTGGACAGCGCTTATGTAAATGGTGAAAGTGTAAAGCAACTATTTGTTCAATACCCACAGGTTTCCGTTGAAGTGCTGACCGTACAAGGGGAAAAGGGAAGCACGGATTTTGTTAAAATCATCATCCCTGGTACACAAGGCAAGCTGTCGGGAGGGCAGGCCCCGACCATGGGGATTGTCGGACGACTGGGTGGAATCGGTGCCCGTCCTACACGCATCGGACTCGTCTCGGATGCCGATGGCGCCGTTGCTGCTGTCGCAGCAGGACTGAAACTCGCCGATATGCAGACCAAGGGTGATTCGCTCAAAGGTGATGTCATTGTAACTACGCATATCTGTCCGGATGCTCCCACGCTTCCGCATGAACCGGTTGATTTTATGGACTCTCCGGTCGACATTTTGCAGATGAACGAACATGAGGTTCTGCCTGAGATGGAAGCCATTTTGTCCATTGATACAACCAAAGGAAACCGGGTGATTAACCATAAAGGCATCGCCATTTCGCCAACAGTGAAAGAGGGATATATTTTACGGGTGAGCGATGATTTGCTCCGAATTATGGAGATGACCACAGGGCAGCTGCCTGTGACCTTCCCGATTACAACGCAGGATATTACGCCATACGGCAATGACTTATACCATATCAATTCCATTTTACAGCCAGCTGTGGCTACACACGCACCTGTTGTAGGCGTAGCAGTAACTGCTCAATCCGCAGTTCCGGGATGCGGCACAGGAGCGAGCCATGAGGTTGACATTGCAAGCGCAGTTCGTTTGGTCGTGGAGACAGCCAAGGAATTCACGAATGGCACCTGTTCTTTCTACAATGTGGAGGAATATAACCTGATTACTCGTCTGTATGGATCAATGAAAGTACTTCAGACCCCAGGGATCCAGGCAGCTCCGTCTGCATAGTTTAGTCGAGAAGTTCACGGTTGAAGCGGCAGGTGAAAATAATGCTGTGGACATACGTGGCTTCTACAGCCGATCTGATATGTAGGAGGCAATAAGATGACCAAGCAGCTTGGCATGATTACGATTGGACAAGCTCCGCGAACCGATGTTGCGCCTGTCATAGAAAAGTATCTGGAGGGGCGGGCGGAACTCCTTCAGGTCGGAGTGCTGGACGGGCTGTCGGCAACTCAGATTGCTGCGCTGGCCCCGGAACCTGGTGAATATGTGCTCACTTCCCGTCTACAGGATGGCAGTGCGGCTATCGTATCCCGTGAAAAAATCAGACCGATGCTGAATCAAAAGATTCGTGAATTCGAAGCAATGGGTGTCCCCAATATTCTGCTGCTGTGCACAGGTTCCTTTCCAGGTCTGCGTTCAGCCAAGGTGCACCTCATTGAGCCTGACCGCATTATTCCTCCAGCCGTACAGGCGATGGCCGATGGCCGCCGTCTGGGGCTTATCGGACCATTGCCAGAGCAAGCGGGACAGCTTGATTTGAAGTTTTCCTCCCTGGTCCAGCCTGCGTTTGCCGCTGCTTCTCCCTATACATCCGGGGAGGCTGAGTTCCGGCAGGCGACGGAATCATTAAAGGGGCGTGTTGAACTTATTTTACTGGATTGCATGGGGTATGATGAGCGCCACCGTCAGTGGGTTGCCAATGCCAGCGCAGGAATCCCGGTCATTTTGTCGAATGCTCTAATGGGGAAGCTAGTAGCGGAAATGGTCTGACACAGGAGGAGACGAACCAATGAACCAGCAACGAATTGACGTCAGTAAAAATGTTTTGGTGGAATGCCTTGGACTTCGCAGTAGTGAGACACTGGCTGTCGTAGCGGATGATGCCAAGAGAGAACTGGCCGAGTCCATATATGAGGCAGGCAAGGCACTGGGAGCAGATGCGGTACTAATGGTGATGAAGGAACGGAGCAAATCCGGTGAAGAGCCGCCTGCGCCGATTGCCGAAGCGATGAAGTGTGTGCGTAACTCGTTATTCATTAACCCATACGCAGGCGCGTAAACAGGCGGCAGCTGCTGGAACCCGGGTAGCTACGATGCCGGGCATGACGGACGATATGTTCATGAACGGAGCCATTACCGCAGAATATCCCAAAGTGAAGGCATTGACAGATAAGGTTACGGCCATGCTGAGTGCAGGGAGAAGTGTCCGTATCGAAAAAGATGGACACCAGCTGTCGTTCTCCATTCAGGGTCGTAATGGCGTACCGAGCACAGGTATGTACCTCAATCCAGGTGAATCCGGCAATTTGCCTTCCGGTGAAGCGTACATCGCCCCCGTTGAAGGCATTGGCGAGGGTGAAATCCTGGTGGATGGCTCAATTGCAGGAATAGGTGCGATCAGTGAACCTGTTCTACTGACAGTTAGAGAAGGGCGCCTTGTTACAGCAACTGGCGTTGAAGGAGACAAGTTGTTATCCATGCTGGGTGAAGGGGATGGTCGGATTCTTGGCGAATTTGGCATTGGCACCAATGACAAGGCCCGAATTACAGGTGTTGTCCTGGAGGACGAGAAAGTCTACGGTACGATTCATGTTGCTTTTGGAAGTAATAATACCTTTGGCGGCACAGTTGCAGCAGGTGTTCACATTGATGCCGTTGTGCAGAAGCCGGATGTGTACATTGATGATGTGTTGATTATGCGTCAGGGAGAACTGCTCGATCAATAACAGAGCAGAATATTCAAGGGATAACCTTGTAGATCAAAAAAAAGTGAATGAGAGCGTATGCACAACATATCCACAGTGGGGACCAATGCGTAAATTACGCGGTAGTTTTAGCGACAAATACACAACATATTCACAATATATAAAGAGATATCCACATAACTGGGGGTAACTATCAACAGTTTGTGGGTAACATATGCACAAGATATCCACAGCCTGGGGAGGAATGCTGATGTTGGGTCTTATCAGAGTGATTACGCTTCATCATGAAGAAGATATCCACAGACACGGGGCATTGATTGAAGGACGTTATGGCATTCAGGTTCGGAGTCGCTGCATTCCCGATCAACCGCTGGGGGTATATGATCAGGCCACAGAGCTTGAATCGATTCCCAAAATTGTGGATCTGGCACGAAAACTGGAACAGGAAGGCTGTACCTCCATCGGTATCAGTTGTGCAGCCGATCCGGCTCTCGCAGAAATGCGTGCCGCTGTTGACATCCCAGTCTATGGTGCTGGATCATGTGCAGCACATCTTGCGCTCACTTCAGCGGCGCGTGTAGGTGTATTGACCATCCTTGAGGAAGTGCCTCATCTAATTCGAGGAATACTAGGTGATGCCTATATTGGGATGGAGCGTCCCGAAGGTGTGGTAACTACGCTGGATCTCAACACGCCACAGGGGCGAATCGCGGCTATGGAAGCCGCCAGAAGACTGAAGGCGGAGGGCGCCGAGTCCATTGTTCTTGCGTGTACAGGTTTTGCAACGATGGGATTCGCCTTGGAAGTGGAAAAAGAACTGCATATCCGGGCGCTTGACCCGATCTATTCATTGGGAGCAGCTGTGTCTGCGTTGAATGTCTGATCTATGGAATGCCGGATGTGGATATGTGATGATTTTATATTTGGGTTAATTTGATGTTGACGCCGATGCAATGTGTATAACTGCATCGGCGTTATTTGTGTTGGATAAGGTGTTATCGGGGCTCTTGGAATAGCATGGCGCAGGTGTGCGAGGAGCGTGGATATAATTATCCTATTTTGTAATGTGAAGCGATAAAGTAATGAATTTATTTTCCATGCAATTAACTTCTACTAACAACGTATTGTTAATACTATAATTTATAAAATGAATACATAACATACGGATATCACAGAAATTCCCGTTTTTTTTGATCAGATAGTCTGGTAAACTATCCAAAAAAATTAGATACAGTATGCAAAAATGATTTGCAAATCTGGCTCAGGGTGGTCGATAGGTTTGAAAACGACAGGTATAACATTGAAAGAACTGTTGAATATTCCTATACTCAGCAAGGCCAAAGTCATTAGTGGGCACCAGGGATTGGATCGGGTTGTGCGGTTCGTGGATATTATGGAGGTGCCCGATCTGCAAGGGTGGTTGCGAAAAGGCATGCTTATGCTGACGACAGCCTATTCAATTCGTGATAATCCCGGCTTGCTCGGAGAACTAATCTATACACTTAATGAAGCAGGGGCGGCTGCTCTGGCTATCAAGCCTGCGCGTTTTCTCAAAGAAATCCCGAAAGAAGCCGTTGCAGCCAGTAATGACTGCGGCCTGCCCATCATTGAAATTCCTCCGGAAATACCCTACATGGATATTACGCAGCCTGTTATGGAATTGGTACTGGATCGACAGGCCGCACTTCTCCGCAGGTCAGAGGAAGTATATCGGACACTGATGACCATGGTACTTGAAAACAGCGGAATACAGGCGGTGGGGGACAATGTGGCTGAGCTGCTTCAGGCACCCGTGGGTGTTATCGACAATGCTGGTCAGATGATTGTGTCTTCACCGCCGGATTATGATTGGAAAGAAGCTGTGGACCCACTCGTATGGGAGATAAATCTCGATCGGCGGAAGGTTGCCCGACTGCTGGTGGACAAGGACTCCCTGGATGAAATGGAACAAGTCGGTATTGAGCAAGCCAGATTAGTATTATCCCTGGAATTGATGAGAAACAAGGTGGCGGAAGATACCGAATTGCGTCTTCGGGGCAACTTCATTGACGAACTGCTGACACCACCTCTGCTGTTGCCACATGAAGCCGAATCGAGAGGTCGCAAGCTTGGCATGAATCCGGAGCATTTATGGGAAGTTGCCGTGATGGAAGGTGAGACTGCTCCGGATGAAGACTTATTGACCGAATTGCTTGGTCAGGAGGCCAGAAAACGGAGGGTGGCGCCTCATATTGAGTTTCGGACCAACAGGGCGGTGCTCTTCTTGCCAACACCGGAGTCCCGGGATGCGGTATGGATAGATGACGTTCAATCCTGGTCTGATACGATCGGGCTATGGCTCGAAGATCCGGCCAACAAGCTTGGACAATTCAGGACAGGCGTAGGCACCCAGGTTCCACTTTGGAATATGCATCAAAGCTATGGCGAGGCCAGAAATGCACTCCTCGTATCCTCCCGTTTGTCCGGTGGGCGTACAACCCGGTTTGAGGATGTAGAGGTATATCATTTGCTGAGCGAAACGGCGAATGATCCGGGTTTTGCGGCATTGTTTGAGCGGAAGCTTGGGAAATTGCGTGCTTATGATGATGAACACAGCGGTGATTTGCTGCGAACGTTTTTTTATTATCTGGAGAGCCGGGGCAGCCTGATCGAGACAGCAAACCGGCTCTATATTCACCGGAATTCCGTGAAATACCGACTGGAGCGAATACGGGACATTACGGGATTCGACCTGAATCACCCGCGTGAACAATTTGTCTGTCATCTGTGTCTTGTGTATTACTACATGAAGCAGGATAAACAAGAGGTGTAGGACCTGCCAATCGGACATTTGTTTCTACAGCAATACCAACGATGAACTTTATGGTAGATATAGGTCGAAAAATAGCGAACTATGTCTTAGAGTGTAATTTAACATGACATAAATAGGAGACATTAGTGCACAACCGACAAACGGTTGTGCTTTTTTTTAGCTAAAAGGGACGTAGTTCGACGCTCGGATTCTAGGTAAAATAAGCACAATTACAAAGAAGAGACGGATAAACAGACAAGTTTTCAAGACTGGGCCGTCCACAGAGAAACGTAAAACAGCAAGTGAGACATGAGAGTTAAAGGGGTTGATCGATTGTTTGCTTACACGCTCCGAAGGCTGCTGCAGATGATTCCGGCACTGATCGGCATTGTGGTGATTACCTTCATCCTGTCCCGCGTTCTTCCGGGAGATCCCGCCATTGTCATGGCTGGCGAACAGGCCACGGATGATGTCATTGCCAAAATCCGAATGGACATGGGATTGGACAAGCCATTATTTGTACAGTTTTTTAGTTACGTGGGACAGTTGCTTCAAGGGAATCTGGGATTCGCCTACCATACCGGTCATACGGTACTGAGTGATTTCGCTACCCGCTTTCCGGCAACCATTGAGCTGACGTTAGCCAGTGTGATTATAGCCATCTGTGTTGCGATTCCGGTAGGCATTATCGCTGCAACTCGAAAAGAGTCCTTTATGGACCACATCTCCAGGGTGTTCTCCTTGATTGGAGCATGTGTACCCATCTTCTGGCTGGGACTGCTGTTTATTTACATCTTCTATTCCATCCTCGGCTGGGCTCCGGCTCCGATGGGACGCATCAGCGGAGACCTCAATCCACCGACGCATATCACCGGATTGTACGTGGTAGACAGTCTTATGACCGGAGATATGGTTGCACTCAAAAGCAGTCTTGCTCATTTGCTGCTCCCAGCCATCTGCTTGAGCACAGGGACAATGGCGATTGTGGCGCGTATGACCAGGTCCAGCATGCTGGAAGTCATCGGACAGGATTATGTGCGTACCGCACGAGCCAAGGGCTTGAGCGAAACCGCGGTCGTCGGCAAACACTCCCTGATCAATGCGCTGATTCCCACGTTGACCGTTCTTGGCCTTCAGTTTGGCGGATTACTCGGTGGTGCGGTCATCACGGAAACTATCTTTTCCTGGCCTGGCGTCGGCGGTTATGTCACAGATTCGATTCTGGCTGCTGATTATGCACCAATTCAGGCTTTCACACTGGTAAGTGCCATTCTGTTCAGCTTTATAAATCTGGCGGTGGATCTGGTCTATGGATTGATTGATCCACGAATCCGTTATGAATAGGGTCGCCGCGAAAGGAGGAGTACCGCTGTGAGTACTGCCGCACCGACTTCCATGGGAACCAAACCTGCACCGGCGGTTGTTCCCAAACCTAAAACCTTTCTGAGATTGTTGCTCCGCAATCGGCTCGCTGCTATTGGTCTGGCCTTTATCGTGATGTGGACTGTCATCGCAGCGATTGCCCCATGGATTGCCCCTTATGATCCGTACGTGACGAATACGGCTGTGAAGCTGGAATCCCCGTCAGGTGGTCACTGGTTCGGTACCGATAACTATGGTCGTGACATTCTGAGTCGTGTTCTGTATGGAGCCAGAATCAGCATCTGGACAGGCTTGATTGCTGTCAGCATCTCGTTTGTCATCGGGGTTCCGCTGGGCGGAATTGCTGCTTACTACGGCGGACGTACTGGCAATATCATCATGCGGGTGATGGATGTGTTGCTTGCATTTCCCTCGCTGGTACTCTCCATGGCCATTGCGGCTTCCATCGGCAACGGACTGACGAGTGCCATGATTGCTGTAGGGATTGTGGGCATTCCCGAATTTGCCAGATTGATGTATGGGCAGACGGTATCCCTGCGCGAAAAGGAATATGTGGAAGCCAGCAGAGCGATTGGTGTGAGGGACAGAGTGATTCTGTTTCGCCACATCTTGCCGAATGCTTTGGCACCGCTGTTGGTACAAGCTACGCTCGGTATGGGCTTTGCCATTCTGACGGCATCCAGTTTGAGCTTTCTCGGTCTTGGCGTCAAACCGCCTACAGCCGAATGGGGAGCCATGATCTCTGAAGGCCGGGAGTATATCATTTCCGGACAATGGTGGCTCGTGACATTCCCTGGACTGGCTATAGCCACATCCATTCTTGGCTTTAACCTGCTCGGAGATGGTTTCCGTGATGTACTGGATCCAAGGTTGCGTTCGGGAAAATAGAGGTGGGTCACCATCAGCCTCTACAGAACCGATTCATAGATAGCTAGCTGGCGGAACCGACTTGCGGGGAATGCCTTGGACTAATGGCATGCAAGGTTCCATCGCCGGCAGTAGGCAGAATGAATGCTGCTGCGGTTGGTATCAGGAAATGGGTAAGTTGCTTTCCAAGGTACTGGTGCACACATTTACTTTGTCTAATAAAAGCTGCAACGTTTTATAGTATCACATCATAAGACTGGTTCAAAAAGGGGAGGAAACTAAACATGAAAAAGCTCAAATGGTTTTCTGCAATGATTGCTCTTACCGTTGTTCTTGGCGGCTGTGCCAGCAATGCCAACCAGCAGCCTGCGGCATCCGGCTCAGGAGAGGAAACAAAACCCGCGCCAACACTTACGGTTGCTTATTCTGAGGGGGGAACCACGATGGACCCGGCGGAGGCGAATGACCTGACCTCGGATACCTTGGTACTGGCAACCTATGACCAGTTGGTAACCTATGGTGTCAAAACGGTGGATGGTGCTGACGTAGCCAACACGGAGGATATTCAGCCGATGCTCGCCGAGAGCTGGGAAGTGTCTGATGACAATACAACGTATACGTTCAAAATCAAAAGCGGTCTGAAATTCCAAAGTGGAAATCCGGTCAATGCGGATGCGGTTGTGTACTCTTTTGATCGTGTGGCGAAGTCCAGCTCCGGCAGCTTTCTATACGGAATGGCCGACATCAAGAGCGTGACCGCCAAGGACGACTCCACCGTGGAGATCGTACTGAATAAAGCAAACCACATGTTCACCCAGATCATTGCCATGTATACCTTCTCCATTGTGGACCAGAAGCTGGTCGAGGAAAAAGGTGATGATTATCTGAAAACGAATGCTGCCGGATCAGGCCCGTTCACGCTTGAAAAGTGGGACCCGGCCAGTGAAGCAGTCTTCCAGGCTAACAACGACTACTGGCAGGGTGCACCGAAGCTCAGCAAAGTTACGCTGAAATTCACGAAGGAAGCCTCCAACCGTGTTCTGCTGCTGAACAAGAGTGACGTGGACATGGCGATCGAGATTCCTCCCAAAGATGTTGCAGCTTTGCAGGAGAACAGTGATTTGACCATCAAGTCGAATGCGAGTAACCGCATTTTGTTCTTCGCGATGAACAACAATGTCAAACCGTTTGATAATGAAAAAGTGCGTCAGGCCATCAACTATGCGATCCCTTATGATCAATTGATTAACGATGTTATGTACGGTCAAGCCAAAGAGATGAAAAGTGCTGTAGCAAGTAACACACCGGGCTTTACGGATGCAGGCTATGTGTACGAGTACAATCTGGACAAAGCCAAGGCGTTGTTGAAAGAAGCAGGTTATGCGGAAGGGTTCAGCTTTGACTTTACCCTCGGTTCCGGCTTTGACGACTGGGAGTATGATGCGGTTCTGATTCAAGCAGAGCTGGCCAAGATCGGTGTCAAAATGAACATTAACAAAGTCGCTCGTGCACAGTTCCTGGAACAGCAAAAAGAAGGGAACTTAGTCTCTTACATCTCCAAATGGACTTCATTTGTTAACGACCCTGGGTACCATCTGGGCTTCCTGCTCTATGGCAAAGGCTCTTCCAACTACATTCATTACAACAATGCGGAAGTTAACAAGCTGTGGGAAGAAGCAGGTGCCGAACCGGATCAGGCGAAACGCAACGAGCTATACATGAAGGCACAGGAGATTATTACGACAGAAGCGCCATGGGCGTATCTATACGAATACAACCGGGTTGTCGGCATGAATAACAAGGTCAGCGGATACGTGTATTATCCGGATGAGGTTCTGCGTTTCTACCCGCTTAGCAAAGAGCAGTAAACGAACGGACGATCTGGGGGACAGGCAATCATGCCTGTCTTCTGACGATTCGTACGGACCACCATACAGCCCATATTGAAAGGAGCCTGAACAGGATGGATTGGAAAAGGAAGGTACTTGATGCAATCGAGGAGGGCCAGGACGAACTACTGGAGCTCTGTTCACAATTGATTCGTTTTCCGACGGAGAACCCTCCAGGGGATTCGCGTGAGATTAGTGCTTTTATTATCGAATATCTGCATCAGGCCGGAATCGACACCAAAGTACATGCGGCAACGGAAACGATGTTTAACCTGATCTCCACGTTGAACGGAGAAGGGGCAGACAAGTCAGACAAACATCTGATTTTCTGTGGTCATACCGACGTTGTGCCAGCCGGGGATCTTTCCCGTTGGGATTTTGATCCGTTCTGCGGTGAAATCAAGGACGGATATATGCTGGGACGCGGGGCATCCGACATGAAAGGCGGACTTGCTGGCTTAATCTTTGCGACGGTTATTCTGGCGAAGCTGGGTGTACCTTTGCGTGGAGATCTGTCGCTGATGATTGTTCCGGATGAAGAAACAGGCGGTGACCTGGGGGTACCATGGGTTCTGGAACGTGGTCTTGCAACCGGTACGGCGGCAGTCATTGCAGAGCCGTCCAGCCCGCAGCATCCAACCATTGGACAAAAGGGAAGCTGCTGGTTTGAATTTACGGTGGAAGGGACACCGGGTCATGGCAGTCTTCAACCTATTGTAGGCGATAATGCGATTGTGAAGGCAGCTAAAGGCATTGAAGCCTTGCAGCGGCTGTGGGACATCAAACCAGACATCCCGGAAGAGGTGAAGGAGATTATCCGCATCTCGCAGGAGTACGCGCGTGATCGGGAGAAGGCAGGTCTGGCTTATCAGGTGTTCGACCATGTCACGGTGAATATCGGTTCCATTCAGGGTGGAACCAAGGTGAATGTGGTAGCGGATCGCTGCACTGTTCAGGTGGACTCTCGCGTTCCATTTGGTGTGGATTACCGGGATGTATTGGACCGTGCTCGCTCGCTTCTGCTTGAAGCAGGAATAGAATCGGAGCTGAAGCCGTTTGGCTTCCAGGGCAATGCCAACTGGACTCCAGCGCATGAACCAATCGTGAGCCAACTGGTGGAGAGCATCAGCGAAGTGAGCGGCGAAGAGGCGTACGGTGTGCTGCAATGGGCATCCAGCGATGCACGCCACTTCCGGAATCATCAGATTCCGGTATTGCAATATGGTCCGGCAGAGCTGTCCACAATTCATAATTTCAACGAAAAAGCACCCGTATGGCAGATTATCCAGTGCGCCAAAGTATACGCGCTGAGCGCGCTTAAATATTTGGGCGTGGAAGGTATGGAAGATGAAATGTCCTTGAAGAATTCGAAGACTGCTGCTTCCGAAGAAGCTACGACGTCCAAGCGTTAATTCTTTTAGAAGAAAAAAGAAAAAAAGTTCAAAACGTAATGGTAGGGGAGGGGAACAACATGGCTGAACTGCTCGAAGTTTCGGATTTGCGGACAGAATTCATCACGGATGCAGGCGTAATCCGTGCAGTGGACGGGATCAGTCTTTCCATACGGCAGGGTGAAACGCTGGGTATTGTCGGAGAATCGGGATGCGGGAAAAGTATTACATCGTTATCAATCATGCAGCTGCTCCCCAAAAAGATCGGACGCGTGGCGTCAGGGGAAGTCCGTTTCCAGGGGAAAGACATGCTTAAGCTGTCCGGGCGAGAAATTCGTCGAATTCGGGGCAACCGAATGGCCATGATTTTCCAGGAGCCGATGACCTCGCTCAATCCGGTATTCAAAATCGGCAAACAAATCTCGGAAGCGGCACGATATCATCTGAAGCTGGGCAAAAAAGAGGCTTGGACACGGTCGGTTGATATGCTTCGCAAAGTCGGCATTCCCCGTCCTGACAAAATTGCAGAACAATACCCGCACCAGCTCTCAGGTGGCATGCGCCAGCGGGTGATGATTGCCATGGCGATGGTGTGCAGTCCGCAGCTGCTCATTGCAGATGAACCGACAACAGCCCTGGATGTGACCATCCAGGCACAGATTCTGGACTTGATGCGTGACCTCCAGCGGACGGAGAATATGGCAATCATGATGATCACTCATGATCTCGGCGTAGTAGCTGAGATGTGTGATCGCGTCATGGTGATGTATGCCGGACAAGTGGTGGAAGAGACGGATGTCAAAACCCTTTTTGCCGATCCCAAGCATCCATATACTCGCGGTCTACTCGCTTCGCTGCCGCAGCTTGCAGGGGATCAGGATCGTCTTCAATCCATTCCAGGTCAGGTGCCGAATCCGGCCCATATGCCTTCCGGCTGCCGTTTTGCCCCTCGTTGTCCGGTGAAGGAAGCACGATGCGAGACGATACAGCCCGAATTACTGGAGACAGCACCAAGCCACAGCTGCCGCTGTCTGCTGCAACAGGAGGGGATTATATGAGTGCGATATTGGAAGTCAGAAACCTCAAGAAGCATTACCCTATCCGCAAAGGCCTGTTCTCCAAACAGGTCGGTGCCGTCAAAGCAGTCGATGGTGTAACACTGTCTGTGGAGCGCGGGGAAACACTCGCCGTGGTTGGAGAGTCCGGCTGCGGAAAATCCACCACGGGGCGTGCCATCCTGCGTCTGATTGAACCAACAGATGGTGAAGTATTCTTCGAAGGCAAGGATGTACGGAAGCTGCCGCCAGAAGAGCTGCGTCGTTTCCGAACGGATATGCAGATGGTGTTCCAGGACCCATACGCCTCCCTTGATCCTCGATGGACAGTACAGCGTACACTGGAGGAGCCGCTGCTTACCCACCACAATCTGGGCAAAAACGAGTTAAAGAGCCGAATCGAAGAACTGATGGAAGTGGTCGGATTATCCCCCTACCAGGCACATCGCTTTCCGCACGAGTTCTCGGGTGGACAACGCCAACGGATCGGGATTGCCCGTGCTCTCGCTTTGAATCCCAAATTCATTGTGTGTGACGAGCCTGTGTCAGCGCTGGATGTGTCCATTCAGGCACAGGTGCTGAACCTGATGCAGGATCTGCAGGAACAATTTGGACTGACGTATATGTTCATCTCTCATGACTTGTCTGTCGTTAAGTTCATCAGTGATCGTGTGGCTGTCATGTATCTGGGCAAAGTGGTCGAGCTTGCGCCAACATCCGAACTGTTTACCGAGGCGCTGCATCCATATACCAAAGCATTAATGTCCGCTGTTCCGGTTCCTGATCCGAATGTGCAAAAGGAACGGATCGTCCTGGGCGGCGATGTGCCCAATCCGGAAAATCCACCGTCCGGCTGCACCTTCCATACCCGCTGTCCGTATGTGAAGGACGAATGCCGCTCCGTCATCCCGGAGCTGCGGGAGATTTCACCAGGGCGTCAGGTGGCGTGCCATTTGTATTAGAGTGATCATTCGAACTGAAAAATACGTTCAGAAATTGCAAACAAACTCCCGGTTTACTTGGAGCTCTGTTTGCATTTTTCTTTTTATATCTGCTCTGCTGCCTTTATTTTCTGACGATAGAATCTTCATATTAAGAAATGGGTAAAAATTTATCTCGCTTTAACCGATATAAACACAGAGAAAGCAACATGAAATGTAATGATTCATGATCAAGATGACTATAAAAAGCTTCTATTGAAACTGAAAACAAGAAGGGTATGAAAACATCTATGGATGAGGAAGTTCAAATTCAATACATCAATTTCTCGGTCGGAAATCAGATTTGTGCGCTTCGAATTGATGAAGTTCATGAAATTATTAAAATGCTCCCGGTAACCACCGTTCCTTTTGGCAGTCCTGAGATCAAGGGTTTCACACCCTTGTACGGCAAAGTGGTCTCTGTTGTGAGTGTCCGCGTCCTGCTCGGCATGCCTGACGAGGAGCCTACACCTTCGACGCGTATCATTGTTGTACCTTACCACGACGATTATGTACCGCTCGTCGTCGATTCCGTGGATTCCGTGGTGATGTATGATCGGTTTGAAGAGCCTACGGAAGAATATCGACGTTACACAACGGGCATATTCAAGGAAATCGCACACAATGACGATCATGAGGCGGGCATTCTTAATTTGGATGTATTGCTCGGTAATTTAACCAAATCGCAGTAAACGCAACGTTGAAATGTTATATACAAAGCACATATCCGCTTGATTTAGATAATGCTCCTTATCCCTTTTTGGGAACGAGGGGCATTTTTTAGTGTGATCACCTAATCGTTGAATGCAATGACGTGGTGTGTTTCACCTTTTAACAGCCATACATAATATAGTACGAAGTGGTTTGAAGATGGTTTTTCGAAGTGATGTAGCACTTTTTATGCGTAAACGTTTTTAAATCCGAGCATTTTCGTATATGATGGAGAGTAACAATGCGAAGGGATGACGGGAGACTGTAATGATGCAATCGCTGTATGGAGTATGGCTTGGTGACGTATTTTTTTGTTTTTCCGGTGAAACATCGGAGCCACGTGTGGATGCGTGGAGCCACGTGGTACGGAAGCTGAATTTTGGCGACGGGGGTCGTCTGTTTCAGCCTGCCGCTCTGCGCCTTGCGGAGCTTCGTTGGCCCAATCCGATGCGTAATGCCGCGGAAGCGAAGGGTACGAAGCGGCGTCAATTGCTCGGACGGACGTTGGAAGGGCTGGCAATCTCGCCTAAAGATACATTCAAGCTGCTGCTCCATTGGGACGAAAGTATATTGAATGCGGCAGGAATTCAGGCCGGAGAAGAGATTCGCTATTGGGTGAAAGCAGCACAGTTTACACAGGAACTGCTGCTGCGTGGAGAATTTGCTCCATCCGCTGAGTTTGCGGCCAAGACGGGTGCGCGTCGGCGCACCGGACAGGAAACACTGACAGGTGTATGGCGTCCGCGTCTGCTGCAGGAAGCGGATGTGGAACGATTCCGGGAGTTGGCGGAATCCATGCCGCCGATCGGATTGTCTGCACCTGGAGCATACGCATCTTCTGAACCGGAATCACGGGAGGAAGCGGGAGCAGCCGTATTATTTTCATTTATGAGCGGAATGATTCATGCGGTTGTCACGAGTGAGATGGAAAGCATGGACAGTGAGCTGTCTCGTTACCGCACGCCATTCCGGCGTGGGTCCTCTCCGGTAGCAGAGCTGTGGTGGAATAGTCTGATCTCGATGTTCCGCCCGGTGACGGTGCAGGGACCTACGGAAGAAATGGCAGAACTCATTGGAACGCTGCAAGAAGCTGGCGGTACGGCGAGACCCGTGGTAGGCAGTGAAGAAACGGCTCCCACGGAAGGGGAGCTGAAGCTGGTACTGCGGCTGGAACCGCCCCTTGGTGATCATGAATCATTGTGGGGGATTACCTTCTGGGCAGACAGTGTGCAGGAATCTGGGCTGAGATTGCCTGCGCGCACAATCTGGGCACATCCGGAACGAGATCTGGACCGAGGTAAAGTGCGTTATATTTCAGCTGCAGAACAGTTCCTGATGGCGTTGGGGCATGCATCAGAACTGGCACCGGAGCTGGAAACGGCGCTTCTTCATGCACGACCGGAAGGAATGAAGCTGGAACAGCAAGCCTTTTTTGAATTTTTGACCTATGCTGTGCCTCGTCTGCAGAAGGCGGGAGTAACCGTGTTAATGCCTTCCCGCTGGAGCCGAGCAGGGAAACGCCGCGCTGGGCTACGTCTGGAAATGCTCAATCGTGGCATAGAAAGACCGGTCGGGGCCCCGTCTGCACTGGGCATGGAGCAGCTGGTTGCCTTCAAGGCAGAACCGATGCTGGACGGCAAACCGGTTACGGCGGAGGAGCTGGCTGCCCTTGCAGAAGCAACGGTGCCTTATGTGATGTTCCGCGGCGAATGGATTGAAGTGGATACAAAAGAGATTCGCCAGGTTCTGCGTTATATGAAAAAAGAAGAAGAACAATATATGCCTCTATCCGAATGGCTGCATCTGGCAGCGGAAGAAGGCGAAGATACCGCATGGAAGGGACTTTCCGTCTTTGGTGCGGAATCCGAGGGGCTGCTGTCCTTTTTGCTCGACGGGCAGGTGCTCCGCAGTATTGAGCCTCGTCAAGTTCCGGCAGAGCTGCAAGGCGAGCTGAGACCCTATCAAGAGCGGGGATACCAATGGTTATCCGCCATGCGTGAGCTTGGGTTCGGAGTATGTCTTGCCGATGATATGGGACTGGGAAAAACGATTCAGGTTATCACCTGCTTGCTGGACTTGAAACAGGAGGAACAGCAAGCCGCGGCAGATGAAGCGCGTGAGCACGAAGCGTTTATGGGGATGGAAGAAGAGTTCGGGAACAGTGAACAACCGCATGTGCATGATGCGCATCTGCCTGCACTTATTGTGTGTCCTACCTCGTTGCTCGGGAACTGGCAGCGTGAGCTGAAGCGTTTTGCTCCGAATCTGTCGTTATATATTCATCATGGCGGACAACGGTTGCACGGCAATGCCTTCCAGGCGGAAGCACAGTCCCATGATATTGTGCTGACGACCTATCATCTGGCTGGCCGGGATGGCCCGGATCTGGCTTCATTGCACTGGTCTACCGTTGTGCTGGATGAGGCGCAATATATTAAAAATTACCGTACAAAGCAAGCGCAAAGCGTCATGCGTCTGTCTACGCCGCATCGCATTGCGATGACGGGTACGCCAGTGGAGAATCGACTAAGCGAGCTGTGGTCCATTTTCCAATTCCTCAATCCGGGGTATCTGGGCACGGCTTCTTCATTCCGCCAGCGCTATACCGGACTGGGCCCATCCGAAGAAAATGCAGCCTCTTTGCGTGAGCTTCATCGGCTTGTATCGCCCTTTATGCTGCGCAGGCTGAAAAGTGATCCGGATATCCGCAAGGACCTGCCGGAGAAGCTGGAACTGAAATCCTATTGTTCCCTGACACCAGAACAGACCGTTCTGTATCAGCGGGTGGTGGATGATCTGATGGGCGGATTGGATGGACGAAACGGTATCGCTCGTAAGGGAATTGTGTTGTCATCACTGACCAAGCTGAAGCAGATCTGTGACCATCCGGTGCTGGCGGACAGCAGCCGGAAGGAACATGGCAAGGCTGAGGCATCCGGCAAAATGGAACGTTTGCTGGAATTGCTGGATGCAATCCGTGACAACGGGGAGTCGGCGCTGATTTTCACTCAGTATGTGGCGATGGGGGAACTGCTCGTATCCCGGCTTAAACAGCGCTATGAGGAAGAACCTTACTTCCTGCATGGCGGAGTATCGAAGTCGCAAAGAGATGATATGGTGGAAACCTTCCAAAAAGGGGAAGGGCCATCGTTGTTTGTCCTGTCTCTTCGTGCCGGAGGTGTGGGCCTGAATCTGACGCGTGCCAGTCATGTCGTTCACTACGATCGGTGGTGGAATCCTGCGGTGGAGAATCAGGCGACGGACCGGGTATTCCGGATTGGGCAGAATCGAAACGTGCAGGTGCATAAGCTGATCTGTCAGGGTACCCTGGAGGAACGGATTGATGAGCTGATTGAGAGTAAAAAGGCACTTTCTGAGCAAGTGGTCGGTTCCGGTGAGAACTGGCTGACCGAGATGTCGGACGATGAGCTGCGTGGCCTGATCTCGCTTCAGGGCGAGACATGGCTGTAAGTTGCTATATAAGTTCAACTAATGAATATTTACACTGGCACTCCGATGACAGAACAACCTTCCGATCGCTGTTATCCCCAGATTTCTTTAATTCCTTTATAAAAGGGGAAATCCGGGGATAAAGGCGAACGCTTTGCTTCTTCAGGTTATTTCTGTCCTCTCCGTTATTGTGTGAATGTTTAGTTAAACATATATAGATACACACTCACATAAATGAAGAGTGTAATGACAGGAAGGGGGATTGTTGTGAGCGAAAAATGGAATGTAGAGCTGCATATGTCCCCCGGTGGATGGATAGCAGAAGTTAGTGCGGCTGCTAATTCAGGCAAAGAGGCATTAGCAGCCGCAGGCAAGACCGAATCAGCCGAAGGCTTGTTTACGGTAACAGGCACGCTGCCGCAGCTCAGTGAAGCTGAACGCGAGGCTGTGCTGGAACAGCTGCGCAAGCGCCCGCTGGCGCTGTACGCGCTGCTGCGCGGCGGCCCTGCCCCGGCGGAGCAGGGCGGGCTGCTGCCGCGGTATGCGCCAAGCGAGGCTGAGCACGGCACAGCCGCTGGCAGCTCGCTGAGCGCGGGCGGCGCAGCGACGTGCACCTGCGGCCGCACGGGCTGCGCGCATGCCGCGGCCGCTGGGCGCGCCGTTGCCGCGCGCTTCGCGGCCGAGCCGCTGCTGCAGCTGGCGCACGCCGGCCTGCCGCGCGAAGCGCTGCTCGCCGGCGTGCTGGGATCATGGGCGGAGGAACTGGCCCATGATCCCAGCGGCCCCGGCCGCGCAGCCGAAACGGCCGGCCGCCCGCAGGCGCGGGGCGGCGAAGGCGGCGCAGCCGTCGGCGAGTGGATCGCCGAGGCAGCCGCGGACGGCGCCATGCACCAGCCGGGGCCTGGCTTCGGCGCCGTGAAGGTGCGGCTGGCGCAGCCGGGCAAGCCCCCGGCAACGCCAGAGCTGGCGGCCCTGCTGCCAGGCGTGCCTGCCACCGCAGGGCTGGCATTGATCCGCGAGCGCGTAGCTGCGCGGATGTGGGAGGCTGTCCAAAAGAAGAAGAAGGACAGCCCGGCAACCAAATGATGCACCATTACGAGCGGGGGGAGATCTTAGATCATCCCCGCTTGTTTGTGCTGTGCATCGGCGTAATCCTTTTGATCCAAAATGGATATATACATTTCTAATTCGCTTCTATGGCGTTGAACCTTGGGATAGGGCTCTAAAAGTCCAAAAAACGACCGTACAAGCTGTACACCCGGCATATCTTTAGGGTGACCTCCTCTCAAGGAGGTCTTTACCGGTGGAGCTTCGCAGCAATTTGAGGTATACTGTCGCAGGGGAAGACAAGCCCACATGCACGAATACGGCAATTATTATTACTATGCGATAGGAGTTTTTACATGAAATTACGTACAGGACGACAGCGCCACATTGCGGTTATGCTGTCCTCACTTATGATATGCGCCGCTTTGTTATCTGCTTGCCAGGACGGCTCAGGCTCGGAGGAGAACCAGAATCTGAACGCAGCAGGAAGCGCACAGCAAGAGTCGGACGGTACCACGGTTCATTTGACGGAGGATACTGGCAAGGATGGCAGCAACACAGGTGGGGCTGACAGCTCATCTTCGGACAATAACAATGAAGGTACAGATAGTGGTTCCGGCAATGCATCAACTGGGGGAGCGGGTTCTTCTGACGCAGGCAATGGAGCCACCACAGCAGAGAATTCCCTGATGGAGAAACGCAGCATTAGCGCGCTGCAAACGACGATTGATGCACAAGCGGTAGTGACCAATTCAGAAGCGATGACAGTGATCGTTAACAAACAGCGCAGCTTGCCAGAAGGATACGAGCCGGATGATCTGGTGGAGCCTAACGTACCGTTCTCCTTCGACGGGCCGCATGAAAAGCGTCATATGCGCAAGGAAGCTGCCGAAGCGTTGGAGAAGCTGTTTGCCGGTGCCAAAGCGGACGACATTGAGCTTCGTGCGGTATCTGGATATCGTTCTTATCAGCGCCAGGTGTCGATCTATAACAACAATGTCAAAACCAAAGGTCAAGAATACACGGATCGTGTAAGCTCTGTGCCAGGCCACAGCGAACATCAGACCGGACTAGCGATTGACGTTTCCAGTCCAAGTGTAGGCAATGCCATAGAAGAGGTGTTTGGCACATCGAAAGAAGGCCAGTGGTTGGCTGAGCATGCAGCAGAATATGGGTTCATCATCCGTTATCCAAAAGGTGAGGAAGCGATAACCGGCTATGTGTACGAGCCATGGCATATTCGCTATGTTGGCACTGATCTGGCTCCTGATATTGTGAAAAGTGGACTGACACTTGAAGAATACTTTGACGAAGCTAATATCAAGCTGTAAGCCTGATGCTTCATCTTTTGATTGAGGAATAGGATCTCAATCTCCAAAGCCGCTGAATGATTCAGCCCCTGTCCAAGGCACGGGAAATCACTCAGGGGCTTTTTGATTTGAGCTAAGTTCAGCTAATATCCTATTTATTTGCTTGTTCAGCAAGTCGGCAGGCTGATATAATTCATGTTTAATCAGGAATCGAAATCACAGTTAAAGCGAGGGAAAGCAGAATGAACAGACAGCAGGTGTTTACCGGTTCTCCTTGGGAGCCGCTTGTAGGATATTGCCGTGCCATTCGTGTTGGCAACCGAATTGAGGTTGCGGGTACTACAGCCATGCAGGATGGTGTTGTGGTTGAAGCAGGAGATCCATATGCACAGACGAGATTTATTTTGCAGACCATCGAAAATGCACTGAAAGAATTGGGAGCAGACATGTCTCATGTCGTGAGAACCCGCATGTTTGTTACTGACATTTCCCGGTGGGAAGAAGTGGGCAAGGCCCATGGTGAATTTTTTGGTCAGATCCAGCCTGTCGCCACAATGGTGGAGGTCAGTGCACTCATTGATCCTTTGCTGATGGTAGAGATTGAGGCAGAAGCGATTGTTGAAGCACAAGCTGAAGTTGATGCCGAAATAACGGAATAGAGCTGTTATATACATATTGTCAAAATGCAGTATAGAGAAAAAAAACCTTACCCCCACCTCCATAAAGGAGGAAGCGTGGGATAAGGTTATTTCTGCATTGATATAGTGTAATCTAGCTCTACTGAGCTCTACGCCTAAATTAGGCTAGCCTTCTTTTCTGAGAGCTTATTTCGCTTCAGGTTGATCGGCTGGTGTTTCGATGACCACTTTCCAAGCCGTTCCGATTGGTGGCAGGCTGCGAGTCAGGACCGGGCTATAGAATCCAATCACTTTAGCACCTTTGGTCAGTTCCTCTGGTTTGATCGTTTCCCCTTTATGATTCACCAGTTGTGTATCTTTGGTAATGTTAAGGATAACATGGTCAGGGGCCGTCTCTGTCAGACGGGAGCCAGAGATCTCGATCTGAGTACCATTATCTTCTGTTGTTTTTACATTTTCAATTGTACCTGCTGTACCCAGAACCTCTTTGGGTTGTGCTTCGGATTCAGAAGCAGCAGTATCCAGTACAGTGACTTTGTAAGTAGGGGTTTGCGGCGGTAAACTGAGGGTTGCAATCTCTGAATGCTCAGCTTCCACGTTCATGCCAATGGTCAAATCGGTAAGCTTGATATCTTTGCCATCCGCGGATTTGAACACGGTATCTTCACTAACATTAAGGACGATACCCTCTGTACCTGCACCGCCGATATGGATGGATTGATACTTGCCTTCACTGTTAATTCCCGTAATGACCCCACGCTCAGTAACGGTTTTCACTTCCTCTTCACTGGAGATGGTTACTTGGTTACCTGTTGTATTCACTTGTGCGTGCAGTACTTTATCTGCAAAAGAAGCGGGTACAAACAATGTACCATTTGTGATTTCAGGTGCTGTTCCCAGCTTAAGCAGCATTTTATTGACTGAATACTGGTCTTTGCCTGTGGTTACAAGTGTCCAGAGGGTACCTTTTGTCAGCTCCGCAGATTTGTTTTCCTTGTTCCATTTCAGTTCAATGCCAAGTGCTTCGGTGAGATCACGAAGTGCGATCATAGGTACTTGACCATCCTTGTTCCAATAACCGTCAGTCATCGGAGCACCGTTCACAGATACTTTTACAGCTTCAGTTGCTTTGCTATCGGCTGATACGGAAGTTGAATTAACAGGCTGAATGCTGTCCAGGTTTGCTGCGTATGCGGCTCCCCCGCCCAGGGCCAAGGACAGGACCATCAGGGCACTAACTTTTTTCATGTTGTTGTTCATCGTTGATTTCATCCCTTCTCATCTTGGTTATGACGCGGTAAACTCCTATTAAGGCCACGTTCCATCCTTATAGACGGGACAACTTCGTCCAGTGTTGCACTTTAAGGTAATTAATGTGAGCAGCATGGTAGTCTATTATTTGAAAAACATGCCAGATTCCCGGTTATAAGAAGCAGGATGCGGTTAAGGATCAATGAGTGGAAAACGTGTGATTCAGACGTGGAATTAACCCTGGATTACATGGGGGTGGGGAGCACCCAGATAAGAGGAGGGGGAAGTCACATGAGTGATATGTTAGTGGCGCTTTACCATTTGCCAGAGCAAGAGAGTGGACTGAAAAAGTTGGAGGAGTCCTCTATTGTTATCCGTAGAGCCATTGCACCAGAGAAGCAGGTTGTGCTGGATTGGGTGAAATCCCATTTTAGCCAGCCCTGGGTGGATGAATGTGATGTAGCTTTTGCACGTCAACCTGTGACTTGTTATATTGCACTTGAGCATGGGAAGATGATCGGCTTCGCTTGTTATGAAGCAACATGTCGTAATTTCTTTGGTCCAACAGGTGTGGGTCAGGAGGCACGGGGCAAAGGTGTCGGTACAGCGCTGCTGTTGGCCTGTATGCATGCCATGAAGGCAGATGGTTACGCTTACGCGATTATTGGATCGGCGGGACCCGTGGATTTCTATGCTCAGACCCTGGGGGCCGTGAAGATCGAAAATTCAACACCAGGGATTTACAAAGGCATGCTCCGGGCAGACTAGACGATATTCATGTTCTGGAAAAGGAAGGGAGGAAGAAGATGACCACGAGCAAAATGCTGCATATTGGCATGATCGGCACAGGCTCCATCTCGGATCTTCATATGAGGTGTTATGCCAAGAACGAGAATGCCGTCATTTACGCCATCTGTGACCTGAACGAACAGCGTGCAGCCGCGGCTGCTGAGAAGTATGATGCACAATCTGTGTACACCGATTATCGGGAGATGCTGAAGGACCCGCATGTGGATGCCGTTAGTATCTGTACATGGAATAATACACATGCCGAATTTGCGATCGCTGCCCTGGAGGCAGGTAAACATGTGCTGCTGGAAAAACCGGTAGCAACCAATGTGGAAGATGCGCTGCGGATTGAAGAGGCTGTGAAGAGAAGCGGATGTACCTTTGTCGTGGGCTTTGTGCGTCGTTATGACAACAATATGCAGATGATGCGCGGTTTCATTGATGCCGGTGAGTTTGGTGAGTTGTACTATGCCAAAGCTTCTATCCTGCGTCGCTTGGGAAATCCCGGAGGCTGGTTTGCGGACAAAAACCGTTCCGGCGGTGGCCCGCTCATTGATCTTGGCGTACATATTATCGACCAATGCTGGTATCTGATGGGCAAACCGAAACCTGTTTCGGTGAGTGGCAATACGTATCGAAAACTGGGCAATCGTGCCCATATCGAGCATCTTTCTTTTTACAAAGCCGCAGATTACAGTTCAGCTGTCAACAATGTGGAGGATATGGCGAATGCACTGATTCGCTTCGAGAACGGGGCTTCTTTGGCCGTAGATGTGAGCTTTACCCTGCATGCACGTGGGGAAGAATCTTCAGTCAAATTGTACGGTGAGCGTGGTGGAATTGAGTTGGAGCCTGCAACGCTAATCGTCACCGAGAAACACAATACGATCTTAAACATTGAACCTCAGACAGACTATAAAGGTCTCGATATTCACGGTGCCTTCCAGAATCAGATTGATCACTTTGTGGATTGTTGTCTGAATGGTACCGAACCCATCAGTCCCATTGCGGATGGTGTGGCTTCGACAAGAATGCTGTGCGGAATCTACGAGTCAGCCGAAAAAGGTCAGGAGATTCGTCTGGACTGATATAGAGGTTGAATTTAATGTGGTATGAAAGGGTGTTGTTTCTCCATCTTATCTTTGGAGAGACAACACCCTTTGGTGGATTCATTGATCGTGATCAGACAAAACGGATGTACATTTATTTTTCAAACCCTTCCAACACGATTTTGCCAATCGCAGTGCCCGATTTACTTTTTCGGTAGGCTTCCAGCAGATTAGCCGCATTAATGGGTTCAATCCGCTCTGCCATCGTTGTATGAATCTTGCCAGCCTCCACCAGATCTGCGATTTCATTAAGCAGAAGATGCTGTTCAATCATATCATCAGTCTGGAACATCGGGCGGGTGAACATCATTTCCCAGACGAGCGTTACGCTTTTTGAGAATAACTTTTGAAGTTCGGGTGGTTTTTCGAAGGGTAGAATGGAGCAAATTTTCCCCTGCGGCAAAATAACGTCTGCCATCTGTTCCATATGCTCATCTATATGATTTAGCACGAAAATGTATTGTACACCAGCGAGTCCAAGATCTTTAAGTTGTGGTCCAAATGGTTGATGATGGTTGATCACGTGGTCTGCTCCGTTTGATTTTGCCCAAGAGACGGATTCGGGACGAGAGGCAGTTGCTATAACTTGAAGTCCAGCGAGCTTGGCTAATTGAGTAGCGATCGAGCCGACGCCTCCCGCTGCCCCGATAATAAGCATGCTATTGCCTTCGTTATCCGATGCATTCCTGGAAATGCCCAAGCGCTCAAAAAAAGCTTCTCCTGCCGTAAGGCTTGTCAGAGGTAAAGCTGCTGCCTGGGCAAAATCCAGATTTTTCGGCTTTCTGCCGACAATGCGTTCATCCACTAAATGAAACTCACTGTGTCCGCCTGGGCGTATATTGCTCCCCGCATAATATACTTCGTCACCAACGTTGAACAAATGGCAATCGGAGCCGATGTCCACTACCACGCCCGCTACATCACGACCAGGCACGGTCAGGGATAAGTCGTTCGGTTGTTTGGAAAGATGCGACCTCCAATCCGTCGGATTGACAGACACCGCCTTCACCTCAACGAGTAAATCCTTTCCTGTAGGTTTGGGTTTCTCCAGTTCTACCTCCTGAAATGGCGGTATGTCAGTCTCTAGCCCGGGTTCGTAATATCCGAATGCTTTCATCATGATTGGGTTTTCCATCGCTATAGTTATCCTCCTCGCAGAAATAAGTGTATATATATAAACATATATCATAATATCAAAAATAAACAGTAGTATCATTTTTGGTTTATAGTATCAATAATGATACTATTGGAGTTAAATTTATAAAAAAGACTCCCACCACTCCTGAAGCAGACAGGTCGTCTGGTTTCATCGGAGCGAGGAAGTCTTTGATAAAAAAGTTCATTTATTCAGCGGTGAGTTCTCATACCCTGGATCATCATAATCCGTATCTTGCAGCCGTGAAAGTACATTCATGCTCTCAATCGCCTGCCGGGTATCCGAAGTGCCATGGTCGTAAAGAAACGTGTACAGCAACGTCATGCCATCTGAGAATTGTTCTGTTGCTTCGTCATGATCCGCCGATTTGTAGGGTACCGGAGCTCGTTGCAGTGTATAGGCGTCTTCATCCTCCAGCACTTTCATCAGGTCTTTCAGCCGATTTAACTGTTCATCGTTCACCATGACTTCAAACGGAGTTGATTCGTTCTTGGTCTGTTCAATAAGATTATGGGTTACCGATACATAGTAATGCTTTTTGCCGTCCTGCATAATCCAACCTCCATTCTAAAATGGAAAAAAGACGCTTCTACTGTTAATAAACAGCAGGAAGCGTCCTGAAACGAATGGCTATCGTTTGCCTTCGTCTTTCTCATCAATGTGCTCAGTTACAACCGACCATCCATTGCCTATGCCATCCAAACGACCTTGTTCAAAAAAATCAATTCCATTAACTGTGATACTCACTGCAACCATTTCCGGTTCATTTTCTACGGGATCTACAACAATAAATCCTTTGTTCAATAAATATGTGATCGTTCTCTGTCTCTCTATGTGTGCATCCGGATAGAATCTTTTTTTGGGGACGATACAAGAAGGGTTTTCAGTAAACCATATCGTATACAGTTCTTGTAATATATCGAATCTTTCTTGTATCCGCTCTTTAATTACAGCTTCCAGTTCCATAACTCACCTCTTCTAATTTGTGCAAAGGGGCTATCTCGAAAGGGATGCTCCTCTCGCTCCAAGCGTTAACGAACCTACCGCATACTAAAAGACTAATTCTCAAAGATTACATATTTTAACGAACTTCAGTGACCTTATTTAGGTAAAAACGGACGTGCGAACCTAAAAATCGGTCAACATTGAAGAAATAAGGTCACTATGATTCGTTACACCTCAGTTTTGCGCAAATCGGAGCAAATAGCGTGTGCTAGGTTCGTTAAACCTAACTCATCTTCCGAACCGGCTAGTTACCGGAACCTTCCGTGTACCGGCCTCCATCGTGCCTGAACATAGTGGACAGGGCGGAGGACCAGAGGTCGCTTTTTTGGATGAATTGGCAGAAGAACCATCCGGTTTCTGGCGCAACCACGCTTTGCAGGTGGACGAGCTGCACTTCCAGATTGCCACGGTCTCCGTGCGTTCTGTCTTTCCTGAGGAATGCGACCCAGAACGGTTTGATGAAGACGAAGCGGCCTGACTTACACCCGTGGTGCTGAACGCCGTGTGATTGCGAATCACCCCGCTGCCGCGCCGCTCACTGAGACGATCCTCGTCTCGTTCATCGAGTACTTCCAAATCACGCCGATCACTTTGACGGATCGCGCTGCGCTGACCTGCACTTCGTAGATCTGAACCACGCTGAACGGGACTCATTGCATCCCGTCCCTGCGGCCGCGATCCTGAACGGACGGATGCTGCATTTCCATTTCTAGTTCTACTCTCATTGCCGTTAGCTTTACCATTCGTGTTCCCGCTACCCTTCCAGCTGCTGCTACCACTGCCGTATGACGTGTGATTGCCAGTCTGGCCATCCTCGCGGTTTTTGCGTTTATCCGGTACCTCCATGCCGAAGGCTTCGAGCAGAAAGCGGGAAACGTCCGCCGGTTTTCCGTGATGACTGGCGGGAGAAGTGATGTATAAGTACTGTTTGGCCCGTGTGATTGCGACATAGGCGAGACGTCGCTCCTCTTCCAGAGCCATATCCAGTTCGGCATCTGTCTGCTGCACCGTAAGAGCAGCCTTCTGGTCTTCCGGGATATCCTGCCGCAGTGCCGTGCTGTGAGGCACGATTCCTTCGCTGGCGCCGATCCAGTATACACATGGGAATTCAAGTCCCTTGGCCCGGTGAATGGTCATCAGTTGGACTGCATCGCTGTCCTGTGAACGGCGCAGTGATTCCATCTCGCGGTGTCTGCGGGAGAGTTCATCGGCGAATTGGATGAACTCTTCAACGGTTTCGAATTTTTTGGCGGCAGCTTCGAATTCGTCCAGTGTCTCCAACATCGTTTCCTTATAATGGGTAAAGATGCTGGGATCACCGCTTTCCATATACTTGTCGTAAAACTGGCGGCGCATCTCCTGGATCGCGATCACCGGTTTCAGCTTCGTCAGTGATTTGATCAGCTTGATGCGTTCCTTGACCTGTTCCTGCTGAAAAGGCTTCAGCTTGTCCCATTTGGCCAGATGGATGAGCGGATATTTCTTCGCTTGCTGCTCTTCACTGCGCTGAATCCACTCCAGTCCGGCATCACGGGATACATAGAGAGGCCCCAGCGCACTCGGCAGAGCCTCTACAGCACGTGGATTCAGAGACAAGCGCATATGATCCATCAACGGTCGAATCAATGACTGGTCATAGAAGACCGGGGAAGCGCCGTGTTGTACAAACGGCACATCTTTCAACACAAGCTGCTCAAATATAGCCCGACTGCTGCTGGCTGTCCTGTGCAGGATTGCGATATCCCGATACGTATGCAAACCTTCCTCAACTTGCTGACACAACTGGTTAACAACCCAAGCTGCTTCTTCCTCGGCATTGGAGGGGGTTGCGAACCGTGGCGCATCTCCGCGATGTCCGGCTGCGCGCAGCCGCTTGTCACGTCTTCGTTTGTTCCGGGCGACCAATTCACTGCCCAGTCCCAGAATACGCGCATCGCTGCGGTAGTTAATATCCAGCGTCACGATGCGTGCACCGGGGTAAACTTTATCGAATTCCAAAATGGATTCCTGGCGTGCCCCATTAAATGTATAGATCGTCTGGTCATCGTCTCCCACAACCATCAGGTTGCGGTGGGCAGCAGCCAGTTTTTGCACAATTTCATATTGCAGACTGTTGGTATCCTGGAACTCATCCACCATGATGTACTGAAAACGCTGCTGAAGCGGCCCCAGTACAGCAGGATCACGAAGCAGAGCGGCGGCTCGCAGCAAAATATCGTCAAAATCCATCTTGTTGCGATCCCGCTTCCAGGCTTCATAACCAAGGAGAACACGTTTGGCATCCCGTTCCTCCTGTGATTTCTCAGGAAGATCGCTTGTTTCTGAGCCTTGCATTTTCCAAGCAGACAGCATGGCCAGCAGACTCTCAGGCTGAAAAGCCTCACTCATGCCATTCTGACGCAGAAGCATCTTGAGCACGGTATGCTGCGCACGGGACTCGCCAAAAATCTCCTCCTGCACGCCGTAATGACGCAGCAGCGTCAACGCGAACGAGTGGAATGTACGGGCCTGCACCGCTCGTGCGGCTGCGGGACGAATGCCAGGCAGCGATGCGATGCGGTCCTTCATCTCAGTGGCAGCTTTGTTCGTGAACGTCACCAGCAGGATGCTTCCCGCTTGAGCGCCACTAACCTCCATCAGGTAGCCGGCACGTGCAGCCAGTACGGTTGTTTTGCCGCAGCCAGCTCCTGCGAGAGTCAGCAGGGGTCCTTTGCCGTGGCGAACCGCTGAGATCTGGGGTCCGTTCAGACGGATGCCTACCTCTTCCAGAGAGCGGAAATAAGGCGCATCCCGATCATCGCTGCCCACGAGCTGCCTACTGGTCTCCAGCGGAGCTGAAGGGGACTGGGGCAGGGATGCCGCCGGGGTAACCCCGAGCGGACGGGGGTAAAACGTTGAGTTCGGACTTAACATCATTCATCCACCTCTATATGCATTCAGGGATAGGACTATCCCGGCTTAAAAGTAATTCATTTGCCCTTTTCACAATCGCATTGTAAATTGGTATGATAGGGATAACCGCCCAAGTAGGCGGATCAGTAGGGCCAAAGCTTTATTATACCCGAACGTATGGTCCTGGCGAAAGCCCCCGAATTCATCCAGCATCGGCAGAAAACGGGCATTCACGCGAGATTTCGCAACTTTTTGGTATGATATCGTATAAGTTATATACTATAAAAAATCAAATGAAAATGGGTTTTGGAACAAATGGTGTTGAATCAAAAGGTTCAACTCTGACGGGACAGAGGAGGAGAAGTCATGAAACTGCTTCAGCGAATTAAGAACGGAGCAAACAAAGCAACAGAGCGTGCCCAGCACGCCGTTGAAATCGGTAGAATTAATAATCAGATTGTGGGCTTGCAGCAGGAACAGGAAGTCCATTTTACAGATATGGGTCGTATCTTCTATGAAGGTTATCGCGCACAGGACATGACGCGTGCCGAAAAAGAGATGGTGGATCTATCGGGGCTGTGCGATGAATTGCAGGACGAGATCGATGGACTGCGCAACAAGATTGCACAACTGAAAAATGAGCGGTTATGCGAGTGTGGACACGTCGCTACACTGGATGCCAACTTCTGTCCGAAATGCGGACGCAAGTTGGGTGAGTTCAAACCCGCAGCAGCATCTGTAGGGGGAACAAGCCCTGCGAGACAGGAAGCAGCCGTGGCCCACAGCCCGGAGCGACCGATCTACGATGCGCCAGTTGAAGAGGAACTGGAGGAAGCTGAGCCGTATCACACGGTGATTCCGTCCATTGCGGACCTGGAGACCGAATCCGAGTATAACAGTACGGAGTTTACCCAAGAGGAAAAGGAAGCGTTCGATGCCGAGTGGGAACGCCGTCGGGATGAAGAAATGCAACGGGAGCGTGAGCGCCAGCAGGAGCTGGATGAGCGTATTCGGTACTGGAAAGAAAATAATCCAATCGTGAACACCGTGGACGTACAGACCGAAGTGCCACGCGAAATGGTGAACTGTCAGATTTGTGCAGCAGAGCTGCCCAAAGGCTCGAAATGGTGCCCACGCTGCGGAGCAGAACAGATCTGATTTGATGCAGTAGACGCGCAGCTGAATCATTGTGGGGCAGCGCTGGTTGCTTACAGCATGGGGGGACGGGAATATGGACCAACTGCTGCATCATTTGCGTCATCTGGGGTTTACCGAGATGGAATCTAAAATTATGGTGGAACTCGCTCGCCAAGGTTCGGCCTCGGGATATGAGGTTGCAAAAAGGCTGGGTGTGTCCCGTTCCAATGTATATGCCACCCTGCAACGGCTGGAACAGCGGGGATTCCTGCGCTGCAGCGCTGGTGAGCCTGCGAAGTACAGTGTCTTGAAGCCTGAAGAGATGACAAGCATGATCTCAAGTCAGATGCGTGCATCTCTTGAATATGTGCAGAGCAGTATGCCGCAGCATGAGCCGGAGAAGCCGGTCTTTTACAACATTGAAGGCGACAAAAATGTATTTGAGAATCTAAGCCGTGAACTGGCTGAGGCCAAACATGAGATTGTGGTGGACGTGTGGCGTGAGGAAGCGGAGTTGTTGCGTGCAGACTTGCAGCGTGCTGAAGATCGAGGTGTGCGCCTTTTATGGTCATGTGATGGCGGAGAGGGTATTATGGATCAGCCAGCTCCTTGGCCTGGTTTGCCCTCATACGGAGCAGATAATGGCCGAAAGTTCTCTTTAGTGGTCGATCGTCGTTGGTGTATGTTAGGGATGCGCGGGGAATCTTGCGCCACTCAAGCGATGGTAACAGAACATCCGGTCATGACCGGACTGCTGCTGAATCATTTTGCTCAGGAATTGGTGTTGTATGAGCTGGAGCAAGACATGGGGGATGAACTGGAGTCTCGTTACGGGACTCGATACGAAAACCTCTCAGCACGTTATTGGTCCGTACCTTCAGAGTGAGTATGAACTCCAAAATACATGCTTAAAGGAAGCAGGCGCTGCCATGTGGCAGACGCCTCTTCATGCTAGTTAACAGAAGCAGTGATGTTCATCACAGCAAATGTTCCCTGTTGAGCTAATGTAATAGGGTATGAATTCATGCTATTTTTGAGAAAATGAAGCTATGAACGTAACTTTGTTATAGGCAAAATTGGTTAGTTTTTGCGCAAGTGAACTAACGCTTCAAGTACATCGATATAATATTCCGTACCGTGTGGCACGAACTCGGCTGCTCTAATCTCGCGCATGTGACGTGTTTGAACGGGGAGAGGAACAGAGTTTCGATTTGCCTGATCCATCTGATTGGACACTGACTGCACGGCTTGCACTCCTGCGGCTTGAATCACATGGATATCGCCACGGAACAAGGCAATCAAGTCTTCCAAAGGCACTTCGTAGAGGCTGTCGACCTCGCTTGCCTGCAAGGTATAGGCTTCGAGAGGCTGGTTCAAGCACAGTCCAAAGACAGAGCTGAATTCCCGATCAATAAAAGGTACGCCGCGAACCTGCCCTTCAAGTTGCTGTCTTGCCGTCAACAGGTAGGTCAGCGTTTCAAAAGGTGCTTGCACGCCCAGTTCTTCCTCAAGCTCACGACTGGCTTCATGCAGCTGTTCTCCGGCTGTGAGATGCCCTGCTGCGGTAATGTCGTAACATCCGGGGAAGGTATCCTTGATATCCCGTCTTCGCTGAAATAGAACCAACCGCTGTGAACCTTCGTCCCGCACGATCCAGCAGTGGAATGAACGGTGCCAGAATCCCTCGGCATGGACCACGCTGCGCAGCTCTGTACCTATCCAATTTTGCTGATCGTCGTAAATGTCGAAACGTTCTGGGGTCATGATACGTATCTCCTTATATAGCAAGTTTTAAAGTTCAAAATTTCACAAAGTGTGTTTTAAACGAAAGGGGAACCACCTTATGGAATGCATTGTACACTTTCAGGTCATTTATCCGCAACCTCAGGAACGTAAAAGTCTTAGAGGGTTGATTATGGTAGGGCAAGGTCAGGAACCGGCAAATAGCCAGCTAACAACGATGTTTAAGGATATGGGATTCAACGTACGTTTGGAAGACGAGAGCCAATTGTTGTTCAAACCTGTGGATGCGTCGATGAATTTTGATTATATCCGGGTAACGGAGCTCGATACCGGGGAAGAGGTTTATAAGGAAGATCGGGATTTGAAGTCGATTTTGGAGCACTTGCTGCCGCGTCGATTCTAGTTTGTACATTTGGTGAGTGTAAGGATAGTAATGAGAGTAAAGTAACATACCCTGCTTGTGAGATTAAGAAAGGCCCCACCATTACGGTGAGACCTTTCATGTGGAAGCCGATTGAATTCCACCCGCCCCGTGCGGGATTGCAACAACACGGATGAAGAAGAATGACGGACAGATCAAGCAGGATTTTTTTTACATAAACCTTTATATATTAACAATTATCCTCTACTATTCGCTATATAGAGTTTTGGGTACACTTTAAATTCTAATGAACTCAAAGCATGGAATCGATTAAACCGTTGCGCCGTTACCTTCAGCTTCCAGCTCTGAAGTACAGTGCGAACAGCGAGTAGCCGCAGCCGGAATTTCAGAGAGACAGTATTTGCAAGCCTTGGTCGTTTTTTGCGGCTCGGGCTTTTTGTGTTCTTTGCTTTTGATGTAATTGATACCCTTCACCAGCATGAAAATACAGAATGCAACGATGAGGAAATCAATCATCACGTTGATGAACTGCCCATATGCAATCACCGTAGCGCCAGCCTCATTGGCTTGAGCGAGTGTTGTGATCTCCTGTCCACTGGCAGTTCGCATATCCCAATCCAGATTAAAAATTTTCTGACTGAAATCAACTCCTCCAAGCAACTTACCTACAGGTGGCATGATAATGTCATTCACGAGGGACGTGACAATTTTACCAAAAGCAGCCCCGATAATGACACCGACCGCCAGATCGATGACGTTGCCACGTACAGCAAATTCTTTAAATTCCTTCAGTACGCCTTTCATGTCTGCAAATCTCCTTTACCCAATAAATTCATAATACAGGCGGCGTTTCCATCGATTCTCCGTTCAGACACGCGCTTCCGTTCTCATATTGTACATAAAAACACCGCAGCAATCATCCCTTTATTGCAAATTAAGACAAGTTTCCGCAACTTCCATGAAAATACTTCTTTATTTCACGGCGCCGATTCGGTATACTTCTAACATTATCAGTTCCGTTCACACTTTTACATTCAGGTTCGCGATCATACATTGTAACGAATCATGGAGCTTAAAATTAAATATGCCGACTCGTATATGTGCAGGAATAGGCCTGCATGTTTCTACCCGATCACCGGAATGATCGGACTACGGGAAAGATCTGCAACGTTTTAAGGTATGGAGAGAGAGGATTCTCGGGCAGCGTGTCTGAAAAAGCATGTTCAGGCCCTTTCATATCCCTTCTTGGATAGGGAGTTTTGAGGTTTGCTCGGAGTTAACCAGTTATCAAGCTCGTCCATTACACTACACTTGCAGTACCTATGCGGCTTGTCCACATACGTACAAGTCCGTCTTTTCCCGTCTCCGGTTCTTCCGCAGCGTGTAAAAAGGCGGGCTTTTTGTTTTTTTACAGCGGGGATCGGGTCATGCAGGCTTCTGTACGAGAGGGCGCACAGGGGGAAGAATGACGATGCAATTGTTAAAAGACAAGGTAATACAGGAAGGCATTGTCCTGTCCGAGCAGGTACTCAAAGTGGATTCATTCCTGAACCACCAGATGGACCCGGTTCTGATGAAGGAAGTGGGCAAGGAGTTCATCCGCCGTTTTGACGGGGAGAACATTACACGTGTACTGACGATTGAATCCTCAGGGATCGCACCAGGCATCATGACTGCGCTGGAACTCAACGTTCCGCTTATTTTTGCACGGAAGCAGAAGTCACTTACACTCACGGAAGACATTCTGGTTGAGAAAGTTTACTCCTTTACGAAGCAGGAGACCAATGAAATTACAGTTGCGAAGAAGTTCATGCAGCCTGGTGACCGTGTACTGATCATTGATGACTTTCTAGCCAATGGCGAGGCAGCATTTGGTCTGGCCCGCATTGTGGAGCAAGTAGGTGCTGAAGTAGTGGGGATTGGCATCGTGATTGAAAAGGCGTTCCAACCGGGAGGCCGCTTGCTGAAAGAAGCAGGATACCGTGTGGAATCACTGGTTCGCATTGGGGCGTTGTCAGACGGGAAAGTTACGTTTGCGGACGAGGAGGTCACGATCTAATATGGCACGCGAACGTATTTTCCAGCGGCATCGGCATCCGATCAAAACGTTCTCGCTAGGTCTCCAGCACGTACTGGCGATGTATGCAGGAGCTGTCGTTGTACCGATTATTGTCAGCAAAGCCCTTGGTTTTACAACGGAGCAGTTAACCTATCTGATTGCCATTGACCTGCTCGCCTGTGGTGTGGCAACTCTGCTTCAGGTATGGGGCAATCGGTTCTTCGGAGTGGGGCTGCCCGTCATGCTTGGCTGTGCATTCCAGGCTGTATCACCGATGATTTTAATTGGGATGAAGAGCGGCGTGTCTGCCATTTATGGTGCGATTATTGCATCAGGGATATTCGTTGTATTGTTCTCGGGCATTTTTGGCAAATTGATTCGGCTCTTCCCGCCAGTCGTCACCGGATCAGTAGTAACCATTATTGGTCTGACCCTGATTCCAGTTGCGTTCAACGATCTCGGCGGCGGTCAGGGCGCAGAAGATTTTGGCAGTGGTGTTCATCTTCTGCTCGGTTTCGGCGTATTGGTGTTCATCATTCTGATGACACGGTTCACGACGGGATTCGTTCGTTCCATCTCGGTGCTGATCGGCCTTCTCGTGGGCACAGTGGCAGCAGGGCTTATGGGTGAAGTGAACTTCGCTCCAATTCGTGAAGCAAGCTGGTTCCATGTCGTGCAGCCATTCTACTTTGGTACGCCGACGTTTGAGATTGTACCGATTCTGACCATGATCCTGGTGGCGATTGTCAGCGTGGCTGAATCCACGGGTGTATTTATGGCTCTTGGCAAAATTTTGGATAAAGACCTGTCTTCCAAAGATCTGGCCCGTGGCTATCGTGCAGAAGGTTTGGCGATTGTGCTGGGTGGTATCTTCAACTCATTCCCGTACACGACCTATTCACAAAACGTAGGGCTTGTACAGATGACTCGTGTCAAAACGCGCGATGTTATCGTTGTAGCGGGTGGACTGCTTGTGGTTATCGGCTTTGTACCGAAGATTGCTGCATTGGCACAGCTAGTTCCAGGTTCTGTTCTTGGCGGGGCCATGGTTGCATTGTTCGGTATGGTAGTATCGTCTGGTATTCGTATTCTGGGCAGCCAGGTTGATCTGAACCGTCATGAGAACCTGTTCATCATCGCCTGCTCTGTAGGGATGGGGCTGGGTGTAACGGTTGTACCTCAATTGTTCGCAGGTGCACCGGACTGGGCACAGATTATGCTGGGTAACGGAATTATTGCAGGTAGCTTTACTGCCATTTTCATGAATTTGCTCTTTAATGGTCTGGGTACTCAAGCAACGGCGGCCAAAATGGCTGAGCGTCAAGCAGATGTGATCCTTGGAGATAATGGCAAGTCGGCGTAAAAAGTAAAGAGCTGAAATCTTCGTTGCCATTACCGGACGCCTTCAACATGTATATTATGTTAACTTTAAATTCCTCATGGATTGAATAATAAATGTTGTGAATCAAAAAGTTAAACGGCCTGAACGATTCAGGGGATGAATCATCTATCCTGTGAATCGTTATTGAAGTCATAATGAATGAAATAAACGGAACACCGGAGACCTTGCTCATTAGAGAGCAGGAGATCCGGTGTTTTTTCTTTTTTTGCCCAAAACAAGATGGATTATTATGTAGACTCACGGGATGAATTACTTTGGGAGGAAGCCGATAGAGCGTTACATACTACAGATGGCGCAGCTGTTTCTCTGCAAAGTCTCCGACCCATGGCAGCTTCAGCCATTTGCCTTGCAAACTGGTGACTACCATGAGAAGCCAGACCACCACACCAAGCATGGACAATAGCGATGCCAGCAGTGGCCCAAAAAGTGGGAGAAATGCACACAACACATGACCGACCATAATGAGGCCAAATACCGTGACGGATTGAAGTGCATGAAACAGAACGAATCGGCTTCGTTTCTCAACAGCCAGAAAGACGATTCCGCCTATAAAAGTGAACAGATAACAGAGCATGCCGGCAATATTTTCATCCAGACCGCTTGATGATTTCATGGGGGACATTCGGTCCAGCCTCCTTTGTCCTTTTTAACTAGGTTATGAGGGAGTGGGACAGAACTGAACCGGTTTGATCAAGGAATGTTCCAGATGGACAAAGAAAATGTAACACTCAATATAGGTAAACACCACGTGAGACTATAGATTCATTTGAAAATAGAAGTGCGTATATATACATCCAATTTGAGACTTTCTACATATTCAAAATATTCCATAAAATTCCGAATTATATAAATACAATTATAAAGGGTAAACCATTAATTAATTTGAGATACAAGGAGGCTTATTCATGAATACATCCGCAACAACATACGGTCAGGTTCGGGTAACACCTTACGAAATCGTTCGTCTTCAGACCCTTGAAGTGAATAAAACGATGAACGGACATGCACGAATGAGAATGACGGCAGTGATCCCGGAAGCTCGAAAAGACAGCTATGTGCAAGCAACAACATCCCAAACCGATATTAAAGTGAAAATTACCGATGACGAAGGACATGAGAAGGTGTTCTTCTCCGGTGTGGTGCTGCATGTGAAAGTGAACGTCATTAATGATGTACATACACTAATGGTTGAAGCGGTGTCCCATACCTACTTATTGGATGTAAAACTGCACAAGCGCTCCTTCCAAAACCCTAATCTGTCCTACAAGAATTTGGTGCGCAAGATTATTTCTCCCTATGAAGGTTCAGATGTCATTGACTTTGCTACAGATGGCCGTAAAATCGGAGATTTTGTGATGCAGTATGAGGAAACAGATTGGCAATTTATCAAAAGGATGGCTTCCCATTTCTACACTGGAGTTGTTCCGGATACATCTTCAGGAAAACCCAAGTTTTATTTTGGCTTACCCGAAGGCCAGTATAAGGGTGAATTGCAAGCATCCCATTACACAGCAACCAAACGAATTGCCGACTATCGATCTGCCAAGGAAAATAAAGTACCGGGTGTCAAAGATCCGGATTATATCGTATACGAAGCGGACAGCAGGCAATGGTTCGAAGTAGGGAATGAAGTAGAGTTTAAATCCAAAAAGTGGATTGTAGGTGAGGCGAAGACCCGATTCATCGATAGTTTGCTAAATCATACATACTTCTTATTTCCAGTGGAGGGGCTTCGTTATAAGAAGAGCTACAATACTTCCATTATTGGCGCTTCCATTCAGGCTTCGGTTCTTCAAGTCAAGGGGGACAAAGTTCGTGCGAAGCTCGATATGGATGAGCAGCAGGACGAGAGCACAGCCTATTTCTTTCCCTATTCAACGATTTATGCTTCCGAGAACAATACGGGCTGGTATTGCATGCCTGAAGTGAATGATAGCATTCGTATTTATTTTCCAAGCAAAAAAGAGGAAGACGGCATTGCCATAAGCTCTGTAAAAAGGCAAGATCCTGAGATTGTGCCAGCTGCACCGAAACAGGCTTCAACCGCATCACCAGCGGCTGGAAAGGGTGGCGCCTCGGGACAGTCTGGGGGAAGTCCAAGCGGGAGTAATCGTAATAGTTCAGGCGCGGCTGGAGGTGGAAGTAAATCTAGCCCGGCCAGCAGAGTAGCCCCGCCCCCAGTGCCCGAAGATCGAATGGGTAATCCAGACATCAAGACATTCCGAACCAAGTATGGGAAAGAGATCATGCTGGCTCCAGACAAAATTGTGATCTCGGCGGGTGGAATGTATATCACGGTCAGTGACGAGAATGGCATCGAGATTGTAAGCGATCAGAATGTCAGCATTACAGCGGGTCAGGATGTCGTCATGTCCGGACAAACGATTCGGATCGCAGGCGAGAAGGTTGAGTTAACCGGAAAGGGCAATACCATCACGTTGGAAGAAGAGTTGAAGATGCACGGGGCGGAGATCAAGATGAATTAGCCATGAGTGGTAGAAAGGAAGAGAAATGAACAAAGCGGAAGCGATTGCACATTTACAGCAGGAAATATTGGAGCCCGCACTTCAGGAACATCTCTCGTCACTTAGGGTGTACATCATGCAACATCAGAACTCGTTAATCCAATCGTTCGTAGAGTCTATGCGGCAACTCTGTGTAAAAGCAGAATGGGCCCAACAGGAACTCGGGAAACAACCAGTCTCAATCCTTCATTGTTCCATGTTGAGAACATCTATATTGGAGGGGAGTTACACCTGCTTAATGGAAGCCTACTCCGATCAATGGTATTGGGATGAGGTGGAGTGTATGCACACATATGATGCGACGTGGGCATTCCAGCCGTTGTCTTCGTTACAACAGCTGCTTCATATCGAGATGAGACGTTATGGAGGTGTACTGAATGCTTCTGATGTTGAACGGATGATGTTGCAGTCCGCGGGGAGATTCAATGCCTACGTCATTGCGCTTGCACGTCTGGCCGTTCCTCATGTTGTGAATTTGAAAGAGATGGAACACATCGACCGTGCAGATCAGTTTCAGATCAGGGTAGGTGAATATAAGGACTGGAGTGAACCCGTGTATATCAGGGACTATGGGTATAGGGACATGCAGAATATCCGCAAGAAATTATCAGTAGCGGAAGGGCTGGAATGTGCTTATGGAGACTATACGTCACTATCCTTGGCAGAAGGATTATATGACCACGTTGATATCAGGTATTCCGATTTCAGTCATGCCGATCTGAACAAGAGTAACTTAAGAGGTGCTGTGATGATTGGGACCAAATGGGAACAGAGTGATCTGAGTGGAGCTGACCTCAGAGGGGCGCTACTTATGGATGCTGTGTTCCGGGAATGCAGTCTGCGTGGAGCCAACCTGTCTGATGTCAGTGACGGAGCGAGTATGGAATTCGAGGAAAGTATTCTTGGTCTTCAGGGAATCTGTTTTGCCGGGGCCAATCTGGAAGGCGCCGACCTTCGGGGAGCACAGTTATTCCATGCTGATTTCCAGGGGGCTAGGCTGAGTCAGGCACAGATATGGATTCATGACCGTGAGAGGTATACACATGTTTTGAATGAAGAGCAGATTGAATCGATACGCTGGGTTGTATCCCATGAGGAAGAGGAGGAGGAGCTATGGTCCCACGATTTTATGAACTGACCGAAGATCATCGGATATTGAATCCGTTCAGGCCTCCCATATTACAAACCAGTTTTGATGAGTTGCCCATTTCATCTGTCATGATGATTGAACGCAGACTGAATGAAGAGCCGACCGATTGGATAAGTAGGCCTTCATATTTTGTTAGTGATCGCATGAAGCGGCTGATGGAATTGGTCGATGAAGCAATGTTGTTCAAATCCGTCACCTTCATCGATCAGGGGAGTGGGGAACAGTTGAGCTACTGGGCGAGTCATATCCCTGCTGTGCTGGCTTCGTCTGACCATAGCCTGTTTTATCCGAATGGTTCAATACAGCAGCTTGTATTGCAGGGTGAGGCGGTTAAAGATCAACGCATATTTACATTGGAGGGTGTAAGAGGGAGTGGTGTAATCGTGCGTCTTGATGTAGCAGAGAGCATGCTTCGCAGAGGGTTAAGTGGCTTTGTTTTACGAAAGGTGGATCTGGAATGAACCGATATGGTGATGAGATGCTGCTGAAAATGGATCGGGATTTGCGTTTGGCAAAGCGCATTCAGGAAGCTGAAGCGGCAAGTGGGGAGCTGATGACGCAGGAAGAGGTTACATTCGGAGTACGCCAGGGTCTGATCGAGACCGAAGCAGATATCATCACGTTGAACAATCACCAAATCTGGGAGGGGATAATAACCCTTCCTTTACCGGATCGTCTGGTCCGGGTTCCCCGAGGCAAACTACAGGAGGGCAGAAACAGCCATGGACGAGATGAGGTCATGTGGATTGATGAGCAAAAGGGTATCAGCTTAAGCCTATCTAGATCATCTCATCCATTGCACGTAAGCCAGATTGAGGGAATGGGCAGGATCATCACGGACCAGATGCGAACGCTCAAAAAGGATGCGCAATGGTTACATGAGGAGACGGTACAAGGAGATAGCCTGATTGTCTTCTATGGAGAATCCATTCAGCCCTCAACCTCGGGATTGGCTTACGATATTGTGATCGTTACATCGGTAAAAGGAAGAGCGGTCACAGGGAATGTCCGTTTTCCGGTTGAACAGCTTCATCTATGGCGACTTCTAACAAGGGCGATATTCACATGTGCCCGGATGAGTGAAAACCGAAATGGACCAATCCATTAATTAACATAGGGGGGACTAGAATGCTGCTACCCATGCTGTTCAAAGCTTTGATGTCAGGAGGGTTCGGTGGTGAATTTACCTATGTGGTCAGAGGTGCCGAGATTTCCTGCAGTCAGGGATCAGATCCGGGTGTGCTGAACCTGCCTCTTTCCCACGGCATCTATATCAAGGAACAGCCTGTATTAAACGTTGCGGACGTGATTCCACTGGCTAACGTTGGACGATGCGGGTTTTGCAAAATGGACGGAGCATTGTGTGAACCAGATACGTTCTTTAACAAATGGAGCCAGGGCAAGGAGGATGTGCTGGTGGAAGGTGAGGCTGCTCTACTCAGTCGATCTGAACTGATATGCCGAAAAGGCGGGATTATCAAGATTGAGGTCGATGGTCAGTTGTAAGATGCAGACGGATAAGAAAGGGGAAACACTGTGCAGACCTTGGAAAAATCAACGCTAACCTATGGGGATATCCATGTCCATTGGCCGTATGGCAAGATACGCCTGGATAAGCTGGAATTGATCCAGCAAGCAGGAGCACATGGTCGGTTATCCTTCAGTGGATGGGTAGATGAAGAATGGGAAGAAACCATTATCCAGAAAGCTGGGAGTCACGATCGAGTCGGATTCATCCAGATAGATGAATCCGGAAGGGAGTTACCCCTGTTCAAGGGACAACTCCATGAGATCAAAGTCGAAGCAACCAGAGGGATCGTATATGTGATGGCTGTAGTCATCTCACATACCTATGAACTGGATGCCTTACAGAGAACGAAATCCTATCAGAACGAGAATCTACGTTATCTGGACATTGTTAATCGTGTTATGAAGGGGTATCCTGAAGGAGACTATATTGATTTTGCCTTTGATGAGACGAAGACGGGCGCTTTTATCATGCAGTACCAGGAGACTGATTGGAGCTTTCTGAAAAGGCTCGCTTCTCATCTGGGAGCAGATCTGGTGCCGGATGTGACTGCACACAAGCCCAGGTTCTGGATTGGTTATCCCGAAGGCAGAGGGGCATTTGAGCTGAAAGCCATCCCTTTCGAGAAGAGTCGTAATATTGAGCGTTTTTTACATACCGAAGCCCAGGGAAAACATGCGGTAACGGAGGCGGAGTATACAACGTATACCTTCGATCTGGGGCAGGAGCTTCAATTGGGGGATGAAGTATCCTCTGATGGCCGTATCTACAACATAACCTCTCGCCAGGCGATGCTGGAACGGAGCTTGCTACAGTGGAAATATACATGTGCATTGCCAGCATCGCATCCACTGCCCAGACAGCTTCAAACGATGATCACGGGTGCGGCTATCGAAGGAAAAATCATTGATGTGAAACGTAACCAGGTGAAGGTTCATCTGGATATGGATGAGGGTCAGCAGGCTGGGGAGGCACGCTGGTTCCCGTATGCCGCGGAAGGCAGTCAAGTATGGTACATGATGCCCGAACCCGGCGCGAAGGTGAAACTGTATTTCCCAAGTGCGGAAGAAGACGAAGCCATGGTGATGCAGTCGGTTCGTCAGGAACCAACGGAAGCGGGACATGTGGAGAAGAGCGGTAAAGTGATGCAAGACCCGGGTGTAAAGTCTTTCGGTAACCCGCAGGGGAAATCGTTCACCCTTGGCGACAGTGAACTTGTCATGAACGCTCAAGAGGGCGCCTTGTATATCTCGATGGCTGCGGGTAACGGGGTTACATTGAACAGCACAACCCACGTGCAGATCCAATGCATGGGTGACCTGAACATCAGCGGAGCCAGCGTCAGTCTGGAGGGTACAGAAGGTCTGTATATTCAGACGATGACAGATCATGTGGAGCTTGTGGAAGAGGTCAACGGCAAGAGTGAGAATGTAGTCCTGGAAGCCGAGATCCATCGTTCCTTTGACATGATTCAGTCTGCGTTCGACCAGAGTCTGGCCAGTATGGGAGAGAGCGCGCTGAAGGAAGCGCGGCTGAAACGGAACTGGGATGCACGTGAAAAGGGCAAATTGGACGGTGTGATCGAAGAGGGAAAAAGCCTGCTCAGTATGGTCGGTGATGTGGCTGACCTTGCATTTACAGGGATCGTCGGGGGTGACAATGCCCAGGGATTATACAGCTGGGTCAAGGGAGAAGAAGTAGGGTCATTAACGGAGCGGAATGCCACGGTACAAGGAACGATTACGGGCGTAAATAACGTCATTGATTATACGGGAGACTTGGTCACGGGCCAGAAATCAGGGAAAGAGATCTGGCAGGATGTATCCGGTGCGGGAGAAGCGTATGCCAAGCCATTCATGGACCTGAAAGGCGAAGACAACCGCACGATGCTGACCCTGAAGGAACAAGAGAGTTACGACGCTGGTCGGAACGATGTCAACGCTGCGGTACGGGTTGTTGATACGGTAACGGCTGTAGCTGGCGGAGCATCCTTGGTCAAAAATGGCGTCAAGGTGCTCAAGGGTGGTAGTAAGAAGTCTGGTCATGCAGATGGAGATGGAGCCAAGGGCGGCGTTCCACATGGTCATGGAGATGGGCCAGATGGAGCCTCAGGCGGTGCTATGAAGGATGGCAAGCTCAAGACCAATGCGGCATTAATGCCTTCATCTCTCGCGGAACTGGGAGAACGAATCAACCAGGCTATGGGTAAAATGACTGCAGGTGCAGCAGCCAGTGTTCCATGGCGAGTTCAACGAGTGAGGCTGAGCAACGGCCAGACCGTGCCTGTGATTGTGAAGAATGACAGTCACATGTTCTCCGATACAGGTGGAAATCATGGGAAAGGCAGTGATTCTGGTAGCTCGAAGGGATCGCCGAGCACTTCTCATGTGGATTCGAAGAAGACAGGGAAGTCACAAAATGTGGAGTCTAGTCCTTCATTCATTTCACCGAAGGTTGAGGCATCCAAACCCCAAAATACATGGATTCCCAAAGATAGTCCATCTGAAAGTACCAAGCCGAGGACTAGAAATCACCAGGAATACTATGATCCACATCTGAATCAACAGAGTATTTCCAAACTAAATGCAGCAGCAGATGAAGGAATCATTACTCCCAACCAATGGACCGGGAAATTGGAATGTAAGAGTGGGGATCTGGAACATCTAACACAACGTGAGTTACAAGAGATTAATAAGCTGCTCATCGCTGGAAAAAATGTGAATGCAGATCGGATAATGACGTTACGCAATCAGTCTTCGAAGCTTGCAGAAGATTATTCTGATAAAGTTAAGGAAAGTAACGGATGGGAGCTCAGCAAGGAATATCCTGCATCCAGGCAGGATTCCGTAGTACTTGGAAAGGAACTAGAAGAAGCAGGTATTACCCGTCCGCCGGATTCTCAAGCGCATCACCTCGTGCCTGTAAATCAAGGGGGGCTCCGAGAGCTAATCGAGAAGTATGGAATTAACATCAATTCCTCGGCAAACGGAGTCTTTCTTCCTCAGAAAGCAATGTCGGACTGGCCGGGGCAAGTGACGCATTTCCCGTTCAACAACATAGATAAAAAAGGGAATCCTATGTTCAGACATGGTCAGGAGTATATTGATTACATGAAAGAGAATTTACGAGATATAGATACATCTAATTTAAGTCCAGAAGTAAAGAAAGAGCGTATTTTATCTTTTTTAGAGGAAACAAGGGAAGGTTTGTTAACCGGTAAGTTGGAAATTCTATATCAAGATTAGTGAAATGAGGAGATATAAATGAAAGTTTGGAAGCTGTCTGAGGACTCTGTTAATCAATTACTTGATTTTACAGAAGTACGAGGAGTGAACGAGGGTATTAATAAAGGGAACTCACTCGCTAAATTATGGAATGAAGTAGAGATGATTACGTATAGTGAAGGAGAATCTGCTGATATTTACAGCATCGCAAGTCAAGTAACAGATTTAGTTTTGAAAGAGCGTGCTGCGAATATATTAAGTGATTTACTAGAAGACAAGGTTGAACTTTTGCCAGTACATCATAATAAAGAGAAATACTACGTAATGAATATATTGAATATTTTAGATTGTGTTGATATAGATCAGTCTATACCTAGTAAATATGGTGGATTTAAGAATTTTGTATTTGAGGAAAATGAAATTCAAAACCAGCACATTTTCAAGACGTTGTCTTACAACTACGAAATCCAGAATGAGCCGTTTATTTCGAGTCAAACGTTTGTTTCCGATGAGTTCAAACAACGCGTCGAAGAGGCAGGGTTACAGGGATTTCGCTTCCGTTTAGCTTGGTCAAGTGAACCCGAAGTCTACGTGGAACGTAATCCACAGATTCGAGTAACGGATCGTCAGGATGCGGAAGCACATATCGGCACATTCTATGGACCTATTCATAATATGATTCCCGCAGATTCGAACGATGCAGGCGACCCGGAAATCTATATAACCGAACCGACTCCTGCCGTACCGTATCAAACGCTCGTTTCTTTTGGAAACAGTTACTTCCGGGGTGTGACACCAGCTTCGCTGGACACCGGATATGCAGAAATTGTTATGCATCTACCAGCGGATGCGCAGTTGACGAAAGAAAACTGGGAGAATCGTCCGCTTGGCTGGGTCGTACCTATGATGCGGCATTTTGTAAAAGAAATCATGCAGCGTGGATATTTTATAGGGCAGTGGCTTGTCTTTCCCAACCAAAGTGAAGAGGATTTGGCGGACACGTATCGGGAAATGTTTAGTGAGACAGGAGTACCTGCGCATACACAAATCCTGCCGTACGACGATAGTACCTCCTACTGTGGAGTCATGATTGTCCCACCGCTTCCACAATGCGCAGAAGCGTTGAATATGCCGTACCGGGATGAGGGGAAGGAGATGGAGGGCGAATGGCCGATCTATTTCCATACGTTGCTGCCCTTGTACCGGGAGGAGATTATACACTTTTTTGAGAAAGGCCGGGATTCCCTGATCAGCAAGTTGATGGCCAATGGCGTTGAGGCAGTATATCAGTGGGATCGGAAGAATAGTTGTCTGTAGGTAATTGAAATACTTGAAGATATAGAATAAGAAGCTTTTAAATAAAACAGATTGATCTCGGTCAAAGGGGATCAATCTGTTTTTTGTTGAAAACTTTAGTGATAAGAACATATTTGAAAAATAGAAGTGCGTATATACACATTCAATTTGAGACTTTCTACATATTCAAAATATTCCATAAACTTCCGATTTAAATTTAGATAAAAGGGAGGGGATAGCAAGCTTCATTCGGAATTTAACATTACATAGTGTAGTTGAGGAGTGAAAGGAATTTTGCATTACACAGAGCAAGAGACTTGTCCGGAATGTGCAAACAAGATGAAAGTGAATCCGGGGTATAGCACCTGGTGTGAGAAGTGTAATTGGAATGTTTATGAGGATGAAAGAGGACAAGGAACTGATAAGGGGGTAAACGGAACGGACGGGAATGGTAATGAACGATCATCAGACCGATTGTTAGAGGAGCTTAAGTATAACGTCAATCGGGAACTTCCCTTCACTAAACAGAGGTTTTACACCTATTTGGTTGCTCTAATCGTGCATCTGTCAACGTTATCCATTTTAGGCGTAGCAATCTTTTTCTTTTCAACCAATTCAACATGGCTGGGTATATTTGGTATTTCGTTGCTTTTCCTCTGGATCACAATTATATTGCCATACCGGAAGCGGCTTCCAGGCAGGGTGATCTCTAGAGACGATTATCCAGAACTGTATGGAATGATTGACGAGATTGGGGAGCGATTGAATGTTCCACCTGTGGATATGGTCATCATTAGTGAAGAATATAACGCATACAACCTGCATCTCAAAAGAAAAAAGAGAGCACTTGTCCTGGGCATTCCCTTTTTTGCAGCCCTAACGTTACAGGAGAAGATAGCCGCCATCAGTCACCATATGAGTCAATTTGCACATCCGAACATTTCCAACAGCTCATTGGTCGAGAGAGCCATGCATGTACTGAATTCTTGGATTGACACCGTTGATCCACAAGATAGCGGCCTGTTATATTGGGTGGTGTTTCCACTTATAATACTACGCTTATTGTTATTTGCTGTTATAGGCGGTATCTATGTATTGTTAATCAAAAGCATGCGGAATGAGATGCAGCGAGTATTCTACATCGCAGATAATGAAGCATCGGAGACAGCTGGCAGTGAGGCAGTGTTATCTCTATTATTGAAGGCCGAGATGGAAGGTCTTTTTTCACAAACGGCTGAACAGGTTGCGGAATATCAATATAACAAAGAGCTGTATGAGGAGTTTAGAAAACGGATTTCTGCCGTTCCAACTCAGGAAATTCTTCGTATTCAGCGGATACAGGAAATGAATGATACTCAAAACCGTAGCTACCATCCTCCAATGAAGAATCGCATCGAATTGATACGTGAGCACTGGGCAATGATTCCTGCGTATCAGCCGGATGCTGCTAAAGAACGAAGAATCAATGGGGAGTTTCGACAGCTGGAACAGCGTTCCCAGAAAATTCTTCTTAACGATCTAAGGGATGCAAGTTAACTCTCTGTATTCTCAATTGCATATAGTATAGAAAACAGGGCAGCACCAACCAATGATTGGTATGATGCGCCCTAGTTTTAAAGTGATTTATTGCGTTTAGAACTTAACGGTCGCCACGCTGAAAATGTCTACGTGGATGTGTGGTCTTGCCGATCTTATCGGTGTCATTCTCTTTAGGAACCAAACGCTCGTCAGTACGACCATCGTGATGGTTGTCAAAAGCGAATTCCGTCAGTTCCCATTCTGTCTTGCCGAGAACGGGATCGGCCGGGAAGTGTTGTCCGCGATGCAGATGTTCTTCTTGTCCGGCTTCGTTGGTATATATTCCGTCCACTTCCACCTTTTCATGCGAAAGGGGCAGCATTTCTTTATCCTTTTGATCCATAAAACAACGCCTCCTTGATCCCAGTGTTTTAACTGTATGGGTTGTCCGTGATAATATCCCCCGAATAGTTCAGTGTTATGCTGGATATATTAGTTCCGTATAGAAGTATCGTATTTGTAAAAATAATTCGGAATTAAACTTTTTGGGCATAGAAACCGTTATAAATATTAGGTAAGATTGTCAAGTCGTAAGATACTTCCGAATATGCTACAATAAGATTATGATTCAAACCGAATCATATCGGGTATTTATAGTGTCAGGTACTTGCTTAAGCAAGGGTTCCCGACCTAAAGCTTGCTTTGAGCCGCGCACACAACTTCATGAATGGCATTTAAGACTTATTCGGCATTCTCTAAACGGAGCATTCACTTTCAACGTTTTGGGAGGGAATTACAATGGCAACGAAAGGTCACAATGAGGTCAAAGAAAGTTTGAGGGAAATGACTCGGATTTTCCGTCCTAAAGATCCAAAAAAATTCGTGAAGGAGTACGTGAGAAAATACCGGATTACGGGTGGATACGAGGAAGAATTGACTTCTGTGGTTGAGCATGAACTTGTCAAGATGGATTCTTCCGTGTCCTGAAACACACACAACTCTGATTATACTGTTCCGATATGAATAGAACCGTCTCCCGGGCTTTAAGCTCCGGCAGACGGTTTTTTTTGTTTTGAAAATAATATGTACATACTTGCAATGGGTCACCCGCTTACCTAAAAGAAAACCGAATAAGCAGCATAAGCTTTGTTCCATTTTTAGGGGCTTTGTTCCTTGCCTGCTGCATATACATGGAAGTACACATATGGCAGGAAGGATGAATGCATGTGGACCCTATTTTAAAAACAAAAGAAGAGATCGGCTACATGCGGGAAGCGGGACGAATCCTGCGAAGCTGTCACGAGCAGATTGAAAAATGGCTTGCCCCCGGAGTGACGACAGGAGATATTGACGAGCGGGTGGAGGCTTTTCTGGCTGAGAGAGGAGCTACACCTGAGCAAAAGGGGTATAGAGGTTATCCTTACGCTACATGCGCTTCAGTTAATGAAGTGGTTTGCCACGGCTTCCCTGATGACCGGAAATTGGCCCAAGGGGATGTAGTGACTATTGATATGGTGGTGAACAAAGACGGCTGGCTTTCCGATTCTGCATGGACGTATGGGATCGGTGAGCAACGAAGGTCCATCAGCAAGCTAATGCATCGAACGGAAAGGGCACTTCATAAGGCGATAGCACAGGCCGTGCCAGGAAATACGCTGGGGGATATTGGAAACGCGATTGAACGGACAGCAAGGCTGTATCGTTACGGGATTGTGAAGCCTCTTATTGGTCATGGGATCGGTCAATATATCCATGAACCACCAAACGTCCTCCCTTACGGGAAACGCAGAACAGGTATGATGCTGACAGAAGGCATGGTCATTACAATTGAACCCATATTTACAAAAGGCAGCTCTGGAGCGGTTGTATGGGATGAGGATGGCTGGACGGTGAGAACGGTGGATGGAAGCTGGGGCGTTCAGTATGAGCATACGGTAGCCATAACAAATGATGGTCCCCTTATATTAACTGACGGGACTTAGATGCTGTATCTATGGGAAGCTGGTAAGAGCGTGTGTAATGGTGTCCGGGATGTTCAATAGGTTCAGGCTCCATGCCGTTTGGTTCTAAAAGGGAGCGGTATGGAGCTTTACTGCGGCTTCCAGTAGTTGTAAGAGAGACAACCTGGTGCATGCTTTTCTGTTTTGCATAATACTGCATGTTTTCAATGTGAGAAATATCGGCAAAAAAATCAATTTCATCACCGAAATTTTCAAAAGTAGAGAGTAATATTTTTAAGTGAAATCGGTTACAAATCAAGTTGTGGTGCGGTTTTTTACATATAGTGAACAATTTGTGAACATGTGTCCAAAGATTGACAAAATCATACCCTCAACTTATATTTAATAAGTGATTGAACCATATAGAATGAATTGGAAGAATGCGCAGACATGCCCTTAGCAGGAAATGACGGGAGTGGTGGAAGCGTTATTTTTGTAAGCATTCTGTATGTCGGACAGGATTACGTGTATCGTGCTGAAATGGGTTAAATTGAGTTTATTTCGGGCGACAACGGCAATCTACGAAAATGTTAAAAAAGTGGGGTAGATCAATGATGAAACAGTGGCAGGTTGCAAAGCGAATTCTCCCCTTGCTGGCGGTGTTCTCTTTGCTGCTATCCGCATGCGGGCGGGAAGACTTGTCGGTAATGAAACCTCAGGGTCCTGTGGCGCAAGGCCAATATGATCTGATGAAGCTGTCCATTACGATTATGATCGTGGTGCTCATCATTGTATTTGCTATTGCTGCGTATGTGTTGATCCGGTTTCGCAGACGAGCCGGGCAGAATGAAGTGCCCGAACAGGTTGAAGGCAATTTCAAGCTGGAAGTAATATGGACAGCCATTCCGTTGCTGCTCGTTATTGTTCTGGCAGTACCGACGGTCAAAACGATTTTTGCCCAAGGCGAAGATCTGTCCAACGACAAAAATGCAGTTCAGGTCAAAGTCACCTCGCATCAGTACTGGTGGGAATTCACTTATCCTCAATATGACGTAACCACCGCTCAAGACCTCATCATCCCGACCGGAAAGAAAATCGCATTCGAATTGAAAACCGCTGACGTGCTTCACTCCTTCTGGGTGCCGTCACTTGCGGGTAAAATGGACACAAACCCGGATGGAACGCTTAACAAGTTCAGTTTCTCGGCGCCAAATGAAGGCGTTTACCGAGGTAAATGTGCTGAATTATGCGGCAGATCGCATGCCTTCATGGAATTTAAGGTAAAAGCGGTCAGTCAGGAATCCTTTGACAAATGGGTCAATGAAATGAAAGCCCCGGCGGTACTTCCGGAAGATACCCAATTGGCTGAGAAGTTCAAAACAAACTGCCTTTCTTGCCATGCAGTTGGGGATCAGGGTGGACCAGTTGCGCCTAACCTTACAGGTATCGGTGGCAAGCAATCCGTGGCAGGTATTCTGCTGAACCAGGGCGAAGGCCAGGAAGACGGTAATCCGGTGCTGGACAACATGAAAGAATGGCTCCATGATCCACAATCCGTGAAGCCGGGCAATACGATGCCTAATCCGAAAGACCTTGGACTCACAGATGAAGAAATCGACGGAATTGCCGAATATCTGGCCAACTACAAATTGGACTATGAATAGAACAGCAAGGACGAAGAAGGGGGTACACAACCTTGGCTCATGCTCATAGCGTCAAGCGTTACAGGGGCTTGATGGATTGGATTACCACCGTCGATCACAAAAAAATCGCCGTTCTCTACTTAATTGCGGGTGGATTTTTCTTTGGAATCGGCGGCATTGAAGCCATTTTGATTCGGATTCAGCTCATGAAACCGATGAATAATTTTGTGTCGGCGCAGGTCTTCAACGAATTGATTACGATGCACGGAACAACGATGATTTTCCTTGGTGTCATGCCTATTATTTTTGCCGTAATGAATGCCGTTGTGCCTTTGCAGATTGGGGCACGGGACGTTGCTTTCCCTTTTGTTAACGCGCTGGGTTTCTGGACATTCCTGTTTGGCGGACTGCTCTTGAACCTGAGCTGGTTGATGGGAGGGGCACCGGATGCCGGATGGACTTCGTATACGCCTCTCTCTGGCAGCGAGTACAGTGGGACGCACGGTGTGGATTTCTACACTATAGGACTCCAGATCGCCGGTCTAGGGACACTCATCGGGGGCATTAACTTTCTCGCCACCATCATTACGATGCGTGCGCCGGGAATGTCCTATATGCGGATGCCGATGTTCACCTGGACCACATTTATTACATCAGCCATCATCCTTTTTGCATTCCCTGCCATAACGGTAGGACTTGTATTGTTAACGTTTGACCGTATACTGGGAGCCAATTTCTTCGATGTTGCAGGTGGCGGTAACCCGGTACTCTGGCAGCATATCTTCTGGATCTTCGGGCACCCGGAAGTATACATTCTCATTTTGCCAGCATTTGGTATTATTTCTGAGGTTATTCCAACCTTTGCACGTAAAAGATTGTTTGGTTACAGCTCCATGGTGTTTGCAACCATTCTGATTGCCTTTCTGGGATTCATGGTATGGGCGCATCACATGTTTACGACAGGTCTGGGAACCGTCGCTAATGCATTGTTCTCGATCTCAACCATGCTGATTGCTGTACCAACAGGGATCAAAATATTTAACTGGCTCTTTACGATGTGGGGCGGACAGATCCGTTTTACGGCAGCAAACCTGTTTGCTGTTGGATTCGTTCCAACCTTCGTTATGGGCGGGGTAACTGGTGTCATGCTGGCCTCTGCGCCTGCGGATTTCCAGTTCCATGATACGTACTTTGTTGTCGCTCACTTCCATTACGTTATCGTTGGTGGATTGGTGCTAGGTTTGTTCTCGGGGCTACATTACTGGTGGCCGAAGATGTTCGGTCGTGTTCTGAGCGAAACGCTCGGAAAGTGGACGTTCTGGACGTTCATGATCGGTTTCCAATTAACGTTCTTCGTACAGCATTTCCTTGGATTGATGGGGATGCAGCGCCGGATCGTTACATACTTGCCGAATCAGGATTTTGACCTGCTTAACCTAGTCAGCTCCGTTGGTGCATTCCTGATGGGTGTTGGGGTTATCCTGTTCCTCGTGAACATCGTGATCACAACGAGAAAACCAGCAGACGCACCGAATGATCCGTGGGAAGATGGCCGTACGTTGGAATGGTCGATTCCATCTCCACCGCCGGAATACAACTTCAAGCAGACGCCTCTGGTACGTGGAATCGATGCGTATTGGAAGGAAAAGATGGCAGGACATACGGAGATGACACCAGCTGAACCTGTAGGTTCGATCCATATGCCGTCAGCGACGCCGCTGCCGTTTGTTATGTCCGTCGGTATATTCATTGCTGGACTTGGTCTCATGTTCAGCAAGGATGATTTTGGCAATGCGTTTATGAACGGATTGTTCAACAATTATATTGTGGTCATTATTGGCCTTCTGATTACATTTGGTGCGATGGCGCTGCGGTCACTTTACGACGATCATGGCTGGCATATTGAACCGGAGGATCAGGATGAGAAGGGGGTTAGAACATGACAACTTCACATGCCGAACCGGTAGACGGCAAATTGCCGCATGAGCCGGAGAAAGCAACGCTGGAAGGACGCAACAAGCTTGTCGGCTTCTGGTTGTTCCTTGGCGGCGAGACCGTATTGTTCGGAACCCTCTTCGCAACCTTTTTGGCCCTTCGTGGGCAAACGAATGACGGACCGACGGCAAATGAATTGTTTCATCTGCCCCTCGTGGCTGCCGCAACTTTTATTCTCTTGGTCAGCAGTTTGACAAGTGTATTTGCCATCCAGGCTATGCATAAGGGCAAGCGCAATGCTCTTGCTCTCTGGCTTAGCATCACCGTTGTACTGGGTCTCGGATTCCTCGGTCTGGAAATTTACGAGTTCTATGAATATGTGAAACATAAAGAGTTCGGCATGACCACAAGTGCATTCAGTTCAGCGTTCTATACGCTGGTCGGGTTCCACGGAGCTCACGTTGCATTCGGTATTATGTGGATCGGGCTCATTATCGGTCAACTGTTCAGAAAAGGATTAACGGTCGTAACTGCACCTAAAGTATACGTCTCCGCAATGTACTGGCACTTTATTGACGTGGTCTGGGTGTTTATCTTTACGGTCGTGTACCTGCTCGGAAAGGTGGGGTAACACATGTCGGTACAGGATAAGAGTGATCAGCAGCCTGTGAAGCATCGTCACCGGGCGGAAGGTCCACAGAAACACGTTGTTGTTTTTATCTTCTCGATCGTCCTGACGCTCATTGCATTCGCGGCTGCCGCCGCGGGAGGAGTTAATACGACCTTTACCATTATTATATTGGTGGTTATGGCGATCCTGCAGGTGTTTGTACAGCTCGGTTACTGGATGCACTTGAAGGATAAAGGGCATTTGATGCCGATCCTGTTCATGTGCTTCGGATTTTTCGTAGCTTTTACGTGCATCATTATGGCACTCTATTGGGTTTGGTGGTAAAAGAGATGGCGGCGGCGCAGTGTCGCCGTCTTTTCCCCTTTTAGGCGAACCGATCGGTCAATGAATTCAGGCAATAACCAAAACAGGTCACGGGGAGGTTTCCCGTATGCTCGGGTTGCAATATTTTAGTTTCAACGATTTATGGAGTCCACTTATTATGGCATTGTTTCTGCTCATTGCCGCAGCTTATCTGGTGCTCGTTGGTCCGTTCAGTGAGCGAATCAAGGGGGCAGATCAGGCCACAACTGCACAGAAAATGATGTTTATCACAGGGCTTACGGTGCTGTATCTTGCACAAGCAGGGCCATTCAATCTGCTGGGTCATGTGATGTTCAGTTTCCATATGGTGAGTATGGCTCTGTCCTATCTGGTTGCGCCACCGCTACTGATGAAGGGATTGCCCCTTTGGGTATGGCGCGGAATCATAAGGTGGCTGCCGACACGGCAGTTATCTTTTTTGACTCATCCAATCGTGGCGGCTGTGCTGTTTAACGGGTTGTTCTCGTTATATCACCTGCCCGTAGTACATGATTACGTGATGTTAAACTTTACGGTTCACCGTTTGTATTACATTGTACTTTTCATTACTTCCATGCTGATGTGGTGGACGCTGCTCAATCCGTTGCCGGAAGGCAGACAAGCGTCGGGGCTGTCCAAGATTGGATTTATTTTTCTGAACATGGTGCTTCTGACACCAGCCTGTGGACTGATTATCTTTGCTTCCGAACCCTTGTATGCGACCTATAGCAATCCCGCCGTATGGGCTGAGGCGATGCGGTATTGTGTGTCCGGGGATTCTACGGCGTTGCTGCGATCGTTCGGTGGACCGGCGTTCTTCAACTTCCTGTCCTCTGCCAAGGAGGATCAGCAGGTGGGCGGTATTTTGATGAAATTTATACAGGAAGGCATCTTTGTCTCCATGCTGGCGTATGTCTTTTTCCAATGGTACCGCAAGGAAAAACGGGAAGATGATGATGATCCATACCCTGTAGAGAAAACGGGAGGACCGCTTAATCCTGCAGCGAAATAACACAAGTTTTGTTTGGACAAGAGGGGGAAACACACGATGGATATGTATTTTCTGCTACCCACGATCAGTACTTCTTTCATTGTGATTAGCGCGGTGCTGGTTGGAATTGGCTGGGTGCTAATTATCCGTGGCAAACGGGAGGCGCACCAAACCGCGATGATTGCAGGGGCCATTGCTGCCCTTCTGTTCTTTGTCATTTATATGTCTCGTACCATCTTTGTCGGGAATACGGCTTGGGGCGGGGATCCGGAGATGGAGATCTTCTATCGAATATTTCTGATCTTTCATATTATCCTTGCCACGGTGGCAGCGGTCTTCGGGATTTCCACTTTAGTGCTTGGTTTCAAAAAGAAATTCAAGACACATCGCCGCTGGGGGAGATTCACATCCATGATCTGGTTTAGCAGTGCGATCACAGGCGTTATTGTATACGTTCTGTTGTACTTGCTTTATCCTGGTGGGCACACACGCCCGGTATGGGAAGTCATCTTGGGTGTTTAATGCGATGAATTAAATTCTTTGAAAATATGAAAATGGATGAATCCATCCGTTGATTGGTCCAAACTTCCTCTCGCATTCATTCATAGAATGAGTTCGAGAGGGGGGAAACAAATGAAAAAAACAGTCCATGTAAGTCAAACGTATCCACGCCTTACGGTGTATTCAGAAGAGGCTTATCGCGGAAGAAGCAGGGTATATCGTGGTAACACGGGTCTCCGTAATCTGGACAACATCCTGGGTGGGGTAGAGAGCCTGCGTTTTTTCTCGACAAGTTTGAATGCAACGTTGGTTGTGTTTACGCGACCTAACTTTCAAGGTGGGTTCCGCGTCTTTCGTGGGAATACCAATTTGAGAGATTTGGATGATCTGATCCGTGGCAATGATGTGGAATCCCTGATCTCCACCAATCAGCGATTGACTCTGGAGGAGATTCGTGAAATCCGTAGAAATCGGACTCTGCCGAGTGGCTACGATCTCGTTTAAGAATTAGACCTCTTCTGTATTTCAGGTGCCGGGAAACAGGAAAGAGCTGTTCCGAATTGTGTTCGCACAATATCGGATACAGCTCTTTTTTTGGTTTGAGGAGTTAAATTCAATCTCCACCACCGCCGCCACTGTCCCCACTATCTCCACTGCTGTCGTTGCTGCTTCCGCTATCGCTGCTGTGATGGTGATTAGATCCCGAAAAAGGATCGCTGTCATGATGCTTGTGATCGTGAAAATGTTTGGAATGATGAGTGTAGGAGTCATCATTGGTCATGACCGGGTATGCCGGAGAAGAGTCGGTGTAGCCGCTGTTACGCTGTACACGATGTCTGCCTTTTTTGGTAGTGTGCCGTTTGGGTTCGTCTCGAACAATGAGCCAGATAACCACGATAAGGAAGAGGAGCACAAACCCGATCTCAACTAGCCAATCCATGAGTGAATCCATCCTTTCTATTTATCTCTGTAGTATCTCTATAAGTTGAACAAATGAAATTACAATAAATCACAATAAATCACTGTACGTTCAGAATCAAGTTTTATTTTATCTTATCTCTAACCTGAATCCTATCCAAACTTCCTGATTCAGGAAAATAAGGGGTTGACGGGAATGAGGAACGGTCTGTATACTGTGTATATTGATATATACAGTAGATACAGTGAGCAAGGTGTTCCAATGACTGATGGAAAGGCAGGCAATGATATGAACGAATGGAAGCAGGCTTGGTGGCTGACCCGCAGCGAGATGAACAAGGATAAGCTCCAATGGCTGTGGACCGCAATTTTTATGATATACACGGGTAGCATGAGCGGTGTGTTGTTATTAGGACAACAGAAGACAGATTTCATTAATCCTGTTGTAGATACTTTCTTTTTGATCATGGTGCCATTTCAGGGATTTGTGTTCAGCAGGCGTTCCTTCCGTTATATACAGGAGGATTCCTATACACAGATGTTGGCCTACTATCGCAGACTTCCCATTCCAAACGAAACGGTGATGTGGTCGAGACTTCAGCAGTCTCTGATGGCGTTTACGTATAATGGTATCTTTTTCTATGGATCACTGTATGTGGTTGGGTTGCACGAGGAAGGATTCCGGTGGGATCAGTACCTGGCCTTTGGCCTAACTTGTACAGGTTACGGACTTCTCATGACAGGCTTATATATTTACGGAGAGTTTCTGTACAGTGGTAAAAAATATTTGCTTCTCAGTTCGCTGTTCTTGCCGCTTACGATCATCATATCTTTGCTGATCCGAACGTCGGGCAGTTACGGATTTTCGATTGTAATTGATATGAGTAAATCATGGGGGCTGCTTTCCCCGATTATGTGGGTTGCTTTGGTGGCTGGCATAGCAGGATTATGGCTTTTCAGTCGATTGACGCTGAAGAAACTTTCCACTCGGGATTTGAGTTAACGGTATGAGGGATGAACGCAAAAATGAATACAGGATGAAACCGGCACGGACAGGTAACAGACTGGAGTGTACCGGAGGGCGAGGTGCAAGATGTGAAAATACCCATTCAAATTAATGAAAATAGCGCTGAACCTCTATACCACCAAATTGAAAATCAGTTAAGATCGTTAATTGTTACGGGTCAGTTGGGGGAGGGAACACATTTGCCGTCCATTCGCGAATTCGCCGGATCACTGAATTGCAGTGTTATAACGGTTAGACGGGTCTATCAGGATCTGGAGAATGAAGGGCTGCTTCGTACGAAGCAGGGGACGGGTACATTTGTGGCCCAGGTAGAAGCCGGCGACAGAGAACATTATAGATTGAAGGCCGCGCAGGAAGCGATGCAGGCAGCGGTGCAGTCCGGAAAATCGGTAGGATGTACGGAAGAAGAACTGGAGAGTCTGTTCCGGGAAGTCCTGAAGGCTGTTTACTCGAAGTGAAGTGAGGGAGTGATTCATACATGGAGCCCATCGCAGTTCAGTTGAACGGCGTATCCAAAATGCGAAAACGCAGAGTTATTGGTCCAATCGATCTGACCATACCGGAAGGGTATGTAGTTGCTATTCTCGGTCATAACGGTTCAGGTAAAAGCACACTTCTTAACATGCTACAACAAGTGGTACTGCCAGATGCAGGGCAGATTATATGGTTTGGGAAGGAACATGAGGGGCCTCTTCCTATTGAACTGAGACAACAGATCGGTTTTGTGGCTGACAACGCTGGGCTCGAAGAGAATCGGATAACTGCACAGGAAGCAGCTAATTTTCGGGCCTACTGGTACCCGCGTTGGGATATGAAGTTGTTCGACCAACTGATTCACGATATGGAAGTACCTGTTGATGTGAAGCTGAACAAGATGTCCAAGGGTGAACGGCGGAAATTCGAGATCGCTGCTGCAATCGCAGCTCGCCCAAGACTATTGCTTTTGGATGAGCCTTCATCAGGGCTGGACCCCTTTGCCTGGAAAGTGATGATTGAGCAGTTCCGTACCTTCATGGCGGAGGGAGACACCACGATTCTGATTGCCACACATATTGCGGATGAAGTCAAAAGGCTTGCAGATTACATCGTATTGATGCACCGTGGTCAGTCGCTGGGGATGGCCGAGAAAGATATGGTGCTCGATCAGTGGAAAGAAGTCTGGTATGAAGGAGACTTGCGACCAGAGAGTATCCCCGGTGTTGTGGAATCTTCTTTGGAAGAGAGGGGTCTGGTTCGCGTCATTACAACCCGGATCAGCGAAGCGCAGGAAAGGCTGGAGCTGGCAAATAACCGGGTATTGAAAATCCGCAACTTGGAATTGGATGAAGTCCTGGCATTCTGGATTGCCGGGTATGCACCCGTACAGTGGAAATAACCGAAGGGAGACGATAAATGATGAACCGATTGGAATTGAAGCAGGTAGTCAAGCAATACGCAGACAAAACGGCAGTTAATGGTGTGACGCTTAATGTACAAGAAGGGGAGATTTACGGTCTGCTCGGAGCCAACGGTGCTGGTAAAACAACAACAATGCGTATGGTGCTCGGATTGATCCATCCGGACGGAGGGAATATCCTGTACAACGGCAAGCCCTACAACACGGAGTTGCAGCAGATTATGGGCTATCTTCCGGAAGAGCGCGGTTTGTATCCGAAGGTAAAGGTCAGTGAACAGATCAACTATCTGGCCCGTCTGCGCGGCATGAATGGAAAGGATGCGGATCAGAGTCTGAAGTATTGGTTGGACCGATTCGAAGTGCCGGAGTATTACGACAAAAAGATTGAGGAACTATCCAAAGGGAATCAGCAAAAGATGGGCTTTATTGCCGCAGTGGTGCACAGACCGCAAATTCTCATTCTGGATGAAGCCTTTAGCGGACTCGATCCGGTCAACGTGGAATTGCTGAAATCCACGGTGAAGGAGCTGCGTGATGAAGGCACAGCCATTCTGTTCTCGACACACCGGATGGAGCACGTTGAAGAATTATGTCGTCAGATAACAATTCTGCATCGCTCCAATACCGTTGTGCAAGGAGAGATCAAGGAGATCAAGAGCCGTTATCCGCGTGAGCATGTATTCCTGAGCACCACGGGTAATGTAGGTGGTCTGGAACAGCTGCCGGGTGTGAAAAAGGTAGAGCAAAATGAGCGTGGATACCTGATCCATATTGGTCAGATGGAAGCAGCTCAGGAAATTCTGAGAGCAGCCATGGCTCAGACGACCGTTGAACATTTTGAAATCAAGGAACCAACGCTTAACCAAATCTTTATTCGTGAGGTAGGTGAGTCGAATGAATAAAATGGGGACAATTATCGGATTTACGTTCAAAAACAAAGTAAAAACGAAGTCTTTCATGGTAACGACTATTGTACTTGCACTTTTAATTACGATTGGACTCAATATTCCATATTTCATTACCCTATTTAATGGTGGTCCCATCGGTGGAGGCTCGAGCACAAATCCGGTGAAGATCGGTCTGCTGAGCACGGGACAAACGGAGGTAGCTGAGAAGCTGGAGACATACTCCTCCGCACAAGGAAATGAAGCATACCACTTTGTTTCGGACGCGAGTAAAGATGAAGCGGCCCTCAAAGCCGATGTGGAGTCGGAGCTTTTGGATGGGTACCTGAAGTTTGAACCTGTTGCTGGGCAAGACTTCCCACAACCTGTCTTGTATTCAAGCGAAGATATCTCCCCGCAGGTTATAGCACCTATTGAAGCTGCGCTGCAAATTGTGAAGCTTGATGTCGTGGTGAAGGATACACTCACGGCGGAGCAAAAACAGCTCATCAGCACGCCGGTAAAACTGACAGAGCAAAGCCTTGATTCTAGCCAAAGTGGAGCTGCTGCGGAGTCGGAAGGTACCATGAGTGGCATCAACTACATTGTGGTATATCTGCTCATTATCCTGTTGTTCACATCAACGATGATGACAGGGAATATGATTGCTTCCGAGATTACAGCTGAGAAGAGTTCGCGTATTATGGAGATTTTGATTACGAGTGTATCTCCGCTCAGTCAGATGTTTGGTAAAATCATCGGTATTTTCATGGTAGGTTTGCTGCAAATCGGTATTTTCGGTGCAGTAGTTGCTGGCAATATGCTGCTACCGCATAACCGTGATGTATTGAGCGATTTCAATATGAATCTGAGTGATGTGAACGTCGCAGTCATTGTATATGGACTTATCTTCTACATTCTGGGTTACTTCCTGTATGCGGTGATGTTCGCAGCCATTGGTTCCATGGTGAGTCGGACAGAAGAACTGGGTCAGGCCGTGCTGCCAATTACGATGTTGTCCCTGGTGTCCTTCTATATCGCGATCTTCAGTATTGCTACACCGAACATCCTGTTATTGAAAGTAGCAAGCTTCATTCCGTTCACATCGCCAACGGCAATTCTGGTTCGGATCGGGGCAGGCGTTGCGCCAACCTGGCAGATCTGGACGTCCCTGGCCATTCTCGTGGTATCCATTATCATCTTCGGTTGGCTCGCAGCGAAAATCTATCGTACAGGTGTGTTGATGTATGGTAAACGCCCAACCTTCAAGGAATTGTTCAAAGCGATGAAGGCGTATAAAATTTGATGTAACTTTACGGAGGAGTAGTAGGTAGTGGTTTTTTGATCTCTCAGTAAAACAATTGAATGGGAGCAGGTGCTGCACTAAAGATAGTGGGTGTGGCACCATCTCTAATTTCTCTTCTAGTGAACATATCTTTTCATTATTTCATTCTTAAAGGAGAATACATAATATGAAAAACTGGAAACGTATGCTCTTGTCCCTGACAATCTCGGTCGGTTTGCTCGCATCGGCAGTACCGGCTATGGCCTCTCCGCAAGAGACATCGGTAAAGGTGAATGACGAAACGGTTGAATACACCGCAGGTGCACCGATTAACAATAAAGGAACAACACTTGTTCCGCTTCGTTCCACGCTGGATGCGATGGATGTGAAGCTGACGATAGCAACAGATGATACAATTACAGCCGTCGTTAACGGCAAGACGATTACTTTGAATAGCAAGCTTACACGTATTAATGGCGTAACATATGCGCCGATTCGTATTGTAGGGGATGCAACTGGTTATGAGGTCCGTTGGGATGCTGCTGCACGCACAGTGCTGCTGGTTTCCAAAGGTGGCGAAACAGAAACTGTTCAAACCGGTGGACGTGGCTTCATGTGGGAAGTCGAAAGCAACGGCAACACCGTGTACCTGGTAGGTTCTATGCATATTGCGGATGAAAGCTTTTATCCATTGCGTAAGGAGTTTGAAGAAGCCTTTGCCGAGGCAGATTACCTAGGCGTAGAGATCGATATCAGCAAAGCAGCTGAAGAAGCGCAGCAGAAGATTGTTCTGGATATGGGCTCGTATCAGGATGGCACAACACTGAAAGATCACATCTCCAGCGAGACGTATACTCAACTGGGCGATATTTTGAAGAAGAATGGATTGGAAGCGAACGCACTGGATACCTTTAAGCCTTGGGTGGTGGAGAGCACGTTAGCCAGTCTGAAGTCTATGAAATCTGGTTATGAAGCTTCTGCGGGGGTTGATCTGTATTTCATTCAGAAGGCAATCGAGCGCAAACTTCCGGTGATCGAGCTGGAATCCTATGAATCTCAATTGGGAATGTTCAATGACTTCTCCAAGGAGCTGCAAGAAAAAACATTGAAAGCGACTTTGGACAATTTCGATGTGTTGGATGACAGCGTGAACCAAATGGCCGAAATGTGGAAAACAGGGAATGACGAGCAACTGCTGGAGCTGACGAACAGCTTTTCTGATGATGAAGAGTACAACAAAGCAATGCTCACTGATCGTAATGTGGGGATGGCTGACAAGATCGATGGTTACCTGAGAAACGGCAAAGGTGAAGAGTACTTCATCGTAGTTGGTGCAGCGCACTATCTGGGTGATCATGGGATCGTGAAGTTGCTGAAAGATAAAGGATATACAGTGGTACGAAAATAAAAGAATTATAGCTCCTTTTATGGGAGCCTGGTATTCTCCCCTCATGGTAGACAATAGATAGTGAAAAAAGAGATTAGTAAAATCCCCCTCAAGCACTGGAAGAGGGGGATTTTTGTATGCCTGTGAAGAAAGGAGTACTGTTCCGTCCGTGAGTAAGGCTGGATGTACAGCTGGATTATGGAGAAAATTAATTAGGGTAAGAAAACGGTGGTCTCTGCCAAAATGTCGAATCAGGACTTTAGATTCAATCTCGGAAATGTCTATTTACAAATATTAGAAGAACAATTAAAATAAATGTAAGCGTTTTAAAAGTTAAAGCGCTTTAACTTTTAGATGGAGGTGATTGTGTCTCTGGATGCCAAAAACGAATCATGGTTTCTCCATCAAGATGCTGCACTGAATTTTCGGCTTAAAGGTTATGTCACGGATCAAGACCCATTTGGATCTAAAAGGAGCGTAAATTTATGAGAAAAAGTAAGGAATTTTCGGTTAGCAGCAAGGCTGTTATGATGTGTTGTCTCGCTTTTCTTCTGATTCCGGCGGGCTTTGCCTTCGCCGCTCCAAACAAGCCATTCCCGCAGCATACGACATATACCAGCGGTTCGATCAAGCCGAACCATGTTACGCAAAATGCGATGGACAGCGCCGTGAAAGCGAAATGGGACAGCTGGAAATCAGCATATTTGAAGACAGCAGGCACAGGCAAGTATTATGTGAAATATCAGTCCAACGGGGATACTGTATCTGAAGCTCACGGGTATGGAATGCTGGCAACGGTTCTAATGGCTGGTTATGACAGCAACGCGCAGACCTATTTCGACGGACTTTATCAATATTATAAGGCTCATCCGAGCGCCAACAATTCGAAACTGATGGCATGGAAACAAAACAGCAGTTTTCAGAACATTGAAGGCGCCGACTCGGCCACGGATGGAGACATGGACATTGCTTATTCGCTCCTGCTTGCGGACAAGCAGTGGGGGAGCAGCGGCAGCATCAACTACCTTCAGGCCGGCAAGGACATCATCAATGCCATTATGCAAAGTGACGTGAATCAGTCTCAATGGACGCTGCGTCTTGGCGACTGGGCAACGGACAACACCTACAAAAATGCTACCCGTCCATCAGACTTTATGCTGAATCACTTGAAGGCGTTCCAGGCTGCAACGGGTGATGCCAGATGGGCGAACGTGATCGACAAAACCTATACCATTATCAACTCCTTATACAACGGGTATAGTTCATCAACCGGATTGCTTCCAGACTTCGTCGTTCTGTCGGGTTCAACGTACAAGCCGGCTTCAGCCGATTTTCTGGAAGGGGCCAACGATGGTAACTACGATTACAACTCGTGTCGTACGCCTTGGCGGATCGCAACGGATTATCTGATGACGGGTGACAGCCGGGCGCTCAATCAGCTCAGCCAAATGAACAGCTGGATTACGACCAAAGTAAGCGGCAACCCTAGCAGCGTAAAGGATGGTTATAAACTCAACGGCACGGTTACAGGTTCCGGTGGCAGCGGCGCGTTCTATGCACCGTTTGGTGTCAGCGCTATGACCTCGTCCACGAACCAAAACTGGCTGAATTCCGTATGGACCAAAACGGCGGGCAGCTCCAATGAAGGCTACTATGAAGACAGCATCAAGCTGTTCTCCATGATCGTGATGTCCGGCAACTGGTGGACATACTAAACAACTTGAAATGGATTGATTGCTCATATGCAAGCAGGCAGGGAGATTAGCTCCCAGCCTGCTTTTTAAATGGAAGGAGAGCTAGAAGAATGATTTATTGACCTATTGGAGCGAGTGATATAGATGGGCAAATGCTTGGAAACGACAAACCGCCATAGCTCAGGAAATCCTGGGATACGGCGGTTTCGTTTGGTGTGAAGGTACGCTGATCGACGTTTTTTATGGCATTAGGAAGAATGGGTCATAGCCGAATTATTATGCATTAGCTGCAGTTTCAGTAAAAAACTGCGGCAAATATTCCTTGTTGGCTTCGAGCATTTCATCCAGCATCTGAATCGCCACTTCGACCGAAGGGACCAGAGGATGATGGACCAATGCCTGTAGTGCCAATCCACGATCGCCGGTTACGGCAGCATCGATGGCGAGGCGCTCATAGGTTTTAACCGCATGGATCAGTCCGACGGCCATAGGAGGAACCTTGGTTAGCGGCAGGGGCAGCGGGCCGGTTTTGGTGACAACGCAGTTGACTTCAATGCTGGCATCGTCCGGCAGGAAATCAATAATGCCTTGATTGGCTACGTTCAACGTCTGAATGTCATTCGTTCCGTTGTACAGTGAGCGCATCAGGTTTACGGCTGCTTCGGAATAGAAGGCGCCGCCCCGCTGCTCCAGCTGTTTCGGTTTATCTTTCAGGTCCGGGTCATTATAAAGCTCGAACAGTTCTTCTTCGACGCGTTTAACCACTTCCGCACGGTTTCCGCCTGTTTGTAAGGATTCCAGCTGTTCTTCAAGCATGGCATCGGTCATATAGAAATATTTCAGATAGTAGGAAGGAAGGGCATGCAGGGATTGCAGGAATTCCGGATTCCACTCCCGTACAGGCACGTTCTTCGCGCTGTAACCGGCTGTATCAGCCAACATCTCATCCAGTTTGTCTTCTCCGTTCACATCAATACGCGTAATCCAGTGCAGATGGTTCAGGCCGACAAACTCGGCATAGATGCGGTCCGCTTCTACGCCGTATTTGGCCGAAGTCTGCTTGATCAGGCCGATCGGCGCATTACAGAGACCGATGCTTTTAACGTTGGAATACTTCAGAATGGCTTCCGTGACCATACCCGCCGGATTCGTGAAGTTAAGCAACCAAGCATGGGGAGCAAGTTCTTCAATATCACGGCAGATATCGAGCAGGACCGGAATCGTCCGCAGTGCCTTCATCATACCTCCGGGACCAGTGGTTTCTTGGCCGATCACACCGTATTTCAAGGGAATAGATTCATCGCGGCCACGGGCGTCAAGCATGCCGACACGCATTTGAGTGCTGACGAAGTCCGCACCCTTGATGGCTTCGCGGCGGTCGAACGTCAAATGAACCTCAATGGGGAGACCGGATTTCTCCACCATACGTTTGGCCAAGTTGCCGACAATATTCAGTTTGCGCTGTCCTGGCTCAATATCGACCAACCACAGCTCGCGTACCGGAAGCTCGGCATGGTGAAGTATGAACCCCTCAACGAGCTCCGGAGTATAGGAAGATCCACCGCCGATTACCGCTATTTTCAGTCCTTGTTCATATGCCATTTTACACACTCCAGTCTTTTAAAATTTTTTGAGTTGAAAGTGTTTGTAGACGTTTATCTTGTTGTTTGCTTGATATGTTCGAATTCGCGGAAGGTCCGCATTTTGTCATATACATCCTGGCTTACCGCATGTCCGCTCGCATCCATAGCAGACCATAAGGCACCGACAACAGGCTCGGTGGCCAACGTTACAATGGTCGCATTCGGAGCGATGGTTGCAACAGTCTGTTCAATCTTGCTCCGAATCCAGCCACGATCCCCCCTTGTTAGCAGACTTCCAGCCAGGACTACGTCAAAAGTATCCTTTTCCATTTCAAGTTTGTGGATCACCGCAGCCGCTGATTTGCCAAGCTCTACGCCTTGACGGGTCAGAATTTCCAGAGCTACAGCATCGTCCTCTGCGGCAGCTTTAAATAGCAGCTTCGCTGCATGGACAGGCACATGCTTGCCATGATCCTGATAGTCATCGAACATATCGCTGACACTGTTATACCCAAGAAAGTTCAACAGCAGGGGAGTCAGGAGCGTTGGCTGCTCACGACCGTCCCAAGAACGGATGACAGAGCGGAACACCTCAATATTGAGGGAACCGCCACCGCCGAAATCACCGTACATATAATCAAAACCGCCGACCTGCACATGTTCTCCTGCCGGATTGCGGCCAGCGGAGTTGGTACCTGTGCCGCAGATCAGTGCGACCCCGTAAGGTCGGTTCGTACCTGCGCGCAGGCTGATCATGGTATCACAGTTAATCGAGTAATTCTGGGTGAATCCGATTCCCTGAACCAGAGGGTGCAGGATTCGGTAATCTACTTCCCGGTCTGCTCCTGCAAGTCCAAAATAGGTGTGGGAGACTTCATGAATCTGCAGTCCTGCCTCGTTCAGGGCTCCTTCCGCGGCTTCTCGTATGCTTTGCGCGGCCAAGGCGCGGTCAATCTGGTGATTGCCGTTGCCGCCCATGCCTTTGCCAAGCACATTGCCGCAGTCATCGGTCAGCAGGGCGTATGTTTTTGTTCCTCCCCCGTCGATTCCCAAGTAGTAAGCCAATGGTCGTCACTCCTATATATAAGGTTATATTATTTTTATCCAGTTGTACTTTTGGTTGGTGATCCAGATCCAGTAGATTCTCTCACGATGAGTTCAGGGTCGATCTTTACATTAGCCCCGCGTTTCATCGTACCCTCCATGCGTTTCAGCAGCATATCTGCAGCAGCAATCCCGATGCGGTCGGCAGGCTGCCGGACCGTTGTCAGATGGGGGTGCAGCTTGGATGAAATATACTGATCGTCATAGCCGACGATAGCTACCTGTTCAGGCACCTTGATGCCTTCTTCCATGAGGGCGTTCACGACCCCAAGCGCGATATGGTCATCGCCCGCGAACACCGCGGAAGGAAGGCGTCCCTCTCGCAGCCATTTGCGGCAGATGTCATAACCAAAATCGATTTCGAAATCACCTGTAATCATGTCGAACGGTGCCAGGTCTTTTTCCTTGAGTGCATCCAGAAAACCGCTGCGGCGCTCCCTCGTACTGCGGAACATGTTCTGTCCGCTTAAGTGCGCGATGGAGGTATGGCCGAGATCAAGCAGATGCTTCGTAGCGGCATAGCCGCCTTTGTAGTTATCGATGGTTACCGAAAAAGCATCGTTCTCCGGCTTCTGATTGTCGATGAGCACATAAGGAATATTGCGTCGCTTCAGTTCCACAATGTAGTTATCCTCTTCCATCGGGGAGAGCAGGATCAGACCGTCCACCCTGTCCTCCTGGATCAGGTAATGGGTTTCATCAGAGCCAATGCCGGTAGAGACCGAGACGGCAAGAAAATAGCCGTGAAGTGCAAGCACTTCGTTCAGCTCTTTAACGACGGTGTCGAAGAAGGAGTCCTGAAGAGTGGTCATGATCAAACCGACGATTCCTGTCTTGCCGCGAGCTAAACTCCGCGCAGCAGCGTTAGGATGGTAATCGAGTTCCTTGATGGCCTCCAGAACCTTTTGCCTATTTTTCTCTCGCACGGATTCGGCACCGTTTAAAACGCGAGAAACCGTCACGACGGACAGTCCTGATTTCTTTGCAACATCAAATATACTAACCTTCATTGTGTACTCTCCTTGCGGCAGATTTTCCGTACTTTATATTGACTTAACATTAGTATACATGTACGGAGGCTTAGCCGCGAAGCTAATTTGATAGATGTACCGCCCCTTGCGGGACGGCACAACTCTAGCGTTAACGATTGATAATTTCCATGACCTTTTTCTGAATCGTCGGCATCACTTCTTCAACGGTGTTGTGTCCGGTATCAATCGGCTGCATCTCGTTGATGAACATGTCGTTGATCTGAGAATAGTGGGTGATCAGGTGGTTATAGGATTCAAATCCGTATTTTACAGCACCTTCGTAAACCTTCTTCACATCTGCTGGATCGATGCCATCAAAATGCTTGTAATAGGTTTCGGCAGCCTTCGTATTTACAGGAGGGTTGCCACCGCTCAGTTCGATGGATTTTTCCTGAATCTCGTCGCTGACCAGATACTTGATCCATTCAAAAGCTTCCTTCGGATGTTTGGAGCCCTTCAGAATCAAGAGCGGATCGACGAAAAGTACACTGCGGACCTTGTCATTGCCGCCGGCAGGTACTGCAGCCACGCCAACCTTGAAAGGGAAATCATTGGAGCCCGCAAGGCTCCATGAGCCGCTGACGGTCATACCCACCTTGCCGGTTACGAACGCATCACCGTTTTGCCCCGCTACGCTTTTGCTCCATTCCGTTGTCGGAGACACTTTATCTTTTAAGATCAGGTTGAACAGCTTGTTATAGGCTGCGATGACTTCCGGCGAATCGAAATGAGTCTCGGATGGTACACCGCCGTTGGTCCAGGTATCCTCGGAGTAGGGCTCAGCTCCGAAATAGAGCGGGCGCATATCGCGCTCGGACCATGTGAAGTCAACGCCATATTGAGTTTTGGCAATATCATTGGATACATGCGTCATTTGCTTCGCATCTTCAACCATTTTGTCAAACGTCCAGCTCTTGTCCTCGTAATCGCTTGGAGGATAAGGAACGTTGGCTGCGTCGAACATGTCTTTGTTGTAGAGCATTAGAGAGACGTACATGTTGACCGGGATACCGTAGACATGGTCTTTGACGGTATAGATTTTCATGAGATCATCCGGGATGCTGTAGTCAGATGCTTTAAATCCGTCTTCCTTAATCATGTCGTTCATGTCGAGCAGCATGTCTTTGTTGTAATACTCAGCAAAACCGCCGTAACCATAGTGGCTTGTGACGTCAGGAGATTTGCCGCCGGCAATCAGCGTTTGGAGTTTACTGTCGAACTGCTCGTAAGGAGCTTTCTCGACTTTTACCTTAATATTCGGATGTTGGGCTTCAAAATCCGGAACCAGCTTTTCGATAAAGGTGCGATCCTCGGAATCAATGGTGTAGTGCGTTATGGTGACTTGCCCTCCTGAGGAGCCGGAGTTAGCGTTATCGCCATCGTTCCCGGTTACGATATCTCCCGCAGATTTGCCGCCGCTACAGCCGGACAATGCGAATACGACGAGCATGCTGGTCGCAAGCAAGAGTGTAAAAGACTTTTTGATCCTTAGCGTTTTCATGAACTACAGTCCCCCATATATTCAAGTTTTTTGCCGCCCCTGCGGCGGAGCCTTTACTTGATGCCTGTAAGTACAATTCCTTCTACAAACCGCTTCTGGGCTATCGCAAACAGAGTCACGATCGGCAGCATGGCGAGCACGGAGGCAACCATGAGCAGATGCCATGGCGGGATTCGGAAACGCGAAGATGTGAAGGAAGACATACCGACCGGAAGCGTAAACTTATCCGATGAGCTTAAATAGAGCACTGGTGTCAGAAGGTCGTTCCAGCTGTAAATGAAAGCAAAGATTGCAACGGTTGCAAGCGCGGGACCGGACAGAGGCAAAGCGATCTGTCGCCACATCCGGAACTCGCTGCAGCCATCTATGCGTCCGGCGTCAAACAGCTCATCCGGCAGGGTGGAAAAGAACTGTCGCAGCAAAAAGATGTTGTATGCCGAACCGAAAAATGCAGGGACAATCAGCGGCAGGAAGGTATCGATCCAGTTCAGCTTGGAAAAGAGAATGAACTGCGGGATCATAATCGCCGGATATGGAAGCATCATGGTGCTGAGCATGAGCATGAACCACAAGTTGCTGCCCTTGCCCCGATATCTGGCGAAGCCATAGCCTGCAAGCGCCGACGAAAACAGGGTGCCCACAACGGTCAAAATGCCGATAATGAGACTGTTCATATACATTTGACCGAAGTTCAGCGTGTCGAAAATCTCTCTGTAGTTACTCCATTGCCATGATTCCGGCAGAAAGGTCGGAGGAAACTTCAGCAGTTCCTTCTTCGATTTCAGCGAGGTCGAGACCATGAAAAACAAAGGGAGGAGCATGAGAAAGGTGGTGACCACAAGGGCAATGAAGCTGGCAATGCTAACCGCATCGATTTTGCGCCGGCGTTTATTTACAGAAGGTGAAGCCCCTGGTCCGGCAGTCGGAATCGTACTCATTTGCCCCCGCCTCCTTCATAGTGAACATACCGGTTCGAGAGTTTGATAATGAGCGCCGTAAACGCCATGACGACGATCAGCAGCACCCAAGCGAGTGCCGAGGAGTAGCCTGCCCTGTATTCCTTGAAGGCGCTGGTGTAGAGGTTGTAAACGTAGAACCAGGTCGAGTAGTTTGGACCCCCTTGGGTCATTACATACGCCTGAGTGAATACCTGGAAGGAATCAATGACGCCCATAATCAGCTGGAACAAAAGCACCGGTGAAATCATGGGCAGCGTCACGTTCAGGAAAATTCGGAAGCGTCCCGCACCGTCAAGCTTGGCGGCTTCCACGAGACTTGAAGGAACGCCTTGAAGTCCTGCAAGGAACAGGATCATGCCTGAGCCCACCGTCCAGAAGGACATAATCATCAGAGCATAAAGCGCATAATCAGGGCTCATGAGCCAGGCTGGGCCGCTAATGCCGAACCAAGATAGCACGTAATTGAACAGACCGATTGATGGGTTGAAAATCCAGTACCACAGCAAGGACATGGCGACGCCGGATACCATACTCGGAAAATACATGGCCGTGCGGAAAAACCCGCGAAACGGTATTTTTGCATTGAGCAGGAGCGCGAATCCGAGTGCCAGCAGCAGCTGGATCGGTACACTGATAAAGGTATAGCGCACCGTTACGAAAACAGATTTCCAAAACAGGTCATTTTGAAACATTTCTTTGTAATTCGCGAGTCCGACATATTTCGGCGGGTGGATAATGTCATAGTCCGTGAAGCTGTAATAAAGGGATGACAGAATCGGATACAAGGCAAACACGAAGAAACCGATAAGCCATGGAGAGATGAAGAGGTACATGTAAAATGTCTGCCGCCGGCTTTCGCGATGGGTCACATAAACACCAACCTTTCTATCGGGTATAAAGTTATAACGCTTTAACTTTCAGAGTTGGGTTTCTCATAAATAAAAGGTTTCACATGATGTTATGTAATTGAAAGTTAAAGTGCTTTAACTTTATTATCCGGACTGATGACAATATCATAGTGGATGGTTTCTCATTTATCAACCCTTTTTTTGGATGGTTGTAAGCGCTACCTTCATGGATGCTGCCGAATTTCTTTTAAGAAGCCTGACGAAGGCTGATATAGAAAGGTATGGGGGGAATTTTATAGCGTTAGGAAATTCATGAAATTTCTTGTGAGAAATTTTCACGAAAGGACCTCGTAGCTTTGTCCGAAAAACTAGAAAGGGCCGACAGCCAATCATTCAGCAACCTTTCAGTTGAAATTAACGTGCCTTTCGTCTGGATGGGATATAGTGGAACCAAGAAAGAGGAGGAGATCAACGATGAATATTTCTTCAGCAGCAAGTTCCACGACATCCTACATATCCACATCTTCATCCAGTTCGAACAGCACAAGTGAGTTGGAAAAACAAAAGACGAAGCTTGAGGCCGAATTGGAAAAGGTACAATCCAGCAAGGACGATGAGAAAACCAAGGAGACCAAAACGAAGCAACTGCAGCAGCAAATCAAGCAAATTGAAGCTCAAATCTCACAGCAAAGCTCCCAGAGCAGCGGGGCAAGAATAACCAAAGAAGCACTGCCGGCCAAACCACCAACCAATGGCATGCAAGCAGCCTCCCCGCAAGAAATTGCAAATGCATCAACGGACAGCAATGGCCGATTTGACATTCGGGTCTAAGATATTGAAATAAACCGAATTAATTCATGAATTTTTCTATATAGCAATAAATATCCCCGATCATTACATGATCGGGGATATTTATTATGTGAGACGAAAACGAAAATGATATTTATGCTCAGCAAAGCTCATTCGAGCAGATTAAGCTCCTTAGCCTGAGCAATAGCTTTGGTACGCCGGTTAACTTTGAGCTTGGCAAAAATATGTTTGACGTGGACCTTTACTGTACCCATCGCAATGACCAGATGCTCTGCAATTTCCTTGTTGGACAATCCGGCTGCAATCAGTGCCAGCACCTCCAGTTCGCGTTCCGTGAGCGGCTCTTCAATCAAGGTCGAAAGAGAATCTGTTCCTTTCGCGATGTCTTGCGAAGACTGAGAAGGATCAGATGTTTCATGGGAATGGTGAAGCAAGCCCATCAGGATAACATGAGACGCCATCGTCACGAGTACAGAGTTTTGCTCCTCATGGAACACGCCTCGTGTGAGCCTGTTTTCCAGGTAAAGGACGCCCAGCAATGTGCCATGAACCGCTACAGGAATACACAGAACCGATTGCGGCTGATGCTTCGACATATAAGGATTGTGTATGAGCCAGCTATCCTCGCCTCCGTTATAATAAACCCTTTCCTGGGTGCGGAACACATAGCGAATGATGCCTTCCGGCAACCGGTTCATGTCATGAATGTTTTCATTAGAGGATGCAGAGGAACTCTCCATATCCGAATAACCCTGTATGAAAAAGGGCTCTGCACTGCCTGTCAACAAGGCCCCTTTGCTTGCACCTGCATAGATCAGGATGGATTTCATGATGTCTGCCACCACAGTATCCATTTCCGTCTGACTGGACGTGTCCTGCATCGTTTGCAGGAGAGGAGAGAGGCCAAGGCGGTCTATGGCAGCAAGCTGATCCGGGAAGGAGGCAGATCGCATACTTTGCTCCATCTTCTCCATTTTATCGCTGCTATCTGAAGGGGGCAGGGAGGTGTGTGAAGCATGCTCCGGCTCTTGTTCCTGGTGCCAGTGCTGCTGCAATTTTTTCAGTTGGGTTACTTTGATACGCACCTCCCACTGCTCATATCCCTGAATTGAAGATTGCAAATAAAAAGAAGCGCTCTTCCGCTTGCCCTGATTCTCATAGTGAGTGGCAGCAATCTCGCTGGCGAGACTGGCGACCCTCAGATCGCCCCGCTCCCTGGCTTCCCGGATGCATTGATCATACAGATGCTCAGCCCTCTGCATATCCCGCGAGACACGAGCAAGCTCAGCCTCAAGCAACAGCAGCCTGGACTGGTAGTTTACTGGACTCCATGCCGCCCATTGGCGAAAACGACGTATATTTTGATTGAAACGCCGCTTGAGGGTCGGCCATGTGGACCGTTGATGGGGCTGGATACAGGCGGCCACCATGGCGAGTGATTCATAGAACAGGCATTCCGGCAAATGGGGCAGATGCGTCGCATAAATTTTATGGGATCGGGCTTGCCTTGCCCATTGCATCGCTTCCTCGTAATGACCTAGCAGATAACATAGCTGCGTTTTGTAGGTATTATATTGAAACAGAGTGGTGCCAGATGTCTCTTCCCCCGATATCCGCTCCAGAAATTCATTTTCATCAAAATGGGCACGGCTGAATGAGTCCGGTGCATCTGTCTTTCCTTGAAGGGCAAGGATATATTGCTGATACAGGTAAATGTTTTGTCTTACAAATTCATCCTTTGTCGTCTCCAGCACCGTCAGATAATCGGCAAGGTTTTTGGAAAATTGCCCAAGGGGTGCCCTTGTGTATAAAGAGTTCACATGTGCGCCGATGGCATAGCTGGCAAATATATAATCCCCTGAATTCATGCCCATCTGGATGGCATCTTCCAGATACATATCCCCTTCCCTCGCATCCCCGACAAACTGGCACAGTACACCGCCAAACATCGTATAGGTTCTGCTTTGAATGGATGGAATGTTGTAACGATTAGATAATTCCATCCCGACCTTGCCCATGGCATATCCTCTTTCAAATTTCCCCAACGCAATGCCCTGAAGCAGGCCATAGGCCGAATAAACTGCTGCGGAAACCGGCGTGTTTCCATATTGAAGAGAGAGCTGGATGGCCCGACACATGAGCAGAAAAAAAACTTTTTTATTGGTGAAGAAGGTTGAGGGCGTAATGGCAAAAATTAGATTCATGGCTGAAATTCGTTCCTGATCTTGCATTTCCTCCAAGTGAGTCAACTGCTCGTATCGATTTTGAAGCATCCATTCTATTCGTTTGCTTTCTATAAACAGCGTGAATTTCCCGGGATTAGGCGTGATGGAAATCCGAAGGTCATGCAAACATTCGAGGCCAAGGGCGGTGCCTTCCGAATATTTTCCCTGGTTAATATATTGCATAATTCGAATCATCTGTACTTTGCTCCGCTCGACCGGATTGCGCGCACGTTCAAGCAAGAGTTCAATCTCCTGTTCGGATTGCGCATGGTGGCCGCATAAATATTCGCATTCCGCCCTTTGGATATGTAATTCAAAGCACGTTTCAAATGCCATTTCCCAATATCCCGCTGGGAGTAGCTCAATCGCTTGCCTGAAATAACCTAACGCAACATCGTGGGCGGAGGCTGATTTGGCACGGTGACCCGCATCCGCATTCAATTGTACGAGCCGCAGAATCTCCTGTGGATCTGCTATGCTGGCGGAACCACGATTCAGATGATGAACCTTCTCATAGGTGTGCTCTTCATTCTCCGGGTACAGATCCCTCAAACAACTGCCAATTCGGAGATGAAGGGCTTGTCTGGAGGTGACATCCATGGAGCTGTAGATCTGCTTCTGAATATGGTCATGAGCGAATTTGAATTGTTGATCGGAGGTAGGCATAATCATCCCTTCGGCAACGATCATGGACCATAACGGAAGCAGCACTTCGGCGTGTTGGTTCACCACCAGGGCAATGAATTTAGAATGAAACGTGCTGCCTACACAAGCTGCCACCTGAAGAAGCTCCTGAGCCTCCTCGTTAAGACGGCGCAGTTTAAGTGTGATCAGATCCTGAACCGAGTAGCTAAGATTATGCTCAATAATCTGCCCAAGGTCCCACTGCCAATGGCGGTGCTCTTCATCATACAGCAGTGTTTGATCGTCCTGGAGACGAAGCAGAATTTGTTGAAAATGAAACGGGTTTCCACCCGATTGCTGATACAGCAATTCCGTCAATGACTGTGTAGCATGTGTATCGCTGTTTAGCTTCGCCGTCACGATTCCGTTCATATCCTCCAGACCTAGCGGACTGAGATGGATATGTCTGATGACCGCTTGCAGGGCAGCGCTTCCGTCAGCCTGATATCCGGGCAGCTGACTCACGTCGGTTTCCGCCTGACGATAGGCGCACACAATCATCAAATACTGGGATTCCGGATCACAGAGCAAGGCATCAATTAATTGAAGAGAGGAAGAATCCGCCCATTGCACATCATCGATAAATAACACAAGCGGACATTCCCTGGTTGCGAGTGTCTGTACAAATTTGCGAAAAGCATGGACGAACCGTTTCTTGGATTCATTGGCAGGCAGTTCCTCTACAGCGGGTACTTGGCCCAATATCATGTCGGCTTCAGGGATAATGCTCGTGATCACTCCTGCGTATATCCCCAATGCTTCGCGCAGCTTGTGTCCCCACTGCATAGAGGCTTGTTTAGTCTCTCCGAGCAAATGGCGAATAAGTCCACGGAACGCCTGAATAATCGGCTGATAGGGGCTTTCCATGGATAACTGCTCGAATTTTCCGGTGATATAGAAAAATGGTCTTGCATGCTGTTCATTGCGGAAGACCTGGTGGATCAGGCTTGTTTTGCCCATTCCAGCTTCGCCTGCAACGTACATCATCTCGGTTGAGCCTAAGCAAGCGGAATCGAAAGCCTGAATGAGGACTGACATTTCATGCAACCTTCCGTGAAAGTCCGACTCTGTGAGAAGTGTATCCGCAGATTGTCCAATACGATCCAGATCAGCGAGCAGATAAGCTGTGTTTGGATAGCGAGAGTCCGGATTTTTCTCCAGCAGCTTCATCACGATGGATTCCAGCGCATCTGATCCATGTATACCAGACAAATTTAAGGGGGAGGGGCTTTGAGCGAGATGCAGATACACCCATTCAAGTGCAGTATTAGCGAGAAAAGGAAGTCGACCTGTGAGCATTTCGTAAAAAATTGCACCAAGGGAATAAAGATCGCTCCGCTCGTCAATTTGTCGCTGCATTCTGCCTGTATTTTCAGGTGAGCAATACGGCAGAGACCCTTCGGGTATACCGCTCTCAATCGGGTGTGGGCGTATATAACCTTCCGCTGAACGCAGCACCGTACAACCGGAAGTATTCAAAGAAACCTCGTAACCATTATTCAGCACGTCAATGTGCTCGGGCCTTAGATCCAGATGTAGGGTCTGCAGTCGATGAACATTCCCGACACAGGATACAATGGCTCTCGCCAGAGGGAGAAACACTTCAAGCTTCATGGGAGAATAATGTTCAATGAATTCTTTGAGGGTTATCTTAGGTGCATCGTTTCTTATCCGATCCAGGGGAAGTCCTTCTTTTCCTGAATCTCTATCTTCTGTTGCATGTTTAATAATGTTAATTCCTGTCATGGCTGTGCACCTCATACATCAACATACTAGCTATTAGGTCTTATTGTAATGGAAGATCAGTCCACGTTACAGACCAAAAGAATAATTATCGAGCAATGATTCCTTATAATGATTCCCTTATCATATCCCGCTTTCAAGAAGAACTCTATACCTCCATGGGATTAGCATTTCAGCGTTGGTTTGCTGAGGATTAGGTATAAGATACCCCTTTGGAGGTATGGCCTAAGAGAACGGTCCCATTTTATGTTATTGGGTACGTGGGTATAGTTCACGGCATGAAGCAAGCGAACAGCAACGATTAAGAAGGGGGATATGAATGAACAGTTGGAACAAGGGAAAGAAATGGTTGATCCTGATTCTATGTATTATGGTTGCAACAGGGGGAGCATCAGGTGCATATGTGATGGCTGACTCGCCTGAGGTCCTGGATCAGGAGCAAGCGAGTTGGTCGGGAAATTCATTTGTTAATCGGGATTATCCCAGATATCAGACGTTTACTCCGGCTATAACAGGCAATCTGAGCAGGATTGATCTGAACATATTCGATAGTTATAACGGTTTGGGTGCCATTCAGATTAAAATTTATAAGGAAAGTGACCTGTCCACCGCAATTGCTGAGGCAAAGACTGTTGTTAACTATGCGTCAGGCTGGACATCTGTTAATTTTTCCGGAGAGTCTGCTCCTTATATAAAAAGGGAAACCCAATACAGAATGATCGTATCTACCGAAAATGGTGGGTCTAATATCGGTTTTGGGTGGTATATGGGTTCTGGTAATCCTTATCCGAGAGGCTCTTCCCCGGCTGCTAATTATGATTATTCCTTCAGAACGTACATGATTGCCGATTACTCGATATCTATGGAAGAGAGCCGCATTGTGAGTACACAAGCCAGTTTGATCGCAGATGGAACGAGTCAGAGCACGATCACGGTGAACTTGAAGGATGCCCAGGGCACCCCGCTTACCGATGGTGGTGAGTCGGTGGCGATTACATCGACATTGGGCACCGTCAGCGCCGTAACGGATAACCAGAATGGCACGTACAGTGCAACGTTAACCGCACCGACGACTGCGGGCAAGGCGACAATCAGCGCCACAGTTGGTGGGAAAGCGCTGACCGCAACGAGCACGGTGAATTTTGTACCCGGTACTCCGTCACCAACGAGCAGTGTATTGGAAACGTCCCATGCATCTTTAACAGCCGATGGAACGAGTCAGACAGCAATCAAGGTGACGTTAAAGGATGCGCAGGGCAATCGGCTGACGAGTGGAGGCGAGTCTGTGGCGATTACATCGACACTGGGCACCGTCAGCGCCGTAACGGATAACCAGGATGGAACGTACAGCGCAACGTTAACGGCCCCAACAACCGTGGGTACGGCAACGATCAGCGCAGCCGTTGGGGGAAATGCATTAACCGCAACGAGCACGGTGGAGTTTGCTGCAGGCTCTTCATCATTAGTGAGCAGCGTATTGGAAACGTCCAATGCGTCTCTAGTAGCTGATGGAACGAGCCAGACCGCGATTAAGGTGACGTTAAAGGATGCGCAGGGCAATCGGCTGACGGGCGGAGGTGAGTCGGTGGCGATTACATCGACACTAGGCACCGTCAGCGCCGTAACAGATAACCAGGATGGCACGTACAGCGCAACGCTGACGGCCCCTACAACCGTGGGTACGGCAGCGATCAGCGCAACCGTTGGGGGAAATGCATTAACCACAACGAGCACGGTGGAGTTTGTGCCAGGACCGGTGAGTTCGTTTCAGTCTACTGTGACAGCAAAAGAGTTGGTTGTGCCAGCCGATGGACGCAGTGCAGCCACCATTCTGGTGAAGCTTACCGATAATTATGGCAATCCGTTGCCAGGTCAACAGGTGCTACTTCAGGCTGACGGCGGCGCATCTGTCATCCATGATGCCTACGGCTGGACTAGTCAGGATGGAACTGCTGTTTTTCAAGTCAGCAATACAGCGGCAGAGCGAGTCACCTATGCTGCACGATCGGTAAGTAGCGAAGTGGTGTTGGATCAGACGGTGGAGATTGCGTTTGTATATGAGCAGCCTCCAAAGATTGAATTGCACGCTGACCCTGCCGATCCTACTTTTGACAGTGTGAAGGTCACCGTAACGGCAACGGCTTATGGGCAATTGAATAACATCTCAATGATTAAATGGGCGGCAGGTGCTCAGTCCGTCTCCTATTTTGATACGCAGGGTACAGAAATTACCGATCATTTTGAAGTGCAGGAGAACGGTATTTATGCTGTGTATGTGAAAGATGCCGCAGGCAATGCGAATGTGAGTCAGATTGATGTGCAGAACATTGTGAAGAAGAGCAGCAACGGCAACCTGTCGGACTGGAAAGTTACGGGTGTGGGGGGCGTGCTTGCCCTGAATTTCGATCCGGGAAAAACAACCTATACCATTGAAGCCACTCATGCTGTGAATGGTCTGAGCATGGTAATGACCGTTGCTGATTCATATTCAGTGATAGATGTAAACGGTCAGCCGGTAACCAGTGGATCAAGTACAGTCACGTATCCACTTGTGGTTGGGATGAATACATTCAAAGTGCGTGTCACAGCACAGGATCAGTCTGTGCAGACGTACCAACTGAATGTAAATCGTGCCGCGGCCAGCTCAATCCCTGGCCCGACACCAACCCCGAATCCGGGCTCGAATCCGAGTCCGTCTGGCTCAACAAGCGCTGCGAGTCATCCGAGTGATTCCTCGCTCGTGACATCGGTGCCGATCAAAATTAATGATCATGAAGTATCGGGGATTGCCAAGCTTCAAGACGATGAAAGCGGAAAGAAATCCGTTGAAATCCCAATGGACATGACTACCTTGAAGAAGGTGCTTGATGAAGGGTCCGGTGAAACGGTCAGCGCTATTTCCATCGCTTACGAGCAAGCGGTGGCGAAAGTCGTATTGAAGCTCCCCGCAGATGCTGTAAAGCTGCTTGTAGCCAAAGTAGCAGATATCACGTTGGTTAGTGCCTATGGGCAGTACCGTCTGCCACTATCTGAACTGGTCCTTCCGAAATCTGGCGTGTCCGGGGATACGGAAGCTCGAATCACGATTGAGCTTGGCGATGCTGAAGCAATAACCGGACTCAAGGATGCAGCCATTAAAGGGGCGCTTCAAATTGCAGGCCATCCGGTGGATTTCAATGTGCAGGCCATTCGGAATGGTGTAGCAACAGAGGTAAACCAATTCAGCCGATATGTGGAAAGGGCAATTTATTTGCCTAGTGATCAGGAAAAGGTCACAACTATTATGGTATGGGACGAGGCGCAGAAGGAATTACGTCCTGTACCAACCCGGTTCGTGGATATAAACGGTCATCCGGCTGCTATTATTCAAAGTCTCACGAACAGTGTATATGTCCCGGTATCCAGGACGTCTACATTAACCGATATCAAAAACCATTGGGCTTCGGCGGAAATCAGCAAAATGAATGAGCGGATGATTGTCCAGGGTATAAATGGCAGCCGATTTATGCCGGATGCATCTATTACCCGGGCCGAACTTGCCACTATACTGGCCAGAGCTCTTGGTCTTCCGGATGCTGATGCAGTGCAAGGAGAGGGTGAGGCTGGCTATAAAGACGTAAGTTCTTCAAGCTGGTACAGCGGGGCTGTTGCCACGGTTAAGGCTTATGGAATGATGGATGGCTTCGAGGATGGGACCTTTAGACCCGAACGGGAAGTATCCAGACAAGAAGCCATCGTGACCCTAGTGAGATCCATGCAACTGGTTAAAGGCTCTACATTAACTGTTCAACCTCAGGCGCAAGTGGACTTGTCTCTGTATGCCGACAGCCATCAAATTGGAAGCTGGGCCAATGCTGCTATGCAAACAGCGATTCAAATAGGTCTGGTGAAAGGGTACGGAGAGGAGCTTCGTCCACAACGCTCGTTAACTCGTGCCGAAACAACGGTGCTGTTATATCGGATGCTGCTTCAAACCGAATTCATTGATGGATAAATGTAAAATAAGTATAATCTGGCGGGCCTTTGGGCTCGCCTTTTTTAGTAAGATCACCATTTATATGGTAGAGTGAATGTATTATTTTTGCAGCGGGAGGTATCGCCAATTATGAAGCAAAACAAATACGATGAAGCCGAATTTTTCGGCAATTACAGTCAGATGGCCCGATCAACCCAAGGGCTGGAGGCTGCTGGCGAGTGGCATGAACTGCAAACGATGCTGCCTGAATTAAAGGGTAAGAACGTACTGGATCTGGGGTGCGGCTTTGGTTGGCACTGTCGATATGCACGTGAGCAACAGGCTAGTTCTGTGGTTGGCGTGGATTTGTCTGAAAATATGCTGCAGCGGGCACGCGAGATGACGGATGATCCTCATATCGAGTACCAGCGCATGGCGATTGAGGATATTGATTTTGTACCCGGACAATTTGATGTGGTGATCAGCTCACTGGCTTTGCATTATATCGAACGTCTGGATCAGGTATACGCCAAAATCAATGCATGTCTTGTCCAAGGAGGTACTTTTGTCTTGTCTGCCGAACATCCCATTTTCACAGCGCGGTCTGAGCAGGACTGGCATTATGGACCTCAGGGTGAAATACTGCATTGGCCTGTGGATCATTATCAAGAGGAAGGGCAGCGGGTAGCGAACTTCTTGAATCAGGACGTGGTGAAATACCATCGGACAATGGCGACTCATCTGAATGAATTGATTCAAGCTGGTTTTGTCATTCAACAGGTAGCCGAGTCCAAGCCATCTCCTGAGATGATGGAGCAGGTTCCCGGTATGCGAGACGAGAATCGTCGACCGATGTTTCTGATGATTGCCGCGGTTAAGGCTTGAGCAGCAGCTTTTGGCATCAACATGAAGTTTATAGGTTTTATACTCGGTAGACCAGCGCGTTCAGTACATCTGGACTTTGCTGGTTTATTTTATTTTGCAGGATAGGGAGAAGAGATAAACGATTTGGGAACCAAATGGGATTAGACGCAGTCTTATTAAGTGAGGTGAACATCAGTTGGACTATCAATATCTGGCACACGCTCAGACGATCGATAATTACACACTTAGCAGTATGATGGATGATTACGGGAACGACGTATGGAACTACGCGTACTTTCTGACTAAGAGTACCGAGCAGGCGGATGAATTGTCACAGGAAGTGTTTATCCGGGCATATTCCGGGATCGCCCACTTTCGAGGAGAATGCTCATTGAAGACATGGCTGCTGACCATTACTAGGAACACGACATTTACATACCGAAAATCTAGATTTTTTCGCAGCAGTTTATGGGGAGAGACACTACCAATTCGAACGGAACAGGTTACTACGAGCCAGGGTGAGATGAAGCCTGAAAAATGGGTTCACCCCTCTGCCGAAGCCGAGGCGATCAGCAGGGAGCACGTTCATGAAATCTGGGACATCATCATGGCTCTGCCGGACAAATTCCGGGAATTGCTTTTGCTGCATCTGAAGTATGAGCTTACAACGGGTGAAATTGCGGAAATGCTGGGCATCAGCGCAGGAACGGTCAAATCGCGACTGTCCAGGGCGAAGGCGAAGGTAAGGAAACAGTGGGAGGAGCGAAGCGAATGAAACATATGGATGACGAATGGGAAAAAGTAGTCAGAAAGGAGCCGTTTGCGGCGTCTCCTTTTACCGAGGAGCATAAGCAGAACGTACTTCGCCAGGTAGCCTGGCTTAAATCGGGATCTGCACAGAAAATGAGTGGTGCTGGGGATAAGTCCGCCGAGCCCAAAAAACTGCCCACTCCACACAGACGTGGTCTTCGCTCCCGCAGAGCCGTTATGGCGTGCACGACGATTGCAGCCGTGGCAGCGGCGGTCATTCTCTGGAACGGACAGCTTGTGGAGCCTGTGATTGAAACAGTGTATCCCACAGCAGCGCTGCAATATACGGATGATGCCGGCATGAGCCTGCTCACAGACAAGATGAAAAGGAATGTAGCCGTCACGATGCGAGACTACCTTGGCAAACAATTACGTATAACCAAAGTGCAGGACTTGCCTGTGTCTGGAAGAGTGTCCGTCGAGGCTGGAAAAGAAGGAGATGCAGAATATGCGTTGATCTGGCTTGATGCAGCAACAGGCAATCTGCGTGAGGTGGAAATGAGACGGGAGATGGCAGCTAATGAGCTGGAGCATCGTTATTTGCGCCAGATTCCTTCACTTCTTGAAGGGATAAAAAGTGACCCTACGCTAAAACCGATCTCAGCCAGACGTTATGTGAAAATGAAGCAGGGTCAGGAAAAACCGGTATGGTTCACTACATTGTTTTTGGAAAATAGTAGGGGCAGAGGCAGTATCGAATGGACAAGGGATGAAGCAGTATCCGTTTCTGGTAGTGTGAGTTCAGATACTGTATCACAAGATTTAATAACAGAAGCCAGAATGTCGATTGAAGCCTTGTCTGGTGAGCCCGCACCTGATTTGAAAAATATAATTTTTGAACAAAATGGCAAGACGCTTGAAGATACAACGGACCTGTATTTTGGAGATCGTTATTTAGTAAGTAGAATTGGTGGGATGTTTAGCGATAAATATACTGTTATGGATTTCCAGAGGGAGATTCCAGACCTTGAAACTCGGGAAGAGTATGAACTTTACTTTGAGAAGTTACGTAACATGAAGGAAAGTGTAATCAGGCAGAACGCAGCACCAGTAATCAAACAAATATTCAAAATCGACCTTGATCTATATAAACTTGAAAGAGATCCAAATACGCCTGGAATGGTCACATTCCTTTCAGCAGAGACAGAGGTTTACCATACTTTTAAGGTTCGATATGAAGAAGATGCACGGATTACGATGATCACAATAGATGCCAATGCCAACCTCTAAAATTTGATTTCATATGGTACAATCAATTTAATAGATGATTGGCGCATAAGGAGCATAACGATGAAATATTTAGTGAGTTCATGTCTTGCTGGCGTAGCCTGCCGTTACAACGGAACAGCGAGTCTGGATGCAAAGATTCAAGAGCTTGTGGAGCAGGAACAGGCGAAGATGGTCTGCCCGGAGCTGCTTGGAGGATTTTCCACCCCGCGGGAGCCGGCTGAAATTATCGGCGGTACGGGTAAGGATGTGCTGGCAGGTACAGCCAAGGTAATGGAGAAGAGTGGCAAGGATGTGACGGATCTGTACATTAAAGGAGCCTATCAGACACTTGAATGGGCACAAAAACTGGATGTCACCTGTGTGGTGCTCAAAGAATTCAGCCCTTCCTGTGGTACACAGATGATCTACGATGGCAACTTTGCTAACCACAAAGTCGCGGGCGAAGGGGTTACTTCTGCTTTGCTGCGGCAAGAGGGATTTACGGTTATTTCGGAAAATGAGTTCATGGAACAACTCTAATTCTCGTAATCATAATCATCTCTGACACGAATGACAGGTAAGTCGCCTTGGGGAGCAGCAGATCCATGGCGACTTGTTTTTTTGTTACAACAGGCTATGCAACCGACTGTTGAAAACCTTGTTAGATAACAATAGTTACTTTTATGAACTAAGAAACATTATTGTGCGTACTTTTATATTTTGATTATAGAATCTAAAATAACACTCAGGTATTCGGTTTAGACAATGACCATGAATATAAACATAAATAAGAAAAAAGGATGTGCAGACATATGGAACAATCAGCAAAAGCTATTACAAAAGAAAACATTTTGAACGCTTACTATTTTCGGCATGCAACCAAACAGTTTGATGCTTCACGTATCATTTCGGCAGAAGATTTTGAGTTTATTCTGGAAACAGGACGATTGTCGCCAAGCTCAATTGGATTGGAACCATGGAAATTTCTGATTGTGCAGAACCCGGACTTGCGGAAGCGTCTATCCGAAGTTTCTTCGGGGGCTTCGAAACAATTGGCGAAGGCCAGCCATTTTATTGTCATTCTGGCGCGGTCTGATGCGAGTTATAACTCGCCTTACGCGGAATATATGCTGAAAGAAATCAAAGGCATGCCGGATGACGTTTTTGAGTTGACCCGTGAAGCTTATGGCAAATTTCAAAAGAACCAACGAATGCTTGAGAACCCGCGTACTTTATTTGACTGGGCGTCCAAACAGACCTATATCGCTCTCGGCAATATGATGACTGCGGCAGCGCTGATTGGTATCGATTCCTGCCCGATTGAAGGGTTTATCTATGAAGACGTACATCGTATTCTGGAAGAGGAAGGTCTGTTAGAGGATGGAGTATGGGATGTTTCCGTCATGGCTGCCTTTGGTTATCGGGCGGAAGATCCGCCACGCGAGAAATCCCGTCAGCCTTTGGATAAAATCACGCAGTGGATTGATTAAAGCTTCACGTGATCTGCTGTTTATATATAAATATCACAAGCCCCGTCTCTTCCTTTTTGGAAGGTCCAGGGCTTGTGATATAAAAAGCTTGAAAATACATAGATGTCTATGTATAATAAGCTCATGCCAAAATACAACGCAATTGCACTGATCGCAAGAATCAGAGATCACATTAACAAACAGATTGTTCAGGAGCTGGAGAAGCATGATGTTACAGGAATCGTCCCGTCCCACGGTGACATCCTCATGTTCCTCTACCGTGAAGATGTACTTTCCATCAAGATGCTGGCGGAGCGAGTCCACCGAACTCAACCAACCGTCACCGTACTGGTGAACAAGCTGGGAAAGCTGGGATATGTAGAACGCAGTAAGAGTGCCGAAGACAGCCGAGTGACGATGATTCGTTTGACAGAGCAGGGGCGGCAACTTGAACCTGTATTTCATCAGGTATCACAACAGATTAACGGGATGGTGTATGGTCATTTGACGGACGATCAAGCGGATCAACTGGAGAGTTTGTTGACCGGTATCGTTAGCAAGTTATAACCATAACCAACTAAAAGCATTTTGCATTATCAATAAACCGAGGCGATCGGACGATCAAAAAAATGTAAAATGCTTTAACCCCTTTTTTTGATCATATATATAGACATCTATGTATATGTAGAGTGTCATTCAAGATTTTGGCAGCGAAATTTAATATAAATCTGGAGGGGTTATTTCTTATGAAACATCTTATCGTATATGCACACCCGCGCACAGACAGTTTGAACCACGCCATTTTAAACACGGCAGTGGAAACACTTAAGGGTCAAGGCCACGAAGTCGTTGTACGTGATCTGTACGCACTGGGATTCCAGCCTGTATTGAGCGCGGCGGATACAACGTCCATGCGTGCAGGACAGACGCCTCAGGATATTGCAACCGAGCAGCAATTTGTTGCTGAAGCAGAGGCCATTACCTTTATTTATCCCATCTGGTGGGCAGGCCTTCCTGCAATCATGAAAGGGTATATTGATCGTGTATTCGCATATGGTTTCGCTTATGCTTCCGGTGAAGCTGGCATCGAGAAATTGCTGACAGGCAAAAAAGGTCTGATCATTAATACACATGGCACGCCAAGTGAAATTTACGATCAAATCGGCATGACTGCCAGCATAAAAATGACTTCCGATATCGGTATCTTCGATTTTGTAGGTATTGAAGTGATAGATCACTTGCTCTTCGGCAGTATCGGATATTTGGAAACTACAGCTTATCAGTCCATGCTGGAACAAGTAAAAGAGACGGTCAGCACCAAGTTCTAAACGTATACACATGCATATATTGGCAGGCCGGTTCATTCGTCGAATCGGTCTGTTTGGTTTGCAAAATGAAAGAAAGGCGGTATAATCTTACCCATGGAACCTATACTCATATTCAAAGCATTATCCAACGAGACACGTCGACAGATTCTGTTGTGGCTCAAAAACCCGGAGCAACACTTTCCACCGCTGGAGTTATCCCAGCATCCGGATGCAGGAAAGAGCGGCATATGTGTTGGAACGATTCAGGTGAAGGCCGGACTGGCTCAATCCGTCATATCCAGCTATCTGCTGACTATGCTGAAAGCCGGGTTGCTGATCTCCGAGCGCAGGGGGCAGTGGACGTATTATCGCCGCAACGAAGAAACCATTCGTCAATTTGCCGAGTACGTACAGCACGAGCTATAAGCCGGACGCCGAGACGGAAGCAAGAATGCAGGTGCAGGCGGGTATTCCGTCCGGATGTAAACGGCTTGAGGAGCAGCGCTGGCACATCATTTTTTTGCGCTTTTACATCTATATATCTGGATATACAAAAATAAAAATATACACACAGAGGAGAACTTTCTATCATGTCTACCGAAAACACAGCTTCATCCCCCAAAAAACATATTAACGACGTTAAATTGTCCATTCTGGATTTGGCTCCTGTCGTAGTAGGTGCCACACCTGCGGATGCGCTCCGCAACAGTCTGGATCTTGCTCAGCACGCAGAGCGTTGGGGATATCACCGTTACTGGGTAGCGGAACACCACAACATGCCAGGCATTGCTTCTTCCGCGACCTCGGTTGTTATTGGTTACCTTGCGGGTGGAACGAAGACTATTCGTCTCGGTTCTGGTGGTATCATGCTGCCTAACCATGCGCCGCTTGTCATTGCCGAGCAGTTTGGTACGCTGGAGTCACTTTATCCAGGCCGTATAGACCTTGGGTTAGGCCGTGCGCCAGGTAGTGACCGTCGTACGTCTCTTGCTTTACGCAAAGACCTGAACAGCGGTGAAGATTTCCCTGAATTGCTGGCTGAGCTAAGAGCATACTTCGATGCTTCTGCTACATCGTATCACGCGCCTGTTCGCGCTGTACCCGGAGAAGGATTGAATATCCCGATTTACCTGCTTGGCTCCAGTGATTTCAGTGCTCGTCTCGCCGGACAGCTGGGATTGCCGTTTGCTTTTGCCAGCCACTTCTCACCGGATTACACTCGGATTGCACTTGAAACGTATCGGAGCAGCTTCCAGCCATCCGATTACTTGAAGGAGCCCCATGTTATTGTGGGTGTAAATGCAGTCGTTGCGGATACCGACGAAGAAGCTGCATGGCTTGGTACGACGATGCAGCAGCAGTTCCTGAACATTATTCGTGGCACAACCGGGTTGGTGCAGCCACCAGCTGATATGGAAGGCAAATGGACGGATCGTGAGAAAGCTGGTGTAGAACAGACGCTGAAAGCAGCAGTGAACGGTTCTCCGGAAACCGTGCGTGGTCAACTGGAATCATTTATTGCTCAGACCCAGGCGGATGAATTGATTATTACGTCGATGATCTATGATCATCAGGCACGCCTGCACTCGTATGAGCTGATCGCTCAACTGGCGGGAAAAGCATAAACAAAAGCAGAAACGCAACAGCGGACGTGAACATAAAGCTCGGACGCCGCTGACATATTAACGGTTTGTCTCTTCGGAGGCGAGCCGTTTTTTTGGTAGGGATATTTTTCAAAGGAATCGTATGGGGCAGAAGGTTCTTTTTAGGGTAAAATGAACATACTGGTCTAATTTGAAACGGTTAAACAGCGCCATACGTATAAACTCAGTGTGTTATACATATGTTGGCTTGTACAAGCAACTTTATGTACAGTCAAGAAACATGCAGGTTTACAGCTAATGCTTTAATAAAGGATACATAAGAGAGGAAGACACGCCTATGGAGCAACCCGAGCAACCCCGTATTTGGCCGGATCGGTTTAAACGATTTTTTTTGAATAACAAGTTCGTGCTTTTTCTGTTAATTCTGCTGCTGGTAGGACTGAACGTGATGGTACTTACCAAAGTATCCTTTGTTTTGCACCCGCTCGCGGTGCTGATCAAGACGATTGTGCTGCCGATTATTCTGTCGGGTATTCTCTATTATCTGCTGAATCCGATTGTGGATGTCATGGAGAAGTGGAGGATCAAGCGTGGCTGGTCCATTCTGATCTTATATCTCGCTATCGGGGGTATTCTGACAGTCGTCGTGCTGGCAGTCATTCCGGTCGTACGTAACCAGATTACGAGTCTGATTGAAAATTTTCCAACTTACAGTGAGACGGTCAAACAGCAGTTTGAGCAGCTTACGGGCAGCAAACTGTTCGGTCAGTTCCAGGAGACAGTGAATCTGAATTCTCAGGACTGGTGGGGTACGATCTCCCAGAAAGCCACGGACATTCTGAACTCGACCTGGACCAAATTGGGCGGATTCCTCGGAGCGTTCACCGAGACGGTGCTGTCCATTGTAACGGTTCCGTTTATCCTGTTCTATCTGCTGAAAGACGGCAAGAAACTTCCGTCCAAAATTTTATCTTTCCTGCCAATCAAGAGCCGTACAGGTGCAATGCATGTGCTGGAAGATATCAATCACCAGATTAGTTCGTTCATTCGTGGACAGATTATCGTCAGCTTCTGCATCGGTATTCTGCTCTACATCGGGTATATGATTATTGGTCTGGACTATGCGCTGATTCTTGCGATTATCGCATCGTTCACGAGTGTTGTACCTTACCTGGGACCAGCAATTGCGATTACGCCTGCGTTGATCGTGGCTCTGGTCACTTCCCCGGTGATGCTGCTGAAGATGGTAGCGGTGTGGACGATCGTGCAATTAATTGAGGGTAAATTCATCTCACCTCAGATTATGGGCAAAACGCTCAAGATTCACCCCATCACGATTATCTTTGTCATTCTGACTTCAGGCAATCTGTTCGGTGTGGTGGGCATTCTGCTGGCCGTTCCCGGATACGCGGTGCTGAAAGTATGTGTGTCGCATATCTTCAACTGGTTCAAGGAAAGATCCGGCCTGTATGATCCGAAGAATAACAATCTACTGTAACAGGAGTAGGCAAGCCCATAGCTAGAGAATGATAAACTCTTTTTTCTGGCAAAACGGTGCCCTTATTCAACAGAACCCCCGTCCATCGGCGAACAGCCGAGAGACGGGGGTTCTGTTGTGTGAACAGGCAGGCTGATGCCTAGCCATGTTTAATATGTTGGAGCGTCTGCAGGAAGATCTGCTCAATGTGTGCATCATCCAGAGAATAATACACAGTCTTGCCTTCTTTGCGCCGCTTGACAATCCGCATGTTGCGGAGTGACCGCAGCTGGTGCGAAATGGCCGACTGTCCCATATCGAGCAGCACCGTCAGATCATGCACACATAATTCCTTCTGCAACAGCGCATCAATAATACGAAGCCGTGTCGGGTCGCTGAAAGCCTTGAACCAATCAGCCATCTCGGAAGAGGTCTCGCGATCCATGAGAGAAGCACGAATGGTTTGCACGTCAGCCTCTGTTCCAGAGCAGGCCGCGTCGCATTCGGCTGGAGCTTTAACCGGTTGTTCCATTTCCTATCACCACCTATGTTAACTCAACCTTTGATTTGATCAAATGTTTTTCGATAAGCCTATTATATCCAAAAAACGTCTAAAGCGAAATAATTACTATTAGCATATTCTGTATGAAAAATCAACTGGAATTGTTGACACTCATGTTTAAGCGTGCATATAATAGAGTTAACAAAACATATGAATGATTGCTCATATATTGATTTAAAATCAAAAAAATTACGGATAACTTTGTCTTACGTACTGCAAAGGGGAGAGTTCACATGGGAACCGGACAGGAACAGGTGAAAAGGGAACTGCTGCTGGATGGATTGGATTGCGCGAACTGCGCATTGAAGATTGAGAATGGCGTCAAAAAAATTAAAGGCATTACCGATTGCTCGGTCAATTTTGTGACCAAAACCTTATCCATGCACACCACATCCGATATGGATGAGCAGGTGGTGGAAGAAGCGAAGCGCAAAGTGCTTCGGCTGGAACCGCATATTCGCATCTCGGAAAAAGGTAAATCATCACAAGGCAGTCGTGGTGCTGCTGATTCAATAAATCACGCCAAAGGCAATGTGCACGCCCATGCAGGCAGCGGGGCTCACACGCATGAGCATACTTCGAGTGGGCACGATCATGCTGGTTACTCCCATGACCATGATCATACACATGACCACGGTCATCATCACGGAGCCCAAGACCACACGCATGATCATGGAAGTCATGCTGGACATGATCACGGTCATGCAGATAGTCACAATCATGACGCGCATGCCGGACACTCGCATGAACATGGCGCTGGGCAGACAAAGGTGCTGCTGGCACGTTTGGCGGCAGGGTCCATTTTGGTAGCAGCCGCGATCTGGTCTCCGCTAGAAGGATGGGCACAGCTTGCGCTCTATGTTGTTGCTTATCTGATCGCAGGGGGAGATATCGTTCTCCAGGCGTTCAAAAATATCATTCGCGGTCAGGTATTCGATGAATACTTCCTGATGTCCGTGGCCACCATCGGTGCTTTTGCCATTGGCCAGTACCCCGAAGGTGTTGCGGTTATGCTCTTCTATCAGCTTGGTGAGCTGTTTCAGGGACTGGCGGTTAATCGCTCAAGGAAGTCGATCCAGTCGCTTATGGATATTCGCCCGGATTATGCCAATATGCTGATTGGCGCGGGAGAAGAGACCAAGCGAGTGTCTCCGGACGAAGTACGTATTGGAGATCGCATCGTGGTTAAAGCGGGTGAGCGAGTACCTCTGGACGGTATCGTTAAGGCAGGTCGCTCCATGGTGGACACTTCCGCTCTGACAGGTGAGTCCGTTCCGCGTGAACTGGAACCCGGCAGTGATGTGCTGAGTGGGTTCGTGAACAAAAACGGGATGTTGACTATCGAAGTAACAAAAACTTTTGGTGAATCCACGGTATCCAAAATTCTGGACCTGGTGCAGAATGCGAGCAGCCGCAAAGCCAAAACGGAACATTTTATTAGCAAATTTGCCCGTTATTATACGCCGGTTGTCGTCATTCTTGCCGCTTTGATTGCACTCGTTCCGCCGCTGGTACTCAGTGGTGCGACATTCGCCGATTGGATCTATCGTGCACTGGTCTTCCTCGTGATCTCTTGTCCGTGTGCGCTGGTCGTGTCCATTCCGCTTGGTTTTTTCGGCGGCATCGGAGCTGCCTCGCGTAATGGGATACTCATCAAAGGAAGTAACTACCTTGAAGCCTTGAACGATGTCAAAGTCGTTGTTTTCGATAAAACGGGTACCCTAACCAAAGGTGTGTTCAAAGTTACAGCTATTCGCCCTGAAGGCAGGCGTACGGAAGATGAATTGATGGAGCTTGCTGCAATTGCCGAGGCCCATTCCAATCATCCGATTGCTGAATCCATTCGCGCAGCTTGGGCGAAAGATATTCGGACCCAGGGTGTGGATGATTACGATGAGGTTGCAGGGCATGGCATCAAGGTCACTGTGGATGGACGTGAAGTGCTTGCAGGTAACGCCAAATTGATGGAACAGGCAGGTATCTCCTACACAACTCCGCAAACCGTGGGTACGGTGGTGCACATTGCCGAATCCGGTTCATATGTCGGTCACCTGATCATTGCCGATGAGGTGAAGGATGATGCAGCGGCAGCCATTCAGGCACTCAAGAAGCTCGGTATTCGCAAAACGGTCATGCTGACCGGGGATGCCAAGGCTGTTGGTGAAGCTGTAGGGCGTGAGCTGGGTGTCGATGAAGTATACGCTGAGCTGCTGCCACAGCATAAAGTCGAACAGCTGGAGCGGCTCGAAGCTGCCAAATCACCGAAAGAGAAAATGGTGTTTGTCGGTGATGGTATTAACGATACACCAGTTCTGGCGCGCGCCGATGTAGGTGTAGCGATGGGTGGACTTGGTTCGGATGCCGCGATTGAAGCGGCAGACGTTGTCATCATGACGGATGAACCCTCCAGACTGGCAAGTGCGATCCGGATTGCAAAACGGACTCGAACCATTGTCTGGCAAAATATCGGTTTTGCGTTGGGTGTCAAAGCGATTTTCTTACTGCTGGGTGTATTCGGCATTGCCACCATGTGGGAAGCGGTATTCTCTGATGTTGGGGTGACCGTGCTGGCTGTCCTGAACGCCATGCGTGTACTGCGGGTGAAGGACATTTAAGTTTTACGAAACGATCCGGACGGCTCTTCGTATATACGTAGAGCCGTTTTTATCTTTCATGGCTTCATGTATATACGTTTAATTGCACATTGAAAGTGAAGAGAAGGGGAGAACATTGTGGCAGGAGCAATTGTTGGGATTATATGCGGAGTGTGCTATTTCATTTTGGGATTAATGGTGTACAAAAAGCCGCCGAAAAGGATTAATGGCATATATGGTTATCGTACTCCGCGAGCAATGAGTCATCCCGATTTATGGGAAGAAGCGCAACGTTATAGCGCCAATCTGATGATGCAGTTTGGTGTGATTATTACGGTATTCGGCATAATCGGTTTTTGGCTTACGGATGTACGAGCTTTGGTTCTAAGTCTTGTGGCTACAGGATTCTATACATTCAGGCTGTTTACCAGAGTCGAAGGCCGTTTGAAGCAAATGCAGCGTGTACAGCAAGAGGAACAGAAGGAGCAAGGTGCGTAGAGTAGGATGTGAAATCGCACCTGAACGAAGATCCGCGAGAGCGGATCTTTTTGCATCTTATAGAGGCGGTGAAACAACTAGAAACTACTTTTAACAACGTATTGTAAAATTTACACTGAGATAATCTGTTCATGTTTGAAACATACTACATACTCAAGCTTAAAATCTAACGTTGACGTTAACGTTAATAATATATATAATTATGTACATAACATTATAGACATATTAAAGTGAGGTGAAGGAAATGAGTTTATATAAAATTGATGATGTAGCGAAGGAATGTGGTTTGACCAAGCGTACCATTCGGTATTACGAAGAGATCGGTGTTATGCCTTCACCTCAGCGGACGGACGGTGGCACACGATTATACACCCGGGATGATATCGATTATCTCAAAAAGGTGGTTCGGGCGAAGGAAGTGCTTGGTTTTTCGCTTCAGGAGCTGCATACGTATGTGGCAACGGCGGATGCGCTGAACGAACAGCGTTTTGACTATCAGCAGACTACTGAAGTGAGAGAACGGATCGAAAAACTCACCAAGATGGAAACGACGTTGGATGACCAGCTGCAGCTGATTGAGCAGAAACTTCAGCGTATTCACGCCGTTCAAGAGGAACTTGAGGAATTGCGTGAACGGGTTCAGAACGGCATTCGGCGATTAGAAGGGCAAAAGAACACATAATTAGTATTACACGATAAGCACCGGGAGATCCGGTGTCATTTGTGCCGTTTTCTTACCTATATTTCTGAAAATAAAAATGATAATTTCATTGTTTTTCACAATTACTTCACAACATAAATCATGAATCAGGAGGAATTACGTATGAAAAGAGAACCCTCACTACCTGACGAATTGCCGTCATCCCGTGGTGGGCTGTTATCCCAGCCCAGAGCGGTATGGGCAGTAGCCTTCGCCTGTATCATCTCCTTTATGGGATTAGGATTGGTCGACCCGATTTTGCCTGCGATTGCAGATCAACTGCATGCTTCCAAAAGCCAGGTATCTTTATTGTTTACAAGTTATAACGCAGTTACCGGGGTAGCCATGCTGATTACAGGTGTTGTATCCAGCCGGATTGGTGTGAAGTGGACACTGCTCAGCGGGATTCTGCTGATCATTGTTTTCTCTTTCCTCGGCGGGACCTCTGACACTGTAGGTGCGCTTGTCGGTTACCGTGGTGGTTGGGGACTGGGGAATGCCCTTTTCATCGCAACTGCATTATCCGCTATTGTAGGACTGTCCACTTCGGGGACAGCCAAAGCGATTATTTTATACGAAGCAGCGCTTGGTCTGGGGATTGCCGTTGGTCCATTGCTCGGTGGTGAACTGGGTTCCATCTCATGGCGTGGCCCGTTCTATGGTGTTGCTGTTCTGATGGCGATTGCTTTTATCAGTATTACGTTTATGCTACCTAAGATGGCCAAACCGAAAACACGTAGTTCCTTGTCCGATCCGTTCAAGGCTTTGGGTTATCCTTCACTGAAAACATTGGCGATTACGGCCTTTCTGTATAACTTTGGATTCTTTACCTTGATGGCTTATTCGCCTTATGTCATGAATCTGGATGAGCACGGACTCGGTTATGTATTCTTTGGTTGGGGTTTGATGCTGGCAATTACGTCTGTATTTGTTGCACCAAGATTGCAACGTCGATTCGGATCGGTTCCTTCCATGAGCGTTATGCTGACCCTGTTCGCCATTGATTTGCTGGTAATGGCTGTAGGTACGGTAATGGGATCATCCACAACGGTTATTGTGGCCGTTATCGTTGCCGGGATTTTCCTCGGGATCAACAACACATTAATTACGACTGCAGTTATGGAAGCTGCTCCAGTGGAACGTTCTGTGGCATCGGCTGCATATAGCTTTGTCCGGTTCCTTGGAGGTGCGCTGGCACCTTGGCTTGCTGGTAAATTGTCCGAGTGGTTCCTGCCGGAGACACCGTTTTATTTTGGCGCATTGATGGTTCTGATCGGGGTCGTTGTGCTTCTGGTACGCCGCAGACATCTGCGCGATATCGATGCTGCCATTACGCATTAATGAACAGGAGGAATGGAAAATGCTGAAACGAATATTGGTTGCTGTCGATGGGTCGGTTCATGCACACAAAGGTCTGGAGCAAGCTGTTGTTCTGGCAGAAAGTCTGAAACAACCGGCTTCTTTGATTATCGTACATGTTAATCCTTCGATCTCGCTAAATGAGCCCGCACTGGGTGTGGATCTGGAAGCACGGATCGCAGAAGAAGGACAGCATATTATACAACCTGTTAATGAATTGTTAGCCGCTCGTTCTGTTCATTATGAAACGTTGCTGATTGCTGGTGATCCCGTGAATGAGATCTGCCGTGTAGCCAAGGATAGAGACTGTGATCTCATTGTGATGGGGACGGCCGGGAAAAGCATGCTCGCTGAAATCGTGGTGGGCAGTGTCAGCCACGGCGTCTTGAAACATGCAGGATGTCCGGTAATGACTGTAAAATAGTGGTATGACTTTCTTGTGTTGATGATGCTAAAGTGGTGTATAAATAGGTATGGGATAACGCTGCGTTAAACATGAATGGAGGATACAACAATGAAAAAACAACATCTGTTCATCGGGGGCAAGCCCACCGAATCAGTAGACTATATAGCACTCCAGGCACCGTACTCGAAAGAAACACTGGCAGAAGTATCCTCGGCGACAGCGGAGGAAGTGGAAGCCGCGATTGCGGCCGCAGTTCAGGCACGCAAAGAGATGCGCAGAATGCCTGCCCATCAGCGTGCAGACATCCTTTACAAGCTGTCCACCCTGCTGGAAGAACGGAAGGAAGAAGCAGCACGGATCATTGCGCTGGAGGCAGCGAAGCCGATTACTGCGGCGCTCGCCGAGGTTGATCGTACGGTGGAAACGTATCGTTTCGCCGCAGAAGAAGCCAAGCGGCTCACCGGAGAGACAGTTCCCATGGATGCAGCCAAAGGCGGCGAAGGACGCGTAGGCTACACGATGCGGCAGCCTTTGGGTGTTATTGGAGCCATTACGCCGTTTAATTTTCCGATGAACCTGGTGGCTCACAAAGTAGGACCGGCGCTGGCAGCAGGTAATACGATTGTGTTGAAACCTGCGGAGCAGACACCGTTGTCTTCGTATTATATTGCCAATTTGCTTCAGGAAGCGGGATTACCGGATGGCGCATTGAATGTGGTGAGCGGTGACGGCAAAACGATCGGTGATGTACTTGTAGAGCATCCTGACGTGGCCCATATTACGTTTACAGGCAGCCCTGCTGTAGGTACCAGCATTCGCAGCAAAGCCGGACTGAAACGCGTAACATTGGAGCTGGGGTCCAATGCAGCCGTCATTATAGATGCGGATGCCAATTTGGATAAGGTGGTACCGAGATGTGTGACCGGGGCTTTTACTTACCAAGGTCAGGTATGTATTTCACTGCAGCGAATCTATGTGCATAGCGCGATTGCGGATGAGTTCATTCGTCGTTTTGCAGAAGCAGCCCAAAAAGTCGTAGTTGGAGACCCGTTGAATCCGGATACCGTTGTCTCTGCGCTCATCACATCCAAAGATGTACAGCGTACGCTGGATTGGATCGATGAAGCGAAGCAGGCAGGCGCTGAGGTGGCGACAGGTGGCGAAGCCGAGGGAGGCGTATTGCGTCCAACCGTACTGATTAACGTTCCGCGAGATGCCAAGGTGTCTTGTCAGGAGGTCTTTGCCCCGATCGTTGTCATTAATTCGGTGGATTCGGTTGAAGAAGGCATTGAGCATGTGAATGATTCCATCTACGGGCTTCAGGCAGGTGTGTTTACCAATGATATTCATACTGCATTGCATGCAGCGGACCACATCGAAGCTGGCGGCGTGATGATTAACGATATTCCCACTTTCCGTGTGGATCATATGCCTTATGGCGGTGTGAAGCAGAGCGGGATGGGACGTGAAGGTGTTAAATATGCCGTAGAGGAAATGACCGAATTGAAGTTTGTCATGTTTAACAAGAATTAAGATCCAACCGTGAGACGATGGATATTCGAGATAAAATAGAAACTGGTGATCCTGTGCCCAAGTTAGCGGGTACAGGATTTTTTCTTTTTCTGCGTTCAGCCCATACCGTAAAAAAATACATAGCCTTTCTTTATTAACCCCGGGTTCACATCTGATGAGAAGGGTATAAATACTTATCATACCGCAAATCTACCAATGACATGCCGTTCATATCACCGAAGCGTTGTGTATCCATCCAGAGAATGAACGGATTACTGGGGTACAGAATTGATGGAAGTCTTATAATATCTCACTTAAATTTAAATAAAATGCAGTATGAACAAGCCTGAACCTTGGAGTTACAGGCCAGACAGGAGGTGTATTCCAATGGCATATTCCATGGTTGATGTATCCGGGATGTCCGGTGTAAGTCTGAGTGAATTGGGACAGTATGCAGAGAAAGGTCTGCTGAATCCAGCCTTCGTGGGTCAAGATGAGGATATCTACTATGAGAAGCCGGAGCTGCTGAGACTACAGCAGATTCTGTTCTGTAAAGAAGTAGGCATGGAGGAGGAAGAGATTGGCCCCATGCTCAGGGATACTCCCCGGGACATGATCCGTATTATGCAGCAGCATCGGATCGAGATGCTGGAGAAGGCACTTCATCTCCACGGAATGATTCAGACACTGGACAAAACCATCTCTTACTTACGTGGAGAGCAGGAAATGGATGAGTACGAACTGTACGCCGGGTTTTCCAGTAAGGGGCGTCACCAGCTTCTGAATGAACCGATCTCTGACCGAGCGCCAAAGAATGACTATTCTGAACGGATGCATACAGAGAACAGTCAGAACTACAACGCCAATTCACCGGAGCAGTCCACAATGCCTGATGGTCAGGAGATGAAGACGAAGGAAGATTTTCTCGATTCACAGGCGAAGATTGATCGAATTCACTTGGACTTGCAGGACGCTATTGAAGAAGGGTTAGAACCCGGCAGCCCGGAAGTACAGCAGATTATTGGCAGACATCTCGATTGGATCAAGGATTATTACACCCCAACCGCAGAGATTTACCGGGATTTGGCCAATCTGTACGTTGAGCACAAAAATTTTCGTCAGATGTATGATGGCTACCACCCCAAGTTGGCCGAGTTTTTGCGAGACGGGATGATGATTAAGGCGGAACAGGATTTATCCTAGCTGCATAAAGTATCTTGGGCGAGCAGAACATGGGTGTGAAGAAAAATAATCATAACAAAGAGCGCAGATCCTCTAGGAGAGTGCGCTCTTTGTTATTGCATATCATCGTATGACCGATGAACTCTGCATCGGCTTAAGACCTTATTTCAGGCAGTTAGGACAATTCCAGCTGCTCAGTGATCAGGCTTACCGCCTTTTCCAGGAAGATGCGGTCTTCATCGTCAAAACGGTTTTTGAGCGGGCTGTCGATGTCGAGCACCCCGTACAATTCGCCGTTTTTGATAATGGGTACAACAATTTCACTGTTCGATGCGGCATCACAGGCGATATGGCCTGGAAAGGCATGAACATCTTCAACGACCATGGTACGTCGCTCCGCAGCAGAAGTGCCGCATACACCGCGCCCAAGTGGAATACGGATGCAGGCAGGCAGTCCCTGGAATGGACCGAGTACAAGTTCTTTTCCATCATACAGATAGAATCCGACCCAATTGGTGTCGGTCATAAATACATTGAGCAACGCCGCAGCGTTTGCCAGATTGGCAATAGCGCTAGGTTCATCGCGGATCAGAGCACTTAACTGTCCCAGGACGGCGGTTTGCTGCTCGCTTCGTGTTCCTTCATAAGAAACAGCTTGAAACATGATGAATCACCCTCCCGAGCAAAAATGGTACTTATTTTCAAGATAGTGCAGAGCCTGCGGTTAGTCAAGCGGAGGATTTCGGAAAGGGCAGGTCAATTATGAAATTTCCTCCTGTTTCTCATCTTCCTGGGTGGGGTAAATACTTAGCAACCACGGCGGGCTACAACCCGGGAAGGAGCTTGGCTTATGCATGCAGAGGTACAGAATCTTTTTGTACGAATTCATCTTCTATATTTGGCCCAAAATCAGGATTTAACCGTTAGCGACGCATTGCCTCTATTGGAAGAACGGGGGTATCGCGTTGGAGAACGGGAGATCAAGCAGGAGCTTGAGCATCTGACACAGGAGAACTTCCTGACCGCCCATGGAGATCAATGGAGCCTTACCGGGACAGGCATTGAGGAGTTTAAGGAAATCTTAGCCGTGTTCGGCCGGGTTAGTGAAGAGTTGCTGGCGTCGGACAAGAAGACGTCTACAGCCTGAACCTAAATTCGGATAAGGTGTGCCGAAATTAGGATGTAAACTTGAGCTGTTCTTACGTACAACAAGACCGGGAGGGGAAGTGGCCCGGTTTTTTGACGTGATCATGATGATTGAACAGTTGCCATTCGGTGCAGGTTATGGTTAGATGGCTATTGAATATGAGGTCTGTGGGATAGATCGGATCGGAGTGTCTTTTCATGTATAAATGCAAAGGGAGAATTCCCGAACTAGAGACAGGGCGGCTGCGTTTGCGTAAAATGCGCCGCCGGGATGCGGCCCAGATGTTCGCTTGCTGGTCTGACCGGGAAGTGACCCGTTATATGAATTTGGCGCCTATGATCGGGACAAGTGAGGCTGCGGATATGATCGGGCTGCTGAACCATATGGCAGGAGAAGAGGAGGCGATTCGCTGGGGCATTGAACTCAAGGAAACGGGCCGAATCATCGGAAGCTGCGGATATAACACTTGGCAACTTGAAGGTGCATTCCGTGGGGAGATCGGTTATGAACTGGGGCGCGACTACTGGCGTCACGGTTATATGACGGAAGCATTTTCGGTCATGTTACCATTTGGGTATGAGACGATGGGTCTCAATCGGATTGAAGCGCTGGTTGATCCGCGCAATCTGGCTTCGGGAGAGTTTCTGACGAACCGAGGCTTCACGCGGGAAGGCCTGCTGCGTCAGGTGCAGCACACGTCTACCGGGTATAAGGATATGGTGATGTACTCCCTGTTGTATGATGAGTTTTTGCGTAAGAGAGATAAATAAAGAAAGCAACGAAGGGGCAGAACAAAGCTGGAGAAGCGTAGCGTTCGCATTTATCACCGGATTTCCCCTTTGAAGGGGATGAAAAAAATCTGGGGATAACAGCGATCAAAAGGTTGTTCTGGTTCGTAGTGGGCTGTGTAAATCAATGTTCCAATTATATAGAGAATTGAAGAGAGAAGGGTTTGTGTGAATACAACAGGAGGTTTGAACCGCAGTTTCATCCTGGCGGGATTGCTGCTGGCGACTTTTTTATCTGCAATCGAAGGTACAGTGATTGGTCCGGCAGGGCCAACCATTGTCAGTGAGCTGGGAAGTGTACAGCTGTTGAGCTGGATTTTCACGGCTTATCTGTTAACGATGGCTGTGAGCACGCCGATTTTCGGCAAAATCAGTGATATATACGGACGAAAGCCAGTATTCCTGATTGGATGTGCTTTATTCTTACTGGGTTCGCTTCTTTGCTGCCTTTCGCAGAATATGGAGCAGCTGATTATTTTTCGAGCGATTCAAGGGATTGGTGCAGGTGCGGTTGTGCCTGTTACGTTTACGATTATTGGCGACATCTACCGCATTGAAGAACGAGGCAAAATACAGGGCTGGATCAGCTCCGTGTGGGGCATTTCATCTCTGGTCGGACCGCTGCTGGGCGGTTATTTCGTAGATAATCTGGGCTGGCAATGGATCTTTGGGTTCAATTTGCCGTTCGGACTGCTGGCGATGTGGTTTGTGTTTCGTTATCTGAAGGAAGAAATGTCTCCGCGTACCGCGAAAATTGACTATATGGGTGCGTTGACCTTTACCGTCGGTATTACAGCATTGCTCTTTGTATTGTCCGCGGGTGGACAGTATTATGCCTGGAGTTCTCCTATTATTGTGGGACTGAGTATTGTCGCTATTTTATTTATGATTTTATTTTTTGTGGTGGAAAAAAGAGCCCAGGCCCCGATGGTACCGCTCCATCTATTCCGTATTCGGGACATCCGGGTGGCGAATATCGCCGGATTACTGACCAGTACCCTGATGATTGGCCTAACCAGTTATTTGCCACTATGGGTGCAGGGGGTTCGGGGCGGTAATGCGACTGAATCCGGGTTGCTGCTTGCGCCGATGTCTGTTGGCTGGCTGATCGGTAGTGTACTTGCCGGCCGTCTGTTAATGAAGATTGGATCACGCTTAACAGCGGTGATTGGCTTAACCGGGATCGCCATTGGATCGGGAGGACTTTTCCTGGTCGGTGGAACATCGCCTCAAGCCGTACTGTTTATATTGACGTTTATTTACGGACTCGGCTTCGGATTTGCTTTTACCATATTCACGATCATTTCACAGTCGTCTGTTGGGTATAAAGAGCGTGGATCTTCCACGGCGTTACATACCTTTATGCGTACGCTTGGACAAACCATCGGTGCAGCAGCCTTCGGCACATGGTTGAACTACCGGATATCCACGTTGTCGAGCGAGCAGCATCTGGCTGAGGCTGGGATTTCGGATGGGGACCTGAATCAACTGCTTGCTCCACATACGGAAGCCGCTCTGTCGGATGACAAATGGGCACTTCTGCGTAACGTGCTGGAAGGAAGTCTGCATTCCTTGTTCATCATTATGTTTGTCATTGCTATTATCTCATGGGTAACGACATTGGCTTTACGCAAACGGTTAATCGTTCCTGAAGATGCAGATGCTCCGCCGCAAGCGCAAGCTTCTGGGCAGTAAACGAAGTGAAAAGAATAATCATTGGATTAAGGCAGCTGTTTCTCAGCTGCTTTTTTGTTATTATTTTCTAGAAGGGATTATCTATAATTTACAATAATGGAATGGGAGGCGAATTAAGATGAGTAAGCAATCCCTGCAATCGTTCCGGTATGTGCCCTTTCCAATCAAGCTGCTGGCAGTCCTTATGACTTGCATTTCACTTTCCATCGTTGTCGGACTCATGCAATATGTTCCCTTGGCGGAACGAGCGGAAGATACATATTACTATCCCTTCTGGTATACATTGATCATAAGCACTCTTATCAATTTGGCTGTTCTTCTGTTTCTGATCCTGCCTTTATCGCTATTTGTGGACCAAGTGCTTGCTTCTCTGAAAATGAACAGACCTGTATCCAGGGTAATATATACAATCGTAGCTTATTTTCTTCTTGGTGTAGGCAGTGCGCTGTTGTTCTCCATCTTTGTGTACAGAATGCATGCCTTTCAGAATGCTGGCCCTTATCAATACGTAGTCATAACAACTTTTGTTTTTTTACTGTGGCAATCAGGTCTGGGATGGATCTTGAATAGATCACGTAAGCAGAAGCAGCAGACCAGCACAGGATAATATAGATATCTCATTTGGAGTAGGGGTGAGGATGATGTTTCCCAATAATCTGAATTCGTCCAATGAAGATGAAGCCAAAAGCAAGTACGAAGAGACGCAGAGGGAGATTGAGGGTCACAGCCGTTCAGGTCTGTCCAGTTACATTGTGGATTTGCTCATTGCAGGTGGATTGGTTGTTGCTGTTCTCACGGTGTTGATGTGGATTCTGTACCTTTGATTAGATTAATAAACAAATACGAATAACCGGTACCGCCTATTTAGGCGAACCGGTTATTTTTAATTTGGATCAGGTGATATGGGGCTGGCCTTAGCCGTTTGCGGATAAACGATCCGCACCAAGTGCAAGCCTTTCCAACAGCTCAGAGAGCAATGTCTTATCATCCTCGCTCAGACCGCTGACAGCACGATCTATTTTGTGAGCGTACCCTGGATAGATGTCATCCATCGTACGCTGACCTTCCTCAGTCAATTCCACGAAAATAATGCGTCTGTCCTGCGGACAGTGTTTTCGGTGTAAAAGCCCCTTTTGCTCCAGCTTGTCAATGACATATGTGACATTCCCGCTCTGTAACAGCAGTTGTGCACCGACTTGTTGAATGGGCTGTGCTCCTTTCATATATAACACTTCGAGCACTCCGTAAGCGGTGGGGTTGAAGCCATGCACTTTGCTTCCGGATACAGCGTGTTCATTCACGCTCTTAAATGTCTGGGCCAAGGTGCGGTACAGATGAAGAGAACGTTCGGTTCCGATTTCCTGTAATTCCAGCATACTGATCCCGCCTTTTCAGATTTATTGGAGTTGATGAATTTACATTTGACGATTCAGAGGTTCGCCATATTTCTATTGTAAGCACCTGTTTGCACGAAAAACATGCGATATGTCACAAGATTTGCATTTTTAGCAATTAAAATTTAATCATTTTTCGTATTGTCAGCATTCAGTACTGGAAAAATCATCCTGAAGGCACCGTGGCTTCTCCGTCTCTGGCAGGAGGTGGGGGCACAGCCTGCTCTCTATAATAAATTCATATCATGAATGGGTTGAGGGCGGAGGAGAAGAAGGATGACAAGTGGATTAACGATGCAGGAACGAAGACCCCTGAAGCACAATCGATCTTTTATCACTTTGATGGCTGCGCAGGCTATCTCCAATCTGGGAGACTGGCTGCACCTGCTGGCAATCCTTACGTTGGTGGGCATTCGCTGGAATGCAACGCCGTGGGAGATTACGTTTACCACGCTCTGTGCAGCATTGCCTGTCTTGCTTACCGGACCATTTGCAGGGGCGCTGGCAGACCGGGTCAATCGCAAGTGGCTGATGATCGGCGCAGACGGTGCGCGAATTGTGATCGTTGGAGGGCTCATTTTTGCCGATCAAATCTGGCATGTGTATGTATTGCTTGTTCTCAAGTCTTTATTCGATGTGATGTTCTCACCGGCCAAGAACGGCAAGCTTAAGGAAATTGTGCCTCAGGAGCAATTGGGGCAGGCGGTATCCATCAGCTCGGTGATTGAACAGATGTCCAAAATTATCGGTCCAGCCCTTGGCGGGCTGTTGGTTGCTGCTTTTGGGATTACCTGGTGTTTCGTGTTGGATTCCGCGTCTTTTCTGATCTCAGGCATTATTTTGCTATGGATTCCTGGAGCCCGAGTGATCCAATCTGTGAATCAGAACGTAGAACAAGTAAGGGAAGAGACAGCAGGTGTTGCACAAACAGGTGAAAAAGCTACGTTTTTGAAAGATACAATGGAAGGCATCCGCATGCTCGCATCTCTTCCTCATGTGGGAACCTCGCTGGTCCTGCTTGCTTCAGCCCTTCTGTTTCTGCAATTTGCGGATTCCCAGACGGTAGTCCTGTTCAGACAGCTTCCCGGTATTTCAAGTGATCTGCTCGGATGGTGCGTCGCAGCTAGCGGTGTTGGAACGTTAATTGCAGCGATGAGTGTTCAGAAGTGGAAAAGGGCGGGGCATGTTATCAAGATGGGGCTTGGAACATCATTGATGGGTCTTGTCATTGGTGGAGTAGGAATGATCGTAGGAGTATGGCCGCATGCCGGTCTTGGCGCCAATTTGCTGCTGATATCGTTATTTGCCCTGGCGGGTGTGGGGGTTGGGTTTGCCATTGTTCCGTTCCAAATTCTACTTCAGGAACAAACACCTGAATCCATGACGGGGCGTGTGTTTGGAACGGTTGGCAGCATCATGACAGCCAGTAACATCATGGGTCCGGTGGTAGGTGGATTTTTGGTGACCTCATTCGGAGTTATTCCGGCTTTTATTAGTTCAGGCATTTTGCTGACGCTGCTTGGCGTGATTTATGTAGTGATTCGCAGGCAAAAAAAGAACGATATGGACGGGAGTCTTGCAGCAAATCCATGATAACAGGTGAGTGAAACGAGTATACAAATATGAGATTTTCACTGTAATATAAAAAAGCAGGGGATCCAGATCCCCTGCTTTTTTCGTTTATTATAAAATTATGTTATCGCACGACTGAATGGTACTTTAATATAGATGCGATGCTTTCAAATGAGTGCTTGCCCTCTGCAATATTGACCATGAACTCTACTGCATATTGACGTTCCATTTGCCATTCAACATCAAAAACATCAAAAAAACCTTCCAGTACTTCAGGTCTCACATTTTCAGGTATTTTCAATTGTCTAACTTTTTTGAGTATAATCTCACCTTGACTGTTCTCAATAAATTCAATCTCATCACCTTGTGACACATCGAGCTTATCAATCAAAACCTTTGGCAAGCTAACGCCTAAGCTATTTACCCATTTTACCTATCTTACGAGATAAAATGTTCTTCTTAAAATTGTCCTCTTTCATTTGGGAACCACCATTCATAGTATGTTCCTCCTATCGTATGATCCAACTTAAGAAATGAATACGTAAGTAAGTATAAATGTTAGTACGTTATAACATATAACATGAATTGCAAATGTAAAATCATTATACAAAAGCTCAAAATGATCAAACAATTCCTCAAGAACTCGATTACAATATCAATATAGAACCCAACAAGCACCTGACAGGACAGGGAGTGAATGATATGGAAATCGAAAACGAAGATACAGCCGCACAGGAGTCCATACTGGACGTACATATTACGGAAGCAGGGTATGAGGCGGGTCAATCCACGATTAGGAACATCCGATTACACGTAGCGCCGGGGGAGCTGGTGGGAATTATCGGACCAAATGGGGCTGGCAAAAGCACGACCATCAAAACATTACTTGGCCTGCTTGAGCATGCGAAGTATGAAGTAACCATTGGGGGAGACGGACGCTATGCCTATATCCCGGAACAACCTGTGTTTTACGAATATATGACCCTGTGGGAACATCTCGATCTGGCAGCGGCGGCCTATGAGATGGAGGAAGAGGTCTTTGTTGCCAGGGCGGAGGAGATGTTGGTTCGTTTCGGCATGGATCACGTCCGCAATGATCTTCCGGCCAGTTTTTCCAAGGGGATGCGGCAGAAAATGATGCTGATGATCGGCTTCCTGTCCTCGCCGGATGTATATATTGTGGACGAGCCTTTCATCGGGCTGGACCCACGCGCTACCAAGGATTTTCTGAAGTTGCTGGACGATGAGCGCCGCCGTGGTGCGGGTGTTCTTATGTCAACGCATGTACTGGATACCGCTGAGCGAATCTGTGATCGGTTTATTCTCATCCATTCCGGACGCTCTGCTGCTGAGGGAACACTGGACGAAATCCGTGCAGCAGCAGATTTGCCGGACGCCTCATTGTTTGATTGTTTTGACACACTGACATCCTGACCGGGAAGGGGGGAGAAGAGATGGAGACCTCTCGAGCATATACGCCACTTGGTTTATATAGACGCAGACGCAAGGAGCACTTCAATGAACAGTTAAAAAACCTGAAACTGGTAGTAGATTGGACGGTATGGGTATACCTGCTTATTCCGGGTCTGCTGTATTTCAGCGGATGGTACGTGAGTTTATGGTCCAAACCACTGCCCTCCTGGGCGACCGGATTAACGCTGCCTATACTGACAGGGCTGATCGACATCATTATGCTTACAGGTGGAATTCTTATATTTGTAGAGGAAGCGGATGTGTTGTTCCTGAAATCAAGGTCGCTGTGGATGCGTACATTGATGAAACAAGGGATCTATCGGGGTTGCTTGCAGCATCTGGGTAAAATGATTGCAATTACGGCGTTGACCTCACCACTATGGTCCCGTGTGTATGACATGTCATTTATCCATATCGCGTTAATAGCGATTTGGTTTGGCACAGTAGCTTCATTCCAGGTCATTGTACTCCATATGACGAAAGTACGTTATACCGGATGGAGACGCTGGATTCGCATCATCCCTTTAGCAGTTGCAATGGGCATGTTCACGATTGGGGTAACATCCTGGATGCATGGACACATCTGGACACTGCTTGCAGGCATTGTAGCCGCAATCCTTCTTCTGATTACGGTTGCCCGAATGAGGCTGGAGATGAAGGGAACCTTTGAGGGTGATGTGCGTGAAGATTTACGAGAACGGCTAAAGTTTACCGCCCTTTTACTGAGCCGGTCTGTGACCAAGCCGAAAGCGCCGCGCACCCGGACGATCATATTCCGCAAGCAGCGAAAGTTGCTACGTCATCGAACCATCTCTAATCGGACAGCTGAGACGGCATTCAAAGCATTTTTTCGTAACTCCTCGACTATGAAATTGTACTTGCAGCTTGGGGGCCTTTCGATCGCTGCCGTTGCTTTGCCACCTTTCCCGGTCAATGTAATCGTGTGTGGCTTGTTGGTCATCATGTTAAGTGTACTTTTCTATCGCTCCTGGGAGGTATTTGCAACCTCGGACTATGTTCAGCTCGTATCCTACGATTCGGAGGCGTTAAATCGTGCAGGTGTGACCATGGTACGGATGTTGTTTGTTCCGCTGGGGATTTTAATGGGATTTTCACTGGGGGCAGCTTGGCTAGGCTGGTTGGAAGGTATCGTGACGGCTGTGGCTGTCGTGGCATTCGGGCTGTTCGTCCTGTCTATAACAGGCTGGATTCGGTTCATTCGATCCGCTTAGTTGATATTCTTCCTTGTACAGTAGCATATCAGATGAAGTAACTGACCATGCTATAGGAGACGGATCTTACCATTTTGAAAGTAAGGGATCAGCTCTCGCAAGGAGGAAAAAGATGATGATGGATGATAGTGAACTTCAAGTGCATTTCGCAGACAATGCAGCGCTGCTGGCGGCGCAGGCCACACTGGAGGAACTGGGGTATAAGCCCTACCAGTCAGGCCCGCTTGAATTGTACATTCCTACAGATCGCCAGGATACGCAATCTGCTGTGGAGATCGTACAGTCACACGGTGGTAGTGCGGTGTTTCTCTCCGAAACAGATGGATTGGATCAGTTTCAGAATATATCCATTCCGGCTCATCTTGTGAATGAAGATTGGAATGAAGGTTATGCGAGCGGTGGACAAGGGAGCAATCCCGAACAGGGAATGCATAACCGGGATGAAGATCCGACATTCGATGACTCAGTCGATGGTTTCTCGGGCAGTGTGAAGGCGTAAATATAACATGGGCAACGATGCTGCTTGCCTTGTTGATTACAGTGATTTTGAATTGGCATACATTTCAAAAAAACCTCGATACCCCACCGATAGCGGGATGTCGAGGTTTTTTCGTGCACTTAGTAACCTTATATGATGTGGAACCGGAATCGGTCCATGAACATCTTATGTTCAAGTTATGAGCGAGCGTTTTTATACTCTGCAGCATGCATGCCAGCCGTGTACCCCGTAGAGAAGGCAGCGGTAATATTATAGCCTCCCGTGTAGCCATGAATATCCAACACTTCTCCGCAAAAGAATAGTCCCGGTAGCAGCTTGGATTCCATTGTTTTGGGGTATATTTCCTTTAAGTGGATTCCCCCGCCCGTAACAAAGGCTTCTTTGAGAGAACGAGTTCCGTCCACGCGGAAAGTAAAATCCTTCATTAACCCCACTAATGTATTTAACATACCTTTGGGGAAATGGTGGAATGTGAGGTCTTCGCTGATCTCTGCACGCTTCATCATCAATGGAATCATACGCTCAGGAACCCACGTTTTGAGTATGTTTTTGACGGCCTTTCGGGATTCTTGCTCCAGCACCTGCTGAACCTGGGTTTCCAGCGCACCTGGGGACAGATCCGGGAAAAGATCAATACTCATCGTGACCTGGGGGTTCCCGGATTTCATTTGCACCTTACGAATGAACTGGCTGCAACGAAGCGCGATCGGTCCAGATACGCCGAAATGGGTGAAAATCATATCTCCACGATGAGAGATGACTGATTTGCCTTTGGCATCTAGAACAGATAACCCAACATCGCGCAGGGACAAGCCTTGCAGTTCTTTGGATTGAATCCAGCTCTCACCAGACACAATCGGCACTTCCGTCGGATACAGCTCTGTAATCGTATGTCCAGCCGCTTCAGCCCAAGGATATCCATCCCCGGTTGATCCGGTTTGTGGGACTGATTTGCCCCCGGTAGCGATAATAACAGAGCGTGCAAGTATCGTTGTGCCGGAAGCCAGCTTCACGCCCTGCACGTGTTGACCATTCTGAATTAATTCCTTAACCGGCTGTTTGGTGCGAATCTCTACCCCAAGGGAAACAATTTTGCCTACCAACGCATCAACGACTGTTTTGGCTTTATCGGTTACCGGGAACATTCTCCCGTTATCCTCCTCTTTCAGGGCAATACCGAGATTTTCAAAAAAACGCATAATTCCCTGATTGTCCAGATTCTGAAACGAACTATATAAAAAGCGTCCATTTCCCGGAATATGCCGGATCAGTTCATCCGTCTCCTTGGCATTGGTCACATTGCAGCGACCGCCGCCAGAGATCCCGAGTTTGCGGCCGAGTTGATCTCCTTTATCCAGCAGAAGCACGGAGGCTCCATGCTCGGCAGCAGCAACACAGGCCATGAGGCCCGCAGATCCACCACCAATTACAATGACATCATACATTCGTTATTACCCTCTTTTTTCATTGATTTTGTCTGTTTTCCGAAAAAGCTGTCTACTCCTGCCTGAATATGAAACAATACAAATGTATTAGCAGTTCTATTATGCAGTCTTAAGGGATATATTGTAATATACTGTCGCCTATGTTTTAATCAGAAATACATGAGGGAATGTGCAGGCAGAGGAGGGAGATGGCATTGTGGTTGCGTTGAAGGACATTCTTTTACAAATACTGCTTGCAGGAGCTGCGGTATTCCTGATTCCATTATTGCACTTGGGGCTCTCCAGGCAAGCGGTCGTCAAGGCAGGATATCATAGGATGGTACAGACCAGTTTTGCCGCGACCAGTGTGGTGAGCATGTTACTGTGCCTGCTTTTTGCCCACTATGGGAGCCCGGTGTCAATCTCCATCTCCTTGGGCATTGTGCCTCTGACGCTCGTCATATTGTATTGCAGGCCTCGCTTAGGCCTAATGCTGTCTCTTCTCCAGATATTCTTCTATTTTCTCTTTGCGCATCCCTATAATCTGTACGGATTTCTACTTCAAACGGGCATTCTTCTCTATCCTATTGTATGGTTGTCAGCCAAACGATTCAAGCATTATACACGTTCACGCAAAATGGGAACTGTTATCTCTCTGATAACGGCAGAGATGGTTGTGGCCAGTGTACTGTATATCGCATCCATGGAAAGCCAAACAACATTCTCCATCGTACAGTGGATATTGCCAGCTCTGGGATATACGATCGGTGCAATTATTGCTGGAATTCTTAGTATGCTCTGGATTGAACAGATGCAGCATCACCGGGGGCTTGAGCAACATTTGTCCGAAGTTCATCATAGATACATAGCCGAAACGGAAAAGCTTAACCAAATTCTGAATGCCGTTCCTTTATCCATAGCAACCGTAGATAAGGAAGGGACCGTTCAGTTCGTCAACGATACGATGGAGCAAACGGCGCGAGATCAACTGCCTTGCACAACCACACCGGATTTGATTGGGCAACCTGCGAGTCAGTTTGTTGATCAAGCTCAGGCAGACAAGATGGAAAGTAGTATTCGTAAAGCCATTGTTCATGGAGAAGTGAGTGGGCTGACGGTGCGTTACGGTTCAAACGTGTTCCAATCCCGGACCGTTCCCATCTACGCGTATTCAGCAGAACTGCCAAGAGAGGCTATCGGGGCCATGTTAATCATTCAGGATATTACTGAGCTTGAAATGCTGCGAAGCGAGCTCGATAATGTGGATCGCCTCAGTCTGGTCGGCCAAATGGCCGCAAGTATTACCCATGAAGTACGGAATCCGATGGCGGTTGTACGTGGATTTCTTCAATTAATGCAGGAAAAGAGTCCGGAATCCCTGGATCACTATTATCGGATCGTTCTGGAGGAGCTTGACCGGGCAAACAGCATTATTAATGATTTTCTGTCATTGGCTCAGAATCGAATTGCGGAGAAAGAAGAATCCCAGCTGCATGATATCATCCATGAACTAAGTCCTTTGTTATGGGCGGATGCGAATTTGCGAGGTCAGAGTATTGAATTTATGCTGGATCACAATGTGCCGAAGCTGCATCTGAATTCAAAGGAAATCAAACAAGTGGTACTTAATCTGGCTCGTAACGGCATGGAAGCCATGAGTGAAAAAGGGGTACTCACACTTGAGACCCGGTTGGTGGATGACACCGTAGAGCTGTGTGTGCGAGATACAGGCCCAGGCATTCCTAGAGTGAAGCAGGAGAAGTTGTTTGAACCTTTTTTTACGACTAAGGCCAAAGGAACCGGATTGGGTTTATCCATGTGTCTGAGTATCGTCGAACGACATAACGGAACCATTACCATCGAATCGGAGGAAGGCCAGGGTACAACGTTCAAGGTTGCATTTCAACGCTGAACTTTAAGCATGTTTTGCCAAGGAATGAGACATAATATTAATGGAGAAGCCTTTCCGCAGGCGGTGTTTGAACCTTGCTTTCATTGATTAGGGATGTATAATAGGAATAGCACAAAAGCATTTAATTTTTTAAATAATAGAACTTACATGTTTAAGGAGTGAAACCGAATGTCTATGTCATTTGATCAATACATGAAAGATATGGTTCAACCGATGCGGGATGATCTGACTCGTTTGGGAATTCAGGAGTTGCGTACTCCAGAAGAAGTTGAAGCAAGTTTGCCGGATGCCAAAGGTACCGCTCTGGTTGTCATTAACTCGGTTTGCGGATGTGCCGCAGGTCAATGCCGTCCAGGTGTATCCCAAGCCCTTCAACATGATATTACACCAGACCACCTGTACACGGTATTTGCTGGTCAGGATAAGGAAGCTACAGCGAAAGCTCGTGAATACTTTGCACCGTATCCTCCATCCTCACCTTCCATCGCTCTGATGAAAGACGGAGAACTCGTTCACTTTATTGAGCGTCATCAAGTGGAAGACCGTTCTGCGGAGGAAATTGCGGCTGAGCTCACAAGTGCGTTTGACCGTTTCTGCCGTTAATTAGCTCAAAGTGCGCCCCGCCCTTCGGATGACCGATGCCGGGGCGTTTCATTTTGAGCGAATAGGGTTATTGAACCATTCGGACCTTTCAAAATGGACATCAAATTTCATTAATTTAGAAACGGGGTGTGTGTACGATGAGTTTGCAACAACAGATCATCGCTGAATTGAAGGTTAAACCAAGTATTAATGAAGAAGAGGAAGTGCGCAAGCGCGTTGACTTTCTCAAAACCTATGTGAAGAATGCCAATTCCAAAGGATTGCTAATCGCAATCAGTGGCGGGATTGACAGTGCTGTAGCTACGGCGCTTTGCAAAAAAGCAACGGATGAGCTTACAGCAGAAGAGAATAAGGAATACAAAACGCTGGGTGTATTCCAGCCTTACGGTGAGCAATCGGACATTGACCACAGCTATGCTGTGGCAAAAGCTTATGACCTGAAGCATGTCGTAGAAACCAACATTGAAGATGCAGTTAACGAGATCGCACTGGAAGTGGAGCAAGGATTCAAATCCATGGGCAGCCCGCGTCATATGACTCACCAAGGCAAAGGGAACGTGAAAGCGAGAACCCGTATGGTGATGCAATATGCTCTATCCTTTGAGGAAAACCTGCTGGTTGTCGGAACTGACCATGCCTCTGAAGCCATCACAGGCTTTTACACCAAATGGGGTGACGGCGCCGTGGATATTACACCACTGAGCAGCCTGAACAAACGTCAAGTGCGTCAGCTGGCTGCGTATTTGAACGTGCCACAGGCCATTTTGGACAAGGCTCCATCAGCAGGACTCTGGGAAGGCCAGACGGACGAAGATGAGCTGGGCATTTCGTATGAAGCGAACAGTGACTATCTGGAAGGCAAACAGATTGATCCGGCTGCGCAAGAGCGTCTTGAAGCTTTTTACAAGCGTACCCATCACAAACGCAATGCCATTCCTGGCATCTAATATGGATTGCAAGCATGCCATGATTAGATATGGACAATGCAAGCATCTGAACGGCAAAGAGTCACTGCATATGGCAGCGACTCTTTTTGTTATGCAAGATTAGTTCATCCAAGTTGCGATCTGGCGAAGTGTTTCGTATATCGCCTGCTCAAGCTGCGGTGTTGATTCCTTGAATGGATGCACCGTATTAAAGGTATGATTTCCGCCGGGAATCTGATGCCACGGGATATCCGGGCGAGCCTGAACCAGTGCGGCCGAGCCGTCACGCAGCCGTTTGCCGTCTTCTGTTCCCTGAATAAGTGCCACACGCAAAGGAGAAGAAGCCAAGCGATCAATAATGGCGTAACGCTCCTTATGCGCGTCCAGGTCTTCCAGAATAGATACGTCCAGAGGCATCTGCTGGCCTGTTCGCCCGTTCGTGACATGGCTGCGGCCATGTGTACGCATTTCTTCTTTTTGTTCTGGGGTAAAGAGATCCAGGTTGGTTACCCCGTTCCAGGAGATTATGCCAACAATCTGCTCGGGATGATCCAGCGCATACACGAGGCTTACGCCTGCACCGCGGCTATGTCCAAGTAGAATTACCGGCAGTTCGCTAAGTTCTGGCTGTGTGGACACATAATCAAGCAGCGTTGCCAAGTCGGCAAGCTCCTGGCTGTACGTATTGACTGCAAACTTTTCAAGTTCAGAAAATTGCTCCAGATCTTCTCCAACACCGTTGTGAGAGAAATTGAAGGTCAGCACGTGATAGTTCTCGCTCAGCTTCGATGCAGCATAGGGGAACATGCCCCAGTCTTTGAAGCCTTTGTAACCGTGAGCCAGGATAATGATTCCTTGAGCAGGTTGCCGTGCAGTGAATATATTTCCGCGAATGACGGCATCTCCGCCTGCAGGCAGTTCAAATGCTGTGGACATATCTTATTCCTCCTAAAATTTCATCTAGTGCTGATTCATATTTTAACATAAATGGTAATGTGAACGAAGGTACTCGCATCCGTGCGCGCCTCCTGCTACAATAGAATACGTGTTCGGATAAGGTACCGATCGGATGACCGAATGGAGATCGTTTACAGCATAAAAGGTTAAGCGGGTGAAGCGTTGATGATATATGGCATTGGAAACGATGTATTGGAGATTGGTCGCATGCGCAAGCTGTTGTCTGGTCGCCACGCCGAAGCGTTTATGAAGCGGATTTTAACGCATGCAGAGCGGGAGATTGCAGATCAACGGGGAAAACGGATGGAAGAGTATGTATCCGGTCGATTCGCAGCAAAGGAAGCGGTGTCCAAGGCGTTTGGCTGTGGCATTGGAAGCATGATGAGTTTTACCGACATTGAAGTGCTGCCTGATGCAAAAGGACGTCCCGTTGCCACACTTTCTGATGAAGCATGGGAAAGACTGCAGCTGCCATACGGCAAACAGTATAATATTCATTTGAGTATTACGCACCAGACGGAGCTGGCTGCGGCCTTTGCTATTGTCGAGCAGATGGGGAAGACGTTGCCCGGATCTGATTAATAGTAATATGGGAGAACGTGTGAAGAACGTAAGCATGGTCACAGGAGAGGACGGGAATATGGGTTTATTGGAACAGAAACGACATTTCAGCGTGAATTTGCTGGATTGGTATATGGTCAACAGACGGGATTTGCCGTGGCGTCGCCACAACAATCCTTATTTTACGTGGGTATCGGAAATTATGCTGCAGCAGACTCGGGTGGATACGGTAATTCCGTATTTCAATCGTTTTATCGGCAATTTTCCAACGGTACAGGCTCTGGCTGAAGCACCGGAAGAAGAGGTTTTGAAAAATTGGGAGGGGCTCGGATATTATTCGCGTGCCCGCAATCTTCAGGCGGCTGCCAGACAAGTTATGGAGCTGCACGGTGGGGAGATGCCGCAGGACAAGCAAGCGGTCTTTGCGTTAAAAGGGGTGGGCCCGTATACAGCCGGGGCCATTCTCAGCATTGCCTTCAACCAGCCGCAGCCAGCGGTGGACGGCAATGTGATGCGGGTTCTGTCCCGATACTTTCTCATTGATGAGGACATTATGAAGGGCAGCACCCGGGTGTTGATGGAAGAGCTCGCAGGAGAGCTCATTCCGGAAGGGCGTGCGCGTGATTTCAATCAGGCGCTGATGGAACTTGGCGCGCTGGTGTGCACGCCCAAAGCGCCGCACTGCCTGACTTGCCCGGTCATGGAGCAATGTTCCGGCCGCATCGCCGGACGGGAGCTCACCCTGCCGGTCAAGACCAAGGCGAAGCCGCCGCGCCCTGAGCAGCGGCTGGTCGCCATTGTGGAGGGCCACGGTGCTCATCGCGGCCGTGTACTTGTGCGCCAGCGCCCAGCGACGGGCCTATTGGCCCGCATGTGGGAGCTGCCGCATGTGCTGGCGGCGCCCGCCGCAGCCGGCAAGGCGGCGGGGCCGCTGGCAGATGAGCCGGCCATGGCTTTGCTGGCCGGCAGTCTGTGGGCGGAAGGCTTCGCTGCCCGCCCGGAAGGGCTGGCTACCCATGCGGAGCATGTGTTCAGCCACATTGTCTGGAGCCTGCAGGTGTACAAGTGCACCGAGCAGGACCAGAGTAACGAGCTTCCGCTGATCGCCGCGGAAGCCAGAGCCGCCTACGATGCACAGGCGGCTGCCAAGGAAACTACTGCTCCAGCCCAAGTATCGGAGCTAGGCATCATCGATGCAGCCAACATCTCAGGCTCGCTTGATGAACAAGGCGAGCCGTTGTCAGCATTTGCTGCAAGTAAACAGGCGCATGATGTAATGAGTGGAAAAGGCGATGGGCTGACTTATCGCTGGATTGGTCCGGAAGATATGGACAAAATGGCGTTCCCTAACATTTTCCTGAAGCTTATCAGCAGTTATTTTGCAGGGGCATATGACGATGTTAGTGAGTAAGGGGCGCTTGCCATACAAATATTAAATCAACCAACGTGCAGCAAGCATAAGTATACAAAAAAAGAGCCTGATCCGGTCGTTTGACCGAATCAGGCTCTTCTATTATGCTGGCAGTCTTATTTCGCTGCAGCGTAACGTTTGTTTACTTCATCCCAGTTGATTACATTCCAGAAAGCACCGATGTAGTCAGGGCGTTTGTTTTGATATTTCAGGTAGTAAGCGTGCTCCCATACATCCAGACCCAGAACCGGAGTCAGACCTTCGAAGAGAGGGCTGTCTTGGTTAGGAGTGCTAGTGATGGACAATTTGCCATCTTTACCAACTACGAGCCAAGCCCAACCGGAACCGAAACGAGTTGTAGCTGCTTTTGCAAAATCTTCTTTGAATTTGTCAAAGCCACCCAGTTCACTATCGATTGCTGCTGCGATGTCGCCAGTAGGAGCGCCGCCGCCGTTAGGTCCGATGATTTCCCAGAACAGGCTGTGGTTAGCATGTCCGCCACCATTGTTGCGAACCGCTGTGCGGATACCTTCAGGTACGCTGTCGAGGTTAGCAATCAGATCTTCCAAGCTTTTACCTTGCAGTTCAGGAGCGCTTTCCAGAGCTGCGTTCAGGTTCGTTACGTAAGTATTGTGATGGCGATCGTGGTGGATTTCCATCGTTTGCGCATCAATATGTGGTTCCAGTGCGTCGTTAGCGTAAGGAAGTGCTGGTAATTGAAAAGTCATAGTGAAATACCTCCTGAGATTTTTGAATTTTTGTTAAGGTCAGCATTTTGCATAATTCAATTCGAATCGCTTCCGGGACAAGTTCTAGACGAATAGGATCACTTCGATCTATATCTTGCTGAGTGAAAGTCGCTCACAGGATTTATGCAAATTGCCCAGGTACCTATGTAATAATACCCTTGTCACTAATATTAAACCGCATTCGGGCTAATTAAGCAACATTTTTGTTTATTAAGTCCCCCCAGACGTTAATCCATTCATGGGTCAGAGATAACAAACATATTTTACCCATTATGAAACTATTTATGTGATTTCAGGCGTTTAAAGAGAGGAAAAGTTTAATATTCGGATGTAAACGGTTACAATTAAGCGCTTTCAAAAGAAAATGCGTGTTTTATGGCGTAAAGTATGGTTTAATTGACGAAGAAGCGGTATTTTCTCGTTTTTTGTCATTATATGAACATTGGGTTTTTGGTAAAAAGGGGAGCCCCTTTTTGTAAAACCTCATCTAAGCTAACGAAAAGGGAGATTTAAGACATGCACGTTCGTTCCTTTCAGTTGAGTGATGCAAGCCAGATGACAGAGCTTCTCCAGGTTGCACTATCGGAAGAGTGTTATGAGAACACGATGGGCCCGTTTGCCCGTCAATTGTCATGGGATTCTGACCTGATCATGGTTGCGGAAGAAGAGGGAGACCTCGTCGGCGCTTTGATCGGTACGATTGACCACAACCAGGGATGCATCTATCGTATTGCGGTCCATCCAGACTATCGTCGCCGCGGAGTCGGCAAAAAACTTGTCGAGGCCATGGAACAAAGGTTCCAGCAGCGTAAAGTCAGTCAAATATGGGTGGCGGGTGATGAGCACAACAAAGTAGCCATGCCTCTTTATGAAGCAATGGGTTACGGTGCCAATCAGATTATGAGCGCTTTCCAGAAACTCAGTATCTTGTCCAAAGCTTAGTTTGCATGGTTAAAAAAGAAATATAACAGATTTTCATTTCATATTAGGCGTATCTTTCAGCGTGTAACAACGTGAGGGATATGCCTTTCTATTTATATGAGTGCTATTCACCGATTATTCCCCTTTTTTCGCCACTTCTGAACGCCATTTCATTTAAATTAATCCCTGGTTTAACTGTTTTAATCTCGTTGTTATTCACCCTTCAAGGAGTGTTGGTGCTCATAACCAATTGTTTCACCCTTGCAAATGAAGTAGAATTAAAAGGATTATGATCACTCGATTTTGGTAATATCAGAACATATAAACACGGATAGACACGAAGCGTCAGCTTCCTGATATTTTTAAGAAAAACGTTCACTATATGCGATCTGTGTTCCTTGAAAGTATGCCGATCGACGTTTTTTATTACAAAATGGATAAACGAGGTGTCTCTTTGAACTCCAACAATCTTTCAACGGAGCATGTAGCCTCCAAGGAACGAAACAGTCCGGGAGTGCCTGATCAACCGGGGAAATCCTGGGGTGCAGAGCTTTGGGACTGGGTGAAAACGATAGTGATTGCTTTTGTAATCATGATGCTGTTGAACCTGTTTGTATTCAATCTTTCGATGGTCAAAGGTCAATCGATGCAGCCCACGCTGGTTGAGAAGGACCGTTTGTTCGTGAATAAAATTGTATATGATTTTGGGACACCGTCCCGATCAGATGTTATTGTGCTTCGTGATCCAAGCGAAGGTGTGGAGAAAAAAGATTTTCTGGTCAAACGGATTGTCGGACTTCCAGGAGACACAGTTGAAGTACGGGACCATCATTTATTCGTGAATGGGGAGCAGCAAGCGGAAACGTACACGGATACGGAGGTTCAGGACCCTGATTTTGGACCGATTACGCTGGAAGCGGATCATTACTTTGTGATGGGAGATAACCGTCATGAAGGCAAGAGCAAGGACAGCCGTGTGTTTGGCAGCATTACATCCAGTGAAATTGTAGGCAGGGCGGAGTTTATTTTTTGGCCGTTCTCGGAAATTAAAAAATTGTAAAATGTTAGCAGGACAAGGACAACAACTTCACGCTGCATTTTGCGTTAAACGATATAGACTCGGTTTCTTTGTAGCTCCGGTATGTCCGACTTGTATATCGAAATCAGCGCCTGTCCTCCCACCTGAGGCGGGCGTTCACTATTTACGGAATTAGCGTGGAAGAAGAGAGGGAATAGATATGACGAGTGTACAGACCGGAGCAGCAAAGGCAGCAGCTGTATGGGAGAAGTTAAAACAAGAGATTAAGGCAGCTGCTCCCGAGATGGGTATTGATGATATAGGATTTGCTTCAGCAGAGCCATTCGTGACCTTGAAATCCATTCTGGAGCAACATCGGGCGAAAGGATTCGAGTCCGGATTTGAGGAGCCTGATATTGAGAAAAGGGTGCGTCCTGCATTGAAAGATGGCGAGCCTGCTTCGCTCATTGCGATTGCCGTGGCCTATCCCTCGAAGATGGTCAATCCGCCGAAGTCGGAGCCTGGTGCATACCGTGGTATTCTGGCTCGTTCAGCCTGGGGGCAGGATTATCACCAAGTCCTGCGTGCAGCGATGGACAAGCTGGTTCATTTTATACGTGAGCGCGTACCTGAGGCCATGATCGAAAGTATGGTAGACACGGGGGCGTTGGTGGACCGTGCTGTTTCCCAGCGTGCGGGGATTGGATTCAGTGCTAAGAACTGTGCCATTATATCGCCCAAATTCGGTTCATGGATCTTTCTCGGCGAACTGGTCACGAATATTCCATTTCAGCCAGATAACCCGGTGACCGAGGATTGTGGTGAATGTACGAAGTGTATTGATGCCTGTCCAACTGGAGCACTGGTCGGGCCGGGACAACTGAATGCACAGCGCTGCATTTCGTTTGTGACCCAGACAAAAGGCTTCGTGGATGAAGAGTTTATGCTGAAAATTGGCAACCGTCTGTACGGTTGTGATACCTGTCAGATTGTCTGTCCGAAGAATCGGGGTAAAAACTGGGATCACCATCCCGAGTTTCATCCCGATCCGGAGATTGTAAAACCTTTGCTGATACCGCTGCTTGACATCGGTAACCGTGAATTCAAAGAGCGCTTCGGCCAAAGTTCCGCCGCTTGGCGGGGCAAGAAGCCAATCCAGCGCAACGCCGTGATTGCCCTCGGCAATTTCAAAGACAAAACCGCTGTACCGAAACTAACGGAGGTACTGAAGCGTGATCCGCGTCCCGAGCTGCGGGGAACTGCAGCTTGGGCGCTGAGCAGAATTGGAGGAGAAGACGCAATGAGAGCCATTGGGGAAGCTGCCGCTAACGAACAAGATGGGAACGTGCTAAGCATGCTGCAGAAGGCCAAGGAACGACTGAGTTCGTCCGCGACCTTACCCGATAAGCCTCAGGCAGAGCTAAAGAGCAACAATAAGCCTGAGGATCAGAAGGAACAGAATAAGACACCCGAACAGGAAAACGGGCAGACGACAGAGCCTGTCAAACCGGAAGCAGCAGCATGGAAACCATCAGCCGTAACAGGCCTGCATGGAACGCCGGTATATTACGATGAGGTACTGACACCGATCGGTACACTAACGCTCTGTGCGACGGATAAAGGCCTGTGTCACATTGATTTTGGTGCATTTCATGTGCGCGAGGCGCATCTGCAACAATGGGCCCGTACATGGATTGGCGAATATCGATATGAGAAAAATGAAGAGAAGCTGAGTGAAGCTGCACAACAGTTGAAGCAGTATTTTGCAGGAGAAAGAAAAGCGTTTGAACTGAAGCTTGATTTGTTTGGAACACCATTCCAGCTACAAGTATGGCAAGTCCTGTCCGATATATCTTATGGAGAGGCCTCAACACACCAACAGGTTGCGGAAATTATCGGCAGGCCCAAAGCTGTTCGAGCAGTTCTGGATGCTATTAGTAAAAATCCGCTTCCGATTATTATTCCCTGTCACCGCATCAGCGGTAAAGACGGAACCCTGGTGGGTTATGTAGGCGGGCTGCAAACCAAAGAGCAATTGCTCACATTGGAGCAGCAATCGTAAGAGCGGGGGACGTTCATGAAGTATGTTAACGTGGAGAGCGTGGAGGCGGGGGAGCTTCTGGGCAAAACCATATATTCCGGCAACGGCACGGTATTGCTGTCTGCCGGAGTTCAGCTCACCGTATTTATGGTCAATACGCTGAAGCGTATTGGCGTGACCATGCTGTACATCCAGGATGAAGCGTATAAAGATGTGGATACAGAAGACATTCTGGATGAAGCCACGAAAAAGGCAGTAATTAATGAAATGAGTGTTACACTCGATTCTATCCGTTCCGGGAAAGACTGGAGCCCGAAGAAGGTCGCCATCAGCATCGATAAATTGTTGAACGATGTTCTGAACGGGCGAGAACTACTTGTTCAGCTCACAGATATTCGGACCAAAGATAATGCACAGTATGTTCACGCCATGAATGTATGTTTGCTGTCTTCTGTCATTGGTCTGAATCTGGGGCTTAACTATGTTCAGCTCAAGGATCTGGCCGTCGGAGCACTATTGCATGACATCGGAAAGGTTGGGGAGCCACCTGGCAGTGGTTCAGCAGCAAACTCTTCCCTGCATCACACGTGGAAAGGGTTCGAGTTGATCAAGTCCAAACGGGAGTTTAATCTGCTTGTGGCACATACGGCTCTGCAGCATCATGAGCATGTGGATGGTACGGGACTGCCGAGGGGTATCCAGGGAAAAGACATTCATCTTTTCGCTAAAATCGTTAGTGCAGCTAACACGTATGATAATCTGATCAACGGCCTTTCGGGTAGAAGGTTGCTGCCACATGAAGCCTGTGAAGAGATGATGGCGATGTCTGGCACGAAGCTGGATCGTGACATTCTTATCGAATTCAACCGGAGTGTGTCCGTGTATCCGAACGGAACAGCAGTTCGGTTGTCTACCAAAGAGACCGGAGTCATTGTACGTCAGCACCGGGGTTTGCCCGGCAGGCCCGTCATTCGGGTGGCTCGGGGCAGTACACGTTATGATCTGGATGTGATTGAAGTGGATCTGGCTCAGCATACAACCGTTTTCATAGAGGCGGTACTGATGTAACTTATACGGATGCTCCTGGGAGATTTACTGAATGTTTTCGATCTGTTTTCTGGATGTTAAATTCAGCGTATAGCTGGAAAATCCGTTTGCTCAAGGCGTGCGGAAATGCTATGATAGCTTTCAGGAAATCCGGTGCGTGTCATGTTTGCATCGTGAACGTATAACATCATGTGCTGACACGGATCATCAGGCTTTTTAGATTGTATACAGAGGTGTCTAAGAGATGGAAATAGCAATACCGATTATTACATTGATTGTTGGTCTGGTCGGAGGATTTTTCATTGGGGTATACTACTTGCGGAAACAGCTTGAGAAAATGCAAAGCGATCCCGACATGCTCCAGAAGATGGCGAAGCAAATGGGTTATAACCTGAATGGCAAGCAAATGCAGCGCGCCCAGCAGATGATGAAGAACCAGCAGCCTGGCGCGAAGATGCCTCAGCCGCAACAACATCCTGCGCGTAAAAACTCGGGCCGCCGAAAATAATAGCTGTGAGCGAGCATTTTGCTTAATGCTGAAGTTGCTGAAGTGAATAGCTTCTTGCAGCATGTGGTTCGAAAGGAGGCGTTCGGCAGTGGCTGGCGTTAAAGATTATTTGAATTCAAAAGTATCCGACAATCGGGAGAAGATCGAGTATCACATTGAGCAGATCTTGCAATTGATTGGTGAGGATAGTACGCGGGAAGGGCTGTTAGAAACGCCTGCACGCGTAACCCGGATGTATGAAGAGATTTTTGGCGGGTATGAAGTGGACCCGCGCGATGTGCTTGGTGTGACGTTTGACGAGAATCATGAAGAACTGGTCATTGTGAAGGACATTGTCTATTACAGCCAATGTGAACACCATATGGCGCCTTTCTTCGGTAAGGTGCACATTGGATATGTACCGAGTGGCAAGATTGTGGGATTGAGCAAAATGGCCCGTCTGGTGGAGGCAGTTACCCGCCGCCTGCAGGTTCAAGAGCGAATTACCTCACAGATTGCCGATATTCTGACTGAGGCAGTAGAGCCGAACGGTGTCATGGTCGTCGTGGAAGGCGAGCACTTGTGCATGTGTTCCCGCGGCGTGAAGAAGCCGGGCAGCAAGACGGTAACGTCTGCTGTGCGTGGTTCCTTCCGTGACAATCCGGCACAACGTGCCGAGTTCCTGTCGCTGGTAAAAGATTAAGCTCGGGCTCATTCCATTCGTTGGACAAGCCAGAAGCATTCAATCTTTCGTACAATCATGGTTATTTCCATTACATTCGGCAAATTGCCGGATCTGAAATGGCAGAATAGATGCTTGTGCCAATGGAAGCATTCATAAATAAGCCGTGTTCCTTGGGGAACCGGCTTATTTATATATTACTTTTGCATTCACACAAGGGGATACATAAGGATCACGCAATTACTCAATTAAAATTCATCCAGATTAGTTTATTCGGAGGCTATCTTATATGAATGTACCGTCCAATTCAGATCAACCCGGATCGCCGGGAGCAAAGCAGCAGATGCAGCCGGATCATTCCTTGCGGCTACAGATTTGGGAGACACCGCTGCTGCGGCGCGGGAGCAGTGTGCTTGAAGCATTTGCTTGGGAAGAAGTCATGTGCCGCCGGGTGGGAGAAGGTCAGCTGCCCGTTGCTCATATTTGGCGGCATCCAGATGCCTTTGTAGCGGGGCTGCGGGATCGGAGGCTGCCTCAGGCAGTTGAAGCGATGGAACGCATTAGAAGCCAGGGAACGGCGGTCTGCGTTCGTCCATCGGGTGGTGCAGCAGTTCCCCTGAATCCAGGGGTGGTTAACGTGTCTTTAATTTTGCCGAACCCGGGACGTGCCATCAATATTCATGATGATTTCAGGGAGATGGCCTCACTGATCGCTGAGTCGCTAACACCATGGTCGAATCAGGCACGCACGGGGGAGATCGAAGGCGCCTTCTGTCCTGGCGATTATGATGTCAGTGTGGGTGGACTGAAATTTTGTGGGATCGCCCAGCGCAGACAGGCCAAGGCTTATATCATTACGGCCTTTATCATCGTGGAAGGACAAGGGGACCAATTGGCAGCCGACGTGCGTAAGTTTTATCAGGATGCAGCAGATGGAGCCAGCGAAGGGTACCCGGATGTTCGGCCCGGAACGATGGCGAGTTTGCAGGAACTGGCAGGTGTCCCTTCTGCCGCGGCGTATACAGCCTCGCTGGTACGTACACTGCGTCAGCGCTTTCCCCAAGCGGAGACGAGCCGTGTGTTGACTGTGGAACGGGAAACCGTCATACGGACGGCTGAGCAGATGAAACTGCGTTACGATTAGGTTCACAAGCTTGGACTTGGAATTGGTTAATAGAGATGATATGATGTGATTTCGGAAGGAGAGTGTCTACATGGAAACTTTAAGATATACGTACTTATATGAGGTCATTTCAACAGGCGAAAAGTCTGAATTCAGCCAAATGGCTACAAGCAAGGAAGAAGCAGCTGCCCTAATCGTTGCGCGTATCGCTGATCTTGAATTTACAGGTGAAGAAGATATCAAGCTGGGCGATCTGATCGCCATTAGCAAACAGGTTGGCGACAACTATGTTGCCTGTGAGGGTTGCGCTTCCTAAGGTAAACGCTCTGCATAGTGGGCCTCAAATGATAAGCAAGTCTCTAGTATAGAGACTTGCTTTTTTGTATCTGTATTTGATTTATTCGATTCAGGCGTGCCTCGCTGAACAATAATTGCACGGGAAGAAATATGTTCATTTGAAAGTGGTTTTGCGAAAATGCGAGAAAAGGCATATTTTCACGAAAAATGCCGATAAATGTTCAGAATCGGTTCAGAGCTTATAGGTATAATCTTCCTACAACAACAGAAAGAGAAGGGAAGATTCGAACATGCGAAAAAAGGATCACCAGAAGCGCTCCAGGCTCCTGAGACGAATAGGGATTGTGATATTAACATTCTTTATGGTCTTCGGAATGCTGCCAGTTGTATTTCAACAAGGTGTCGTACAGGCCAAGAGTTGCTATGATCTGACGGAAAAAGATTCTGATGATGTTGAATGGAAGCTCATTAGTACGCCTGAAGAGCTCTATTGTGTAAGAGAAGACTTAAACGGTAATTACAAGCTGAAGAATGATATTTCTGAAGCAGCCATGAGCACGTTTTTGAATGGAGGATCTTGGACTCCAATTGCTGACATAATAGAAGATGAGCTTATGCCTTTTACAGGCAGGTTCGATGGGAATGGTTATTCAATATCCGGTTTGAAAACGACGGATGAGAATCAGAACGATGTGGGGCTGTTCTCTGTATTACAAGGTGCTGAGGTTAAAAATCTTATATTAAACGATGTTTCTATAAAAGGAAATGTGATCGTAGGCGGACTTGCCGGACGGAGCATAGAGTCGCGTATTGAAGGGATCCAAATCAGTGGAAATATACAAGGGAATATGAGAGTAGGCGGTATTTCAGGTTTATCGGACGAAAGTGAGTATATAAATAACAGCACTAATGTCGAGGTGATTGCATTAGGTGAGGATGGCGACTCACTCGGGGGACTTGTTGGAGAAAGTAATAAGAGCACAATCATTGCAAATGCTGCTGAGGGTATAGTGAGTGGTTATGAGGCTGTAGGTGGACTGATCGGAGAGTCGAATGATAATTTCATTCGTCAGAGCTACGCTTCAGGACAGGTGACGGGTAACTACCAGGTAGGCGGTTTGATTGGCCAACTTAATTATGAACTTAGCCACACTATTGCGGATAACTATGTGGTTGGTTCAGTGAGTTCACATGCTACAGGGAATAATGATTTTTCTGCTGAAGCCATTGGCGGACTGATTGGTGAAGTGAAAAAATATGATGAATCAGCCTCCGCAAAAATAGATATTCAAAATAATTATGTAGCTGCGTCTATGGATATCACTGTTCCTGATAATTCATCATCACCCATTGATAATCAGACCATAGGGTCAGTCATTGGTAATCTGAATGATCCAGAGAATCAAGTTATCTTTACTAATAACTACTATGATTTAGCCAAGAGCAGTACGAACCAGCAGAATGGTTCTAATTATGCAATGGGTCTTACTACTGAGCAGATGAAACAACAATCTAATTTCAATGGATGGGATTTCGATGGAGTTTGGACAACTCGTAACAGGATCAATGATGGGTACCCGATCTTGCGTTCATCCAAGCTTATGACTGCGCCGACTCCACCACTGCCTGATCGGACAATAGATTATTTGTATCCATATCCTACAAGCGGAACAATTACTCAGTCCACATCTAAAGTTATAGTGAAGCTTAATGAAGCTGGTAGATTTTATTTTGACAATCAAGTGTTTGATGAAGAAATTGAGGGGCAGTCGAATGAAGATACTAAATTACATGCCCTAGCTAATCTATCTTATGTTGATCTAGAAGCTAATGAAGTAAGATCGTTCTTGTTTACAGGACTGGAAGAGAACACTTTGTACCGAATGTTCCTGGCGGTAGAAGATACGAATGGTCAGCTCTGGGACATGGGAGGTCGGGGATATGAAACACTTGCAAACTTAACGCCTCTTCCACAAAACGTAGTGGCTACACCTGGTGATGGTCAGGCTGCCATTGAATGGACTACAGAGCCAGAATTAGAATATCGCGTGTATATGTACCAAGGTACGGAGGCACCAAAGGATCCGGATCTGTGGACAAATGTGACGGACAGTTACATCGATGGACATATCGGTGGGCTGACGAATGGTGAATCTTATGTGTTTGCAGTTAGATCATATGCTTCCGATGAAGAAAATTCAGATTATGTTGCATCTAACGTGGTGATCCCGCAAGAGGAGAATAATAATGGTGGTGGATCTAATCCAAATCCAGACCCAGACCCGAACTTTCCTGTACCACAGCATGTAGTGGCAACAAAAGGTGAGAAAAAGGTTGTGTTAACTTGGGATCCAATCTTGAACGGATTAGCTTCGGTCTATATGTACGAAGGTTCATCAGCACCAGTAGACCCTTCACAATGGGTACTTGTTACTTCTAATATTTTGAATAGCAGTTGGGAAATTAATGATCTTAGAGAAGGCGAAAAATATATTTTCGCTGTTAGAGCTGTATATGAAGATGGCGTATCCGAATATGGAATTTCTAATTCAGTGAAGATTAACATAACTCCATCCAATCCAGAAACGCCAGGTAATGGGGGAGGTGGGGGAGTTATTACTCCAACTCCTGTAACGCCAACAACTCCACAAGCTCCACAGAAAGAAGTAATCAAAGTGGATGTGGCGAATGGGGATCAAGCTTCAACGATCGCTTCCTTGAAGATTAATCGTACTCGAGGAACAGATGGTACGGTTAAGGATGAACTTCTTCTTGATCAGAGCAAAACGCAAACCATTATAGACCAGTTGAAACAGACAGGCTCCCATACAGCGGTTGTCTTGATTCCAGACGCAAAAGATGAAGTATCACAGTGGGATCTGAAGCTCTCTCCACAATCGTCAGTAATGCTGGCTGAGCAAGGAGTGAATCTGGTTATTTCCAATCCTAATGTAAAGATTATCATTCCGGCGAGTTCCTTGAACGGACGCACAGATGATATTTATTTCCGTCTTGTACCGGTGAAGAAGGAATCCCAACGTTTAGAGATCCAAACGAGAGCACAGGCGAATGAGTCGATCATCCAATCTGTAGGTACAACGGATATCCAGATCATTGGACGTCCAATGATGATCGAAACGAATCTTCAGAGCAGACCTGTTACGCTCATATTGCCTTTAGATGCTAATCAGGTTGCAGGTGTGAAGTCTGAGGAGCTAGGTGTATATATTGAGCATAGTGATGGAACGAAGGAGCTTGTACACGGCAAACGGGTTACCCTAAACGGTGATAATCAGCAAGGCGTCGAGATTGAAGTAAACAAATTCAGTACATTCTCCATTGTTAGGGTCAAAGACTGGACAGACAACACACTGAAAGCACAACCTTATATTCAGGGGTACACGGATGGAAGTTTCCGACCAGAGCGTAATGTAACTCGTGCGGAAATGGCAACATTAATCACGCGTATTCTGGGAACATCTACTCTTGAGGGAAGTCATGAATTTACAGATGTTACATCCAGCCACTGGGCACAGGTATCTATATCAGCAGCAGCCCAATCCGGTTCTGTTCAAGGCTATACAGATGGCAGCTTTAAGCCGGATCAAGCGATTACCCGCGCAGAAATGGCTGTCGTGTTACAGCCGTTATTAACATCTGCTCAGATGACTACTGCGCCGACAGCATTTACCGATATGAACGAGCATTGGGCGCAACAAGCAGTAGAACAATTAAGTTCGGCGGGAGTAGTTACCGGATACAAGGATGGAATGTTCCGTCCAAGTCAGCCGATAACCCGCGCTGAAGCTGTTACAATGCTGAATAAGCTGATCGGTCTTCAAGCTGAAACGAATGCGTCAGGACATTGGTCGGATGTACCTGCCACACATTGGGCTTATGAAGCGATTGAGGCAGCTTCTATCCGCAAGTAAATAGTTGTATTCAAACTCAAAGAGATATCTTTCAGTCATTTGGCTGGAGATATCTCTTTTTTTACATCAACATATAGCACCATGGATTCAATGCGCTCCAGAGTACGCCCCGATGCTATGCTTAGCCCGAGAATTCTAATAAGGCGGCCATAACAGCTTGCGCGCAGTTTCATAACGTTCCGCCACAGCTGGCCAGTACACAACCTTCCACCAGTCCTCGATATATTTTTTGCGTTCATTCTGGTGTTTCAGATAGTAGGCATGTTCCCATACATCAAGCGGCAGGAGAGGCACGATGTCGGACTGAGATAAGTTCTGATGTTTCTCCGCCTGCAAAATTTCCAATCTATGCGCCCGCGGGCTCCAGACCAGCATGGCCCAGCCGCTGCCCTCCACTTTGTTGGCGGCTTCAGTGAATTGATTCTTGAACGCTTCATAGCTGCCAAAATCCCGCTTGATTTGCTCTGCGAGCATACCGGAAGGCTTGCCTCCGCCTTTGGGGTTCATGATCGTCCAGAAGATCGTATGCAGGTAATGGCCTGCACCATTAAATGCGAGTTCGCGTTCCCAATGTTTGACGAGTTCAAAATTATTCTTTTTCCGCGATTCTGCCAGCTTTTTCTCCGCGGTGTTCAGTCCGTCTACGTAGGATTGATGGTGTTTGTCATGGTGTATGCGCATCGTCATCTCGTCAATATATGGTTCCAGCGCATTGTAGGCGTAGGGTAGGGGTGGCAGTGTGTGTCCACCAATAGGTACAGGTTTCTCTTTGACCGGCACTGCTGTAGAGTTGGTTGTGCCCTCTGTACTTGCATTGGGGGACGGTACAGCCGCCGAATATTGTGTCTGTACCGCTGGAGTAGGGTTGTTGGCTTTTCCCGCAGCATTGGATGATTCTTCTACAGCTTCACGATAGGGCTGTTCAGACATGGGCATTGAAGTCACTACGTTGGCATCAGCCGGTTGTCCCGAGGTTTGAAGAATATCATTCAGTGAAAACGATGAATCAGACTCCAAATCCCGCAAAGCTCCAGATTGTTTCAGCGTTTCAAGTACCCCCAGGAAATACTCGGATTCGCGAATGAAATGCAGAATAACCACTTTGGCAATTGGCACTTGCTGAACAGCAGTACTTTGCTCCAGCAGGACGTACAGCTGTCTAATGAACTCACGCGATTGTGTGCAGGTCTCAGCCACGAGCTGTTCAATACAGCGGATGATGTAAGGAGCAGGTGGCTGGGTTCCCGGCAGTATTTGCTTCAACAGCTGATTCGCGACTCGTTCGCTATTCTCAAAGATCGCTTCCCATTCCGCAAGCCATTTGACATAAAAGGGTTCAAGATCAGGAACCAAGGCGCGAATGACAATCGTATGTTCCTTCTCTTGCTCTTTCCAGAAACGGACTTCTTCGAGTACCCTCAGAGGCAGCAGATGCCCATATCCATACCAATTCATATGCGGTAAACCTCCATTCAAGTGAATTGAAATTCAGATCCAGCAGCAGAAATTAAATTTGATTCTCCCGTTCGTTCAATTTGGCAATGTACAAGCTGGAGCTGTCTTTAATTACGTCCCAAAAGTATATTCTCCAGGTACCTTGTCCTATGTGTACACAAAAAAAGAGCCCCATAGGGGCTCTTGAATTACCGGGTTTTCACGATTCTCCGGTATTGGTATTGTCCACATCATCGCTGCTCGTCTTGGTCACATGACTCAGGAATGTGGAGACACGGCGCAGATATTCCTTCGGATGCTCCCGGAAGATCAGCTCATGATGCGCACCGTCCACAATCCATTCATCGGAATTCGGATTGGTCTGGTTGCCGGCAAGCAGTTCCGCAATCGGGTAAGGAGCTTTCTCATCCTCGGTACCATGGATAAAGAAAATCGGGAAAGGATAATCTTCTTTTTTCACTTCTTGATACGGAATCTGCTGCAATCCAGTCCCGTTCAGAATCGGGAACAGCAGGTTCATAATTTCCAGCGTAGGCTGACGCGGAAGATCAATCTGATTATGGATGTTGTGATACAGCGTATCCGGCTCAAGCAGGAATGTGCTGTCCAGAATCATGGCATCCACATCTTTGGTAATAAGCCCAGTCTGCAGAGCTGTACCTGCACCCATGGAGAAACCCCATACGACAAGCTCCTGAGCTCCGCGCTGCTTCGCAAACTGGATTGCACCAAGCAGCTGCTGGGACTCGGCTTTGCCGCCTGTGGCGACAGCTTTGTTGACCTGTGAAGCGAAACCGTAATCGAACATTACCACATTGAAGCCGAGTTGGTGTGCATAATGGGCCAGGTCATACATCGGTACCCAGGTCTCTTCACGATTCGCACCATATCCATGGCTGAATATGATGGTTTTGTTTGCATTATCATCAGCCGGAATATACCAACCCTGCATCGTTCGACTGCCGTCTGCCGCAGGGAATGTGATGTCTTGATACTTCATGTTCTTGGCCTGCATGGGATTGGAGAATACAGGCGCTACAGTTGGATTGGATAATACCCAAGCAATATAACCGTGCAGTGCGATGAAACAAAAGAGCAGAAAAAATACAACGGAGAGCAACAACGCCACGACAATATGTTTGAACCGGATCAGCCTCGGTGATAACGAAGAAGGCAGATCTGACACTTTCGTTTGCAGCGGGGCTTCGCTCTGGGATGTCGGATACATGATTGCCCCTCCTTTAAAAATCAAATGAAGATAACAACGAGACGAACAGAGCGGATAAATGATTTTTCTGACTACATAGGAAGCAAAATCTTAATTTAATATATCTTTATCGTATGTTCCAATATAGTCAAAGTCAATTGATTGAGGCCATTTGTTACGCAATTGTTATATAGTTCTGAAGATATCTGGTTAACATTTCCTTAGGGTGCAAATAGCAGGGGATTTTAATTTATAAAAAGAAAATATTTACAATTATTCCTATTCCAAATGGCTCTTTTTGGTTTACAGATGAGACCGTTTCTCATATAATTTATGTAACCAAGTTTCATGTGATGAAACATGAGGAGGGCAACTTGCCATGGAAGACCGAAAGTTAACCGTCCGGGCTGTAGAACGGGCGCTGGATATATTATTGTGTTTTACAACCCGCAGTGATCTGGGACTCACGGAAATTGCCAGCCAGATCGGTCTGCACAAAAGTACAGTCCATCGTCTGATGGCTACTTTGGAGGACAAGGGGTTCGTGATCCGGGATGCAGCCACCGAGAAGTATCGGCTGGGCATACGCATCTGGGAGCTGTCTGCCCATATGTCTCGCAGCGATGATCCAGCCATTTTACTCCTTCCTGCGATGGAGCGGCTCAGAGATCGACTGGGCGAAACCGTGAGTTTATATCTGCGTGATGGCAGTGAGCGGATTCGAATTCAGGCCGTGCAGAGTGATCAGGCGATTCGCCGTGTAGCTCCGGTAGGCGTCAGACTTCCGTTATCCGTGGGAGCATCCAGCAAAGTGCTGATGGCTTTTGCCACCGAAGAGGACCGCGAAGATCTGATGAATGGACCGGAATGGCCCGTATTTATCGATCCCAAAGTATATTTGGCGCAAATGAAAGACATTCTGGAATACGGCTACGCCACAAGTTATGAGGAGCGTGAACCAGGAGCCGCCGCTGTATCTGTACCCATCATGGATCGGAAAGGCAACATCGCTGCTGCTCTGTCGGTATCCGGGCCTGTTAGTCGCCTTTCGCAGGAGACGTTGCATGAATACGCACCTGTGCTGAAGGAAGCTGCTACACAGATGGGACTGATGTTATCCTGATTTTATGTTCTGGAATTTAAAGGTTGTTTTTATGATCCGGTTGCGCTACTCTGTAATGGACGGCCCAACAGGGTCAGCATAATTGAATATGAATCTGCGGCTGAGATGCTGCAACTTGTTAACGTTACTGGGGGAGTCCGAATTGTCCGGACTGAGACGGAATCGCATGAGATTCCGGACCCTTTGCACCTGATCTGGATCATACCAGCGTAGGGAAGTAATCGGCGATACGACCACGAACACCATATAATGTGACCTATGGATGGACTCCGTTATGGAGCCTGAATGAGTTGCGTTATTGGTGATGGACATAAGCCGGTTCCCTTGGGAACCGGCTTTTTTTATACAGTAAACAGGCGGAAGCCGTTGTCAGAGCTGCTTTTGGATAAAGAGCTGGGAGCTATTGGCGAAGCGGTGATATGGATTTTTTTTCCTCGACTGTCTGTATTACTTGAACTGTATGTCCCTATTTTGTGTGGTATGATCGCTCTTCCTTTTTCTATGTTGTGGATGGTTTGGACTCGTGCGCAAGCATTTCAATCCAGGCAATCACCAATGAGGAGGAGACAAGAGCGATGAGTACAGAGAACAGAACGCTGGGACAAGACGAGCAGGATCAGGTGTTGGAAAAGAGTGCAGGTGCGGCCGGACGGGTTAAGCCCTTCCCGGGCAGCCGCAAAGTGTACATTCAGGGCTCACGACCGGACATTGCAGTACCGGAGCGTGAAATTGCCCTTCATGACACGAATACTCCCCAAGGAGTGGAGCATAACGAACCGCTGCGTGTCTACGATACGAGCGGGCCGATGACTGATCCCGGATTTCATGCCGATATCCGGGCAGGGCTGCCAGCGCTGCGCACCCGCTGGATTACGGAGCGTGAAGATGTTGAAGCCTACCAGGGACGAACGGTAAAACCGGAGGATAACGGATTGAAACCCGGAGGGAAGCGAACTGGAGCCGAGAAGTATCCAGGCTTGCGTGGTAAACCGTTACGGGGACAGGCAGGGCGCTGCGTGACCCAGATGCATTATGCACGGCAGGGAATGATCACACCGGAGATGGAGTACGCTGCCATCCGTGAGGGTGTGGAGCCGGAATTTGTGCGGCAGGAGCTGGCGAGTGGCAGGGCCATCCTGCCGGCGAACATCAATCACCCGGAGAGTGAGCCGATGCTGATCGGGCGTCATTTTCATGTGAAGATCAATGCTAACATCGGGAACTCTGCGGTATCCTCCTCCATCGAGGAAGAGGTAGAAAAGATGACTTGGGCCGTACGCTGGGGATCGGATACGGTGATGGATCTTTCCACAGGCAAGGACATTCATACAACCCGTGAATGGATCATCCGCAATTCACCTGTACCCATTGGAACAGTTCCGCTCTATCAGGCGCTGGAGAAGGTCAATGGAGAAGCCGAAGCACTGACCTGGGAGTTGTATCGTGACACGCTCATAGAGCAGGCAGAGCAGGGTGTGGACTACTTTACGATCCATGCAGGCGTGCTGCTGAGATATATTCCGATGACCGCCAAACGCATGACGGGCATTGTGTCACGGGGCGGGTCCATCATGGCAGCATGGTGTCTTGCGCATCATGAGGAAAATTTTTTGTATACCCATTTTGAAGACATCTGCGAGATTATGAAAAGGTATGACGTGGCCTTCTCTCTCGGAGACGGACTGCGCCCAGGAAGCATCTACGATGCCAATGATGAAGCCCAGATGGCGGAACTGGCGACGCTTGGTGAACTAACACAAATCGCCTGGAAGCATGATGTGCAGGTGATGATTGAAGGTCCGGGACATGTGCCGATGCACAAGATCAAGGAGAATGTCGATCTGCAAATGGAGATTTGCAAGGAGGCGCCGTTCTATACGCTGGGACCGCTGACGACCGATATTGCACCAGGATATGACCATATTACCTCGGCCATTGGGGCAGCGATGATCGGCTGGTTCGGTACGTCGATGCTCTGTTATGTTACGCCAAAAGAACATCTGGGCCTGCCTAATAAGGATGATGTGCGGGAAGGGGTTATCGCCTACAAGATCGCTGCGCATGCCGCTGATCTGGCGAAAGGTCACCCGCGTGCCCAGCGGCGGGACGATGCGCTGTCCAAAGCACGCTTTGAGTTCCGCTGGAGGGATCAGTTCAACCTGTCGCTGGACCCTGAGCGTGCGCTGTCCTACCACGATGAGACGTTGCCGGCCGAAGGGGCAAAAGAAGCCCATTTCTGCTCCATGTGCGGGCCGAAGTTCTGCAGCATGCGCATTACGCAGGATATTCGTGCTTTTGCCGCAGACAAAGGTTTGTCCGAGAATGAGGCCGTGGCAGCGGGTATGCAGGAAAAGGCTGAGGAATACCGGACACGCTCCTAAGCGCCGTTACAGCGCAATCTGGGCGGCCTGACATGGTGAAAAGCCGTTCCTCTCCGTGATTGATGAGAAGAGCGGCCTCTTACTTGGTATGTGGTGCGCACGCTTAACTTCGAAGGACAAGGATAACGACACAACATATTTTATCAGTTATAGGTTGATTGTCTCCCAGATGTTTAATAAAATGAATATAAGTGAAAAACAAATAAGAGTAGCCAGGCCAATGGCTACTCCTGCACAACATTTGCGGTAGGTATTCCTCCAAGTGCAGCATAGTTCAGACGAAGTGACCCGTCAGGCCGTCAACCTGTGGCGGGTCACTTCTTTTTACGGTCGATGTATGTCAGGAGCGCAATAATTAGCATTGCGAACACGATTACGTCGTTGAAAGAGAAGTTCATAGGATCACCTCCCACCGGAGGCAACCTATTTCCCACCACAAATTGGCTGTGCAAAATAATTATACCATTCGAAAGTCTCTCATTCGAGAGTCTTTTTATTTTGCTTCATGAGTTCAACACTTAACTTTGGCCAAGCTCAACTTCTTCTCCAAATACGACGCAAGTGATGCCAGCGGGCTATAGATCGCCATGCCTTTATCTGCTGTAACCCGTGCTGCTGCAGGAGCCATGGACAGTTGAGCGGCTACTAGCGTGCTATCCGGATACTGCTCAGCAAGATGCTGTAAACCGCCGCTAACTGCTGCAAGATAACCTTCCTTATCGCCTCGCATAATTAACTCGAATGTGCCCGGGATCAATACTGCTTCAGTCTTTACGGTCACGGCCTCGTGTCGCTGCTCATCTTCATCATCTTGCTGCAAAGCCTGATTCACCCGCGCCATCGTTCCTTCAATCGTTGCGGGGTTGGTAAACGCAAGGATGTACTCGCCAGAATTTTGCTGCATTTCCTGAAGTAATGGATCATCAATTCCTATCACGGGCACGGGAACATGTTGTGCCTCTTGCTCGAGTACGGCTGCAAACAGGGTACAAGTGACGAGGATGGCATCTGCATGGCATTGGGCGATCCATTGCAGCGTCTGTGATACTTTCTCATGCGTAACTGCCTCGGTAAAATCAGCATCATGTTTGAGGCGATCCAGACCCGGATCGACATAATGTACAAATTCAACCTCATAAGGAGCGAGTGCTTCTTCAATCAGTGCAATATTGGAATAGTGAGCGTGAAAACAGCCAATGGTCATCATCATACTTGCCCCCTGAAATGGATTCTATCTCATATAAGTTCCGCAGATATTTAACCCATTATAGGGATGTGACAATAGACTGTACATATTTAAAATACGGAGGTAACAACATTTATCGTGAAAACGCGAATAGCCGTTCATCCACAACTTCGCAGAGGAACGGTGCAAACCACGTAAGCGATTCTCAATTCGCTCGTCATTTCATTTATCGCATAGAAGGGGCAGCGTTCTTTTTAGCCATTTTTTGTTGCAAAATTTCATGAAAGGATAGACCTTGAGTGTTCTCATTCTCCTTTTTGGGAGCAGTGGTCGCCGTGTTGCGCGGATATTGATGGTGGTACGGGATCATTTGCTGAATAGGCATGCGGATCATCTTGGTTCCTCCTTTAATGCATTTTCAAATATGCATATGTGATTATGAATAGGTTATGTATTCCGACGGATTATCGTCTCTAATACGCAAATAGGTATATGTGACTTGTTAGACGAAACAGGCAACTTAAGGTGTAATTCCAATTGGATTGTAGTGATTTTACCCCGTATTCAGGAGATGTAAACGTTTTTAAGTAAATTCAGGAGGAAAGGACCGCATATGTGAGGATTCGTATGGGAGGATAGAAGCGGTTGTTAAGTGAATAGACCCAGTTTTGAGAATGCCAATTGTGTCGAAATTAAGACATATTGTCTGGTTGTATAGGTACGACGCAAGCTAGCTAACTTGGTACCATGGTCGGTTGTCGGGTGCATATTAGGGCAATTTTCAACGAAAAGACAAAGCGGAAACGCCAAAAAGCCGTCAGGAAAACCTGACAGCCTAACAGCATTTTTCATAAATCGGTGTGCGGTATTCCATTGCTTAAATATAGATCGAAACGGTGCAATTGGAATTAGGAAATGACCTTAATCACTATTTTCTTATTATCCTTGGCGAACGGCAATATACAGGTCCACTTGTACGTTCTCAGGATCGAGGCTGCGCTCATCATACAATTCGAAATCTCCGGTAAATGTGCGTTCTCCCTGATTGTTCCAGGACCACACTGCACCCCAGGCCTCGCCTACGACCTCGCCCATCGGGCCCTTTCTGGAGGTGAACACCGCATATGTTGCAGGTGGCAGCTCAACGGAACTCACTCCCTCAGGCAACGCTTCATCCGAACCCACCTCATGCCCCACCAGTATGGTGTATTCTCCATTTATGCCATCCGTATAATCAGCGTAACAGCCATAGCGGGGGGCTTCAGGGGTTGGCTGATAATCTGAGGCGAAGTAGCTGTTCCAGAGTCCCTGAATACAGCCTTTTCCGCTCATTTCAATGGCATTGGTTGTTCTGGCGGACACACCGGCAAGGCGCTTTCCTGGCAGTGTGACATACCGAATGGGCTCTATGGAGAGCGTATTGTTGCGAGTTGTTTGATTAAGGTCAGCGGACTCTTCCGAAAGTTCTGCCCCAAATGTCACGTTCCGTTCTGAGCCAGATGTATTCCATCTTTTCAAAAAAGGAAGCTGGTTGCGCAGCATCGACCTTGCTGATTCCTCGTCCATACCTTCCTGGTTCAGAATGGCGGTGCACATTTCAATCATGCCCTCCAGCGTAATATCGGGCTGTTCAAACTTCCCTTCTTTATAACAATAGATACAGTATTCGCGGGTTGTATTACCACCCGTTTCTGTGCCGAATTGGGCAGGGGTAGTAAGTGGCATTCCGCAGCTCTGGCATACTGTGACGTTCATCATCAATTCCTCCTCGGTATGTACAGCTTGAATATAATAGAAGTATAACGGGAGGAACTGGACACCTGTCTGTCAGGTTAGGGGTGGGCTTTATAATTTTGTACAATTTGTTCGGCAATTCTACGAATCTCTTCCCGGATATGCAGAGGCTCCAGCACTTCGACATCCGCGCCAAACCCAAGAATGAACCCATACAACCAGTTGTCCTCTGGAAATGCGACTTGGCTGATATAATACCCCTCACCATCCGAAACGACGTTCTCTATGCCAAACCACTCCTCTGCGATGTGACGGATACGAGCATGGAATCTCAGGGTCAGGGCCACTTGATTATCCGGAGTTGCCCACTCTTGCTGCCAGGGCCTGTCCTGGAGGTTGATCGGCTTGCGCTCGAAGTTTCCTTGAGCAAGGATGATGTCTCGCATGCGGACCAGCTTGAACATGCGGAAATCGTTGCGTTCGTGACAGAACGCATAGAGATACCAGGAATGCTTTTTGAGCACAAGGGTATGCGGATCGGTCGTTCTATGAGTTTGAGTACCTTCTGCACTACAATAGGTAAATTTAATGGGCCGCAGTTGATCCATGCCCTGTTCAATGAGCTGAAGTTTAATTTGCAGCGCTTCGGGATGCGTCCACATCGAATAATCCACAATGAAGCGGCTGGTATTAGCCTGGAAATCCTCATTTTTGGCTTCAGGCACGATGCTGCTGAGTTTCTCCATTAACAGATCCCGTGCTACATTTGTATGGGAGGTGGAGACACTGCGCAGCGCAGTGACGATGGAGGCCAGATCTTTGTCAGTCAGTACGTTTCGGTCAAGCCGATAGCCCTCTGCCAGGCCAATACCACCGCTTGCACCCTGATAGGTGACAACAGGAATACCCGCCTGGCCCAGCGTGTCTATATCCCGGTAGATGGTGCGGATGGATACTTCAAACGTATCCGCCAGATCCTTGGCCTGCACCCGGCCACGATTGATCAACAGCACAACAATGGCTAATAAACGGTCGAGTTTCATATATTGGATTCCCTTCAATCATTTATAAGTTGGATTCAGATATGTTATATTGTTGAGCATCACATATAGGAGTGGAATAAGCAATGAAGCGTATTACGATTTTGATCGCAGATGATGAAGTTGAGATCGCTGATCTGGTTGCATTGCACTTGCAAAAAGAAGGATATCACATCATTAAGGCATTCGATGGGAAAACGGCGGTTCAAGCCGTACAGACACAAACGATAGATTTGGCCATTTTGGATATTATGATGCCTGGTATGGATGGATATGAGGTGACCCGCAAAATTCGGGAGCAGTATCATCTGCCTATTATTTTTCTGAGTGCCAAAACCTCGGATATGGATAAAATCACCGGGCTCGTGATGGGCGCAGACGATTACATGACAAAACCATTTAACCCGATGGAACTGGTTGCCCGGGTCAATTCACAGCTGCGCCGTTCCCTTCAATTTAGCCAGTCTGCACCGGTCCAGCGCTCTATTCTGGAGAAAGGCGGGCTCATTATCTCGCCAGATCAACATAGCGTCACCTTATACGGCAAGCCAGTAGAGTTAACACCGAAGGAGTTTGACATCCTTTATCTGCTCGCAAGTCATCCCAAACAAGTGTTCAGTGCGGAGAGCATCTTTGAACAAGTGTGGGGAGAGGCTTATTATGAGAGCGGCAATACCGTGATGGTGCATATTCGGACCCTGCGCAAAAAGCTGGGCGAAGATGTGGACAAGAACAAGTTTATCAAAACGATCTGGGGTGTGGGGTACACGTTCAATGAATAAACGCAGAAGTTTTCGAACGACCATGATTCTGTTGCTGGGTTTAAGCATGCTGGCATCTGGTGCGATTACCTTTGGGGTATATAAAGTGATGCAATACTATTACACTGGTGTTCGTGCGGAAGATCAGTTAGCAGAATATCGCCACTTTATGAGAAGCATAGGGGATATTTACTTTTTTCTCATCTTGTTCATACCGCTTGCGATCCTGTTTTTCTTCTGGTTTACCAAGCCGTATGTTACCTATTTCAAAAATATCTCCACAGGTATCCGGCAGCTCGCGAGTGGTGATTTCCAGCACCGTGTGCAAATTTCGACGAAGGACGAGCTGGGCGCGATTGCAGAGGATATCAATCTGGCGAGTCTGAAACTGAGGGAAGCGGTAGAACGGGGAGATTTTGCGGAGAGCAGCAAGGACCAACTGGTGGTAAACCTGGCGCATGATTTGCGTACCCCTTTAACATCAGTATTGGGTTATCTGGATCTGTTGATGAAGGATGATCAGCTGACGGAGGAGCAGGTCAGGCACTTTACAGCGATTGCTTTTACCAAATCTCAACGTCTCGAGAAACTGATCGATGACTTGTTTGAGATTACACGAATGAACTATGGCATGTTGCCGATTGAGAAAAAGAGACTTGATCTTAGTGAACTGCTAAGGCAGATGAACGAAGAGCTGTACCCTGTTTTTGAAAAGAACCGCCTGGTCACCCGACTGCACATCGATTCCGAGTTAACCATTTCCGGCGATGGTGAGGTGCTTGCACGCGTGTTTGAGAACCTGTTGATTAATGCAGCGCGTCACGGAACAGATGGTCTTTATGTGGATATCCATGGGCACCGTGATGCAGGACAGGTGATCATTCAGATCATGAACTACGGGGGACATATTCATCCGGATGATCTGCCTCATATTTTCGATATGTACTATACCGGAGATCGTGCGCGGACACCTCAGGAAGGGGGAACAGGTCTGGGCCTGTTTATCGCCAAAAATATTGTGGAGCAGCATGATGGGTCCATTTCGGCTCAAAGTGATATCGTACGGACCGTATTTGAAGTGCGGTTGCCAGCACTAGAATGAAATAAAAGGATGAATTTAAGAAAAACTTTAGAATTGCCCTGCTTTTTTTTAACTAGTTTTCTCTATCCTTGAATGACGAGGTAAAGGAGGAGCATGGAATGAAAAAGTGGGGATTTTTGATATGTATCATTGTACTGGGATATATCTTTTCCAAGTCACCCGCACTGTTTGAGCAGAAGGAAGAGGCGAATCTGGAAGTTCAGGATACGGGTGGAATTCGTGCAGGCTATACGAAAACAATTAAAGTGAATATGCAGAATCAAGTACATAAAGGGAATTTATTGCTCGTCAATTCGGAGTATCCCGTTCATGCGGAAGGGATTAGAACCGACATTGTCAATCTGGCGGAACAACATGAACTGATTCGGGGATACGGATTGCTGGATCAGAATATTATGCTGTCAAAATACGTAGCGCAAGCATTCCAGAAGATGGTTGAAGCTGCTGGGAAAGAGGACGTACGATACTTCATTATCAGCAGTGGCTATCGGGACTTTACGAAACAGGAGCAGTTATATAAGGAAAAGGGATCGGACTATGCGCTTCCCGCGGGTCATAGTGAACATAACCTGGGCTTGTCGATGGATATTGGCTCTACGCTGGCTGCTATGAGTGAAGCACCAGAAGGAGCCTGGCTGGAAAAGAATGCATGGAAATTCGGATTCATCTTGCGTTACCCGAAGGATAAAGTGGACATCACCGGCATTCAATTCGAACCATGGCATTTCCGCTATGTGGGATTGCCGCACAGCGCCATCATGTATCATAATCATCTGGTGCTGGAGCAATATTTGGAGCTGCTGCAGCAGAAAAAGAGCATTTCCGCTGAAGTCGGGGGCGAGCATTATTTTATACGTTATTACGATGCATCCAAAGATGAGACCATTAATATACCTGAGCATGGTCAATATGAGATATCGGGAGACAACATGAAGGGAGTTGTCGTAACGGTAGAGGAATAAACAACAAGAAATACATGGAGGTTCATATATGAAACCTAAGGAGTTCAACCTAAAGATGATATGGGTCGCGGCATTGATCGTGTATCTGTATCTGCTAACCAAGCTGATATTATTCAAGGGGCATACGGTGGATTGGAACATCGTGAGGGTTCAACTTATGGCGATCGCGCAGCAGCCGGATCTGATTCATACACGAACCGTTAACCTGAAGCCATTTCAGGAAATCTCGAGAGACTGGCATAGCCTGTCGTTACATCGTCCAGGTACCGCGATTCATCTGTTAGGCAATGTCATGGCCTTTATCCCACTGGGTATTTTTATTCCAGTACTGATGGGGAACAAGCTGTTGTCAGGGGCGAAGGTATTCGTACTTTCCTTGCTCTTAAGTTTTGCTTTTGAAGCGACACAGCTATTGACCGGCATGGGCATATTCGACGTGGATGATCTTATGTTGAACACTTTTGGTGGAATGGTTGGTTATGTTTTGTATACCATGCTTATCAGCATAAAACGAATCATTGTGGGAGGAACAGGTAGCACTGCGAAAAAAGAGTATAATACTAATCAGAGTCGGGTGTAAGGAGGGAAAGTATTTGATGATTTTCTTGGTTGTTTTAATGATTGGGACAGGAATGGTATTTATCGTTCGTCCGCGTTATGTTACTCAATCTTCGTCAGAGGATGGAACCAACAACAATCAAATTACCTCCAGATGGATTGGGTACTCACTGATCATAATGTCCTGTCTGTTTGTGGTTATGGCCACACTGCAATCACTGGATCAAGCATCACATTACATTGGGCATTAAAAGGAAGTGTAGAGGCGTTACATAGCCTTCGGTATATTAATAAGAGAAGCTCCCCATCGCGGCTGAGTACGGGGTGGGGATTTTTTATATCTGCCAGATACCCACATCCTTACAAGGAGGACATATATTGTATTCATTGGCTAAACAACTCGCAGGAAGAATGAAAGCGATCATGGACATCGAAAGTAAAATGGCTGAAGCTGAGCGTAATCAGCAAGGTGAAGAATTTGTGCGTGATTTAGAACAGAAAAGATCAGACTTAATAAAAACCTTTACAAGCGATGAGTTATTGGTCATAACAACCGTGATGGAGATAGGGCAATCAGAGAGAGGATATCGACACTACTTTGACTCAGATGACGTTGAGCTTATTTACCTCCCCATTGAGTTGAATGAGCATGAACTGATGAAGAAATACTCTCACTTTCTGGTACATAAAACAAAACAAGAACTAGCAGATGGAATTGAATATCATACACTCGTCTCGTCATTTTTAAAAGAAGGTATGGAAATTTTAAAAATCTAAACTGCTATCAAATTGGATCTAGGAGGTCTGCTAGATGATAATGAAGATTTCATACTATACACCAGATGGTTTCTATTATTATGTCCCCGATCAATATGCAGAGCAGATAAATGAGTGGAGAGGGGAGTTTTCTGATTTTTTGCAGAGTATAGAAGGGAAACATCCATTCACCCAATATACCGAATATATTGATCATGAGGGTAAGAAAGAATATGGTGTTTTTGTACGTTGCTACGGTGGGGATGATTTTGCAGACTGGATCAACGTGGAGAAATTAAACTGTAGAGGTGTATATCGCATTCCTGCACCACCTGATGATTCGGAAGTTGCATTGAGGATTGATTTTTAAACGTATATCGATTATTAAAAGCAAAATCAAAAAGCTCCCTGTCACCGTGCAGAGCGCACGTGGCGGGGAGCTTTTTGTATAACTTAATTGCATAAAATATAAATGCGATTAAGATTTTTTCATCATTTGACGCAATACGGTTTGCAGGATACCGCCGTTATGGTAGTAGTCCACATCAACCATGCTGTCCAGACGAGCGATAACAGGGAAGTCGAACTTGGTACCGTCCTCACGAGTTACGGTAACCGTCAGTTCTTGTCCTGGTTTCACATCATTGCTCAGACCTGTGATGTCATATGTTTCACGACCGTTCAGACCGAGGCTGGACCAGCCATGACCTTCCTGGAATTGCAATGGCATTACGCCCATGCCCACCAGGTTACTGCGGTGAATGCGCTCGAAGCTTTCTGCGATAACGGCTTTGACACCAAGCAGGAATGTTCCTTTTGCTGCCCAGTCACGCGAGCTTCCTGTGCCATACTCTTTACCTGCGATAACGATCAGGTTCTGTCCTTCGTCCTGATACTTCATGGAAGCATCGTAGATGGACATTTCTTCGTCTGTTGGCAGGTATTTCGTAATACCACCCTCAGTACCTGGAGCCACTTGGTTACGAATACGAATGTTTGCAAATGTACCACGCATCATAACTTCATGGTTACCACGGCGTGAACCGTAGGAGTTGAAGTCTTTGCGCTCTACGCCATGTTCTTTCAGATACAATCCAGCCGGGCTGGACGGAGCAATGTTACCTGCTGGTGAGATGTGGTCCGTTGTTACGGAGTCACCCAGCAATGCCATTACACGTGCGGAACGAATATCTGCAATATCCGTCAACTTGTCGCCAAGCTCCTGGAAGAATGGTGGATTCTGAATGTACGTGGAATTTGGATCCCACTCATACAATTCGCCTTCCGGTACAGGGATCGTATTCCAACGTTCGTTAGCTGTAAATACGTTCTCGTATTTGTTGCGGAACATCTGTGCGTTCAGCGAGCTAGCGATGGTATCCTTGATTTCCTCGGAGCTAGGCCAGAGGTCTTTCAGGAATACAGGTTCGTTGTTGGTATCATAACCGATTGGATCGGTTGCAAAATCAATATTAACGGTACCCGCGAGAGCGTACGCCACAACGAGTGGCGGAGAAGCCAGATAGTTGGCTTTGACCTGCGCGTGCACACGACCTTCAAAGTTACGGTTACCGGACAATACAGCCGCTACGGTCATATCATTCTCGGCAATTGCTTCACTTACTTCGTCTGGCAGTGGGCCAGAGTTACCGATGCAAGTTGCGCAACCATAGCCGGCAACGTTAAATCCGAGTTTGTCGAGATATTCGATCAGACCTGCTTTTTCCAGATACTCGGTAACAACGAGGGAACCTGGAGTCAAGCTGCTTTTCACATAGCCAGGTTTAGTCAGGCCACGTTCAACAGCTTTTTTCGCAAGCAGACCCGCTCCGACCATAACGCTAGGGTTGGATGTATTGGTGCAGCTAGTGATTGCCGCGATAACGACAGCACCAGCACTCAGTTCACTAGTTGAACCGTCAGGGTGTTTCACAGGCACTTTCTCAGCGATTTTCTCGTCGCTCAGACCATAGCCGCCTTTGTCGATCGGCGTACGGATAATGCTGTTGAAGCCTTCTTTCATTTGAGTCAGCTCGATGCGATCCTGTGGACGTTTTGGTCCGGCAAGACTTGGAACAACGGATGCCAGATCCAGTTCGATCACGTCTGTAAACTCAGGATCAACTGTATCCGCAGTACGGAACATGTTTTGAGCTTTGTAATAAGCTTCAACCAGATTTACCTGTTCGTCGGTACGACCGGTATTACGCATATAGTTCAGTGTTTCGCTGTCAACAGGGAAGAAACCAATTGTTGCGCCGTACTCTGGAGCCATGTTGGCTACTGTTGCACGGTCAGCCAGGCTGATGTTGCCAAGACCCGGTCCGTAGAACTCGACAAATTTACCGACAACGCCTTTTTTACGCAGCATTTGGGTAACTGTCAGTGCCAGATCCGTTGCGGTTGCGCCTTCGCTCAGGCTGCCTGTCAATTTGAAACCGATAACGTCCGGTGTAACAAAATAAAGCGGTTGGCCCAGCATACCTGCTTCAGCCTCGATACCGCCAACACCCCAACCAACAACGCCGAGTCCGTTGATCATGGTGGTGTGGGAGTCCGTTCCTACGAGGGAATCCGGGAATACAACAGTTTCGCCGTCAATGGTTTTGGTTGCAGCCACTGAAGCCAGGTACTCCAGGTTAACTTGGTGAACAATCCCTGTGGATGGTGGTACTGCACGGAAGTTGTTGAATGCCGTTTGCGCCCAGCGCAAGAAGCGGTAACGCTCTTCGTTACGCTCGAATTCAACCTTGATGTTGTAGTCGAGTGCATCGTTCGTTCCGAACGCATCAACCATTACGGAGTGGTCGATAACGAGATCGACAGGTACGAGTGGGTTGATCTGTTTTGGATCGCCGCCTGCTTTTTTCACGGTATCGCGCATTGCTGCAAGGTCAACGACCACGGGTACACCGGTGAAATCCTGCAGAACGATACGTGCAGGGATAAATGGAATTTCTTTGTTATTGTCACGGCCTTCTGCCCAGCCAGTCAGTTGTTTTACATGTTCTTCGGTAATAGCACGTCCGTCGAATTGACGAATAGCTGCTTCGAGCAGCACTTTAATGGAGAAAGGAAGCTTGGAAAGGTCGCCGTAGCCGCCTTCCTGAAGAGCATCTAAACTGTAGTAGCGATAAGACTTGCCTCCGACCTCAAGACTGCGGGCCGCGGAGAAATGATTCTTGGCTGACATACATGTACCTCCTTAAAATGTGTCGGTGAGATGAAGAAAACGTTCATTTAGGTGAAGAACAGGCCTTCATCGTTCCGTGTCCTTGTTCGTTAGTTTCATTAGGTGAAACGTAATTTCATAATCGTAACTTTAGTTTTAAGTATAACGTTTTCAGCTCCGTACGTAAAGGGCTTTTTGCCTGTCCAGCCAAGCTATTATTGAGATTGAATGCGTTCTCAAGTAAAGGGAATGGACGCGATCTCTTCCGTGCGTATTATCCCTGATAATAAGGTTTCAAAACAGAACCAGACACATACAACCGAAATTCTCTCATATAAATATAAAGGAGATTTTCATGCAATGGATCATTCCGGACAGAACTCATGCCAAAGGGGGACACAGGCTTGGAACGCGAATGGAAGAGTGCCTTATATACCTACGTGAACCAGTATAATCGCTGTGAGATCGATTATCGTCCACAGACAAGCGAACGGATTGTCACCGATCCGGAATTTGTGCTGGAACGGGGAGAGCGGATGGCCAGACTGGATCAATGGTACCGCAAGCGGCGGGCCGTGCCTCTTCGCAGTGAGACCAGCGCCAAGCTTGTGCGGACACTTATGGATGGGGCCGATGAATCAGTAGTGGATGTGCAATTGTACAGCAGGCTGTTCTATGAGAAGAACGGTTTGACCCATCGGGAAGACCGGATTGAGCGGGAACGCCTGACTTTTCTTAGGCAAGGTGGAGTTTGGACCATTGCGCGTGTGGAACGTGAAGTGCCGGAGCGTCGCCCGGTAGGAGAGGGCCGCCCTTTTCAACAAGCTGATTTTGTACAGGCGATAAATCGGCCGCTGCTTAATCGAGAAGTGCTGGGACAGGGCAGGAGATCGAGGCAGCAGCTGTATCGCAGGGATCTGGCTGTCGCCTATGCGGACCGGTGGTGGAATGCGGGAAACCCGGCATTTGAGGAATTCGATGTCGATTGCACCAATTATGTGTCCCAATGTCTCTTTGCAGGGGGAGCACCCATCCACTATACTGGTAAAAGAGAAGCAGGATGGTGGTACAAAGGCTATGTCAATGGCTCTGAAATGTGGAGTTACAGCTGGGCTGTGTCCAACAGTCTGGAGCGTTATTTATCCGGCAGCAGCTGGGGATTGTCAGCAACCGAAGTGGATCGTCCAGAGCAGTTAATGCTCGGAGATGTAATTCTTTACGATTGGGACGGGGACGGCAGGTTTCAGCACAGCACCGTTGTGACCGCTTTTGATGCGGGAGGTATGCCGCTTGTGAACGCACATACGGTCAGCAGCCGCCACCGTTTTTGGGATTACCGGGATTCTTACGCTTGGAACGAGCGGACGGTGTACCGGCTTTTTCATATTGCAGATGAGTTTTGAGGGTCAACGATTTTACGGGATTCGGTGACGTGGACGTCTGGTTCCGTGTAAAATAAGTCTAGATAACAGAATAAAAAGTGGTGCTGAACATGCAGACATGGCAGGCAGCATCATTGCACAGATAATCGGAGGTTACGCATGAGTATGGATAAATTAACAGTAGGCGTCGTTTACGGCGGGAAGTCAGGCGAGCATGAGGTGTCGCTGCAAACGGCGTTTGCTGTAACGAACGCATTTGATTATGAGAAGTATGAACTGGTTCCTTTTTATATCTCCAAGCAGGGTACGTGGAAAAAAGGATCTGTCATGCACGCGCCATTCGCGCAGATTGAAGATTTGAAGCTGGAGCAGGCGGCGGGCGGAACCCAGGAAGCGCTGAACGCGCTGTTCGGCCGTTTATATGGCGGAGAAGAGGCGCTGGACGTCATGTTCCCGCTGCTGCACGGTACGTTCGGTGAGGATGGCACGATTCAAGGGATGTTCGAGATGGCGGATATGCCTTATGTTGGCGCAGGTGTACTGGCTTCGGCAGGCGGTATGGACAAAGTGGTCATGAAGAAGCTGTTTGCGCAGGCCGGAATCGATCAATGTGCCTTTACGTATTTTAACGCTACTCAATGGAAGCAGACTGAGTATGAAATGATCTTGCAGGTGGAGGATCAACTGGGCTATCCGTGTTTCATTAAACCAGCCAATCTCGGTTCCAGTGTAGGAATCTCGAAGGCGCGTAACCGGGATGAACTGAAGAAAGCCGTGGAGTTCGCTCTCCGTTACGATACGAAGGTTGTCATTGAGGAGTTTGTAGAGGCGCGTGAAGTTGAAGTCAGTGTGCTCGGTAATGACGAGCCGATGGCTTCCGTACCAGGAGAAATCGTATCTTCCGGTGAATATTATGACTATGCAGCCAAATACATCGATGGACAGTCTCAGATGCTGATCCCTGCTCCGCTCGACCCGGAAGCAGCAGATCGCATCCGTGAGGCCGCCTTGCAGGCATTCCGTGCGATTGAAGGCAATGGCATTTCCCGTGCAGACTTCTTCATTCGCAAATCGGATGGGGCATTACTTATTAATGAAGTAAACACCATGCCTGGTTTCACACCATACAGCATGTATCCGCTCTTGTGGCGTGAGACTGGCGTATCGTATGCCGAACTGCTGGATCGCATGATTGAGCTGGCTTTGGAGCGCTACAATCGCAAGCAGGCGTTGAACTACGAGAACGGCGTACAGGCGTAGCCTGGGGACGACATTATAAGGAGGGGTATGAATGGGATTTCAGACCGAATTCAATTCCGTGTGCAAGTTCAAGAATGAACAAGAGCTGTTTGAATTGCTTGAATACGGCCGTGGCAAAATGGTCAAACAAGGCTTTCGTGTATTTCCTACCGGACAGAAAGTCATTGCTTACACACCGGATAACGTGGCCGTAGCCATCGTAAAAATCGTAGTCTCCATTGCGGAGATTAACTTCCAGGGTCAAGAAGTGACCGAAGTGGAGATGCAATTGATCCGTAAACTGAACGAGGAAGAATCACGCATTCAGACGGCTCTCGCGGACGAGATGTTCTTTGGTGAACAGGCACAGGGCTAGTTTGTTACATGTCGACCGGGACGAATAGACGGATTTGCCCAAATCACGATTATGGTCACTCTTTTAGGGTAAAACTTGGTTATATAAAGTGAAGGGAAGACTGCCGGCTTCATATGTCGGGAAGGAATCCCGCCCTAATAGAGAGGAAGAAATTCATGCTCGTACGTTTTGGCTATGTGGCGATGTCTGTGCTTGTGGAGAATGCTTCACCTTCCCGGACGATGACCATGTCCAGCTTTAAGAAAATTGATGATAGGGAAGCAGCAATTCGCAAGCTTGAACGGATTGCAGCCGAGAATTTGCATAATACATTACGTTTGCTCAGACATAACAAAGGAAGCCATATTCATGTATATCGTTTCTCCTCCAAATTAATCCCGCTGGCAACGCATGAGGATCTCAGTGATTGGGACCCGTTTCCCGCGCTCAAGCAGGATTTTGCCGCGATTGGCGATTTTGTGAAGGAGAACGAGATGCGTGTATCTTTCCACCCGGATCATTTTACGGTACTCAGCACGCCGCGGGAGGAAGTGCTGCGCAACTCCATGCGCGACCTTCGTCATCATGTACGCATGCTGGATGCCATGGGTCTGAATGCTACTGCCAAGAACAATATACATATTGGTGGTGCATACGGGGACAAGCCTAGTGCAGCGCTGCGTTTTGAAGAAAATTTTCTGAAGCTGGATCGGGATATTCAGGAACGGATGACGCTTGAAAATGATGACAAAACGTTCAATGCACCCGAGACACTTGCGGTCTGTCAACGTGTGGGGCTGCCTATGGTGCTGGATATCCACCATCAATGGGTGAACAATGAAGGCGAACAGCCGTGGGATCTTTGGCCGGATATATTGAAGACGTGGGAGTCTCCGCTGGCTCAAGCGGATTCACCGGCAGACAAGCCGTTGCCTCCCAAAATTCACGTCTCCAGTCCAAAGAGTGAGAAGGACCTGCGTGGTCATGCTGACGGTGTTGAGGTGGAGCCGATGCTCGCTTTTTTACGTCATATTGCAGCCGATACACCCGCCCTTGATGTGATGATTGAGGCCAAGCGCAAGGATGAAGCTCTGGTGCAGTTAATGCAGAAACTAGCATTCTATCACGAAGAGGGTGTGGAGTGGGTGGACGAATCGACGGTTATCATTCATCCGTAGCGCCAAAAGGGGCCTGGGCAACGAGAAACTTTACGACCCTTGGGGCGTATACTTTTAACAAGTATTTTAATTTTTCGTAGATTGATATAGAAAGTAGAGTGAACGCTTTGAATGAGAAGGAAAAAACACCTTATGTCGTGACAAGCAAAAGCTATACTGCCGTCGCCATTAATGCAGCTTCCAAAGCTGGAGAGTGGATCAAGAGCCGTCTCGGAACGGTGGGGGAGCCTGGAACCAAGTATTCGCCGCAGGATCTCGTTACTGAAGTGGATAAAGGTGCAGAGCAGATGATCCGCCGCCTGATTCTGACGCATTTTCCCCATCATGCCATTCTGGGTGAAGAAGGCGTGGAACCAGGACCGGAAGCATCAGCGAAGGCACTGAAAGAAGCTGAGGAAGAAGAGTTTCTCTGGATTGTGGACCCGGTGGACGGAACGACGAACTTTGTGCACGGTTTTCCGTTCTATTCGGTATCCATCGCTTTGGCTCATAACGGTGAGGTGATTGTTGGAGTAATCTACGATCCTTCCCGTGACGAGATGTTTGTTGCGGAAAAAGGAAAAGGCGCTTACGTGCACGGAAACCGGATGCTTGTATCGGGTGAACAGGAACTGGCTCAGAGCCTGATCGCGGTTGGCTTCCCGGCGGATACAACCTACGCGCTGCCAATCAATATGGCCGCTGTTCAGGCACTGGCACCGCAAGTACGCAGCCTGCGTGCAGGTGGTTCTGCCGCCCTGCACTTGGCATATGTTGCAGCGGGGCGCCTCAGCGCTTATACCGAAGTTGGTCTGAAGCCTTGGGATATCGCGGCAGGTGCACTGCTGGTTGAGGAATCCGGCGGCAAGGTTACCGATACCGTGGGAACGCCTTACCAACTGTCCGTGAGTCATGTGGTTGCCAGCAATGGCAAGATTCATGATGCACTGACAGATGTGCTGAAGAAAGCAAACGCAACAGGTCTGGAGTAAAAATTTACTGAAGGAGCGAACAACAATGGATGAATCCAAAGAACTGGAACGACGTTTGAGTGATATGCTGACTGAAGGGGACATGGAGGAGTCCGGCGATGCTGACAAACGTGAACGTCAGCTGATTCCTCCCAAGTACGAGGTTCGCATTCAGACAGAACGGGACCCGATTGTCGAAGAAACGTTGAAGTACCGGGACATGGCACGTGAGGTGGATGATCGCTACGATCGCTACCTTGAGCGGCCTGCCGGGAACAAATCGGATACCGATCCGATTGATTCAGATTCTGGAGAGTCGGAGAAACCGAGGTCTTGACAGGATAGCATTTTTATTGGTGTTAATCGAAGGGGCTTCCAGTAGTCATGAATATGGCGGGAAGCTTCTTTTGTTCGTTAGCTTGGGGACCAGCGACGACGATCAGAGGGGAGAACTTACTTACGGGGTAGCCTATTTCACACGTACAGGGTGAGCGCCTACTTTTTCGTGAAGACGACAGCGCCCCTTTAATAATGTTAGAATAGAGTTACACGAACTTCTGTCATCGGAGTGAACAGTGTAAATGTAAGTATTTTTTTATTTTATAGATACAAGAAAAAGGAGTGTTCTAAGAATGAAGCGTAAACGCATATGGAGAAGTACCGCCGCGGGATTAACGGCAAGTATGCTGGCAGGCATGCTGATTTTGGCATCATCCGCACAGTCTGCTCATGCTGCGGATAGTAGTGCGTTACCGGCAGGAAGCGTAACATCATCATTGCCTGTACAGAAAGATGCGGTAGCGGTAACCAAGGAATTCCGCCTCGTCACATTGGGGGACTCCATCACCGTAGGGTATGAGCCGAACCTCAAAGAATTGCCATATGGTTATGTAGAACGGTTGCAGGAACAAGGTCTGCTTCACGGACGTACTCAGGTGGACAACTATGGTATTGCCGGATTGAAGAGCAGTGGATTGAAAAACTTTGTAGATGCGATCAAGGAAGGGAAAGCGCTCACTTCCGAGGCCATCCAACCAAGCCTGCCTGACCCAAGAGCGGCACAAGTTGGAGCCAATATTGCGGCCATCCGGGAGAGTGTAGCTGAAGCCAATCTGGTTGCCATCACAATCGGAGGGAACGATGTATCCGAGTTGCTCGGTTCAGCAGATAAGCTAAGTGACGCGGAACTGGAAGCCAAAGTGAAGGAATTGCTATCTTCTTATACAGCTAATGTTAGCGCAGTTATCAATGATATTCATGAGATTAATCCTAATACCAAAATTGTAATTGCAGACCAGTACCAACCTATGCCTGAAGTAGCTGGCAAAGCACTCTATGCGAAACTGATAGAAGCTTCCCAAGGGTTTACTGCGACCATTGATGGAATTGCGACTGAATTTGCTGCTAAAGGAATGGATGTAAAAGTGGCTCATGTCGCCAAAGAGTTTATTGGCGGTGAAGGCACGATGACTCACATGATTAAGGATCGCGACTTCCACCCGAACCAGTTCGGATATGAAGCGATTGCCAAAGTATTCGCAGAAACAATCTGGGGCGATTACACCAAGCTGACTGCTCCTGCTGCAGGCCAGCCGATGAATATTATTGTCAGCGGTAAAACGCTGGATACGCCGTACAAACCGATCATCCGCAATGGCAAAAACTTTGTGGCGATCCAGGATATCGTGAACGCTGTTGGCGCAACCACGGTATGGGATAATAAAACATCAACTGCAACGATTACATACGGAGATCGCAAGGTTGCCGTGAAGATTGGTGCAACGGCTGTTCAGGTGAATGGTGCATCCGTAGCCGTGGATACACCTGCATTCCTGAACAAGGTGGGCACAGAATCCAAAACGTATGTACCTCTCGCCATGGTCGCCGAGGGTCTTGGCTTTGATGTGCAGTATGTAGCCAAGTTAAAAACGGTATTTGTAAATCCATAAAATGTAATAAAGTTTATTAAATAAAGTTTGTGAACTTAAAAGGATTTAAGTAAAAATGCTAAAGCCTTCCTACTAATTAGGAAGGCTTTAGCATTTTTACTTGGGAGACTGAATGAAATTATAAAGTCATATTAGTTTTCCTCTTTTTGAAAAGATGGTGAATCCAAGTGAATATCCATTCTATAATATGATATAAAACTGAAATGGATAGAGCTGACCAGAAATCTTGGATATATACCCCTTCAAAGGTAGAGCCCAAAAAATAAATAATGATACCGTCGATTAATATTGTGACAGAATTTCTGGTATAAACTGAAACATGTCTTATTACACCATAGTTCAAGGCAGCAATGATAATAGGATGAATAAGCGTTTCAAATAATATAAATCCAATTAAAATAAATACAGAAAATATAATCCCATCACCAATCTGTTCAAAATATAACGAATTACTCATACCCCCAAAAGTATAAAAAAACAAACTATATAGTACTGTGAAAAAAGCAACAGGAACAATGATCAGTAGAGATAACAAAGGAATAAGCCAAAGTCTTACGTTTACTGGTGGGGGCGATTCTTTATCTTTGCGAGCTATAAACTTAATGATTTCATTTAGTGATAGGAAAAGAAAAAGTAGCAAAATAATGAGAATAAGTATATGGGTAGAATTCATATTTCCTCCTTTGGAATTATTAATATATAAATTACTATAATTTCCATTAAAATAAAACCTACCACCCTTCGGGAATAACCTAAAATGTTGCATAAATATGACTTGTCATCTGACCATGGATGTGTAAATATGAAAATAACTTACAGCAGATCGAAAACAGTATCGAATGGCAGCACCCTTCGCGAGCCAAAGGAGCGCTTTGGATGAGAAAAATTAAGAACGCTTTCACGACATTGCCGATTCATCACAAAACCATTCTTCTCATCGGATTACTGATGCTGATCAGCTTCACGTTCTATGTGTCTGTCCTGGGATATGTGTTCGGCATTTATGACCGACAGATCTATGAGAAGTCCTCACAGGTGCTGAATATGTCTTCGGTAGGCATCGAGAACCAGCTGCGTGAAATCTCTAATCTATCCTTTAAAGTCATGTCTGACGAGCCGCTCCAGCAATACCTTCTTCAGTTGGAAAAAGCCGAAACGGGATATGAGCAAAATGGCCTGCGCAAAAAAATTACCAACCGATTGGTCGCATATGCAGGTTCGGAGAAATACGTCTATTCCATGATCTTTATCGATAATGATAATAATATTATGGCAGCTGGAAACCGGGAGGGGATCTCGGAGTCGAAGCAGAGTGAATTAGTTGCACTGGCACAACAATATTCGGGCTCCAATGCCTGGTACACGGGCGGCGACCAACAAGCCAGACTACTGTCAGTTAGACAGGTGAAGTCTTTTACCGGTGGAGCGTTCACGCTGGAGAAGCTGGGAACTCTCGTTATTCGTGTACGACTGGATCGGATTGTGCAGGACCAGATGCAGCACCCGGCAGAGGATTCACAGCTATTAATTACAGATGGCCGGGAAGTAATCTACCCAACAGAGTCGACTGTCAGTAAATCTGAAATTGAGTCTGAACTGAAGCGCACTCAACCCTATGGGATAGCCATGTTTGAGCAGGGAAGGAATTTTGTCGCCCGTGCAAATTCTCCCTATACCGATTGGGTGTATCTGTATATGACGCCCTTTGACCAGATGTTTAAGCAGATCCAGTTTGTTAAACAGCTGGTAACTGTCATTTTTATCATGATATTTCTGGCGGCGCTTATATTTGGAGCCAAGTTTTCTCGCAGCATTACACAACCCATCGCCCAGTTGATCAAGAAAATGCGCAATATCGAAAAAGGCGATCTGGATAAGCTGGAGGAAGCAGCGCTGGGCAATGTCCCGATATCTTCACAAAATGAGGTTGGATTGCTGCACCGCACGTTCAAGATGATGTTACAGCGTATACGCGAGCTCATTGACGAGAATTATGCGAAGCAACTTGTGATACGAGAGACTGAATTGAAAGCGCTTCAGGCGCAGATTAATCCACATTTTCTATATAACACACTGGAATCAATCAACTGGCTTGCCAAAGTACAGAAGCAGCACCAAATCTCCGAAATGGTTGAGGCCCTCGGATTTCTGCTGCGAAGCTCAGTGAACATGTCCGAGAAGTGGATTACTTTGGAAAGGGAACTGGACATCGTCCGCAGTTATGTGACGATTCAGCACACGCGGTTCGAGGAAAGACTTGATTTTGACATGGACATTGCGCCCGAAGTGGGAACTGCCCGCATTCCGAAGTTAACCTTGCAGCCATTGGTAGAGAACGCCATTCATTATGCATTGGAGCCAAGCATAGAACCTTGCCGAATTCGGATTAGGGCGAGAGCGGATGGAGACCATGTTGTAATTGAGGTGGAGGACGACGGCCCGGGCATGACTGCCGAATTTTTGGAGCAATTGCAGGAGGGACGCATACAGACGAGGGGACAGGGGATCGGGCTGTCAAACATCAAGGAACGGATCAGGTTGACCTTCGGCGACGAAGGCGAAATGATCATGAGCAGCAATCCCGGATCAGGGACCGTAGTATCGATCAGAATACCTTGGATCAGAGAGGACGATGACGATGTACAAAGTGATGCTCGTAGATGATGAACGTGTCATTCTGGAGGGAATTTCGCAAGTCGTGGATTGGGCTGCGGCGGGGACGGAACTGGTGGATACGGCGAGAAACGGTATTGAAGCGCTGGATAAAATCGGTCAATCCAGACCGGATATTATTATTACGGATATTTCGATGCCAGGCCTTGATGGTCTTGGACTCATTGAAAAAGCATCCGAAGCTTACCCTGGACTCCGCTTCATCATGTTGTCTGGCTACAAAGAGTTCGAATACGCTCGCCGGGCCATGCAATATGGAGTAAAGCATTATCTACTCAAACCGTGTAACGAGAACCAGATTCACGATGCCTTGTCCGAGTTGCTTCAGGAACACCAGGATGCCCAGGTGAAGGAACATGTGGCCGGAGAGATGAAACAGCGGCTGCAGCGGGTGCTGCCACATGTGAAGGAGCAGTTCCTGCTAGAGTTTATGACGAACCAAACCTATGGTCCGGTCGATTTGGAATATTATCAGGAGCTGTTTGACCTGGAGCTGGAGGATAACGAAGTTCGGCTGCTGCTGTTCCGAATCGCAGATGAACATGATTATAGTCATTTATTTGCGATCAAAAATATTGCCAGTGATCTGCTGCCCCATGTTCTGTTAAGCACTACCATTGAAGGCAAACTGTTAATTCTGCTGGGGGACTCTGCCGATTCGGTCGGTCTGAAGAAGAGCATCGAGGAAGTGCGGGCTGCTTTCACCAGACTATATAAACTGGAAGTTACGGCTGCCCTCAGTGAAGCAGATCGAATGATCCAGTCCCGACGTCTGTTCCGTGAGGCACTGCAATGTCTGAACCACCGCTTTTTTATCGGTGAAGGCAAGCTGATTACCAAAAGTGATCTGGAGCTGGCCGGCGAATGCGACGGTGTACATGTTGAACAAGATGCAGAGCAGCTCTGCCAGTTGATTAAGTCAGGCAATACCGAAGAAGCTGCAGCTGAAGTGGATCGCTTGTTCGAGCTTTTGTCCGGTCAGCAGCTGGAAATTGGGATTACTCGTTCGTATGTGGTGCAGTTGTATTCCGCAATGATTCATGTCTGTCCTCCTGAGGAGGCGACGGAATTCACCCAGCGGATGGCAGAGCTGCCCCACATCGATACCTTGTCTGGCTTAAAATCCTTTGTTGCCAGCAGTGCAGCCCGGTTAACCTCCGGTTATTACAAAAACCATATTAGCCGTCAGTCTTCTGCCGTGGAGAAGATGATGGATATTGTGGATCGACACTATGGCGAGGCTGATCTCTCTCTTAACGGGGTTGCCCATCAGATGTTATATATGAATCCGGATTATCTCGGGAAGATTTTCAAAAAAGTGACGGGAGAAAACTTCTCCAATTATGTGAATCGTTTACGCATTGAGCGTGCTTGCGACCATATTCGCAGAGGCGGGGATGTGAAGGTTTTTGAGCTTGCCGAATTGTTTGGCTTCGGAGGGAATTCACAATATTTCAGTCAGGTGTTCAAAAAGTGGACCGGCATGACACCTACCGAATTTCGTAGAACTGGCTTATAACAATTGACTGACGAACATGGAGTTGATATATGAGGGGGACGAACAGCGCTGATAGAGGTGCAGTTGTCCTCCTCTGTTTTTTGAACCAACAAGACGGTTTTGTGTATTCAACTATGGTCCGACATTTGAGAAAATGACAATATAAAGTTCGTGAAAGCGTTATCATAAAATAAAAGGTAACTCGTTCACACAACCATTTCAACATAAAAGGGGAGATTGGCATGGTGAAAAAGGCAATATTTCTGATGATGGCGGCATTGCTGGTATTAACAACGGCATGCAGCAGCAGCGGAGGATCGGGCGAAACATCTGCGGATGGTTCGGTAACACTTCGTATCGCATGGTGGGGATCGGATGCACGTCACGAATATACACAGAAGGTCATTGACTTGTACAAAGAGAAAAACCCGAACGTCAAAATTGACGTGGAATATGCTTCGTTCGATGACTACTGGAAAAAGCTCGCTCCACAAGCTGCAGCGAATCAACTGCCAGACATTGTTCAGATGGATATTTCCTACATCAGCCAATATGCACAGAATGGACAGCTCGAAGATCTGTCCCCGTACCTCGGAAACCAGATTAAAGTGGACGATGTATCCGAGAACGTAATCAGCACAGGCGTTATCAACAGCAAACAATATGGGGTACCTGCTGGTGTTAACGTACTGGGTTTCCAGTATGATCCTGCTCTGCTCAAAAAAGCGGGTGTGGATGCTATTCCCGAAAACATGACTTGGGAATCGTATGAAGAGCTTGGCAAACAAACGGCTGCCAAAGGACTCTTTTTGGATGGGGGCGTAGCGCCGGATATCTTTTTCCACTATTTCCTGCGTACCAAAGGATTGTCCCTCTACAATGCTGAAGGAACCGGTCTTGGCTATGATGACGACAAACTATTCGTTGAGTTCTTCGGACTCATGCGCCGGATGATCGAACAGGGCGCAGCGCCTTCACCGGATGTGGCGAACCAGACAAAAGGTATTATCGAGGAATCCGATCTGGTCAAGGAAAAAGGAATTGGCGTATGGCAATGGTCCAACCAGTTTGTAGCCTTGCAGCAGGTAGCCAACCGTCCGTTAGCGTTTGCACCAATGCCTGGTCCTGACATGGAAAAAGGACTTTATATGCAGCCAAGTATGTACTGGGCTGTAACATCGAACTCAAAAGTGAAGGAAGAAGCGGCCAAATTCATCGATTTCTGGGTGAATGACGTGGAAGCAAACAAACTGATCAAAGGCGAGCGCGGTGTGCCGATCTCCGGCAAAATCAAGGAAGCAATCGCTCCTGAGTTGAGTGATGCAACGAAACAGGTATTTGATTTCGTAGCGTCCATGGAGCCTAAGGCTTCACCAATGAGTCCACCACCACCGGTAGGTTCCCCGGAAGTCATTGCTTCTCTGGCGGACGTTGTGGAGGAACTGAACTTTGGTAAGGTGACACCGGAACAAGCAGCAGCGACATTCCGCAAAAATGCCGAGGCGGTTCTTGCCAACAATAAATAACAGTTGAATGATCGCTTGCTCATCCCATTACCGGGATGGACGGGAATAGGGCTACTCGCATAACGCGAGGGCCTTTCCCCGTCAGTAACTCGCAGCAAGGCTGCGGGAAGCAAGCAGATCAATAAAGGAGGTTCGTTCCGTTGAGGCAATATTCATCGTTGCGCAGAAACCTGACCGGGTATGCTTTTATTAGTCCTTTCATCATCGGTTTTCTGGGCTTTACGCTGATTCCGATGTTTGTATCCTTATACATGTCGTTTACGAGTTATAACCTGTTCACCTCTCCACGGTGGATAGGGCTGGACAACTACACCAAAATGTTCTTTGATGATCCGAAGTACTGGAATTCGGTTAAAGTAACGTTCTTGTATGTGTTTATTGGTGTCCCTCTAAGGCTGGTCTTCGCGCTTTTCGTAGCCATGATTCTGAATACGGGATCTCGTATGGTCGGAACGTATCGTACCTTGTACTACCTGCCGTCCATTATCGGTGGTAGTGTGGCCGTATCGATAATGTGGCGTAACCTTTTCAGTAATGAGGGTGTCATCAACAGTGCATTAACGGCAATCGGAATCGGGCCTATCAGCTGGTTTGGTGACCCGAATGCGTCTCTGGTTATGCTGATCTCGTTATCTGTTTGGCAGTTTGGATCTTCCATGCTTATTTTCCTCGCTGGTCTGAAAAATATCTCTCCCGAGATGTACGAAGCAGCAGGTGTGGATGGAGCCAACCCGGTGCGTAAATTTTTTGGTATCACCTTACCGCTACTCAGTCCAATCATTCTGTTCAACCTGATTATGCAAACGATCGGTGCATTTATGACCTTTGTACCTGCATATATCATCTCTAAAGGCGAGGGCGGTCCAATGGACGGTACGATGCTTTACTCGCTTTATCTGTTCCGTCAGGCATTTATGTTTAACAACATGGGTTATGCTTCGGCCATGGCCTGGATCATGCTTATTATGATCGGTATACTCACAGTCGCGGTGTTCCTGACATCCAAGTTCTGGGTGTTTTATGAATCTGAAGGAGGGAAGTAACGATGGTTTGGAGAAATGTGAAATGGCCCATCTATCACCTGTTCGTTGCAGCTTTGGCCCTCCTGATGCTTTATCCCGTTCTATGGATGCTTTTCAGCTCATTCAAAGAAAGTCGTACCATTTTCGTAACTGCCGAGTCCTTGTTCCCTACGGAATGGATCTGGAGTAACTACGCGGATGGCTGGAAAGGCGCAGGCGGAAGACCGTTTATGGATTACATCACCAACTCGCTCGTTATTGTGGTCATCTCTACGATTGGTGCCGTGTTATCCTCATCGCTGATCGCCTTTGGATTTGCCAGACTCAATTTCAAAGGACGTAACTTTTGGTTCTCCCTGATGATGTTGACTCTGATGCTGCCGCATGACGTTGTACTCGTACCTCAATATATTATCTTCACGAAGCTTGGCTGGTTGAATACCATTCTGCCGATTGTTGTACCTACGTTCTTCGGGATGCCGTTTTTTATCTTCCTGATGGTTCAGTTCATTCGTACAATTCCGAAAGAGCTGGATGAGGCGGCTACCATTGATGGATGTAACAAGTTCAGACTGTATGTACAGATTATTATGCCGCTCATCAAGTCGTCACTCGCAACGGCTGCGATCTTCTCCTTCTACTGGAGATGGGAAGATTTGCTCGGACCAGTACTGTATCTGAACTCGCCGGATAAATATACGGTCTCCATGGCGCTGAAAATGTTCCTGGACAGTGAGTCTGCCTCCAACTGGGGAGCGATGTTCGCGATGTCCATTGTGAGTCTCGTACCGGTTGTAGCCGTGTTCTTTATTTTCCAGAAACAAATTGTACAGGGCATGAGCACCAGCGGACTGAAAGGATAAACGATAACCACTGGATTCAAACCTGGATTAGCATGTTGAATAAGGAGGTTGTTCCTATTGAATAAGGCCCAGGGTAGTCAGGCTGTTGTCTCTAAGGCAACGGCAGAGGGCGATAAAGAGGCCGTTACCCATTGGAAGTTCAATTTTGGACCGGACTCTGGCAGTGCAGGTGAGATTGAGGGTTATTTGAAAGTGTCTGCCAGCACTGCATATGAAGAACAGGGAGAATACGGTTTTGAATCCGGCTCCCTTGTGTATGAGAAACAACGGATAAGTGAAGACGAAGGATCGGATTCCAGTAGGGCAAACAACGGCAAACAAGGGCAGGCCAATGTGTCTGCCCGATTACGTTCAGGCTTTTGCATTCCGCTTAAGGCATCTTTCATCGTTGATGTACCCGATGGAACCTATCAGGTCTTGTTAATTGCAGGGGATGAATTGGCGGAGACGATCACCCGTGTCAAAGCCGGAGAGGGCAGATTGATGCTGCCAACCATTCGTACACTTCCTGGGCAATGTGCAGAGGTTCGATTCTCGGTTGTGGTTCGAGGAGGTAAGCTCCGACTATCCTTCTCCGGTCCTGCGCCACGGATTAATGCATTGGAGATCACACTTGCCAATCAGACGATGACTGTGTTTCTCGCTGGTGATTCTACCGTGACGGATCAGCCGGAAAGTGGATATCCATACTGCGGCTGGGGCCAGCTGTTACCCGCACAGTTCAAACATGATGTTGCTGTAGATAATCATGCCCAGTCTGGGCGCAGCTCCCGGAGCTTTATCAATGAAGGCAGATTGGATGCCATTCTGGAGACGATTAAACCGGAAGATTTTCTGTTTATTCAATTTGGACACAACGATGAGAAGCCGGACCCTGACCGGGGAACGGAGCCTTTCACAACATATAAGGAATATTTGAAAAAGTATATCGATGCTGCCCGCGAAGCCAAGGCTTGTCCGGTGCTCGTGACGCCGGTGCACCGGCGCTACTTCGCTGATGAAGGCACATTAACCGACACGCATGGCGATTATATCATCGCCGTGCGTGAGCTGGCGGAGGAGGAAGGGGTGCCGCTGATCGATCTGGCTGAGCGAAGCCGCATTCTGTTCGAGCAAGCGGGTATTGAAGGCAGCAAGGAGGATTTTATGTGGGTGCTGCCGGGTGAGTACGTGACCTTTCCTGCAGGCATGGAGGATAACACGCATTTTCAGGAGCGCGGTGCCCGTCGCCTCGCCATGCAGGTGGCGGAAGCCATCCGCGAGCTGCGACTGCAGCCGCTGCAAATGTACTTGAGGTGAGGGGCGAAGGAGGGCGGAATCGGAGCAGAGGGAGCGAAGCGTCCGCCTTTGGAGCGGGATTTCCCCTGCTGAGGGGGAATGAAAAAGAAATCCCGAGCCAACAGCGGCCCGCAGCCCGATCCGCCCACCGAAGCGCCTGCCTCGCGAGCCACCCGCGCGTTTAACTAATTATTGCCTTAGCAAAGGAGAAATTATTATGGCACAGGATCAGACGAACACTTCAGCACATAAAACATCTCCCAAAGTGACAGGTCACACCTACTGGGTGATCCCCGATGGTTATATTCCACCGGACAGCTCGGGCTCGCTGGAGAGTCACGAGAGCATCTGTGTATTAAATACAGGCACAGTGGATGCAGAGCTGCAAATAACGATCTACTTTGAAGACAGAGAACCGCTTGAAGATATCTTGGCCGAGGTACCTGCACGGAGAACAAAGCATATCCGGACAGCGTCGCTGAGATCGGGTGAGCAACTTATCCCTACGGGAGTACCCTATGCTATTACCGTCTCCAGCAATGTTCCTGTTATCGTCCAGTACAGTCGTCTGGATACAACGCAGCCTGAACTGGCACTCATGAGTGTTATGGCGTTTCCACTGGGATAACATGTGAATTATGAAATAAAAAGACGACCCGTAACCTTGCATGAACTGCAGGCTGCTGATCGTCTTTTTGCTTTACTCATCGTATTTATACGTACTGGCATTGAGGATTTTCACATGAACCTCGACCTTACCGAGTTTAAACCGCTCAAGTGGATTTGCCCGTTTATATACCTCTTGTCTCCACAGGGGGAGGTCATGGCGATAGAGATATTCCACAAAACCGTAGGAATCAATCTTGCGTGATTTGGTTTTCTCAAACGTATTGCGAATTTCGGACTCAATCTGTTTCTCCGCCTCTTTTTCCATAACTTGAGGAGAAAGGTGAGAGTTATGATCCTCGATGATGGCGCTTTTAACCGACGTAACCAGGTCGAATGTTACACCATTTCCTTCTTTCCTCGCCTTAATCGTGGTCTTGGGGTTATTAAGCCTAAGCGTTAGCTGCGGCGTTTTGCTCCCGCTGCTGTATACGTACAACGGATATTGAAAGACGCGGTCATAATTCACGAAGCGTGTGCCATTAGCATCTTTGCCCGTTACCCTGCCTTGATTTTTACCGTTTGTAATGACGTAAAAACCATCCATTTTAATGAGCGGGGGTGCTTTATCCCCGTTATACCAGGTCTCGTTCTGATTGGTAATGGATGGCAAAAGAATAACTGAAGCAGGCTCCCGAAATCCGTCAAGGAGCTGATGAAGCCGGATGGGTTCATAACCGGAATGTTGCTTGTACAGCTTCATCGGTTCAAACAGCTCGATGGTCTGGGCGGATTGGTTCAGCAGGGCAGAGGGAGCGAGTACATCTGTAATTTTTTGTTCTGTACCATATAGCCAGGGAGTATATCTCAATTGTCCGGAATGCAACAGTGTATTGAAGATATCCTCCAGCCGTCCATTCAACACATTTTTGGATAATACAATCGCTTTTACATGGGTCCACAGCGTTTGTTGCTGAGACGTTTGATACAGGTCATCAATAGCCATACTCAGCGTAGAACCCTTACCCCGCCCGATCCAGATATCACTTGCTTGCCTTGAAGTGGGTCCTTCCTGCTTGGCAATATTGGAGAAATCAATAAGTTGAGCATAAGCAACGTAATGGTTGTCTACATAATCTATCCCTACAGCCGTGATAAAGTTAATGCTCTGAACCTCTTTGGAATCCCAGCACCCGGTCAACAGGATAAAGCAGCTTATTAACAAGCTAACCTTAGCCATCCATCTTGTCACGAGCGTTTCCTCCGGCGAGTGGAATCCTGGGTATGGAGTACAGCTGGGCGCTTGGTCCGTTTCATGGAAGGGGGCATGGATACGGCTTGGGTGAAGTCGCCGGGTATATAAGGAGAGACGGGTGACAGGTATGAGACACCATAACACTCCAAGGATACAAGGTGCACCAGCAGACCAAGCAGTCCAATGATGAAACCGAATAACCCAAGAATGGAAGAAATGACTAGCATTCCGATCCGGACTTGAGCAGTAGCTCCACTAAGCACGGTATTTACCAGAATATAGCTGGAGATCACAGAGATCGCCACCGTGACAATGATCGTGGGGGAAGTAATTCCTGCTCGAATAGCTGCATCTCCGATAATAAGCCCACCGACCACGCTGACGGTCTGTCCCAAGGCACGTGGGAGTCGGCGGCCAGCTTCATTAAATAGCTCGAACATAAATATCATTAGAAATGCTTCCAGCGTTACTGGCATAGGTAGACCCATCCGGGTACCTGAAATGGTTGCGAGCAGAGGCAGGGGGATCTGTTCCACATTGAAACTGGTCAGGCCGATATAAAAGGCAGGAAAGAAGCAGGCAATCAGTAATCCGGAAATGCGCAAAATTCGCTCAAAAGTAACAATGAAAAAAGGGGTGCTCTCGTCTTCTGGCGACTTTAGCTGATTAAACAGAGTGGTTGGAGCGATAATGGCTACGGGTGAACCTTCAATGAGAACCGCAAATCGCCCATTTAAAAGGGAGTCCACGACATAATCGGGTCGCTCCGTATTATCCGTGAGCGGGAAGATGCTGCGAATTCCCCCCATAATTGCCCGTTCCATAATCGAGGTACCGAGAAGGCCATCGATTTCAATTTGGTCGAGATTTTGGCGTGCTTCTTTCAGAATATCCGGGTTAATGATGTCTTTGACATACAACAGACCAATAGAGGTCTGGGTACGACCGCCTTTAACATATTTCTCATAACACATGGAAGAGGTTTTCATTCGTTTGCGAATGAGGCCGATATTCACGGACAGCTCTTCAGTGAACCCATCCCGAGGCCCTTTAATCGATGACTCGATCGCCGACTCCTCAGGGTTTCTTCCTGGGATACTCGCGATATCCAGACTGCAGGACTGATCACCATTTCCGAAAATGAGCAGTAATTGTCCGCTAAAAATCAACAGATTTAAATTTTCTGTATCTTTGAGATCATCCACCGGATTCAAGGTTAATCCCAATTCTTTGGGATGTGCTTCTTCTATGAACAGAGAATGCTGTTCCAGACGTGGGATAATAAACTGGTTGATTTGTTTGCCATCCACCAAACCGTCGCAGTAGATCATAATCACCGACATATCGGTTTCATCTTTGGCAGGAAAGGTCTGAATAACAACATCTGCGCAGGGATTGAACTGCTCTTCGAAAGAGGCAAGCAGTGTTTCATGGGACGTGGTGTCAATCGTTTGGTGCTCCATGATGTTTCCTCCTCTGATGGCGTGAACTGATGTATGCAACGGCTGTTGCAACTACCGCTAGTCCGCTCAGATACATGAGATTGAACGGGAATATGTATTGGACAAGCAGCTTTTCGAATGTCATATCATCCAGAGGATACAGCATGGAAAGAATAAATAAGACGCCAAGAGTGGCACAACATATGATCCTTCTGGAGGCGCTCTTAATATTCCAAATTTCTACTACAATATACATGGCCAGACTAATCCGGGTAAAAGAACCGGCCAGCCACTGGTAGATGGAAAAGAAATCAGTCTGGGCAATATATTTGCCCAAGGAGGCAATTCGCCATTCTTCAAAGGCGGGATATCGCATTTTGGCAGCTTCAAAAGGATCGAATTCCACGATCGCCCCAATGAGCGGGCCAAGGGTCAGCCCAAGAATAATGAACGCGAGCATCAGGTATTGCCATACACGTATCCGCTTGGAGAGGTGGGGCTGCAAGTACCAGATGAACAGCAGCTCAAACATGCCTGAAAGGCTGTAGACTGTACCATGAAGCACAGGGTGCCAGCCATGTTCAAGCACAGGCAGCAGACGACTGTAATCTTTGTATTGTGAATTAACGATTGCGACATAGAAGCCAAGCAGCACAACCAGTGGCAGGATCAATCCTGCTGTAAATGCCAGAGAACGTATACCTTTATAGGCTGCATAGGCACAAAGAGTCATCAGGGCAATGCTTGTAACCAATACTGGTGTCTCCGTCAGGTAATTGGTTTTGGCCCAAGTGGTGGTATCATGCAGAGTGAAGTAGATTACGGACAGAAAAAAGAGGCTGTTTCCCACCCGAAACAGCATGCCAAGAGGCTTGCCAAGATGGGAAGTCAGCCATTCATGCAGGGTTTGGTGCTGGAGAAAACGAGAGACAAACGCAAGCATCAGCGTGAATATAAGATAGGGCCCTGCAGACAACAGAACGGATATCCATGCATCTCTTTTGGCCGAAGACAAAAGAGCAGGGATGATCAGGACGTGGCTGATCAGGCCGACAGATAACATTATTAACATCATGGCTTGCAAAAAAGAAGGCTGTGTTGGTTTCATGCTGAGGGTACCTCTTTTCCCAATATACTGTTCTCAGCAGTGTTAACGTGAACAAGCCTTCTCATACTGTCAGTCGAAATAACGTATCCCCATCGCTTCTCGAACCTCAAGCATTGTCTCACGTGCAGCCTGACGGGCCTGACGTGTGCCTTCCACGAGGATTTCTTTCACTTCATGCCCACGTTGTTCATAGTAATTTCGCCGTTCACGGAAAGGGGAGAGCAGTTCGTTAATTGCATTGCCCGCCATCTTCTTGCAGTCCTTGCATCCAATGGTGCCGTCACTGCAGCTCGCATGAATCTCAGCGGCTTCATCCTTTCGAAACAGCTGGTGATAGGCAAACACCGGACAAATATCCGGATGCCCCGGGTCAGAACGATGAATGCGGGCAGGATCGGTTTTCGCTCTGGACAGCTTGGCATACACATCATCAGGATGAGCATTCAACGAAATGGCGTTGCCCATGCTTTTGCTCATTTTGCCCACGCCATCCAGTCCGCCCAGCCGTTCTCCGGTCAGAATACGTGGTTCAGGCAGAACTGGCGCATATAATTCATTGAACCGCCGTACCAGTTTCCGCGCTGTTTCGATATGTGGGATCTGGTCTTCACCTGCCGGAACAAGGGTTGCTTTGCAGAACGCAATATCCGCAGCCTGACTGACGGGATAACCGAGAAATCCGTAATAGAGGTCTTTATAGCCACGGTCAAGCGCTTCGTTTTTAATCGTGGGATTATGCCGAAGACTGTTCACCGTGATAAACATGGAGAAAATGACAGTCAGCTCGGCAATTTCCGGAATCATCGACTGGATGAACAGAGTGGCTTTATTGGGATCGATACCTACGGCAAGATAATCAAGTGTCACTTGATGTACGCTGTCTGCAATCAGCCCCGGTTGATCATAGTGGGTCGTGAGCGCCTGTACATCAGCCAGTAAAATATACGTTTTGTACTCATCCTGCAATTGCACCCGACTGCGCAGGCTGCCCACGTAATGGCCGAGATGAAGCTGACCGGTTGTCCGGTCTCCGGTTAAAATAATGTCTTTGTTCTTGTTCATGGTTCATTCTCCTTTGATGTTGTGATTTGTCGATCCTTAATTGCTGACGCCACCAGCCGTCTTCCACGACCATCACCTCCTTTCAGCCTGCAACAGTTTTGGGTACATAAATTAAATCAAAAAAGCCTCGTCCTTCATCCTGTTTCCCAGACGGGAACAGAACAGAAGGACGAAGCTTATACTTCGCGGTGCCACCTTAATTGGCCGCTGGTTGCGGCCCACTTGAGGGATACGGATGAATATATGCGGAAAGCCCACATATGCCTTATCGATATCCTGTCCATGGATAACGGCTGAACATGCCGCCTTGCCTACTGACGATCCGCGCTCCTGAGTTAGGTGGCAGAACGGGTTCAACTCGGAACTCCGAAGTCCATTTCCACATGACCGATACACCTGCTCACACCATCCGCCGGCTCTCTGAGGTATCTAATCCTGTGTACTTCTCTTCATCATTGTTGATAACGTCCGTTTACAATTTTTCACATTGTATCACGCTTGATCTGGTTTGACCAGCCCGCGTTTTCTTCCGCTCATATTGGTGCCAAGCACACCAGCGATGATCAGCAGGGCTCCAATAAAGTGGTATCCATGAACGGGTTCATGCAATATCCAGGCTCCGCCAGCGATCGAAATGAGTGTGGACAAATTACTGAATACACTCATTTTGGAAGCTTCCAGATGAGTCAGGGCATAACTCGCCAGCAGCGTGGAGAACATGGTGGAGAGGACGGCCAGATAGGCCAGTGCTCCCAGGTAAGATGCATCTCCGAGTGGCTTCACATAATCCATCATGGTTCCGCTCGATGCGTGACGAATCAGGGAAGCTGCGTTGAAGACGATAAATCCAACCATCAGGGTCACCCAGGTCAATTCCATCGGTTTATATTTCTGTGCCAAGGGTCGTGCCAATACACCATAACCTGCAAAACACACCGTGGAGAGCAGCAGTAAAGCAATACCTTTAAAATTGCCTGCTGACATCCCGCTCCCTTTCATCATGAAAATAAAGATTACACCCGCCACAGACAACAGCAGAAACAGTTTTTGCAAAAGGGATGTGCGTTCCTTGAGAAAGATAGAGGCCAACACAAGTGTAAATACGGGTGCCATTGCCTGAATAATCCCTGCTTCCGATGAGTTGGAAGAGACTAACCCGAATGCCTGAAAGGCAAAGAACAAAACAGGAGAGAGCAGCCCTAACGGAATGATACGCCACAGATCACGAAGGGTTAGCCTGATCTTGATCCATCCAAAAATGACAGGGATGCTGACTACGAGCAATGACAAAGCAAAACGATGGGCAAGTACATCAATGGGATGTGCGACACTCACCGTCATTTTGACAAATAAAAAGGATAAGCCAATAATGGCTGCGTATAAAACAGCTGCTACATATGCGTAAGTTCTAGTTTGGCTATTGTTCATAAGGTTTCCTCCAATGTGTGCGATCTGACCTTATTCAATATACTGCCAGACCAATAGTGGTACAATAGACAAAAACGATTACTGTACCGGTACACTTAAGGCAATGCTGAAGTCGGAGGAGAGGCAGAATCCAATGAGAAAATACGAGATTATCGCCGAATCACTGAAGGAATGGATTCAGGACCAATTGCGGCAGCAGAACAGTGGACAATGGCAGGATAAAGGCATCAAACTGCCGGCTGTACGTGTTCTGGCTGAGCAATATCAATGTAGTGTGAGTACAGCCATACGCGCGTACGAGTGGCTGGAGGAGCGGCATCTGGTCTACGCGGTGCCCCAGTCCGGGTATTATGCGGTTCAGAATGGAGCCGAGGTGGAGGATGGAGCGTGGCAGGGGCCGCTGGATTTTGCCTCCGCAGCTCCTGATCCGCGAGTGTTCCCGTATTCCGATTTTCGCCATTGTGTGGATGAGGCAATGGCGAAGAAACAGGCCGACCTGTTCTTGTACGGAACGGAGAGAGGCTTGCCTTCCTTGATTGAATTGCTGGAGAAGCAATTCGCCGATTATCAGGTGTTTGCCCGGCAGGAACAGTTCTTTATTACGTCAGGGGTACAGCAGGCCCTTGCTGTGCTGGCGCTAATGCCTTTTCCGAATGGGAAAAAGCAGGTGATGCTGGAACTGCCGGGTTATCATAATATGCCTTCGCTTCTACAAGGACTGAATGTACCGATTGCTGGTGTGAGACGCTCGCTGGATGGCCTGGATTGGGAGGCGCTCGGACGACAGTTCCGCGAAGGAGACATCAAATTTTTTTATGTCATGCCGCGTTTTCACAACCCGATTGGGACTTCCCTGACGGCAGCTGAGAAGAAAAAATTGATCCGCCTGGCGCAGCGTTACGATGTCTATCTGGTAGAGGACGATTTCTTGGCTGATCTGGAAGAGAACACAAAGCAGGACCCGTTATGGTCGTATGATACGGAAGGGCGAGTCATTTATCTGAAAAGTTACTCCAAAATCCTGTTTCCCGGCCTGCGGATTGGCGTGGCTATTCTGCCTGCAAGTCTTACTGCATCATTTAGTAAATACAAAAAAATGCTCGACATTGACACAGCGGTATTGTCTCAGGCAGCACTTGAGGTCTACATCCGTAACGGGATGTTTGCTCACCATGGCAAAGTCATCCGCAGCCGCTATGCTGCCCGGATGAACAAATTGTATGAACAGCTTAATGCCTTCCCGGACTTCAGTCCATTTGTGAAAGCACCGCGCACAGGAGGGGAGCATACGGTTCTGCCACTGCCTAAGGATATGCCGCTCAGGGTCTTGCTGTCCCGGTTGGATCAACGTGGAGTCATTGCCGATACAACAGAACGATATTATCCGGAAGGTGCACAGGAGATACATCAGGATAAAATGCTGCGGTTAAATATATCCAATGTTCCAAAGCAGCGGATCAAGGAAGGGCTGCGGATTATCCGTGAGGAAATAGTGAAACTGCAAAAGGCGTCCACACAAGCGGATTAATCGCTTGGGGGACGCCTTATTTCATCAGGTAAATTTCAGTGATGCCTGCTATGATGCGATATGTGAATGGTTTAGATAACCGTTTACGCCTGAGCCATAGCTTTGAAGGAAGCTTCTGCGGCTTCGAGTGTTTCCGCAACATCCTTGTCCGTATGTGCAGTGGTCAGGAACCAGGCTTCATATTTAGAAGGAGCCAGATTAATGCCACGATTTAACATATGACGGAAGAAGGAAGCGAACTGTTCACCATCGGTGTCCTGGGCTTGATCATAGTTCGTAATCGGATGGTCACAGAAGTGAGTGGAAAAGGCACCACGAATTCGGTTAATGGTTAACGCAATGCCATGACGATCCGCAGAAGCCTGAAGGCCTGTTGTCAGATCAATGGCTAGACGTTCCATCTCCGCATATACACCTTCGCCTTGCAGAACCTCCAGACAAGCGATACCCGCAGAGATAGACGCAGGGTTACCAGCCATCGTTCCGGCTTGATAGGCAGGGCCGAGTGGAGCAACCTGCTCCATGACCTGTTTACGACCGCCGTAAGCACCGATTGGCAGACCGCCGCCAATGATTTTGCCAAGTGCAGTCAGATCCGGTTCGATCTCCGCATGATTGTCCAGTCCCGCGTACGTCTGTGTGGAACCATAGTGGAAACGGAAGGCTGTAATGACCTCATCGTAAATGACAAGCGAGCCATTGTCCCGTGTCATGGCACAGAGTCCTTCCAGGAAGCCGGGTTCTGGCATAACCATACCGAAGTTGCCGACAATCGGTTCAACCATAACTGCGGCGACATCATCGCCCCAACGCTCCAGAGCCGCTTTCAGGCTGTCCAGATCGTTGAACGGTACTGTGATGACTTCGTGGGCAATGCTTGTCGGAATGCCTGCACTATCGGGAATACCCAGCGTGGACGGCCCCGAACCTGCTGCCACAAGGACCAGATCGGAGTGACCATGGTAACATCCGGCGAATTTCACAATTTTATTACGTTTGGTGTAGGCACGGGCAACCCGGATGGTAGTCATGACTGCTTCTGTACCGGAGTTTACAAAACGAACCTTGTCCATGGAAGGAATGGCTTCTTTCAGCATTTTGGCGAGCTTGATCTCAAGCTCAGTAGGTGTACCGTACAGCACACCATTTGCTGCTGCCTCGGTAATCGCCTGGGTAATATGAGGGTGAGCATGTCCTGTAACAATCGGACCGTAGGCCGCGAGATAATCGATATAACGGTTGTCATCGACATCCCAGAAGTGTGCACCTTGTGCCTTTTTCATAAATACAGGTGCACCACCACCCACCGCTTTGAATGAGCGGGAAGGACTGTTGACACCTCCTACAATATGTTGAAGTGCTTCTTCGTATAAAAGCTCGGAACGGGAACGTGATGGATTCATAAGATAACTTCCTTTCAAATTAGATAAACAAAACACAGCGAGAGGGCAGCATATGGGCTGCCCTCTGCGTGTTGCACTTCATTACTGTGCAGGTTGCTTGGAGTCTTGTTCGTCACCACTTGCCGTTTTGTCTTCGGCTCCGGTAGTACTGCCTTCTTCTTGAACAGGAGGATGAATGATATCTTGAATATATTGCTTGAGTTTTTCTTCACTGGTTACCGTCAGCACCTCAGCTCCGCCTGGTGTCCGCTCTTCCTTGAGCATTTTCATTGGCGGGATCTGCTCGCTGCCGTTCATGCTGCTCTGATATCCGAGTCCGCCCAGCTTCCACATGTCGGAGAGGGTCAGATTGGTATCTACATAAGGATTTACTTCTTCCAGAATGGAAGGCAATTTGGCAATCGTTGTTGTTGACTGCATTTTGGCTGCTACAGCTTTCAGGAATTCACGCTGCCGCTCGGAGCGGGCATAATCCGACATGGCATCATGACGGAAACGAACGTACATGAGAGCTGTATTACCGTCCAAATGCTGGTAGCCTTTTTTCAGATCAATATCGTATTCATTATTGTCCGCTTTACTTGTATAGTGCATGTCCTTCTCTACGTCAAAATCCACACCGCCAACGGCATCCACCAATTTGATGAATCCTTGGAAATCGGTATACACATAATACTGGACAGGGATACCCAGCAGGTCTCCGGCAGCTTTCATTGCCACGTTGGGACCATGGGTAATGGCAGTATTGATGCGTTCCTTGCCATATCCGTCAATGTTGACGTATGTGTCACGCAGAATGGAGAATAGATTAATTTTTTTGGTGAGTGGGTCAAGCGAAACGACCATCATGCTGTCAGAACGAGGGACTTCCCCCTTCTCCAGCCCGCGGGCATCTACACCCATAACGAGAATATTAACCGTTTCGGTGCCTTCCCATTTCGGAGGATCCGGTGTGCTTACTTTTTCAACATTTTCGATACCGGCAAACGGCGATTCATCGCCTTCCTTTTGCAAGCCATTCAACTGATTGAGAATAGAACCGAAATAAAATGCCGCAGCGCCTCCAACAATCAGCACGAAGGCGGCAAGAGAAATCCAAATGGTTCTCTTCGTCTTTCTGGTCATGCTAGCTCTCCTTTGTATTCAAAATAAATGAAGATGAGTCCAATTTGATCTAGCCCGGGCTTTCCGTACACGACTTATCTGTGAGCTGCAACAGAGGACGCGGCCTCAGACTATTTTTTAAAGCTTGCTGAATTTTGACTGATACTATTATAATTTCTTTTTGGGCTACAAGCAATTTCAACAAAATCCAAGTGAGGTATAATCATGCTGGCGATTGATGTCAAAGATTTACGCAAGTCGTTTAGCGTCCAGAAAAGTCGAGGAGGGCTTAAGGGCGCATTCCAGGATCTGTTTGCACGTCAATACCAGGAGGTCTTGGCTGTAAATGATATTTCATTTCAAATTCCGCAAGGCGAAATATGCGGATATATTGGGGAGAACGGTGCCGGTAAATCAACAACAATTAAGATGTTGACCGGCATTTTGGTGCCTACTTCAGGGCAAATATCGGTTGGTGGATATGTTCCGTATCAGGAACGTGAAAAGTTTGTGCAGAATATTGGTGTCGTATTCGGTCAACGCAGCCAGCTCTGGTGGGATATCGGAGTCATTGAATCCTTCCATCTGCTGCGCAAGGTGTATCGAGTAGGCGAGGTCGATTTCCGCAAACGTCTGGATGAACTAGTGGAGCGGTTGCAGCTTCAGGATCTGCTGAACCGTCCGGTGCGTAAGCTCAGTCTTGGACAGCGTATGCGCTGTGAGCTGGTCGCTGCGCTGCTGCACAATCCGGATATTGTGTTTCTGGATGAGCCAACCATTGGTCTGGATATTGTGGTGAAGTCGGAAATCCGCGAATTCCTGAAAGACATGAATAAGGAACATGGAACAACCATTTTGCTGACAACCCACGATCTGCAGGACATCGAAGCTTTATGTTCAAGAGTTATTATGCTCGATGCGGGCAATATCATTTATGATGGCGGGTTGGATCATCTAAAATCTCAGTGGGGCAAAGAACGGGAAATCCGGTTCAAGTTTGGTACGGCTCACCCTATGGAACAAATGCTGGAATGGACAGCTGCGCTTCCTGTTCGCTGGACGGTGGAGAACGAGCTGTCCGCCTCGGTCTGGATTCCACTTGAACTCAACGTGTCTGATGTGCTGGGACGTGTCGTTGGACAGGCAGATATTACCGATATTCAGATTATTGAGATTAACACGGATGAGATTGTGCGCAGTATTTACCAATCCGGTTCCGCCGAGCGTCCCGAGATTGTGGGCGCAAAGAACGAAGCGGTGGGTGTATCCTAACATGAATAGTGCATTTTTTGATTTTATGCGCATCCGGTTCCTGACGATGCTTGCATACCGGGTGAATTATTATTCCGGCATTTTGATATATACGCTGAATATCGGCGTGTATTACTTTACGTGGCAAGCCATTTATGGCAGTAGTGGTGAACTGGGCGGTTTTACGGCAGCTCAGATGACAACATATGTGGCGGTATCGTGGATGGCCCGTGCATTTTATTTTAACAACCTGGACCGGGAAATAGCGACAGACATTCGGGATGGCTCCATTGCCATTCAATTCATAAGACCGATCAACTATGTCATGGTCAAAATGATGCAGGGTCTGGGCGAAGGTATTTTCCGTTTCCTGCTGCTTATGATTCCTGGAATGCTCATTGCCATTCTGTTGTTCCCGGTTGAACTGCCTACCGCGCCGTCCGCGTGGATTGGCTTTCTGGTGATGCTGTTCTTCAGTTTCCTCATTAATTCCCAGATTAACGTCATTACGGGACTGGCCGCATTTTTTGTGGAAAACAATGAAGGCATGATGCGCATGAAACGCGTTGTGGTTGATCTGTTCTCCGGTCTGATCATTCCAATCAGTCTCTATCCGGGCTGGATGTCTGCAGTGATGAAAGTATTGCCTTTTCAGGCCATTACGTATCTGCCTGGCTCGGTTTTCACCGGAAGAGTGGAAGGCACGGGCATCTGGAGCGTACTCGGCATTCAGGTGTTTTGGTTTGTCATACTGCTTATTCCGATGATGCTGATCTGGCGTCAGGCGCGCAAGCGTCTGTTCGTGCAAGGAGGATAACAGAGTGTACTATATGGGTCTGATCTGGGAATATTTAAAAAATTACATGAAAACACGTCTCACGTACCGCGCCGACTTTTGGGTCGAGATCCTATCGGATTTGCTGTTCCAGGCCACCAATCTGATCTTTATCTTTGTGGTATTCCGACATACGGATAATTTGGGCGGCTGGAGTGAGAGTGAAGTCCTTTTTGTTTATGGATATTTTATGGTGCCTTACGGCATTTTCAGTTGTTTTATCAATCTGTGGGGGTTCAGCGAACGATATATTGTCAAAGGCGAGATGGATCGCATATTAACACGGCCTGCGCATAACCTGTTCCAGATTTTACTCGAAAATGTGGACCCGCCAGCACTCGTTGGTTCCTTTATCGGTCTGATCATTATGGTCATCAGCGGTGCGGAGATGGGACTTGTGCTGGAGTGGTGGCATATTCCAGCCCTCATTATTCTTACTATTAGTTCAGTGCTAATCTACGCAGGAATCTATATCACCTTGACGTCTCTGTCCTTTTATTCGGACGCGCCTACAGGTATCCTGCCATTAATGTACAACATTCAGGGATATGGGCGTTATCCGGTAACCATCTATAATCGTGCAATTCAGGTCCTGTTAACATGGGTCATTCCATTTGCCTTCGTGGGTATTTATCCGGCAGCTCTGTTTCTGGAACGATCCGAAATGCATCGTATGGCGATGCTGACACCTGTGATGGGATTGGTGTTTGGCTCCATCGGTCTTCTGCTATGGAATTATGGTGTGAAGAAGTATCGCGGAGCAGGATCATAAGAGAAGACCTTTGTGAAAGGTAATAGACGAGATTCAGGAGGTAATGAGATGACATTAACCGAAGGGAAACTGGCACCAGACTTTGAGCTTCCGTCCAGTACGGGAGAGACGGTGAAGCTCTCGGATTATCGCGGACAGCGGGTGCTCATATATTTTTACCCGAAAGATATGACTTCTTCCTGCACACAGCAGGCATGTGATTTCCGTGATCGTCATGAGGAGTTCAAGGGGTTAAATACAGTTATTCTAGGCATTAGTATTGATCCGATGAAGCAGCACGACAAATTCATTGCCAAATATGGATTGCCATTCATTCTGTTATCCGACGAAGAACATCAGGTTGCCGAGCAATACGGCGTATGGCAGCTCAAAAAGATGTATGGCAAGGAATACATGGGCATGGTACGCTCCACGTTTCTCATTGATGAAGAGGGTGTTCTGCTGAAGTCGTGGTTGAAGGTGCGAGTTAAAGGACATATTGAGGCAGCACTTGAGGCTTTACAGCAACTTTAGGAAGGTAAACTTGTCTGCTCTCTATACATCGAATAAATGTTCACTTCATAATAAAGGCTGTGTTCGCGGATTATACCGTGAAGCACAGCCTTTTTATGTGGGCAAGCGTTCTGGATGAGTCTGATTTTTTTTGTTCTTGCCAAAGCGAATGCGATGAACAAGTAACAGCAATAGCGGAATAATAAAGCTGCAAGTAATGTCCCAATCCACCCATGCAGGCATGATGGTTTCGATATAAAAAATGACATTGGGGGAAATCAGGATGCTCAGTGCAAACATAAGCAAAGATGAAGGGAGAATGAGTGGTTTGTATGTTTTCAACCGAAATAGATGAGCTAGTCCGATAACAAAAGCGAACATGTACAGCAGGCTTTTGAAATAGGTCGCAATTAACCAGGCAGTAGCCATGAAGGCTTCAATACGCTCAAAGAAGTTGCCGATATTAATTTTTTGGGACAGGGTATACGAAATGAAAATGTTATGCTGGGTTAGGAAAGGTCCCACAACCATAATGGAAAACAATAGCAGTACACATAGAAGCAGACCTCCACAGAAAGTGGCAAGCAAGAGGTCTCGTTTAAGGTGTGGCCCTGACATTACATAAGGAAGAATCATGGTAAGCACAAGCAGCTCTCCGAAGGAGGTGAATGATCCTCGAATAACGGTTTCAATCAAATGCACCCAACTTATGCTCAGAAATGGTTTCAAATGCGAGGCGTCTAATTTGGGCATTAACCCCATAAACAGGAAGGCCATAAAAAAAACAACAATGGGGGTTAATAGTTCACTGGTTGCTCCCATGGTATTTAACCCTTTCATTAGGCCCCAGGTTAGGGAACACATGAGCATAATTAAAATGACACGGATGGGGGTTTGGAGATAGATCTGGGTCGTCATGAAGTCTCCAACCTCACGGATACAGATGGCAGCGCCTATTGCGAAATAGAACAGGTAACCAGCAGACAATACTGATCCCATCCATGGACCAAGCAATTTCTTGCAAATTTCGATTAAAGATAGTTCAGGGAATGTTTGGTGCAGCTTGTACAAAATCCATATGATAAACAGACCGATGGGCTGGCTGAGGAAAGAGCATATCCATGCGTCCTGTTTGCCCAAGGTTGTGACTAACGAAGGATAGATCAGAATCATATCCCCAACCATGACAAGAAAGGTAAGCAGGGCAAATTGCCGAATGGTTACTTTTTCTTTTGGCATGGTCTCCAGCCTCCTTCCTGACATAGTAGAACTCCAGGCATTACCTTATCCCGAAGGTTTGTTTTTCCAGCGCTTTTTGAGCATGTGCACCAACAGTAACAGTCCCGGCAATATAATGCTCAATGTGGTATCCCAATCTACCCAATACGGAACGACCGTAATGACGATGAAGGTCAAATTGGGCGAGACCAGATTGGCAAGACCGAATATCAGAAATGTTGCTGGCAGAATAAGTACGCGATACTGCTTGAGCTTAAATAGTTCGGCACATCCCACAATAAATGCGTACATATACACCATTGCTTTAACATACGTGGAGATGAGCCAGGAAGAAGCCATAATGGCTTCAATACGCTCAAAGAAACCACCGATGTTAATCTTCTGAGATAAAATAAAGGAAGCATAGATGTTGTGCTGGGTAAGGAAAGCACCTAGAACAAGCAGAGAGATAGTAACCAATATTGCCAGCAACAAGTTGCCAAGTCCTGCCGCAACAAGAACATCCCGAGTTCGGTGAGCTTGTTTTATCGTATAGGGAACAATCATCATAATGGGGACCAGCTCACCTACCGGATATATGATACTGATGAGAATACCCTGCAGGATGGGAACGACGCCGGTATCTGTTGCAGGCTTCAAATTGCTGGGATCAACCTGAGGGAGCAGACAGAATGCAAGGACGAGAATAAACACGATCAGAATAGGCATCAGCAGTTCACTGCTTCTCCCCATCGTTTCCAATCCATGGTACAATCCCCAGCCAACTGTAATGACAAACATCAGAATGATGACGCGAATGGGGGTGTACTGAAAGATTTGGGAGGTGAGGAAATCTCCGACCTCTCGGGTGTGCGTGGAGGCACCTATTACAAAAAAGAAAAGATAAAATCCGGATACAAGACTGCCTGGCCAAAATCCCAGAATGCTTCGTGAAATCTGAATCAGATTTTCCTCCGGATACAGATTGCACAGCTTTAAAAACATGAGAATGAGGGCCATTCCCAGTGGAACCCCGATAAGAGCACATATCCAGGCATCTTGTTTGGCATAGGATGTGATGACCGAGGGATAGATGAGCATCATATCTCCCACCACCATCATAAAAATGAGGATGGACAATTGTCTTGTTCCGATGCGACCCTGCTCAAGCATAATGTCCCCTCCTTTTTTCCCTAAGTGCCAGTCAAGTGTGCCAGAAATTGATTTACAGGTTCATAGATCCATATGATGAGATAAAGTGGGCTGGGAATTTCCCACAGGTTTGCCGCAAAGACACTTAGAATGGTAGCTAAGAGCAGTAAGGCACTGTAAACAGCTGTTTCTTTCCATTCCTTGCGACGTATTAGACCCGGCACATCAAACCATCCAATGACCCCTGCGGTCACAATGACACTAAGTGTAAGTAACACCCTGTCTCACTCCCTAATTTGATCTTTGAACGAATCATCCAGTGTGCCTACACGTTTGATTTGTACATTGACATCGTAATGGACATCCAGATTTTCCAAATAACTATCCCATTCCTTCTCCACTTTTTTAAAGAACTTTGGATCAGCATGGTAAACCTCTTGCCCGAATCCGAAAATATCAACGTGAAACTTGCGCTGGACCGATTTAATGGATTTTTGCATCAATTCCACAAGCCGTTCCTCACTGTCCCGTTCGAGTTCCTTGAGTACTTTCATTGAACCAATTTTGATTCCGCATTCCACGGCACCTATGGAAGTTACATTTTTGATTTTAATGTTGATTAAAGGGTGATCTGCCACGACTTTTGCTTTCCGTTTGGTCGTTGTACGAAGTGTTTTGAAGGTCACATTTCCACCTTTGCGACAAGGCAGATGGCTGATGGTGGATACCACATTGTTTCTGATGTAGTTGTATCCCTTGGACTCATCCTCCGTTAGCCACCCTATCAGTTTGTCTCCTTTGAACACGGATAGTCCGGTAGAATTAAGGCTGGCAGGAGACTTAATGGTTGAGATGTTAGCTTGACTTCCACTTTTCTCCGATTGACCAACAACCTCTACACCGGTAATTACAGGCTGTATTCCAGGAGCCAAAATATATTCCATTAATTGATCTCCGGTTACGGTTGTTGTGGGTGACCACGTTTTGGTCGAGACATCCAGTGAATTAAACATCTTTTCCGCAGGGATGTTCTCAAGTGGCGTTAATACGTCAAGCACTTTGGACGCCGTTGTATTTCGTGCAACCATGACGTAATAGTCAGGACGAACCGTAGGCTCACGCATTAATGCTTCTGTGATATCATAAATGCCTACTTTGCGAGCATACTCCTCGCCAATGACCATTATGCGGATATGTGCCATGAATATACGACGGGGGCTAGACTCCGTTAGCTTTTGAATAGCTTCAAATAAGGTAGGCGCAGAAGCCTGATACTGAGTTACAGGCGTTCCTTTACCTCCCCCGGACTTGGAGGATACTTCATTGGGAACAACAACCTGGGCACTCACCTTGATCATATCGCCATCCTTGTCCACACCCAGTCCCAGCATAATGCCGAGTTCATTGAGTTCCTGTCGATCCCAGCATCCGGTAAGGAGAGGGAGCAGAACGACAAAAGATAGTATTAATTGGAACCATTTGTTCATACGCGTTCTCCTTACCGATTATCGCTTCGTTTTTTTGTTCGCTTGTCTAGTTTCGTTCGGAGTTCCGGTAGAGATCGGACGGGTTTTCATCCGGGTCCAAGGCACGCGGAAAATGGTATCTTTGAGATCTTTACCGATGTAAGGCGCGAACGGGGACATGTAAGACACCCCAAAAGATCTTAAACTGCATAGATGGGTTACCGTAATCAGCAGAACCATCAGAATGCCATAGAAACCAAAGGCAGCAGCCAGAATCATCAGGACAAAACGTAGAATCCGTACAGAAATGGAGAGGCCATTTTCCGGAATAACATAACTGGATATCGCTGTAATGGATACGATAATTACCATGGCAGCCGATACAACGCCTGCGTCTACTGCGGCTTGACCAATAACAAGGGTTCCTACAATGGAAACGGCCTGACCGACGGTCTTCGGAATCCGGATACCCGCCTCCCGCAAAATTTCATAGGTCAGCTCCATTAAGATAGCCTCAATGAATGCGGGGAATGGAACCCCCTCACGCTGAGCTGCCAGACTAATAAGCAAGTTGGTAGGCAGCATCTCCTGGTGAAAGGTAGTGATGGCAATATAGAAGGATGGAGCGAGCAGCGCGATAAAGAAGGCCAGATAACGAATCAATCGAATCAATGAGCTGATATCGGCACGTTGGTAGTAATCTTCGGGAGACTGAAAAAAATGTACAAACAAGGCTGGGACAAGCAATACGAAAGGCGTGCCGTCTATAATGATTGCTACTCGTCCTTCAAGCAGTGCAGCACATACGGTGTCTGGTCGCTCACTGTTATAGACCGTAGGGAAGATTGTACCTGTTTTGTCCTGCACGAGTTCCTCGATATATCCGCTTTCCAGAATAGCGTCAATGTCAATCTCATCAAGTCTGCGCCGCAGTTCTTTTACAACCTCTTGATCGACGATATGCTCCAGATATACAACGGCTATCCTGGTGTTCGTGACTCGGCCAATCTCCCTTTCCTCAATCCAGAGATGAGGGTCTCGAATTCGTTTGCGGATCAAGCCTGTATTCGTACGCAAATTTTCATTAAATCCCTCCATGGGACCGCGAACAACCGTTTGGGAAATCGGTTCACCGACGGCGCGGTCTTCCCAGCCTGCTGCTGCAATTTTTAGGCCCTGATTGGAACCTTCTAGGAGCACTACGGCAAAGCCCGCCAGAAGGGCATCAAGAATGTCTTTCATTTCGTTGATTAATATCACATTGCTGGCTGCCAGCACGTCATTCTGGAGATAAATCAGATGCTCGTTATCCTCCGAAAAGTCAGGCAGTTCACGGGTTTGTAACAAGGATTCAAGGATGGAATGATTAATAATCTGCACATCCACCATTCCATCGATGTACAACATGACAGAAGGCCATTTGTGCAGGCATTGCAGTGGACGAACCATCAAGTCTTTGCTATTCCCCATCACTTGGTTGCAGTAATCTATATTTTCCGTAAGATTCGGAGATATTTTCTGATCCTGACTGCTCTGCGATGCTGTACTCATTCCTTCACCCCTTATACACCCTATATTTGCAAATTAGTATGACCTGGATGAATCAGGATTATCACAAAAGTGTTATTGAATCGCACAAAATAAAAAAAGAACATTGTCAATCCTTATAAATTAGAATAATATCTAATTAGATTTATATCTAATATTAGAGAAGAGGATTTGTCATGTGGTATAGATCTTCCATTCTGGTTCTACTACAAAAAGAATCGGAGTACCGCAAGTTCTTTGTTGCGGGCTTAGTGAACGGCATAGGTGACCGTTTCTGTCAGGTCGCGATGCTTTCGCTAATTCTCAGCACAACAGGATCTGGACTTGCCGTAGGGCTTGCCCTTGGTCTGCGTGTGCTTCCATTTCTGCTGCTTGCCCCGGCAGGAGGTATGTTAACGATGCGCTTCTCACGGCGAAAGATTATGCTGCTTACCAATCTGATAAGGGTGCCATTTGCTCTGAGTTATTTACTCGTAAATAGTGCAAATGATCTGTGGATTCTATATACAGCGAGTACTTTATTAGCCTGTGCTGAGGCTCTCTATGCGCCGGTCCGCAAATCAGGCATACCACTGCTTGTTCAGCCGGAACATTTGCTCAAAATTAACGGACTTGAACAGGTAATGAACGGTACGGTGCTGATCGTGGGTGCCTTCCTTGGGGGGATCACCTCATCCGTGCTGGGACCGCAGGCTGCATTTATAACCAATGCGCTGTGTTTCCTGGTGGCAGCTGTTATGATCCGTAAAGTCTCGTTTCCATCCGGAATGAGTACTGAATCAAATGGGATGTCACTTGAACATGTGGAGAAAACATCCGCTGCAGCTTCTGGAAATCCTTCAGTGATTACTCGTGCCAATGGTGCAGTTCATGTTCCTTCGGTGATATGGCGGCTGGTTCGATCGTCTGTAGCATTACAGATCATCATCCTGTTTGAGTTATGGGTACCAGTCATTAACGGGATTGATAATGTGTTGATCAGCGTATATGCAATTGAAGTGTTTGCCCTTGGGGATTGGGGTGTAGGTCTGTTCTATGCGGCGCTTGGGACGGGGCTGGTATTAAGCAACTGGTGCTCTCGTTATTTTCAGCATTGGCTGCTTCCGGGAGTAGTAATATGTCTGCTTGTGGAAGGTGGATTGCTTATGCTGCTTAGTATGGCGACTCTGCCAGTGATCGCAGTTCTGATCTATATTCTGCTGGCCCTTATGTCGGGAGTAGGCAATGCTTGTCTGGATACACTGCTGATGCGTGAGACTCCAGAGAAATACCGAGGGCTTATCTATGGTTTGGTAACGGCTTGCAGTAGCAGCATGCTGGGGTTATCCATGTTTGGTGCAGGTTTGTTATTGGAAGTCGTGGAGCCACGGAATCTTGGTTTTGCAGGTGGTTTGGGTTTTGCGGGTATTGCTGTTTTGCTTACAACTTATGGATGGCTAAGGGCGCGTGAGGCTTTTAGGATTAGACGTATAACCAAAAAAACATGAAAAAAAGGAGCCGCAATATGCAGCTCCTTATTAATAATAGAGAGGTTAACCCGGAGATCCCACATCTAATAGGGCAGGAAAACCTCTGCGCTAGATGTGTCTGAAATCAACCACTAATATCATCGATCGTATGTGAGTAATTATTGTTTATTTTTGTCTTTGCCGAATGGCGGCAGGTTTGCGCAACGATCGGGCTGCCCACGCTTTTCGATAACGGTACAGTACGGCTGCAATCAGCAGCAGTCCGATTCCCGCCACGATGTAAGCTGTATATTGATGGGCAAGATGGAACACCGCGTTCCATTGGGGTCCGAATATTTTGCCAATACCCAGGAACAACAACACCCAGAACAGGGCGCCTGAATAGGCATAGAGAGCGAATTTACGAAAGGGAACAGCGGCTATACCCGCGAAATATCCGGTGAAATGTCTCACTCCCGGAATGAAATAACCGATGAAGATCAGGGCATTGCCGTACTTGGCAAACCACTTTTGCGTTTTATCCAGCTTGTCCTGTTTCATCAGAAACCATTTTCCATATCGTGTAATGAACGGCAGACCTGCTTTGGCCCCAATAAAATAAGTGATCGTCATGCCAATCGTCGTTCCCAGAAAAGCAAGGATGGCCAGAATTCCGAAGTCCAGATGTCCCTTGTAGGACAGAAACCCTGCATAGGCCATAGTTGTTTCTCCCGGGAAGGGAAGGGCGATGAATTCCAGCAATAAGCCAAAAAACAAAACGCTGTATCCGTAGGATCCAAACAGATGCTGGACCTTTTCAAGCAATTCCAATAGACTTCACTCTCCTGCAGACAGGGTGGGAGGAGATACGTACTCTCCAAGGCGTTTTGTTCACGATCCTACCTGTCCATTATGCTACCTAATCCGAAGCGAAGAATCAATCACGAGCCATCCCAAATTGTGAAAAATTATAAAACAAAATCGCGTCTTTTTTCAGCGCATCCTCCATATAATTCTAACAAATCTGCTGAAGTCTATCAGCAAATTCACTAGAGACGTTGGAGGTCGATTCGTACATGGTAACGCCAATACATACATTATTATCTGGAAAATGGTCTGTGCTAATCCTTCGCATTGTGGTACTGCTGTGTGTATTCGCTGCATCTGCAGGCACAACAACTTACGCTTCCTCTGTATCGGGCTCTGATGCACCCGCCTTCAAAGAAGAGAATACTCAAGACAAGGTAGTCTATTTGAGTTTTGACGACGGACCGGGTAAGCATACCCGTGAAGTATTGGATATTTTGCGCAAGGAGCAGGTTTTAGCCACATTTTTTGTGCTTGGTGAGCAGGCAGAACGTTATCCTGAGATGATCCGTGCGGTTGTAGAAGATGGACATGCTTTGGGCAATCATACGTTTAATCATAATTATGAACAGCTATACAGTGATTTCAAAGTGTTCTGGAAGCAGATCAAACAGACAGAGGCGGTAGTGGAGCGAATTACCGGATTTCGGCCAAATATGGTCCGGGCACCGGGCGGTACCTACGGACATTTTGACCAAAGTTATTTTGATCTGCTGAAATTGGGCGGGTACACCGTTATGGACTGGAACGTAGATAGTGGTGATTCCAAACGGAAGGGTGTTCCGGCTAAAGAAATCTTACACAATGCAACCAAGGTGCCTGCCGGGGCAAGTTCGGTCATTGTACTGATGCATGATGGAGGCGCTCATGCCGAGACGGTAAAAGCACTACCTGGCATTATCAAGTATTACCGTGATCAGGGTTTTCGTTTTGACACGATGAAGGCCTCGGATGAGCCTGTTCAATTCCGTATCAATTCCAATGGTAAATACAAGTCTCGCGAAGCCCCGGGTAAGGAATGGATCGCTGAAAATGTACAGGAGAACAGCAACCTGTGGTTGGCTGGCAAGGAACTGAAGGTGGAAATTGGCTTGGCAGCAGCGACGTTGAAGCAAGGAGAGTTTCGCGTGGAAGATCAGCGGATCATGGTGCCTTTGCGGACCTTTATGAAAAAGTTCGGTGGCAGCGCTCGCTGGAATGCAGAGACCCGAACAGCTACAGCCATATGGAAAGACCGAACCATCCATGCAGACAGCATCCGCGGAGAACTGACAACGAAGCGTGCAGACCAGATGAATGACAGGACGACGGAGGGGATCGTGCAGAGCCAGGGAGGAACGATCTGGGTTCCGCTGCGGGAATTGATGGAGCATATGGGAGTAACCATAGATTCCCTAAAGGCGAATGAAAAAGAATGGATGGTTAAAGCCAGCGTTCCTCTGGCAGCAGCGAACAGCATGTATTTGGATAAATTGATCTGAATAAAGTCGTTCGTGCAGGACTATTCTCTCTACTTCCGGGCAACACTGAATCATAGATTAGTATGGTTCAGGAATGCCGATGGATGGAAGGAGATCAGGAGAAATGTCTTATATCCGAATGGAACATGAACATGCCGTAGAATTGCTGAATAGAGTTATGAAGCGAGTTGAGAGTGTAATCATTGGCAAAAAACAAGAGATTCGTTATGTGTTAACTGCCATGCTTAGTGGAGGTCATGTACTTCTGGAAGATGTTCCGGGTACTGGCAAAACGATGCTGGTTCGCGCCGTCGCTTCTGCGCTGGATTGCTCCATGGGACGAATTCAGTTCACGTCGGACGTGATGCCGGCAGATGTGACGGGCACATCGATGTATCATCCGCATACGGGAGAATTCACGTTTCGGCCAGGACCGGTCATGTCCAATATTGTTCTGGCTGATGAAATCAATCGCGCTTCCCCCCGTACCCAGTCGGCACTTCTGGAAGCGATGGAGGAACGACGCATTACGGTGGATGGCACAACCTATGCTTTGCCGCGCCCATTCTTTTTGCTGGCGACGCAGAATCCGTTGCAGTTTGAGGGCACCTATCGTCTGCCTGAAGCGCAGCTGGATCGTTTTATCATGAAGATCGGACTGGGGTACCCTGATCCGGAGCAGGAAGTCGAACTGTTAACCCGGATGCAAAGCAGAGAACTGCTTGATGAACTTCGTCCAGTCATGCTGGCTGAAGAAGTGGTAGCCATGCAGCGTGAAGTAAAACATGTACATGTGGACCCTGTCGTCAAACAGTATCTGGTTGCTGTTGCCGTTGCCTCCAGAAGTCACCCGGCGGTAAGACTGGGAATCAGTCCGCGTGGGACATTGGCCTGGATGGCTGCTGCACAATCATTTGCTTACCTCCAAGGACGCAGTTATGTCATTCCCGATGATGTGAAAGAGATGGCTGTACCTGTCCTTTCCCATCGCGTTCAATTAAAAGCCCAGAACAGAGCGGAAATCTGGGCACAGGCGCAGGTGATTCAAGAAGCTCTGTCATCGGTCCCTGTACCTGTACAGATGGCGGCACAGGGAAGGGGACGGCGTCAATGACTGCGCTCGGTCAACGGATGTTGGGTGCTGTCCTGGTTGTGGCTTTTGCCTCGTTGTATGTATGGCATGGCGGCAAAGCCGCGCTATTTCTGTCCATTATGGCGGCCTTGATGCTCGCAAGTGCGCTGATTATCCATGTGTTCGGTCCGCGCAATATTCACATTCGCCGGCAAATGCATGCGAATCGGGTTGTGGCAGGCGAAAGAACGCTCGTGGCAGTGGAGCTGAAATTCGACTGTTCGATACCACTGTTATGGATGATTTTGTGTGAGAATACGCCTGCTGGCGTACATCGTAAATTACTATTTCCGGGAACCCGTCGCCAGTTTACGTATCAATATGAATTATCGGGTTTGCGCAGAGGCGTATACAGATGGGAGTCAGGCAGATTGCACTGGGGTGATGTTTTCGGGTGGAATACGGTCTCCGCAGAAACGGTGAATCATACCCCGCTCATTGTTGTTCCTCAGGCAGCGGACTGGGGCGGGAATGATCACGGAGAATACTCGGCAATGGGTGAAGATACGCTGTCTGAGCGGAGAAGCAGTCAGGGAAATCGCAGCCCTGAGTTCCGGGAATATCAGCAAGGAGACCCGCTGGGACGTGTTCATTGGAAAAGTACAGCCAAAACGGGTAAGCTTCAGACTTTTTTGCCTGAAACCTCCGATTCTGTCTCCCTGGGTATACTGGTGTATGAAGGTGCATCCGGTTATGAAGTACCGCAGTCAGAGAAGAGGGATACGCCTGCTTTTGAACGTGCGGTCCGTGCAGCTGCTCGCTGGATTCATACTGCTGAACGGGATAACATTCCTTATCATCTGTGGACGGAAGGCGGTGGGTCGGGATCTGCTCCTCAGGAGAAATGGAAACAGGAACTCCTGCACTCGCCTGAAAACCATGCGTTGGATAAGCTGGCGCAGGCACGAATTGCTACGGCTCAAGCTGCATCTCCGTCGCTTCGCACAGAGATGTTGGATAGAATGGCACTGGGGTCACGAATAGTGATTCTCACTGGCAAAATGGATGACGCATTGGTGGAGTGGGTAATATGTGCAATCCGTTTGGGATACAAGGTAGAGGTTCAGTTAACGGATCAAACCATTCGTGACATGGGCAATGCAACTCTGGAACAGCTTCGTCAAAGTGGAGTACAGATCCATTGGATCACAGACAGCGCATTACCTTCAATGAGAAAGGTGGAGGTAACGGATGTGGGAGCATAATGAAAACCCTCAAGCGAATTCCACTGTGGCTGACAGGGGGCGTACCGCCAGTTTCGGATTAGAGTCTGTGCATTCCATATATAAAGCGGAAACCAGAACATCTGGAGTAGATTTGAAGAGCCATGGCCACAGTTCGGAGCCTCTCCTTTACAGAATCGGTCTTTCTGCCATTTTGCTTATATTGTCCCTGGAGTGGATATATCCGGTTACGTCAACGGGTCAGCAGGGCAGTGAACGATTCTTGTCCGTGATGGCAGGATTAACGGGGGCCTTGCTGCTCGCGGGTTTGCTTCGTACCGGCTGGATCACGGGAATACTGATCAGAATCTTCTTTGCTCTAGCCGCATTATGCTGCATGTATGGAGGCAATGACCTTGTTGGATGGGCTGCTGCATATCCGACCACTCTTTCTGCCGATATGGGCAGTTTCATGAGTACGTGGCGTTTTCACTCGATTAGTGTGGAGACAAGAGGTCTGCTCATGATGTGCGGTTGGAGCATGCTGATGGCTTCCGTGCAGTCCCTTGTACTGCTGCGACGAAGTGTGATGCTGTTTGGCAGTGCAACATTGGTCTATTTGCTGCTGCTTGAATCTTTTGCCGGGCTCGATGTATATGCTTCGGTGATACGTTCTGTGCTGTGGATTTTACTCATGCAGGCCATGCTACAGTTGCTTCGCCTTAATGGCGGGGTCACCACACCGATCTTTAAGCAGAGTCCTTATGGCCGTTGGTGTACGGTAACGCTCGCGGTATCGGCAGGTATGGTACTTTTCTCAGCGATCCCTGGGCAGCTTGCTTCCATTCCTCCACCGGAACGTATATCCCTTGAGCAGATGGGTGAGCGGCTGGCCCGCTGGGCAGGCTATACACAGCACGGAAGCATTCCTGCCGCAACCGCCGTCACAGGATATAGTACAGCGGATGCACCAATGGGCGCACCTTTGGTGCAGGGAGACACGATCTTTTTTACGGCGATAAGTCCGGAAGCTACGTATTGGCGGGGCGAGACCCGTTCATATTATAACGGAAGTACCTGGAGTGATCCTGTGCAGAGCTTTGAGACGGCAAGTCCATCCGGATTGGTGCGTGCCGATGGTTGGGAGTACCCGGCCTATTGGCAACGTATTCGTCAAACGGTGACGATGAAGCGAGAGTGGAGAGGGCCCAATCCCCTCTTCACAGGTGGAATGCCACTCAATCTGTCGTTTCAGGATAAGAATAGGGATACTCAGAAAAACAAACGTTTACTGCTATCAAATGAAGATTCCGCCACATTATGGCTCGCGGCTACTTATGACAATCAAACGGTCAAAAGTTATACGGCAGATGTCATGATTCCCGTGGCAACACCTGAACAATTACGCCTTCTAGGGAAGAAGTCCAACATGAAGGATCCGGCGGCAATTCGCAGAACGTATCTGCAGCTACCCACTACGCTTCCCGGACGCGTGCAGGCTCTTGCCAAGGAAATCATTCAGGGAAGTGAGACCCGTTATGATGCCGTGCAAGCCGTAAAGTCGTACCTTGTGGACCACGCCGAATATACACTGGATACCCGTATGCCACCACGCGGAACGGATTTTGTGGACGATTTTCTATTCGTTACACGGCAGGGGTATTGCAATCATTTCTCGACAGCTATGATTGTGCTGTTGCGTGCAGAGGGCATTCCGGCACGCTGGGTTAAGGGGTTCGGACCCGGGGAAGCCGATGCGGACGTTTCCGGGCAATACATTGTGACCCAGGGAGATGCACACTCCTGGGTCGAAGTGTATTTCCCCGGCGCGGGCTGGATGCCGTTCGAGGCTACGCCAGGCTTCACCATGACGCAGGGTGAAGGCCAAGATGCCGCTGCGCTCAGCGGGCAGCAGCCCATTGCCGTAACCCCGCCGCAGACGGACGGCGGGGTGGCTCACGCGGGCGCATGGCTGCTCGCCCGCGCACGGGCCATTGCCGCGCACCCTTGGCTCGCGGCAGCCCTTGCGGCAGCGGCGCTGCTATGCGCCGCTGGGGCCATCCGCATGCGGCGGCTTCGCCCCGCGCTGCGGCTAAGGCTGCTGCTGGCGTGGCCGCGCAGCAGCTTTCCAGACCGCGAACGGCTGCTAAGCGCCGCCGCTCCGGTCTGGGCCGCGCTCGCGCGCCGCTACGGCCCGCGGCCCCCGGGAATGACGCTGCGTGAATATGCAGCGTCACCCGCCGTGGCCGCAGGCGCGGACGGCGCGGACATCGCGCGGTTCGCAGCCGACTGGGAACGGCTGCTGTACGGGCCGGACCGTCCGCTTCGCGCGGACAGTCTGGACTTCCTGCGCCGGGCACTTCAACTGGCCCGGCGCCTGCAGGCGCTGTAACACGCAGTACAGCGCAGCAATAACATAGACGCCTTTCTCGCCCCATAAAGCGAACGAGGCGTCTTTCCGCGATCATACACCGTGAACTTCATGCGGAAGATATCTTTTATTGATAAAATAGAACATCAACCCTTTTCTTATATTTCCGATCGGCAAATGTATAGAATGAAGGCAGGAATATTCGACCAATTACTGTAATCTCAGGCGTTGAATATGCCAAGTTTTGAGATGTCGAAAAAAGGAGTTTCGCCTTTCCTTGACGGTATGTTTTGTCGTTGCGTATAATTAGTTTCATTAATTGAGGGAGGCTCGGTAATGAATAAGCAAAATGAAATAGTGGTTGTCCTTGACTTTGGGGGCCAATACAACCAATTAATCGCCAGAAGAATCCGGGATTTGGGCGTATACAGCGAGCTTTTGCCGTATAACACACCGGCGGAGAAAATCGCAGAATTATCACCAAAGGGAATCGTGTTCTCGGGTGGACCATCTAGCGTTTACGCAGAAAATGCACCACACGTAGATCCGGCCGTTTATGATCTGGGATTGCCAATCTTCGGAATTTGTTACGGTATGCAGCTCATGGCGCAGCAGCTTGATGGTAAAGTGGAGCGTTCTGAGAAGCGTGAGTACGGAAAAGCAGACCTTGAGTTTGCAGCAGGCGCTACACTGGCAAAAGGCATTGAAGGTGAACATACCGTATGGATGAGTCATGGTGACCACGTGGTTACTCTTCCTCCGGGCTTCAAACTGGATGCAGGCACGGAAAGTGCGCCAATCGCAGCGATGAGCGACGACGAGCGCAAATTGTATGCTGTTCAGTTCCATCCAGAAGTACGCCACTCTGTTCGCGGTAATGAAATGATCAAAAACTTCCTGTTCGAAATCTGTGGTTGCGAAGGCAACTGGACGATGGAGACGTTCATTGAAGACACGATCAAGGATATTCGTGAAAAAGTGGGCGACGGTAAAGTATTGTGCGCACTTAGCGGCGGTGTGGATTCTTCCGTTGTTGCTGCATTGCTGCACAAAGCTATCGGTGACCAACTGACATGTATGTTTATCGACCATGGTCTGCTGCGCAAAGGCGAAGCGGAGAGCGTAATGGAGACGTTCGTCGGCAAATTCGACATGAAAGTAGTTAAAATTGATGCGCAGGAGCGTTTCATGTCCAAACTGGCTGGTGTGGATGATCCGGAACAAAAACGTAAAATTATCGGTAACGAGTTTATTTACGTATTTGATGAAGAGTCCAAGCAGTTTGATGATTTTGCATTCCTGGCGCAAGGTACACTATACACGGATATCGTGGAAAGTGGCACAGCGACTGCACAGACGATCAAATCCCACCATAACGTAGGAGGTCTGCCTGAAGACATGAACTTCAAGCTGATCGAACCACTGAACACCCTGTTCAAGGATGAGGTGCGCAAAGTGGGTACAGAGTGCGGCCTGCCGGACGAAATTGTACACCGTCAGCCATTCCCGGGTCCGGGTCTTGCGATCCGTGTTCTGGGTGAGGTTACTGAAGAGAAACTCAAAATTGTTCGTGATTCAGACTACATCCTGCGCGAAGAGATTGCCAAAGCCGGTCTCGACCGCGAAATCTGGCAGTACTTCACAGCCCTGCCGAACATGAAGAGTGTTGGCGTTATGGGTGACGCGCGTACGTATTCCTACACTGTAGGTATTCGTGCAGTAACGTCCATCGATGGTATGACAGCTGACTGGGCACGTATCCCTTGGGATGTATTGGAGAAAATCTCCGTGCGGATCGTTAACGAAGTGGATAACGTAAACCGTATCGTGTATGACGTAACTTCCAAACCACCAGCAACGATTGAGTGGGAATAGGTGTGAAATATTAGTGGACTTCATTGCTTAGAAGCCCTGATATGGTTGGAACCCTTGGATTTTTAAATAAAAAGCTCATTCTTGATAAATTGTTATCAAGAATGAGCTTTTTATATTGGTTATATGAATTAATCAACCCTAGTTCCGAAGTAACTCCAGTATTCGTTGGGGGTGACTGTTTGCTTGAGCAAGTATGGCTTGAGAGGCATCGGTTAGAATACTCAGTGTAGATATCTTTATCATTTCTTTGGATATGTCAGTGTCCCTGATTCGTGACTCGGATGCTGTAAGGTTCTCAGAATAGTTGGATGTGTTGTTATAGGCGTACTCTAGTCGATTTTGATAGGCGCCTAATTTTGCACGCTCCCCTGTGACTTTATCTAAAGCCGTTTTGATATCTGTTACTGTGATATGAGGAATGACTTCATAATCATCAAAACTTGCTTCCGAAAATGCGGTGAACAATCCGGTGTAGCCTTCAAGCATGGATGTATTGGCGGAATAGCCTTCGATCTTTCCTACACCCGTAACAGAAAATGTATAATAATTGCCTACAACAGTTCCGGTAAGTTCATAGTTCTGATCCAATTGGGCAGGATCCACTACTATGGAGGTAATTAATCGATATGATCCATTTACGCGTTCTCCAATATATAATCCACCGTACTGGCTATACCAACCAAAAACTTGGTTGTTAAAGTCGTCTCCTTTAATAATTATGCCAATATTTCCATCTGGATGTGTCGTCATGAATTTTCCATTGACCGTGATGGTCATATCGTTACCTTGAATTACTTCCGAGAGAATCGTTTTGTCACCAACGCCTTCAGTGGACTGTGTCAATAATCCGTTCTGGACTGTCCAGGCACCTTGCGCAGGATGCCATTGTGAAAACCTATTTTGATCGTTAAAATTCTCCCTATAATATAGGTCCAGATGCATGTCATTAATGCTTAGCGGAATTGTGTCAGTACCTGTATGGACAGCAGCATTAGTAAGTGACCCGTTCAAAAGGTAGATTCCATTGAATTGTGTGTTGTTTGTTATATCCTCTATATTTCGGAGGTTGTGTGTAATTTCTTGATTAATTGTTTCTTTATCACTATAGGTGTATGTATCATTTTCCCTTTGAACAAGTAGTTCTCTGATTCTTTGAAGTCCGCTTGTTATGCTATTGAGAGCACCTTCCGCAGTTTGAATTAATGAAATTCCATCTTGGATATTTCTTGCTCCTTGCTCTAAAGCCCTAATCTGAGCACGCATACTTTCGCTAATAGCTAGACCGGCAGCGTCATCAGCAGCGCGACTAATGCGTAGACCGGACGAAAGTCTTTCAAAAGAAGTTTTTTTGGCGTTACTATTATTATTAATTCTATTTTTGGCGTTTAATGCTGGCAGATTATTGTTAATTCTCATATTTCTCCTCCTATCCTAATATTAGTATACACGTTTCGTGGAGAAAATTAATCTGACAAGGATGGAAACTTAAACAAGACTGACCGTGTTGATGAGCTATGAAACTTAAAATGCATTTTTTATGAAAAATTTAAAACGTCCATCGATGGTATGACAGCTGACTGGGCACGTATCCCTTGGGATGTATTGGATAAAATCTGCAATTGATACTACGAAGAAGAACACTCTGTAAGGAGGAACTATAGCGGATGAAGGAAAGAATTGAACTCAACCCTGGATGGACTCTTGAAGATGTTGCTGCACTTACGTCTAATTCTGATCTAAAGATTGTCCAATACAGCGAGCACAATATCCCGGGTGTGGACTTGATGCAGATATTGAATGAGGAGCTGTTTGCAAATAGACCCGATGTTACTTTTCGTATATATGGCTTTCATTCGCAATCTGGCGACTTGTCTGTTCTAAAATATATGAACCATGTAGAAAAGCTTGTGATTGATTGTAACAGACGCATTCATGGGATTGAGGGCTTAGGTGAATTGCTAAGGTTAGAAGAGTTTGCATTTGACGTATTTGAAGCGGAATCTCTTGATGCATTAACACTTGTACCTGCCACTTTACAGCAGCTCCGCATCGGTAAAACCAAAACAAAGAAAACCAATTTGTCCGTACTTAACCGCTTTACTGAGCTTAAAACGCTGAGTGTGAATGGTCATACAACTAACATCGAAACGATCGGTACATTGTCTTCACTCCGGTCCCTCTATGTTTCGGGAATGCCATTAAAGGAATTGGGATACTTAAAAGATGTAACGGATTTGCGCGAACTTCATCTCAGTTTTGGTGGAGCAGAGAATCTGCATAGCCTTGCTGGAATGAAATCCTTGCAAATGTTGAAGCTTCTAAGAGTGAAGGGTTTATCCGATCTTACCGTATTGTCTGAACTAAAGGGGTTGCGCTTGTTAGGGATAGAGGACCAGCCACATATATCTAGTCTACCGTCTCTTGAGAATCTGACTGAACTACAGCGTGTTTTCCTGAACAATGTGAATGTGGAGAATGTCGAATGGGCAAAGACTTCCAAAAGTCTGAAAGAGCGCGCTCTTCTGCAAATGAAGCATATGAATGCCGAAGATATCGAATCCTTGATTCATCATACATCCTTGGAAAGAATGATCGTTCATTTGAAAAGTGCCAAACAGCAAAAAGTAGTGAAGCAGGCGATAATGGCAGCAGGCATGTGGGATGAGAGCGGATGGTGGTATAACGATGAATCGCTAAATATTTAATTCCTTTTTTAACTTCGTTTCATATTGTTTTCATGTCCGGCTTGTACACTGAGTACAGAATATGGCTATATGGCAATTGAAAGGAGAATTGAATGTATGCGTAAAACCGACAATATGAGCAAATGGAAGATGGGCATTGGAAGTGCGTTTCTGATGGTGATGCTGGCAGGATGCGGCTCGGGCATGCAGGACTTGGCTCTTGGTGCGGGGGAATCTTCATTTGTGAATTTAGAGGCAGCAGATTCGTCTTCCGATCAAGCCCAGAATCAGGAGTTGTCTGAGGGATCGACTAGTAATACACGTCAGGAACAACAGCAGGCACAGGACGTGCTTCAGACAGAGATTTAGAATATACCGCATAGGACCTACCATGTAAAAAATGAATTAGTAACCGTGGCAGCCTGCTCTCTATACCTAAGCTTTTTGAATATCCAAATACATGATCCTCATCACATAATCATTCTCTCGGTAAAGGTAACCCAAGAAGCTACCGCAATCAAAGTGTGCGATCCACTTTTGATTGCGGTAGCTTTTTGATTTGTTGCAGAAGAGGGAAACACCCTTTGCCAGGATCGACATATCCTCGAAAAACTCACCGGAAACTTCAGTTTAATTTGGGTTGTAAACCGCTGAACTGGTTCATTTTGTTAAATAATACGAACGATTTATATGATGAGTGATATTAACATTCGTTTTTCTCATTGACAAACTAGAGGTAACCCTCCTAAAATAGTGATTGGAAACACACAAATAGCGCATATTACTTCGTATAATCCCGGGGATTGGCCTGGGAGTCTCTACGAGATCACCCTAATGATCTGGCTACGAAGAGGAGAAGGCTGAGCACATGAATTCTACATGATTGCGTCGGGCAGGACATCACGCACATTAGAATTTTTTTTGTTCTCCGTAATTGGCACCGTGCCACTCCTCATCAGCTATAACCCTGGGTGATGCATTCATCTTCAGGGGTATTTGTCGTTTTTCAACAGGCTTCAACATCTCTAAGGGGGAATTAGTGAATTATGGATCGTTTCTTTAAATTAAAAGAAAACGGAACGAACGTTAGAACGGAGATTGTTGCGGGTCTTACTACCTTTATGACAATGGCGTACATTCTTTTCGTAAACACGTTGTTCTTGGGATCGGCCGGAGCCGGTATGTCGGACAATGCAGTATTTTTTGCAACAGCTGTAGGTGCTGGTTTGATGACCATCATTATGGGATTGTTCGTTAACATTCCGATCGCCCTTGCACCAGGTATGGGTTTGAACGCTTACTTCATGACCGTGGTTCTGAGTTCCAACGGTGCGATTTCCTGGCAGGCAGCTCTCGGAGCCGTATTTATCTCGGGTATCGTGTTTATTATTTTGACAGTGACCAAAATTCGTCAAATGCTGCTCGTTGCAGTTCCAGACTCATTAAAAATGGCAATTACAGTGGGTATTGGTCTCTTTATTACCATTGTAGGCTTCAAACTGGCTAATCTGGTCGCTGTAACAGTCAATGTTGCACCTGATGCGGATCTGAGTCAACCGATCCCGGGCAGCAGTTTTAACCTGTCTTTGGGTAATTTCATCACGCATCATGATGCATTACTGGCACTGATTGGCCTGCTCATTATAGCTGTACTGATGGTTATGCGCGTCAAAGGTGCACTGCTAATCGGTATCATTGCTACAACGTTGATTGGTATCCCGATGGGCGTTACGAATCTTAGCGGTTTGTCGGGTGCAAGCTGGTTGCCTAACTTCAGCGATCTGGCGGTTGGACAACTGGACTTGAAGGGTGCCATTAGCCTTGGATTGTTTGAAATCATCTTCATCTTCACCTTTGTGGAGCTGTTTGACACATTCGGAACGATGGTGGGTACAGCAACACGAATGGGGATTATGAAGGACAAGAAAAAAGGCGAGAAAACCATTGGTAAAGCAATGCTCGTCGATGCAGTGGGTGTAAGTGCAGGGGCTGCATTGGGTACAAGTACAATTACCGCATTTGTTGAAAGTGCCTCTGGCGTAGAAGCTGGTGGACGTACAGGTCTGACCTCTGTAACGACAGGTATCCTGTTCATCCTGGCTTTGTTTATTGCTCCGCTGGCATTGGTTGTCCCATCCGCTGCAACAGCTCCGGCATTGATCATCGTGGGTGTCTTGATGATGAATCAGGTTCGCAGCATTGAGTGGGATGACTTCCTGCAAGCTTTCCCGGCATTCCTTACAATCGTATTGATGCCTTTCACTGGAGGAATTGCAAACGGGATTTCCGCAGGGATTGTATCCTATGTAATTCTGGCCGTATTCAGCAACCTGGTTACGGAGCGCAAAGTGAAGATCCACTGGCTTATGTGGATATTGGCTATCATTGTTATATGCCGGTATGTATTTATCGGTGGAGAATAAAGGTTTGACTGAATGAATTGGGTCAGATACTTATCTTGTATTTCTTATTTGTACAAATGAAAGAAGCGGAAGCCTTGTACTTTAACGGGGCTTTCGCTTTTTTTTGTTTCTTATATATGTAGCGTTAGCTCTAAAAGAAGGGACAGGAGACTCTTTGAAATGTTCTACGTAGGGGATATTCTTGATCTATGGGAGATCGAAATTGACTTTCTTCTATATATAAAGGGGGAACATACATGAGTTATGATTTGATGGTTTTTGATCCAGCCAAAGCTCCAGTTGATAAAACGTCGTTTATGAGATGGTATGGTGAGCAGACAAAATGGTCAGAGGACCATTCCTATTCAGACATTAAGGTGAGCTCAGAGCAGCTTCAACGTTTTTACGAAGAACTCATTCTTATATTTCCTTCCATGAATGTAGACGACGATGTGTTTGAAGCGATGGAAGAAGCCGGAACAGATAATCGATTAACAGAATACTCGCTAGGAAAAGAAGTGATTTATGCTGCATTCGCGTGGTCTGTTGCGGAGGACGCCTATATAATGATGCGTGAGTTGGCAAGGAAGCATAACGTTGGTTTCTTTGATGTAAGCGGCTCGGATGGTGAGATCATCAGACCCTGATGTGTATACTTAAATAGCAAACTTGGGAAACAGCACTATGAGGATTACATAGTAGCTGAATATAACCCGATTGAAAGACATTCTACTATATAATAGAAACTAGTGTAATGTGAGAGAGTTGCTATTCTCAGAGATTAGAAAGATAGTTGGTGCTGCCGGATGAAGTATCGTGTAGAGTATAATAGGAGTAGGGGGGAGGAAGAGAACCGCTCACGGAAAAGTTGAAAATAAAGCTTGCATTCGAAATCTGTACATGGTATATTCTAATTCCGGCCAAGAAAACACGAGAAACACGGTGCGGCAAGCGAAACACCAAGCTTCGAAAGAAACTTAAAAAAGAGCTTGCAAAGTTGGTTCGAATGTGATAAGATATAAAAGTTGCTGAGGTGAACAACACACGGCAATGAAACAAGTTTGATCTTTGAAAACTGAACAACGAGTGAGTAACGATCTTGCTTGCAAGATCGACGCTGAGAAATCGGTACAAGCCTTCGGGCTGTATGCTTTCAAAGCAAAATAAATGAGATTTTTAATCTCGTCAGTTTCAAAATGAGCTTATCGCTCTTTTCAATACTTTATTGGAGAGTTTGATCCTGGCTCAGGACGAACGCTGGCGGCATGCCTAATACA
>NZ_FOCH01000007.1:0-177210 GCF_900110055.1 Paenibacillus sp. OK076
TGTATTAGGCATGCCGCCAGCGTTCGTCCTGAGCCAGGATCAAACTCTCCAATAAAGTATTGAAAAGAGCGATAAGCTCATTTTGAAACTGACGAGATTAAAAATCTCATTTATTTTGCTTTGAAAGCATACAGCCCGAAGGCTTGTACCGATTTCTCAGCGTCGATCTTGCAACCAAGATCGTTACTCACTCGTTGTTCAGTTTTCAAAGATCAAACTTCTTTGCGTCGCCGTCGTTGTTCTCTTCAGCAACTCTTATATATTATCACGTCCAAACCAACTTTGCAAGCATTTTTTTAAGTTTCTTTCGAAGATTATTTCATTTGCTTGCCGCACCATGTTTCTCGTGTTTTCTTGGCCGGATTAATAATATATCATGTTCTAATACTAATTACAACCCATAATATAAATTAATTTATTTCACTACATTTAGTTAATCTACTCTCCTAGTTATACATATACTCCAGCGGTTGTTAAGCTAACGGAATCTCGCGATACGCTCTATGCGTTCTATAGGATAGCCTATATTGACTGCAAACCCAACGCGTAAGCTCTAATAAACAGTTTGTCTCGTAGGGCCGTAAAAACTTTTCTTCATTAAAGTCACTACTTATTAAGTAGCTTCATCTATGTACTGCTGTCTTTCATTACAGTATTAGGATATCGTACAGGGAACTTTTCTATATTCGCCAAGTCTCGTTTAGAGTCATTTTGCGTATTAATGTATTTCATAGTTGCGCATATCTTTATTTCAATCTAAATCTCTCTTCCCTTTATGTATATACATGTTAAGCAAAATTCACTTCTTGAAATGAAGGGAGCTTATTCCTTTTTGGCATTTAATTGCCCAATCTTCTAAGAAATTGCCGTTATAGATTTGCGCATTTTTTTAATAATGAACATATTAATGAAAGAAATGAGGAAAATTCTGAAAACCTTGGTACTAAAGCATCATTTTCATTCAAAAACTAACATTAATCTAACCCTATTACGATATATCACATGGATACAAAGCACCATGCGTTGAGCGAACGCGCATCCAGATACTCACAATTTGAAAAAGGAGTGAACTATGTTGTTAGATAAGATACGGTGGAGTACTCTTCCCTTCTTTGCTAAAAATCTCGTTATTTCATTCGGCAGCATTACGCTAATTGGCGTTATTTTAATTACAGCCGGATATCAGTTCCAAAAAAGCATTTTGATTCAACAGTTATATGATCAGGCTGAGGTAACGACGCAGAAATGGTCTGATGATCTGGATACAAGCAAGGTTCTTGAAGCAGCGAATGAGAAAAACTATGACGGGACTGCCCAAAAGGTAATTCGAGATTATCTGGATTCCATCCATGAACTCTATCCCAATATCGCCCAGGCCTATATTTTTGGAACAGAGTTGGAAAAGGGAAATGAGACCTCCATTATCGCGATTCCAACCAGTCTCGTTGAGTCCTTCGAAGAAGGCAATATGGCAGCAGGTACTATGTATCCCTTATCCTCACAAATTGTCGAAGCTCTTGAGGATATGAAAGTAGACAGTGAGCCTGGATTCAGTAGCTTTTATACCGACGATTATGGCACTTGGACAACAATTATGTATCCCATCAAGAATGCCGAGGGCAATACCTATGCAGCAATATACTTTGATGTTGATGCAAGCGCAGTTCCAAAAGGACTTCATAAACTGATTACATACAGTAGTATTTTTCTGATCGTTTTCCTGATCGTGTTTATGGTACTTCAGTATGTTCTATTGAAGAAAACACTTAAGCCAATCCGTGACCTTATGAAAGGTATTGAGGCTGCGAGCTCAGGCAATCTGGATGTAAGCATTCACACCGGACGGGATGATCTGGGAATTATTAATCAAAAATTCAATACGATGATTCAGCGATTCAATGACACGATGTTCAAAGTGCAAACGACATCCTATCACCTCTCTGACTCATCCAAGAAATTATTAGATATTTCCGAGAAAAATAATGATAATATCCAGATGATCAGCAGCAATATCCGGGACATCTCTCACGGCCTTCGCTCCCAGGATCAGGCCAGCGTGGAAAGTGCCCGAGCAATGACAGAAATGTCTACCGTTGTGCAGACGATTGCCAGCAGTTCTGCAGATGTTGCGGATGAGGCATCAAGCATGGAAGAACGTTCTAATACAGGTCATGAGATTATGCAACAAGTGGTTGAACAGATGAGACTGATCTCAGGTGCAGTGAAGCACACGTCGGAATCGATACAGTCTTTGGAAAGCCGCTCGAACGAAATTAGCAGCATCGTCAATATGATTACACAAATTGCAGATCAGACTAATTTGCTCGCACTAAATGCTTCCATTGAGGCGGCTCGTGTTGGTGAGGAAGGAAAAGGATTTGCGGTTGTCGCAGGAGAAGTCCGCAAGCTCGCTGAACAGTCCCAGGACTCTGCCAAACAGATTCGTACCTTAATTGACGGAATTCAACGCGATATCCTTCAATCTGCCGAAGCTATGCACCTTGGCTCTCAAGAAGTGGAGAAGGGCTCTCAGGTTACCATGGAGACGGGTCAATTCTTTGAAGATATTTTGACAGCTACGAACAAAGTTGCTAACCAAATTCAGGATATCTCCAGCTCTACCGAAGAAATATCCGCCAGCACACAGGAAATGTCCGCTACTGCGGATGAGTTGTCTGCGAGCGTCAGCAAAGCAGCACATAGCAGCAAACAGATTGAGCAATCCATTGCTGAACAGGAATCATCCATGGCTTCCATTGTGGCCGCCTCTGATGAACTCTCGGCTGTATCGGGCCAATTGCAAGAACTGATCTCCTTCTTTAAAGTAAGAGCAAACTGAATCACTTTTATTATTCATCACCTTTCAAGCCAGATTCAGCCGGCGCTCCAATTTTAAATCTTGGATGCTGCCGTTTGAGTATGGCTTTTCTTATGTAAAAAGCGATTCACGAAGGTTTAAATCTTCGTGAATCGCTTTTTAATATGGTCATTACATTGTTATAAAATACAACCTTAATGCTGAGTCTGCACTGCTGCAGGGGACACTGAAGCTTGTTGTGCTGCTTCTTTTTGTAAACCTACACGAAGCAGCGTAATTCCCCACGTTACAGCCGAGATCAACAGAAGATTTAGCATGAACCCACCCACAGCTTCTCCACTATAGATCAAACGCATAAAGCCCTGTACCCCATTGGAAGCGGGCAGAAAGTTCCCTATATAACGGTAGAATGGCGCCAGCATCTCGGCTGGAATGATACTTCCCGCTGTCATCAACTGGAGTGGAACCATCGCCACATTAAATAGAGGGCCTGCATTGCCAAACAGGGCAAAACTCATTTGTGTAAAACAGATACAAGCCAGACATACGAGCACATGATAGAGATACAAAGCGCCGAAGGAACTCGCCACATCCGTAAACTGAAGAGCCACCGTATCCACAATAAGGGGAACGATTACAGCTATACACAACAGCAGCACTTGCCGTCCCCAGAAGATTTCCCATTTGGAATGGTTACGCTTCATGATGTTCGACGTAATATTGAACTGAATATTCATAGTCATGGTGGCAATATAGGTGATAAAACCCAGAATCATGGGCAGCATCGATGTTGCAAAATCACTTACACTGTTCGTTTTATTAATTTCAGCCTTCACAGGCCCTTCATTCATCTTCGCCATCGCTTGTCCAATGGCTGCACTTAAATCTTCGCTGTTTATACTATCGTTATTGAGTGTCACTTGAACCTTGGATTCCAAAATCCCTTGACCTATTTGTGTAGTCATTCCAGTCGCCGCGTGTTCTACAATGGATTTGGCTACATCGGCATTTCCCTGATTGATATAAAAGGATAAATTCGCCTCTGTACCACCTTCAATCCGGTCAGTGAATCCTTCCGGAATAACAATAACCATCGCATAGTTACCTGCATTCATCTGTTGCTCAGCTTCCTCGGCAGAACCCAGTACATTGACATGGAAAGGCGCGAGCGTTTCAATCTGCTTCTGCACCTCTGTTCCCTGTGTCCCATCTTCGTTCACCAGAGCAACTTGAAGTTGATCCACTCTCTCCGTGGCTTGATGATAACCCGTCATCCAGATCACAACAAATAACAGCGGAACAATCAATGCAAAAACCAATCCTATTTTTGTCTGTGGCACTTTAAGAAAATCTTTGAAGCTTTTCATTCGTTCACGACTCCCATTAGTTAAAATTAAAATAATTGCACTGCATATATATGCACATGCACATATTTGGTCAAAAAAATTTATTTCATCTTTTCATAGATGCGATTCATCACATTCATGAATACATCAAGCTCTTCAGGGGAACATTCGGCAAGTGCCTCTTGCTCTTGCTGTTTTGCCTTTGGTGTCAGAACGTTATTCATTTCCAGTCCTTCCGCCGTCAAACAAAGTAAAACCGCTCTGCGATCCTGTGGATCTTCTTCTCTCGTCACCAGACCTTTGCGAATCAACTTGTCTATAATTTTGCCTACCGTTGTCTGGTCCCGAACTGTTAATTCAGCCAGTTTTTTCTGTGATATATGGCTTCCAGCCTTGCTCAATTCATTCAGAACTGCAAATTGTTCGGGAGTAATATCCTGTTCGCTCAGATTTCTGGTTGTTGTTTTTTTGTATGCCAGATAAGTACGTGAGAGAATAAGTCCAAGTGGATTTTCATCCATATTAACAGGCATGCTGATGCTCCTTTCTCTATATAGTAGCACTACCATCTAATTTGCGTAAGCTCTATATTATTACCAGATCTACACTACTGTCAATTTAATTTTTTTATATCTCTAAACAAAAAGAGACCCACCCGTTAGTCAGGCAGCTCTCTCCTCTGGCATCGTCAAGCCATACTTACTCGGGCTTGCCACTTGAAGTTTCGGTATCGTCCTTCTTCTTTGTACCTTTACTTTTGTAAGGCTTCGGGGCACTTTTCGCCCGGTTAGCGGCGGCTTGCCAACGGTTCCAGCCTTTTTTGCCGGTACCGCGGCCGGTGCCACCTTTTCCTTTTGCTTTGCTCATGTTATCACTCCAATAATCCTGTATATGCTTAAAAATGACCGTCCTCGGTAACTTGTTATGCAACCCAGCCCATCTTCTTCACTTCCAGCATTTCTTATTATAACAAAGTTTGACGTCTTTACGTTCATTTCCAGAAGTCAGGCTTACATTTCAGCCTTAGCATTACCTGTGGAGTTAACTCCTCTTAACACCCGCAAAGATAACAGGAAACAGATTGCCAGAACAACAGCTGCTGAAACGTAAGGATAGTTGATATTCACATCAAACAGTGCTCCCGCTACAATTGGACCTGCGATATTCCCCAAACTTGTATAGGCTGAGTTCAATCCGGCCACAAAGCCTTGTTGTTCTTCCGCCAGTTTGGACATCTGCGTACTGATTGCCGGACGCAATATATCCATACCAAGGAAGACGATAAACGTTACGACAAGAATCATCCAGTAGGTATTTACAAACAAGGTCAATAGCACAAATACAGCCACAAAAAGCAAGCAGACCGAAATGACTTTTTTCTCACCAAACCGGTTTAACAGCCAGCCAATCAGTGAGACCTGCACCACGGCTCCCGCAATGGAACCAAACGTAATTATGAATGCAATATCCTTGGTGGTGAAGCCAAATTTGTGATCCACAAACAGAGAAAAGACCGTCTCATAGTTAGCCAGACCAAACGCCATGACAAATACGATAATTAAACTGAAAAAGTAAGGCTCCCGGTACGAATGCAGCAACTGGGAAACCATACCCGGGCTTTTGACCTTCGGTGCACCCGCAACAGGTTTGGTTTGCTCTCCGGTAATTCTGGTCGATTCCGGCAAAATAATCAGGGTAATGATGGATGCCAGCAAACCTGCAATACCTGCGGCATAGAAAGGAATCCGAATGCCAAAGTCAGCGATATATCCGCCGATCCCCGGACCAATGATAAAACCTGTAGTAATTGCCGCATTAATTAATCCCATACCTTTACCGCGTTCTTCTTCTGTCGTAATATCTGCGGTATAGGCCATAACTGCTGGGAAGATCATCGCTGCACCGATTCCTCCAAGCATCCGGGCTGCGAAGAGCAGCGATGGTGCATTCACAGCACCAAACATGAACTCCGATACAGCAAAGATTAACATGCCGCCAACAATAATTTTTTTACGCCCCAAGATGTCAGACCAACGGCCCGCAACTGGAGAAAACAGAAACTGCGTGAAGGAGAATGCTGCTACCAGCAAACCAACCGTGAACCCGGTGATATGCAGTAGATCCATATACGCAGGCATAATAGGTACCACAAGACCTATACCTGTAAAAACGAGAAAAATATTAAACATTAACAGCAGCAATGCGCCCCTGTTCCGTGTAAGTAATGCCATGATTCCATCCTCCGTGTTGTCAAAATGTTGCTTTAAGATTTTTCTTTTGCTATTCCATACAAGAATACGCTAGCCGCTTGGCGGTACAAGGCAAGAGCCTGTTCTGGCTCCATTCCGCGCGACAGCTGACTAAGTCCAATGATGGTGCTTTCCAGAATGAGCGCAAGATTGTCTGCGTTGTCCGCCTTGAACTCTCCGCTCTCTATCCCCTGCTCCACCAATTGTTTGTTAAATTGAATATGCCGCTCAAACATCAAAGCTATGCGTTCTTCAATATCATTTTCTTTCTTTTCTCCGGTAAAGAACTCATCTGCCGCCTTCGTAAGCGGGTGATTCATATCATCGAGGATTAATTGTTCTGCCAAGCCGTAGATCTTCTCGGTAGAGGTATGATACAGATGTTCCTTGGCCGCCCAATTCTCTTCCCATTCCCGATCCCACTCATCAATCAGATACAGAAAGAGGCCTTCCTTGCTTTTAAAATGGTAATAGATATTGCCTTTACTGCTGCCTGTCGCAGCCACAATATCTTCAATGGAGGTTGCTTTATACCCTTTTTGCACAAAAAGAGCTCTTGAGGCATCCGCAAGTTTCTTCTTGGTCTGCTCGGTTTGAATTTGCTTTTTATTCATACTCATCCATTTCACTCCGCCTCTTGCATACTGAACGTTCGTTCTGTATTTTAACAGAACCATCAAACTTAAGCAATCAAAAAGGAGAATCGGCCTCCTGGCCCATTCTCCCTCCACACTTTATTTCACTTTTTTCCCTTGACCATGAAGTATTTTCAGTTGTCCATTTTCATATCCGACCTGATACGTAACCTTATATTTCGTGGTGACCAATTCACCGTCTTTTCGTTCATCCGCTGTTATAACAGCAGTGACCTCTATTTCATCATTTGACTTATCCGAGGACGAAACTTCGGCGATGGTAACATAACTGGTGTTGATGTAACCTTCACGGAACTTGGCATAACTTATCCCGCTCTGCCACTCACTGCCAAGCAAGGCATACGCGGTAACATAGTCGTTCAGATTCAGGTTCATATAAAATTCGGTCACCAGGCCCTCTGCTTCCAAAGAAGCTGAATTTGATCCCGCTCCCTGATTGCCACTCGTCTGAACGGCCGTTTTAGACGATGACGGTTTCTCAGACCAGGCCTGGACCTGCTTCAACACGCTGGTGATGGGAATGCTGAACCCGATTCCGCCTTCCTGCTCCACAACGGCTGAATTAATGCCCAGTACTTCACCGGTTTCTGCACTGATCAGCGGGCCACCGCTGTTGCCGTGTGTAATGGGCGCCGAGATTTGATACAGATTACTATAGATATATGGGGCAATTTCGAAGCTGCGGCCCACACCGCTGATAATGCCTGTAGTTACGGTGTTCTCCAGACCTAGCGGACTGCCCAGAGCGAGAATCTCATCTCCCGTCTCTGCTTTGGATTTGGCGATAGGCAGCGGTTTAACTTTTTTCAGATCAGGCACCCTGACGACAGCAACATCCGTCTCTTCCCCAATCCCGATAACGGTTCCTTTATACTCCTCATGATTGAGGGTTCGAATCGTTACTTCTTTCGAGCCCTCCACCACGTGAGCATTGGTTACCACATCACCCTGATCATTGTAGAGAAAACCGGAGCCCAGTCCACTGCTGCTCTCAATCGTAACCACTTTCTTCTGACTGTCTTCAATAATCTGTTTACGTGTTTTCTTCACGGTTGTCTGGGAGGACGGTTTAGACGTTGTGGTTGCCGTTTCCTTCGTAGTGACAACAGCCAGTCTTGGTCCTCCATCCTGCAGTTGATCTGCTGAATACTGATGAATCCAGAACACACCTCCTGCTCCCGCTCCAATAATGATTGCACTGGAGATAATCGTACTCCATGTTCGTTTGGCCATTCCAACCTGTCCTCCTATTCCAGATACCACGTTGCGTTCACTACAGAAACTTCCGCTTCCTCGTACACACCATAATAATACGTTTCAAAAAATCCCTGATCCCCTACTTCAAGCCAGCTTGGATATACATCCGCATAGGTTTGACCAAGGTATGCCCCGTCTGAGCTGTAGATGTCCAACATAACCGTTACGGAAGAGATAGGCCGAGTGGCATTATTCACGATTGAGCCGCTTATATACAGATCGCCATACATATCAAGCGTCGCTTCTACGTCTACAATGCTCACCGCTGCTGTGCGGTTCGTCAGGTCTTCTTCTGCTGCCTGTTGCTCAGCAAGTTGAATTCGTTCGGCTTCTGCTTTTTCAAAAGCCTTCTTCTCACTCAATACTCGTTCGCGATATGCTGTCAGTTTTTCATCCTCCGGAGCGTAGGACAACCCCTGATCAACGGTTTGCAATGCAGCCGTAAAATCCTTTTTCTTCACTTGCTGTTCAGCTTGCTTATAGCTAAGACCAGCCAGCTTGTCGATAATTTGTTTCTGAACCGCCTCTGCTTCCTTGCCTTTCAATTTCGATACAGTGTCCAATTTCTCAGCCAGTGCCTGTACGGTGGTCAAACTATCGATTTCTCTCTTCACCTTCAGAACAGCCAGTGTCACCTTGTTGTTATTTAGAGTCGTCCGCACCTTGGCAAAAACCGGTTCTTCTCGCTCTTTCAACACTTTTGCTACAGCCTGAAGCGTCTTGTCGCCGGCAGCAAGTTTCCCCGTTTTCAAACTTGTCGCAGCTTTGTTCAGCTGATTCATCAGATTGAAAGCTTTGGCTGTAATTTGACGATCCTGTACAAGTCCATCCACGTTTGGCCGTTTCGCAAGAGCCGAATCCAGAAGTTGAAGCGCCTCTTGATATTTTCCGTCCAAGGCTGCCTGCTCTGCCTGTTGATGCAGTGATTTTACCGCCGCATTGACACCCATCTCCTGCTTGTAATAATAAGTCAACAAAGCCCCCATCACCGCAGCCAAGAGCAGTGGAATGATCCAGCTAAATGCTCGGCCTTGTGCCGTGTTGCTCTGCTTTGGTGCAGACTGATGCTGTCTGGATAACGGATCTAATGCTTTTCCCGTCCCACTCTCCAGACCAACCGCTGTTTCTGCCCAAATCTGTTCATCGGTAGAGCTTGAACCTTTTAATTTCGTTCTACACTTTCTACATGTGCTGTCCCCTAGACTGCTTTTGGTCCCACATACGTGACAATACACCCTGATCCCTCCATCAAAAAGAACGTATGTATCCTATGCTATTTTTACATGAATCGACACTTATCATATAGTAAAAAGGTAAATTGCACCATATCTTTATGGTGTATAATGGATGCATTCCAAACTGTGAGGTGACACGGATGTCGTTCCCAATCGTTCGAAGTAATTAGTCGTCGGGCTGGGCCAAAACGCGTACCAGCTAACATGGGATACGTCTGCCCTTTTGAGCCTGTTCGGCATCTAATCATAACGATTTGGCACAACATCTGTCTAGAATCAAGAACTCACATTGGAGGAATCATATAATGAAGAAAAAGATGGACTATACTACTTTTTACGAACGTATTGGGCGATTGAATGGCTGGGACTTCAGCTCCCTGAAAGTGACTTCTGAGGGCATTGGATGGAACTTCTACGAGGAAGTTACACGCTGCACCCAACCGTCAGATCTATTGCTTGATATTGGCACAGGTGGGGGAGAAGCTGTTCTTTCCATCGCGGATGCTGCACTATTATTGGTTGGAATAGACCTTTCCCGGGGAATGATTGAGACTGCCCAGCGTAATCTCAAGGCATCTGGTTCCCGTTCGAATGTCCGTTTTGTGCATATGAATGCAGAGCAACTGACATTTCCAGATCAATTCTTTAATGTCGTGTCCTCCAGACACTGCGACTTCTGCGCTACAGAAGTATTCAGAGTATTGGCCGATGGCGGTGTATTCCTTACCCAACAAGTCAGTGAACATGATAAGTATAATCTCTCAAAGGCTTTTGACCGTGGACAGTCACTGGGCGTTCAGCCTGGCACATTAATGGAACGATACAAACGCGAACTTCGCGAAGCGGGTTTTCAAGACATTGAGGCGTACGAATATAACGCAACAGAATATTACGCCACGCCTGATGATCTACTTTTCCTGCTGACCCATGCACCGATCATTCCCGATTTTGGAGAGAAGGAATCCGACTTAGAGCGTTTCCAACAGTTTGTTGAGCAAAATCGCTGCGATAAAGGGATTCGAACGAACTCGGCACGTTTTATGCTGACTGCTCGGAAATAAATCTTATAACATAAAGGCAAAATAAAGCCCATCCACCATTCTGGTAACATGAATGGTGGATGGGCTCTTCAAATACTAAAGATACATCGTAAATCGCAATCCATCCAATTACTGCGTTACTCCCTTTTTCTCCAGGAAAGGCTTTAATTTGTCCAAAACATAATGACTGCCGCCTCGTCCGTTCACTTGTTCAATGACCGCGGCTATAAGGAAGGATGGTGATTCGGTATCAAACACCACCACAAAACCGTTCTCCTGTCCTTTCTCACCCTTCTTGGCCTTCAGCTCGGCAGTCCCTGTCTTAGCTGCCAGTCCTTCAGGGAGTGAGTTCAAGGAATGAGCCGTTCCTCCCGATCGGGTCACCACCTGGCCCAAGGCATCCTTCACCGTATTCGCGACTTCAGGTGTAATCACAACTTCCGGTTCGACGGTTTCCTTTTCCTCTATCAGGACAGGCTTCACCATTTTTCCTTCATTAATAAAAGGGGTGAAGGAGGACGCCAGATGAATTGGCGACATCAACATTTCTCCCTGTCCATAGGATGTGTCAGCGAGCAGCACCTCGGATGACAGATCGAGATGAGCCTCGTTTGCATACTGACTTGGTTTCAAATACAGTTCATCCAGTCCAAAGTTGTCTCCAAAACCGAACTTCTGGATGCCCTCTATGAACTTGGCGCTGCCCATCTCAACCGCTTCCTTCGCAAAATAAATATTGTCTGAGTAGACCAGCGCATCAACCATGTTCACCGGGGATACACTTTTCACACGTTTCACATAATAACCGCCCCAGCTCTCATCCTTACGCCATTGCAGACCAGAGATATCATGCGATTTGTCCGCTGTGGTAACCTTCTCCATCAGACCTGCCGCTGCCGTAATGGCTTTGAAGGTTGACCCTGGTGCATAACGATTCGTAAACCTAGTGATAAAAGGAAGCTTCTCATCTGCTGAATAGGCATCCCACTCAGCCTGTGTCAGTCCCGTAACCATCTTGTTCGGATTATAGGCAGGCGCACTTGCCAGAGCCAGTAGATTGCCGTCCGTCGGATTCATCAGCACCATCGCACCGGCGTCACCACCACTCGATAGTGTCTTATACAGTTTACGCTGTTGCTCGGAGCTGATCGTCAGTTGGATATTCTGGCCATCTACTGCATCCTTGCGGATAAGCTCTGAACGAGTATTTCCCGATTCATCGGTAATCTCGATCAGGCCACCCCGTTCGCCGCGAAGCTGCTTCTCCAGGGATTGCTCCAGTCCAGCTTTGCCAATCCAATCTTCCGCACGATAATAGCCTTCTGTATCTTTCTCCAAATCTTCTTTGGTGGCCTTGCGCACATAACCGATCAAATGAGCAGCAGCCTCACCAAGAGGATAGTATCGTATTTCCTTGGATTGAACCTGCACACCAGCCAGTGCTGCAGGCACCCGGGAGTCCTCTGTTGAAGCAATCGGGACAAAATATTCCGGCTTCACCCATTTCTGTGCAAGCGCGGTGTTGATCATAGCTTCTGTTACTTTGTAATGCTCCGCGATCCGGGCGATCATCGGCTCCGGATTTTCTCCCAGCTTCTCCGGTATGATGCCCCACTCGTATATATTCCCCTTGGTTGCAAGGGGCAGCCCTTCACGATCAACAATGTCCCCACGTTCCGGGAAAAGGGTTCTAACCCGAACTTTGCTTCCCTTGACCATGTCAGTCAGAATCATGGATGGCTTCCAGTTGATCCGCCAGACTTTGCCACCCTCCTCAAGCTCTTCACGCACCAGTTTCAGTGTATGTGTCTCGGCCACTTCTCCCAGGAAGGTCGTTAACTGCAGGCTGTAGTCCACTTCATAGGCATCCGGGTTTTGGTTTTTATTGTCATTACCCGTGCCATCCGTTGTCTCTTCGATTACTTTCGGTTTCAATTCTGCCTTAATTGCAGAAACCTCCATGCCCGAATAGATCGCGTTATATTTTTCCACAAATTGCTCACGGTTCATGCCGGACTCTTTCAATGAAGCAGGCGTCATCAAGGTGTACAGTTGATCAAATTCTTTCTTTTGCAAATGCTCTATGTACTGATTAACGGTTACCTCAGGCTTAACTTCCTCTGTTTTGCTATTCTGCATGTATAAGTACATTCCGATTCCACCCGCAAATAAGATGGGAAGCAGTCCATAAATAATTTTACGTTTCGATTTCATAATCATATCACCTCTAATATACACTATAGATTTCCAGCCTCAATTAAACAATGGAACAAATCTGACGAATTTATCATTAAAAATAGCCGAAAGCTCACATAATATGTTTAAATAAGGAGAGCGAGATTACAGTAAAGGAGCCCGATGATGGAAATCAGCTATTTTTTACTCCCCAAAGCCGAAGTGGCCTATATCAAGTCTTCCGCTTCCATGAAAGATGCGATCGAGCAGCTTGAATTGCAGCATTATACCGCCATTCCCGTGATTGACCAGGATGGAAAATATGTTGCCACCCTGTCCGAAGGCGATTTGTTATGGAAAATGCGGAACACCCCCGGACTGACGTTTGAGACGATGGATCAGGTCCAGGTGCATGAGATCGACAACCGTGTATATAATGAATGTGTCTTTATTAAGGCAGAAATGGAGGATATGCTGACGTTGGCAGCAGACCAAAACTTCGTGCCTGTGGTGGATGTGGACCGTGTCTTCCTCGGGATTATCCGTCGCAAGGATATTATTGAGTATTATACGCGCAACATCTCCGACTAAATTTGAAATGAATATATGCCTTTTGCTGATTACATGGGCAAAAGGCTAAAACAGAAATGACGAGTCCTTGGGGCAATGTCATTAAGTTATTTAACTTAATGATATTAGAACCTTGGGCTCGTCATCTTTGTGTTTTCAGATAACATCCAAGCCCCACTTTCAGATATGCGGAAAAATAAATAAACATATTGCGCAAATTTCGACATATAACTACAATAATTATTACGATACGACAAAATTAACCATCAAAAATGGAACCGATGGCTCTATATTTTTCGAGGTCCTATCTCATTTTTCAGAATTTGTTCAGAATCGTTTAGTACAATGATCACATTCTTTTTATTCCGATAGGCGGCACTACTCAGAAAAATCAGGAAGAGGTATTCACTTGAACTACTTAAGTACACGCAACAAGATACTTGTCACGGCTACAGTGATTATGTCTTGTATTTACGTCATTTGGCGTACATTCTTCACCATTCCTTTCGGACATGGCCCTCTCGCCGTGACGGCAGGTCTTGCCCTCCTCATTGTCGAACTAATAGGTATGTTCGAACTGGCCGTCCATTTTTACAATATGACCCGGCTCGAATATCCCGAACTTCCCGTTGTTGACGAAGCCCTATATCCGGATGTGGATGTATTTATCGCAACTTATAATGAACCCACTTCACTTCTGTTCAAAACGATTAATGGCTGTCTGAACATGGATTATCCTGATCGCTCCAAAGTACATATCCATCTGTGTGATGACTCCAATCGTCCCGAGATGCGGGAACTGGCTGCACACCTGGGCATTAACTACCTTACGCGAACGGAGCATGTACACGCCAAGGCGGGTAACCTGAACAATGCCATGAAGCATACGTCCTCCCCGCTAATCGTCACCTTTGATGCAGACATGATTCCAAAACATGATTTTCTGACGTCGTGCGTTCCCTACTTTCTGACCGGAGAAAAAATTGGTTTCGTACAGACACCACAGAGTTTCTATAATCCCGATCAGTTCCAGTACAATCTGTACTCCGAGAACCGGATACCGAATGAACAGGATTATTTCTATCGGGACGTACAAGTGGGACGCAACAAGTCCAACTCTGTCATCTATGGTGGAACAAATACGGTACTCTCCAGACAGGCACTGGAAGACGTCGGCGGTTTCTACACCGGTTCCATTACAGAGGATTTTGCTACGGGTATTGAAATGCAGAGCAAAGGGTATCGCTGCTTCGCCACCAATAAAGTACTAGCCTCCGGACTTGCTCCCGGTGATCTGAAAAGTCTGATCAAACAACGTCAGCGCTGGGCGCGCGGTTGTATCCAGACAGGCAAAAAGATGAACCTTCTTTTCAAGAAAGGACTTAGCTTTGCCCAAAAACTAAACTACATTTCTTCCATTACCTACTGGTACTCCGGGTTAAAACGACTGCTGTACATCATGTCACCCATACTGTTTGCCGTGTTCGGCGTTCTGGTTGTGAAATGTACCATTCTGGAAATTCTCGTGTTCTGGTTGCCGATGTATCTGTTGACCAACACCTGTCTGAGGATGTTATCCGGCAATATTCGGACCACCAAATGGACCAATGTATATGAGACTATTCTGTTCCCTTCCCTTCTGCCAGCCGTCATTCTGGAAACACTGGGCATCACGATGAACAAATTTGTCGTTACTCGCAAAGACGGTGCGCAAAATGATGATCGGAACTATCAGATTAAACAGATGATTCCTCATCTGATTCTGGCGGTTCTGTCCATTATCGGAATCGTGAATTGCATCCACTGGACATTCAGTCAGGGAACGATTGGTTTCCTCGTTGTGCTGTACTGGTTATTGATTAATTTCTACAACATCATGATGTCGATCTTCTTCCTGGCTGGACGCAAAGTATTCCGCAATCATGAGCGCTCAATGGCTGCCGTGGATTGCACGCTCACAACGGAAGGGGAGACGATCTCCTGCATCACTCACGATCTCTCGGAAGGCGGTATTTCCGTCATGCTTGATACACCGAAGTACATTCCAAGTGATACAGAGATTGGCATTAAACTGGTAAATGATCGATATTCAAGCGAGTTTACAGGCAAGGTGGCACATGTCGCTTCGATCGGGAACCGTTGGAAATATGCTTTTACGGTTAAGGATATCACGGAACAAGAGCAGCGCCAGCTGCTGCACATCATCTATGATCGCGAACCTACACTGCCTCAGAAGCTGGACAAGGATATCAGTACATTTGAAGATATTCGCCTGAATTTTGTACGTCGGGGTCAGAGTGAGTTCATGTCCAACCGGAAGCTGGCACGAATTGCGCTAAATCGCGAATTGCCAACGGCAGATCATGGAACCGTGACATTGCTGGATTTCAACTATGAATTCGTCCTGGTGGAGATGGAGCCTCATGATTTGGCCAATGAGATCCAACTTCCGCTTAGCGAGGACATCTCACTGAAATGCGTGTGGGTACAGTCCCTGCGTAACAAACGAGGCAATTTGTACCATGTGACCAATATTCGTGATATTGCTCGCAACCATCAGATGCCAACCTTGGAAGCTCTGCTGAAACAGTGGAATAAGGAACATATTCAGTTGGGTAAAACAGGCCCTGCATCCCAGGGCAAGAACAACATCTCTCCAGACGAACTGAACGAGATGGCTTATCTATAGAGCGGAGGCAAGAAAGCATGATCAAGAAGTGGAAACAACTGACGCTTGTCGCCAGTCTTGTTGTGTTATGGAACGTATATCCCATTCAGGCTGTTCAGGCAGAGCAGCTTAAGGTGAATGAGAATAAACTCCATGAATGGAACAACGGAGCCAGGGTAGACGCCAGCGTTGATAACAAAGGTAGTATCCAGATTAAGACCTCCACGCAGGGGCTCCAAAAAGGATACTATTCGGCCTACGTCTATGAGCTGCAGAATCGAGACTGGTCAGGCTATGGGGCTTTGACCTTCTCCATCCGCAATGAATCGGAGCAAAAATTGCCTCTTAATATCGTACTGACCCGAGCGGATAAAACCTCCCTTACTGTGTCTGATGATCGAAACGTCATCGTAGTCGAGAAATCAACCGGACATGCCGAACTGATTCGCCCGGTTTCCGGCCAGATTGCTTTGGAACCGGGATTTGTCGGACAGATCCGCATCCCCTTTTCCAGCCTGATGGTCCAGGACAAGGCCAACACGGCAGGTCGGGTGAGCTTGGGTAAAGTCATTGGCTGGGGAATTACAACTACAACTCCCGAAAATGCCAAACTGAGCTTCCGCATCGGCAACATCAAGCCGTTGTCCAAAAAGCAAGCTGTGGTGGAGAACGGGCTCACCACCTTGCATATGACTGGTGACGAACGTGTGGTAAAGCCTGTAGCCGGGGAATCCATTGCCCAATACGCTGTTGAATCCTCCTCAGAAGAAAAGCACGATGTACAATTCCAGCTCGACACCCCCGTACAGGGAGTATCCATTACACCGAATGGACTGCTGACGCTTCATACCGAAGTCGATGCTGAGCAGGCCACCATACGTGCACTTGTGAATAACAAATGGAACCTAACAAAGACTGTCATGCTGGATCGCTCTTCGGCCATGAATGTTCAGGAGAAAGACGGGACGCCACGTTCTATTCCTGACCCATCTGAAGTTACCAAGGTACTCAGCCCAGCGGACCCACTGATGAAAACATCGGTGGGATGGTTTATTCGACTCTTGTTAACCGCTGCCGGAATCCATGGACTCGTCCTCTACTGGATGTGGAGAAGACAACGGATTGCCCATGGCGCCATAAAACGGCGTTCCCGGGAAGATCGACAAGCACGGCGTCCTTTTCGTATGTAAATGACCCTTGCAGACCAACTCGCCTCCTTAGATGCGGGTGTCTGCCTGTTTTGCTTGAGCATGTTGCATCCATAGATACAACGTGCACCCTTATATGATGCTCAAGGAGGAAAGGCAGTGCTCTTTTCCAGTGTAATCTTTCTATTTTATTTTCTGCCGCTTGTGCTGGGGCTGTATTACATACTGAGATTCTCGGTTACGGCCAAAAACATGCTGCTGCTGGTTGCCAGCCTGTTCTTCTATGCATGGGGTGAACCGTGGTTTGTCCTCATCATGCTGGCCTCCATCTGTTTCAACTATATTTTCGCCCTGCTTGTGGACAAGTTCAGGGAACGAAGGAATACCGCGTACACCATCATTACGTTGATGCTTATCGTCAATCTGGGTATGCTGTTCGTCTTTAAATACATGGCTTTTGCACTGCGTATTGTGAATGAAAATACCGGCTTTGGCTTAAATATCCCGAATATTGCGTTACCGCTAGGCATCTCGTTCTTCACCTTCCACGGAATTTCCTACGTCATCGACGTGTATCGCGGACATGGTGCCGTGCAAAAAAATCTCTTTTATGTGGCGCTGTATATCTCTTTCTTCCCTCAGCTCGTTGCCGGACCGATTCTGCGCTATAACACAATTGCAGATCAAATGGTCAACCGTAAGGAAAGTTGGGACAAGTTCGCACTGGGCTGCTGCCGCTTCATTGTGGGCCTGGGTAAAAAGGTGCTGTTATCCAACAGCATGGCAATTGTCGCCGATCACATCTTTAGCATGGGTGGCACCTCGGATATTCCGGCGAGTCTGGCATGGCTTGGAGCCATCGCCTATACGTTGCAGATTTATTTTGATTTCTCAGGATACTCCGATATGGCCATTGGTCTCGCCCTCATGTTCGGGTTCAAGTTCGAAGAGAACTTCAGATATCCGTATATCTCCCGGTCCATCACTGAATTTTGGCGCCGCTGGCATATCTCGCTCGGTACCTGGTTTAAGGAATATGTCTATTTCCCGCTCGGGGGATCACGTGTCACCAACAAGGATAAAATGATTCGCAATCTGCTCATTGTCTGGGGACTGACTGGTGTGTGGCATGGTGCGGAGTGGACATTTGTAGTCTGGGGATTGATTAACTTCGCATTCATTGCGCTGGAGAAAATCTCTAACTTTGATAAAGGAACCCGCTTTAACCCGCTGCGGCATCTCTATGCCATGTTCATTGTGGTCATCGGGTGGGTGATCTTCCGTTCACCAGATCTAATACAAGCTGGCAACTATCTGGGCAACATGTTTGGACTGTACGGTAATGGGTTCTGGAGTGATACGACTTGGATGTTCCTGAAGGAATACGCGCTCTTCTTCATTCTGGGCATTCTGTTCTGCATGCCGATTGCCACGCGAATGAACAAACTGATGGTCGACGGCGCACGTTTCAGCAAACCACTGGAACTGGTATATCCAGTTACGATCATCGTGTTATTCCTGGTGTGTGTATCGTATCTGGTCAAAGGTACATACAACCCGTTTATTTATTTCAATTTCTGAGTCAATTTATAAACTAACTCTCTGAGAGAAGGCACAAGCATGCACAACTTTTTTGCCAAAAAGAGAATCACGGCTTTCCTCTTCATTCTCGTGCTCGTGACATTCTCTGTTCTGAACATCATTCAGTCCTTCGGGCCGATCCAAAAGACACTGGCCTCAGCGGACTTCCATTATTCTGAAGCCAAAGAACTGATTCACGAACTGGACGACGACATTAATGAACATGTCTTCGATAAATTCGGCTTCGTGGAAGCGTATGGATATATGCAGTCACTCATGTGGAAGAACGAGGAGAACAACTTCGAAGTCGTAAAAGACATGGAGGGCAAGCTGCACTATACCTACTTCGCCACAGGGCCGACGGATACGAAAGATCTTTCGAATCGGGTTGCTGCGCTCGGAGCACATTTGGACCCCAAAACAAAGCTGACTTATGTAATGACACCAGACAAATACGTTCGTGGGTATACACAGTTCCCGGAAGGCATTCCTTACAATTATAACAACGAAACAGCCGATGGCTTTCTGGCCAATCTCAAGCAGGATGGCATCGATACGGTGGATCTGCGCGAAGGTCTATTGGAAAACGGTATTCCGGCAAAGGATCTCTTTTTCACCACGGATCACCACTGGAAAATCAAGACTGCATTCTGGGCCTTTGGCCAGCTGGTGAATCATCTGGACGGCATGTACAACAAACCGCTGGACCCGGATCATTATTTCACGGACTTAAATAACTATAATGTGGTTCCGTATCAGGATATTTTCATTGGATCACAGGGTCGAAAAGCCGGGAAATACTTTGCGGGTGACGATGACTTTGACCTGATTTATCCGAAGTTCAAAACAGACTATTCCTTCTACTTCAAAACCGGCGAGACGGAAGCCACATTGAACGGCCGCTTTGAGGATGCTCTGCTCACGACCTATCCGCTGAATGTGCAAGGAGCTACCTATGATCTAACCGCTGACAAGTACTTTACGTACCTGTACGGAAATCAGGGAATCGTTCATGTGGTGAACAAAGACAACTCGAATGGACTCAAGGTATTGTTCATCAAGGACTCTCTCGCAGTGCCGATGATCTCCTTCCTGTCGACCGTCGTGTCCGAGATTTACCTGATTGATCCGCGGTATTATACGGGAGACATCATGGATTTCGCCAGCAAAACCGACCTGGATCACGTCTTTGTATCCATATCGCCGCAGGATCTCGTGGATGAATTTTTCCCTTACGGATCGAAAGATTAACTCGGTGAAGGATCATACTTTACCACTACAGTGGCAGAACAATCTTCCGATCACTGTTATCCCCAGATTTCTTTTATCCCTTTTTATTAGGGAGAAATCCGGTGATAAAGGTGAACGCTTCGCTTCTCCAGATTCTTTCTGCCCCCCTCCGTTCCGGTATGATCTTGTAGTCAAACACAAGAAAAGGGTACCCCACAGCCAATGATCTGGCAGACAGGGTATCCTTTTCTTTTTGTAATCCAATAGAAATAGAATCAGTTTCGTTCACGCTTCGCCTTTTGTTCCTTATAATATTGCAAAACGTCACGCGGGCTGCCTTGAAACGCTCTTTCCTTGCCATATGCATACGCCAGGTCCAAATTAGCAAAAGCCTCATCATGCTGCTCTAGCCTCATGCAGACTATACCCAATTCAATCCACGGGCCGGTATTAATATCCGAACCTCGCGTTTGCAGTGCTATTTCAGCCCACGGCTTCGCCAGCGCGTACTGCTCTAGGTCCATATGTGTATTCACGTGACAGGAAGCGATCCAGCTTGCCAATTCCCAGTCCGTCTTCGGCTCGGGCAGCATCCCCCAAGCCTGATCATAATAGATCAGGGCTTGCTCATGTTGCTGCGTTTCATCCAGAACATTGCCTGCTTCTACCGTTTCGATAATTTGTCTCTCCAGTTCGGGATGCTCCGGCGTCAAATCTTTCACTCCGTAACCTCCTCCTCCAGTTCGAAATACCATTCCAGAAAGTTATTGAAGCTTGCCCATTGCGGTGTACTTTCACCGCTCAGGAAACGTTCAATTGATTCACCAAGCTCCACCAGAGCCACGTCTCCCGTTTGGCGATTATAAAAGAACCCGCCCTCGCCCTCAAAGCTGTCCAGCGGGATGTAGGCTTCTGGCAATCCTAACGTGAGTTGAGCCACCGTCATGTCCTCCAAATATACGGTGTTTTCCATCACCCAGCAGATCTGATAGATCTCCTGATGTCTACTGTAAAAGGTCGGACCATCATCAGCATGCAAATAAAAATGTGCAAAATCAGATGCAAGATCAATACCCAGTTTACGTAAAGCTTCTTCATACTCTGCCGGCACATCTTCATGCCACCAGCCCTGATTTTGACAATAATCAATCACTTTATTGGATAACATATTAAGCCTCCTAATGAATCGAACATGATGCAGCCATGATGAGTAAACCCTCTGGTACAATATAAATCGAACTAAAGATTATTTACACGTGCCACTCCGATGACAGAACAATCTTCCGATCGCTGTTATCCCCAGATTTTTTGGATTCCCTTTTTTAAAGGGGAAAATCCGGGGATAAAGGCGAAGCCTATGCTTCCGATGCAGCTTTCTTTCAGAAAGCTTTTAGCTCCGCTCTTCAGGTTATTTCTGTCCTCTCCGTTATCGTGTAAAAGTTTAGTTCAATTGATATCGTTTACCTTTACCTATATAACGATATAACCTGGCCGGTTATCCGTTAAATCACGAAAAAGGTTTAACAGGTATCCATACTTGAGGAGGAAGACCTTGACCTCTGTATACCTCAAGTTCCGGAATTCCCGCATGCTTGTAAGGGGTGGCTCCGAACCATTCGCTCATAATATACTTCCACAACCGCTGTATCTCTTCTGGAGCCAATTCATCGGCTTCAAACACCATCCAGTGGGACGCGGGAATCTCTATTGAAAACAAACCCTCAGGCACTTCCCCGGAGTGTGAAGTCGCAATCCAATATTCCATTTGATCGCTGTGTAATTCCCTCTGATCTATACAAATGCCTACCAAACCGGACACGGCCCCGTTATTAAACTCGTTTAAACGATCTTCTATTCCGTCTGCCAAAGCTTCCTGCCACATCTTTGGAATCTCTCTCAAATTCTCGCCATCCACACAAGAGAATGTTCTTTTAATGCCTACGAAAGTTAAGGACTGCTGTTCAATCAAGTTATCTTTCACATTCATGGAACGGGCTCCTTTCAGAATGAACGAATTATTAGTATCTGATCGAAACGTGCCTCCGCGCACGCATTATGCTTCAGTTCTTGAAGTGATTTTTCCATATACAATATATCCTCCCTGGTTTTACTATAGATACTGTATCAAAAGAGCAAGACGATTGGAAATAGGTTCATTCATATCCAGCCTCAATTTCCTTATTCTGATGCAACTTTACTTTCATTCTATCGTCTAATGATTAACTAACAACGAAGGAGATGACTATGCGAATAAGTTGCAGTCCCGGTTTCCCCGGGAGCATGATTGGGTCAATTGATTTTCAACCTACCAAGTTTAACACGGGTGTTTCCAGCAACAGCGAGGTTACTCATCACATTAACGCTGAACTCATTGCCATTCCCTATATGGAAGATCCCGAATTCGGATCATACTTTGATGCGATGAAGATGATGAAGGGAACGTACAAGGAAGAGTTTCACGTAAGCTATGATGTGGAATTTACGATTGATGTGGATAAAAAGGGGTACATCACCCAGTTCGAGCATACCTTTTCACTGGAGCGTTACCTAGATCTTGTGCGGACGCAGTCCTATAAAGTGATTAAGACGAATTGGAAAGGTCGTTCCTTCCATGTCATGACCTACAGTTATATGGAAGAAGTGTGTAACCCGAACAACGTGATCTTCAAATGTAACCATGCAGAGGATGTTTTCGTCGTAGCTGAACTTGTCCCCTATTCTGTCGGTGGTGTTGTGGAACAGCCTCATCATCGCTACCTTCACCTTCGTGCATTAATCTCGGCGAGAGACGATCTCTACCCGATCGACTATATGTGTGAACCCAATTTCGATCTTAGTATCGAACCATAACTCCTACATCATTTGAATACAACAAGAGCACAAAGCGTTCCTGACTTACTTCGGATCACCTGTGCTCTTTTTGAATATAGGTTCTGTCTACCAAAAAATCAAATCTCAGGGGTGGTTACATGGATTTTCGAGAAGAAACACCCGAAGAAAAAAGAGAACGTTTGAGACAAGAAGAATTAAAAGGAAACCCTATGGGTACGTTTGGTGATGGCATAAATCGTGCTCAATTTGGAAGCTTCGCAGATTTAGTTGGTAGTTTGGGATGGAAAGGCACTGGAATCCTCATTATATTATTGGTAATAGGGTATGTAATCTATAAATTAGTATCCTAAATATAGGGATAAATAAGCATTCTTCCCTACTTGAAGAACTCCTTGGCGAGCTCGCCTTCTGATGGCACGGGATCATGTGGCCGCAATTTCCGGTTACGGATTTCTTCCATCACCAAATCGGCAGTTTGCAAGTACAACAACGGTTTCCGATGTGGTTCCTCCATAAGAACACCTACCCCAGTTCCGGATTTTACGATCATTCTATCATTTTCTCATGTAAAAAAGTAAAATAACCCGTGAGCAGAAGGTTGAATGACATTCTATCCTTCTGCTCACGGGCATACAAGCAAACATTTTATTTATTTGACTTCGGCATTTAGCCGTTCAATAAGTTCAAGCAGCTCCAGCGGTTCACCGACTGTGTGAGTCGGACGTTCTGTCTCATCCACCGGCTCATGGGGATAACGTGGCGTCCAGCTCTGAAAGATGCTGGTGATGCCAAGTGCGTTGGCTCCCTTCATATCACGACTCAGGTTATTGCCAATCATCACTGTTCTTGAAAAATCCCCTTCGGACAAATCAAGGGCACCAATGGCTGCCTTAAACATCCGCGGGCTTGGCTTGCTGGCTTTAATGTTTTCCGAAATAATCATTGCGGTAAAATAATCATGAAGTCCATGCTGATTAAATACGTTCTTGAAGGATTGTGCATCGCCGTCAGCAACCAGGGCCAGCGTGTACCCTCTTTCATGAAGCTTCTGAATCGTGATATCCGCACCCGGAATCAAATCCGCACTCAGAACAATTCCCTCTTCGTCCCGTAACTCGGTCGATTCATCAACAATGGTATCGCCGCTGTCAAAAAAGATAATTAACTTTTTGTCGTCCATGTTCGTTATGACCATCCTCTTCATTTAATTGGTGAAACGAATTGCCGGTTTCCACTTGACCATGTAATCCAACATTGATGTTTTAATAAAAGGTATAGCGCTTAATCTAATGTTACAATGGAGACGAATAAAAAATCAATCAATATTTCGTTGTGCATATGCAGATGCCTGATTTAAGCTTAATCATCTTGACCGAAAAAGTAATGAGGATCATTTAGCCGGTAGTTGGAGGGGCTGCTGCTGACCAAACTGCTTTGCTTTCACTGTCATCGCTTTATCCAGCCTTGCTCTTAATCCACTCATCCACTCCGGCTCATTTGCCCATTGTTCTTCCCCAGATCGAAGCACACGTACATAACCGTACAGATTGGCAAAACGACGACATGCCAGAAACATCGACTCCATATCATAGGCGTCTCCTGCTTCCTTCCAATACCCTTGCAAGAATATTCGCTTCTTCTGCTCCCATTCATCCGGCTGAATTTCATCCCGTAAACTATCCAGACTCTGCTCCACATCCATTGCGTACCAGTGGTACATGGCGTCATCGAAGTCAATGGCGTAACAGGAATGACTCTCCTCGTCATAGAAGACATTATCCAGTTCAAAATCATAATGAATTAACCCGAAGTTCTGCTGTGTAACGGGCCAATTTACAAAATAATTCCGGAGAACTTCCACCTCATTGAGCGCCGCATTCTCGCCAGGGAACTCCCCCAGAACGTCCTTCATCCAATCCAGTACATCGGTATACGTCCAGCGTTTTGCCTGTTTGGGTGTGTATTCACGGGATAAACGATGCAGCTTACCCAATGCCTCACCCAAGCTGTGCACGATCTGGTCATTTAAATCGATACTGCCCATCTGGTTACCAGGAACTCGTTTGAATACGGAGGCATAATACGTTCCCCAAGGCGTATGTGCCTCTACTAGCTCTTTTCCCGCATGAGAAGGTACAGCTTCCATGGCACCATATTGGGTTAGTTTAAGATAGGTCAGGAACTCCAGCTCCGCTGCAAGATTGGTTTGATTTTTCTCCTCTACAGGGGCAAAACGAAGTAAGTGAACCTTTCCTTGATTCCGGAACGGGTACACGGCATTGGAGGATATACGATAATACCGGAACATGTCCAGTGACTCCGGATCATAACTCCAGTTTTTCAAAATCATCTCGGCGAGATCGTTATTATGGAATAAATATTTAAGTTTTAACATGGGCATATCTCCTTAGTGGTCGTTTAATATAGAACGCTTTAAGCGTTCCGAATCCTATTTTTGCGCGCAAAAAGCCGCAGGCTATGCCTGCGGCTTTAAAAATTCTAGATACACGGGTTTACTTGCATAAGCAAATAAACCTCGTGCGTACCAGGAAAATGAGCAGTTATATCCCTATATGTCGGCAGATTTCAGATCATCACATTAGCAAACTCCATATGCTTCGCCATGTGTCCGTTGCTCTGCCGGATCTATTCAGTTCGTAATCACCTTAATTGTTGTAGTCACACTTTGCATCATCTTAGCCCGTCGTTTCATGACGCTCACTCCTTCCGAAAAACAAGTTATTTCCATAATACTCCATTAGATGATTATCGGCAACGAATATCAAGACTGTGTAACAACCATTCGTTCTACGGTCTCGGTGTTCTCCTTATACCAAACCCTAACGACATCTCCCTCTTTCAGATCAGACACCTGAATAGATGAATTAGCGTTTTGGTTGTTACCTGGGGCACCCATGCCCATACCTTCCGTGATATCCACATCCCCACTGATGTTCAATTTCATTTCGATGCCCGTATCTTTCATATCCATGCTTCCGCCTCTAGAGGCACCTGGTTGTCTTCCATTTCCATTCGTGGAGTCTGTGGATGAGTTGTCCTGCACCTCAAGCAACGAGATCGTGACTGTACTTCCTGTGGCAGAGATCACTCTGCCTGTAAGATCGGCATTCATCATCCCCCGCATTTCGTCCTGACCGCCTGTTCTGCCATTCATTCCTTGCCCTACGCCCCTCTGTGTTCCTCCGTTCATGCCCGGGCCACCACCATTCATGCCTTGGGCAGAACCGGTATTCGTAATGTTCTGGGCAGTAATAACATCACAAGCAGAGAGCAAAACTGAGCAGGTCAACAACGAGAGTATAGCCGCTGTGAGATAACTATTTTTTCGCATACAGATCACCCTTTTCTCAGGGAAGAACGTTCCCAGCCGAGTTTTCTATGAAACATGAAGTTATACGCATCTTTGAATCCCATGTACGACAATACAACCAGCAGCGGATATACGGGGTAAATATACCTCGATTTAATCTCCCACAGAATATAGAACCCGATAAATCCCAGAATAACCAGAATCAAAGAGACTTCGTCATACCGCTTTCCACGAAATCCACCGACCAAGCGAATGAAAATAAAACAGTACATCATGAAATTCATCACATAAACGATCCAAAGCACCCCCGTCCGGTAGACGGAATCTCCCTTGAATAAGTCTGTTACCGCATTGGTATAACTGTAGGAGCCGGCAATTCCGCCACCTCTTCCTCCTCCCATACCCGTGGAGCTTTCGTTGCCAATGCCATATCGATCCATTTGGTAGGTACCTTCGGTCCAGGTCCAAATGATCTTTTTGTAATACATCTGGGCCAAGTCACTTAAGCTCGCTTCCGACAGCTTGCGTTCAATCTCCTGTTTGTACAGTTCTGTACTTTCAGCTTTGTTATAATTGGCTTCTCTTTGATAGATCTGGTAGCTCTCCATGTTGTCCCAGAAGCCGAATCGTTCCAGATTAATACCCATGTTCAACCACATATAGACCGGTGCCGAATTTTCCCCAACAGGCTCACTTACAGCACCTGAAGATTTCAAGACCGCATTCTGAGTCCACCCTGGGACGTTAAACAACATAGCCAGCACGAAGATGGAGGCAATCATTTTCTTGAATCCAATACTTCGCATATTCAGCAGAATGGTTAATATAGCAGCAATCAGAAAAATCACACCAATGCTTCGAAAGTAGTTGCCAATCGCAAGCAAAATGGCGGCAGTGACGATCGTCTGCCAAGACTTTTCACGTATAAACCGAATCAAGAAGTATAAACAAGACGTCAGAAATGCCGTAGCAATGACATCGTTATAGATCAGGTTGTTCAGAAACAGGGATGGCAGATACGTCGCTGCAAAGATCAGAACTCCGTAATCACGTTCCGTGGACTTATGATTTAACTGTTTATAAATGAGATAAATCATTAATGTCGTTACCGTTGCAAACAAAATATTGAACAGCTTAATCACCAGATAATTATCCGGGAACAGGTACAGCAATGTTTTTAGATACAAGACGGTGGAAAAGTTAAACGGGAACATGTGCAGATATCCGCCCGTTTCGAACGAAGAATAATCCTGATCGTAGAGCATGTTCATCGCGAGTGAAAGCACGGTCTGTGAATCATCCGTAGGCACTCGTGGAAACACGAAGATAATGATAATTTGAATGGCCAGAGAGCATAGCAGCACCACCGGAATGACAACCTTTGGGCTGTATTTGTTCAGCTTCAGACAAAGGCGGTACAATCCGATACCCGCTCCTAGAAGCAAAGCAATCACCGGGATAAAAATACTCCACTGCTGCATGCCCAGAATCGGATTATCCCCATACAAGGTGTAGTTGTACTGCGCCCGGACAAACAGGGACGAAACGATAAATACGCCGACAAAAACAAGCAAAATGAGATAAAGCGACTTATGGATCACCTTAGACATGCCAAAACTCCTTTTCCAGTACAGGATTCGGGAATAGTATAATGCCTCTACCTGAAAAAAGCCTGAATTCAGATTGTGCTTAAGAATGCTCATTAAGACAACAAGGAATCTGAGGATACCTCATCGAATAAGAAAAATATGTTGGTCGGATCGTGCCAATCCATAAGAATCAATTCAAGTTGAATTAGGGCAAAATGTAGTAACTGTAAAGTTAGATATCCCTTATGCACAAAGGAGAACTGAAAATGAGAAAACTCGTTCTATTTCTTCACGCATCGCTTGACGGTTTTGTAGAAGGGCCGGATGGTGCAATGGACATTGGCTGGGTTGCCTACGATGCTGATTTGGAGAAACATGCGAAAGAAATTCTGAGTACTGCCGACACTGTCATTTGGGGGCGTGGGACATATCAGATGATGCACAGTTACTGGCCATCTGTGCCTTCGAACCCATCAGCTTCGGAACATGAGCGGAATCATGCCGAGTGGATCGAAAAGACAGCCAAAATTGTTTTTTCCACGACGCTGGATACCGTTGATTGGAATAATTCAAGACTCGTGAAAGAAAATATCGAGGAAGAGATCAATAACCTCAAACAGCAGCCAGGCAACGATATGGTCATCCTCGGCAGTCCCAGGTTCGCACACCACCTTATGCAGCTTGATTTAATTGATGAGTATAAAATTACGGTTTCTCCCGTGCTGATCGGTAAGGGATTGCCGCTATTCCAAGGCATCAAGGAGAAGATCAATCTTAAGCTAATCGAAAACAAGACCTTTGATTCTGGAGCCATAGGCCTCGTTTACCAGACGGTAAGATGACCTTGTCACTAAGGTGATTACGCTAAAAGAAAGCTCAATAAGACCAAGAAAGCAGCTGATCAACGTGATCGGCTGCTTTTATTCAACTAACGGGCAGGTTAGTTGAATAGATCTGCTGAGTAGTGGAGCATCTGGCCTCTCACGGTTGGTTGCGGACAAGAAAAATTAAAAATCGTAAGGTTAAAGGAGAACTCTGGCAGATACGATTGCGATTAAAAACTACCCATGACGCACATGCGTCATGGGTAGTTTTTAATCATTTCCATACGTTAAGGAGGGGGCCTTGTGAAATAGAGATGTCCTAATCACTTCGTTGGATAGACAGAATTTTGTGTAAAAATGGCCACCGCCAGGGAACGACTATTCTTCGTATACATTTCCGAACCGCCTTACCTTACCGGCCCCATCCAGGTCGAAATCGTCTTCTGCTGGTGCGGCAACGGCGGTTTCAACTTCCCGTTATCGATCAAATGCTTCAAAATATAAGCGACCAGCCGACCTCCTCCGGTGTTGCCTCTCACCATGTAAGCAAGCTGCGGCTCCAAATGCTTAGGCTGATTTTGCAGGAACAGGTTGAGCATTTTGTCGTAGAGCTTGCCGACAGCAGGCGCATAAAGAGCGGACAAATCCGGCATTGCTTTGTTCAACCGATCCAACGTTTGCGGAGAGTCAATCCAAACCGCATTGAACTTGTACCCCTCCTTCGTCTTGCGGATGTACCCCTTCTCCAGCAGGAACGAATATTGCTCGGCGTTCTCTTCGTTGTCGGGCAGTTCCCCTTGTTGGAACGCATGACAAATCTCGACATTCCGGTATTCCAGGAAACGCCAATCCATCTGGCGGTCGCTCCAGTACGTATTGAATTGCCACAAGTATAAGGGAGTGTCTTCGACGTAGCGGAGCGACGGACCGAAGGTGACGTAACTACTCAAATCAAAACCCGGATCGGCATAGTGGCTCCGGTTTAACGCCGCATAGGCAATATACTGACCTCCGTCCTTTCTTATTGGTGCGACCGCATCGAAGTTTTCGCCCGCAGGCATGCTCCGCCAAGATTGCTCTTCGACGTTCTTGGGCAGCAAGGTCCAGAGCAGGAAGTTATAGTCGCCGTCCGGAACGTACACTCCGCTATCCTCAACTTGCCGGCGAACTTCCATTAACGCGTCAAAATGAACATCGGCCACTTCGGCGGCGCAATCTTGCCAGAATTGATGACCGGCTACGGCCAACTCGAAGAGGTCCCAGACGATGGTATTGCTTTGATATTTGCCGGGAGAGGTTTGGATGAGAAAATTGTAATCGGCCAGGTGCCGGACTTCACCTTCCAGCAAAGACGGCGGCATTCCGAGCTCCTCCGCGATTTGATGTACGGTACGCGCCTTGTGATAAGCCGCGTAAACGATATTTTGCGCCAAGGCGCGTCCAAGAAAATCGTTGGTTTCGCCCAGTCTGCCGGCCGAACCGGAATGGCCCATTTCCCCCATGCTGACCGGATTGACACTTAAAGTTCCTGTTGCACGCATACGTTTCATCCCTTTCCGTAACTTCTTTTTAGCCTCGCTCAAATGCCACTTCACCGTGTTGACAGGAATGTTCAGAGCAATCGCGATATCGCCGATTTTAACCTCGTCGTAGTAATGCATGACCACGATCCGGCGATGGATATCGGACAGAAACGCGACTTCTCGGCGCAGCTCGCGGTAAGCTTCGGTTACCAGCAGCCGGTCAAGCGGCTCCCGGGAAGGGGCGGCAGACAGTTCGGACATGCCGTTGATTTCGATCGCTTGGGGAGCGTGCGCCCTCTTTTTCAACCAATTCACCCAAGTGTATCGGGCAACCGTCCAGACGTAAGCGTCAAGGCTTCTAATGTCCCGCACCCCGGAGAAGGATTTCAACAACTGCAGCATAATCTCCTGAGCCAGATCCTCCGCCTCGGCCCGCTGCTTGACCCGGTTTAACGCAAAACCGAAAATCGGTTTGACATAGCTCCGAATCGCTTCCGCCGCTTCTTTTCCGTTTTTACTAATTGGATCCATTTTTGCCTCCATAGTTGCATCTGTAATTCCTGACAATTATATAGTGTGCCAGGCGAAATAAAGGTTGGGATTATTTCAAAAAATTTGGGCGTCCTACCGGATTCCTTCATACATGTATAATTACAAACATCTGAGGCACTATTAATTTACGAAATGCTGAATACACGGAAGGACACATAAAGGTCGGGTATGAAGTGAATGGATTCAGTTTGAATGAGTATAATGTTTCTTGTAAGCTTTATAATGACGGAAATTTAATTTCATCCTCTGGCTCGACAGATGGAGGCTTAATAGAATTAGACGAACAGCATTATTACTTTGTCGGATTTGAGAATATAGATCAAGTTAATCTGCCTGACTCTATAAATCTAACTGTGGAAATTATAGGGATACCAAATGATTCTGGACAAAAACCTTTAACAGCATTGCTCATCGTTGCTATTCTGTCCGATAAACGCAAATAGACCGCCCCCTCGCAAAAGGATGCGGTCTATTTCTGATCATCTTTCTAAGCGAAGCCCACCGCCCTTAAAAGCGGCTATTGCTCAAAGAGTCGTGTTACCAGCACGGCTCTCTTTGCATTTTACGTCTAATCTGCTCTAATTATACCATACTCAAATCTTTGAAGTCACATATAAACCGTGTTAATCATCGTACATTCTCTTATATTCATGCATATATTTACGGTACCATTAACTACTTCTTTTGCTTCTTTTCCTGAGCCTTCTTCACATTTTCCTGCACCCGAAATTCCACGATCCGGCGGATCAATTCTTCTGGCAATGGTTGATCCAACGGAAACTGCACTGATCCTTTGGCTCCTTTATACCGTGAGAGTTCTTCCTTAAACGCTTCGATCCCACTGGCACCCGGGTAAAATCCGATATGCTTAGAGTACGCTGCAAAATGAACCAAGTTCCCGTGCTCTGCATATGTTGGCATCTTGTAACTGATCTTCTCCACGGCATTGGGAGCGGAATCGCGAATAATCTGTCTTAATGCTTGTAATTTGACCTGTACATCCGAAGGAAATTGCGAGATATATTCATCTACCAGCACATCAAAAGAGGTACTCTCTGACATCTTGAACTCCTTCCACCACGTCCATTCGTGGTACGCATATTTTTCACAAGGTCATGGCTCGGCCATTTCGCATCAGATAATCCTCTTTGGCTTTGTAATCAGGCATAATACTGCCCACACGGCGCCAGAACGAACGATCATGATTCATATGATGGATATGGCATAACTCATGAATGATCACGTAATCAATCACCTCTAGTGGAGCCATCGCCAAGCGGTAGTTAAACGTCAGCTTTTTATCCCAACTACAGCTTCCCCACTTGGTCGCCGATTCCACGATATCCACAGACTTCGGCTTCACCTTCAACTCCTGCTGGTAACGGCCGATACGCTCACCGATCATTCTTTTACACTCCGCAAAATAAAACTTCTTCAGATTCGCACGCAAATCCTCTTCCGAACGTCCCTCTACGTCAATTAACTCATGCAGCGCATGTTCTTTGCCAAAGAGCAGAAACTTCCCTTTGCCCTCCTCTTCATATTCTTTCGCTTGAGGACCATCCAACGCCTGCTGCATCAGAGCTGATTTCGTCAAAATAACGTCCCCATGCTGCGCAACTAGCTGCCGGATCATGTCTTCGCTAGTACCATTGGGAGCCTTGATTGTGACCATATAGGGTAAATCCATCGTAATGGAAGCTTTCTTCCGTTTCCCATATTCAATATGACAGTTAATGATGTGATTGTTTATTTCAATAGTTAGCATAACCTGCTCCACTTCTTCCGATATTTCAATTTCAATTTATTCATTCAGATTGTAACCCATTCAGTAACTCTATGCATAATGTTTCGCAACAATATATATCTTATATTGAATTTTTATTCATTAATATGTATTATTATAAAATCATAAGATAGGAGGATAGATATGACCCTTAGATCGAATTCGGAATACAAAACGATTGAGGAACTATCCCTCAACCATTGGCAGCCCTTATCCACCTTGCTTTTTGACGGATGGGTACTGCGTTTTTCAGAGGGATTTACGAAGCGCGCCAACTCCATTCAACCTATCCACTACTCTACCCAAGATGTGCATGAAAAGATCGAGCAATGTGAGCGAATTTACGCTTCCAATCAGTTAAGTACCATATTCAAAATTACGCCGTTTATCCAGCCGGAGCATCTCGACCAGCTTTTGCATGAAAAAGGGTATGATGTTGTGGATCTGAGCCGGGTCCAGACTCGAAGCCTGGAAACCATTAAGGAGCCCGAGCACGCTGATGTAAAAATGGACGAACAGTTAACCGGAGAGTGGTTGGATCACTTTTGCAGACTGAATCAGGTAAATGATCTGTATCGGGGAACGATGAAACAAATGTTAAACAACATCCGTACGCGCACAGGTTTCATCTCGCTGTTCATCGACGGACAAGTCGTTGCGTGTGGATTCGGTGTGGTGGAACGAGGTTATATTGGATTGTATGACATCATTACGGACGCTAACTTCCGGAATCGGGGATTGGCCGAGCAGATGATCCTTCATCTGTTGCATTGGGGAAAAGAGAATGGTGCTACCTCCAGTTACCTGCAAGTCGTTGCTAATAATGCTCCCGCATTAAAACTGTATGCCAAACTTGGATTCTCCGAAATCTATTCATACTGGTATAGGGTCAAGAAAGCTTAGGCTTTTCTGTAATCACTCCACTAGCTAGCTAATGGTTTTATAATCTATAAACTTTTCAGTTCATTGAAGTCCTTACCCAGAAGCACACTCAATCTGCCGGACATCCCTTGTGCAGAAGACACGCTCACATAAAACAAGCCCCTTGACCAAGCTTGGTCACTCCAATACGTATGCTCTTTTCCATCTGCTGGGACAGTATAAGACATTTTTGCGATTCCAGCAGTAGATTCTTGGTTAATCGTGAACGTGAACGCTTTCGAACCGGTATTTTTAAAGCTCACTTTCACACATTCAAATCCCTCCGGGATATTAAACTGTTTTGTAGTCGCAGTGCCTGCGAGATCCTCATTATTAATTACTGATAATGTGGATGGGGTAGAAGTAGTGACAACAGTTTCATTATTCATTAATGCTGTTGTTATTACTGTAGTAATAATGGCGGTGGCGGCCAGAACAGCCATTGCCATTTTTATGTGTTTCATGATGTCACCTCTACCTGTTATATCTGAATTATACAGTTTAAGAAATCTCTCCTGTGAAAGAGCTGGTTCTCAGCTCTGATTGCGCTCCAATTGTTTTTCGATCCCCAGCCTGTCAATCTGAATCCAGTATTCTGCAATTCTCTCATTCTCCACTCGATATACCGCACTCGCTATTTCAATCACGGGAAGATTGGTCGGCGCATATCCATCCACTTCTCCAACATGAGTACCCACTTGTCTCCAGCGTACATATACTTTATCTCCCTGTGCAAGCAACTCCTGAATCTGCATCGAAAAATCTCCGTACGCCTCCATCATTTCCCTCACATGATCCGCATAGACGGAGGGCGTTCTTGTGACTGTCACTTCCTCTTCCGAGATTACCTGGTGAGCCAGTACCTGCTCGGCCATCAGTGTATTGGCATAATCAAGATTGCGACCCGAGCGCACTTCTTCAAAAAAGGTCCTGACAATCTGTTCTGGCGTCATCCGATCCACTCCATTTTTCGTTTTATCATGCATTGTACCAGAAGTCTCAACAATTCTCACTCTCTCGCAAAGATCATTTTAACTAACTCTAATACACGATTATCACTCTATTGTATATAGTCATAATATACCATTACATATCTTGACAATAAGTCTATATGACCATAGACTAGCAAAAGACATTAGGGAATTAATAGGAGGTCTTGCTGATAAGAGGTTTGAAAATAGTTTTTAACCAGAAATGATAATCTTCGGTGTTGAGAAATTATTTTTGAAATTAGCCTTTGCAACAACTTAGAATAACGAGAAAGTGGTGTACCATGAAACGTTTATTTTTGATTATGTTTACGCTCACCCTGTTATTGGCTGGATGCCAGAGCAATGACAAGGAGAGTAGCCCGTCCGAGAATACCCCCACAGAAATAGTAGAAGGCTCTAGCGTATTAAGTTTGAAGCAGAAGTATGGCTCCGAATCGGATAAAGCGATTATGCCGATGTATAACGTAGCTCAAGATGAAGAATTTACGTTCAAGTTTAAAGCAGATTTAGGAAAAAGTAACTGGTCACTGAGTGATATGATTTCAGTACATACCGATATTAAAGCACTTAAGGCAAGTGAAGTAGCTTTGTTATCAGATATTCATGATAATAGTATTTCTATTAAACCTCTTGGATGGGGCGTTTTAAGTTCAGATTCCATGATGAAAAGGGGGCAAAGTTCTTGGGGTGGTGCCCCAATATATTACATTCGTCTGAATTATGATCCAGATGCAGAGAAACTGACATTGCTCGAACATCCAATCATTATTCCATTTACGGTGAAATCAGAGTTACCTGTACCCAATCTAAGATACGAAATTGACAAAGATAGACGGTTCAAATTGGTCTGGGACAAGGTTGAGGGTGCAACTGAATATAAAATTTATAAACGTTCTGACCTAACCGACTTTGATACAAACAAACCTTTAACTGGCGAAGAGGATGCTTTCAGCAATAGTATACCTTTAGATATTGCGGTAACGACTGAGACTTCCTTTAATGATTTTATGAAGGACGGAAGAGGCGGGCTTGCGACTTATAATGAAATGATAACGACTCATCAGAACCATGGTATACGAGGAGAATATTACGTCACTGCAATCGGTGGGGGCAAAGAGTCCAATTTTAGCAAAGGGGTCCCTACTGCTCCACTGGCATCCCAGTTACCGACAGCTTTGAAAGAACAACTGTATATGGAGAAATTAAAGAATATAGATGTACTTCCCCAAAAAACGACAGTTGAGTACAATGATGGTTCTTTAGCCCTTGAGACGATCATCTATGATACTGCCAACGTAGAGATTTCGGAGTTCAACGAAACGAATATTCCGTTTCACATTAAAGGAACAGCTCTGAAAAGTTACGTACGAGTGGAGAATGTGACCCAAGATGACCTGGATAGACTTGCCCAGCAAACCGTGGCTGATTCCAGTAACGGACTGGTAGAACCGAAAAATGACACACCATACGTCCCTGCACCTGATGTGCCAACCATTATCAACAATCATGATGCACCTGTGACTGAGCCGGCAACGGAAACAGAAGCAGACACAGAACCGACGTTGGAAGAAACTCCATCTACGGAGTCCACAACCAATATTGGAACGTCAGAGGATAAAATTGATTCTGAATCCAACGAGGCTTCCGATGATACTTCCGATAAAGCTTCTGATGAAATTACGAGTGAATCACCTGAAACTGAAGAAGACAACTTGGTGGATGAGCAGAAATCCAATACACAGCAGAATGTAGAACAAGGCAATCAGGAAACGGTTCCTGAGCCGGCTACAGGCGATGCAATGATCAATGCAGATTCTGCATTGGAAGAAGTTTTGGCTAAAAACATGGTTGCTGCCCATGACAAGATCTCATTAAAAGCTTTTCCAGAAGCCCAGAATTTCACAACGCTCTCCGATGTTGTCCTGAAAGTAATGTACCAGAATCCATTGATTCTGGGTGTGGAAGGTTTTGAATACAATTACGGTACACTTACCCTTTCAATCCATTACAATGAGTCGGTAGATGTCATCCAGAAGAAACAGAGCGAGATTATTGCCAAAGCAAACGAAGTTGTTGCTTCCATCATCAAGGATGGCATGAAGGATGATGAGAAACGGAAAGCCATCTACGATTATCTGAACGATAACGCGAAGTATGATGATGCGGCACTTGAAAATGCGGAACAGAACAACTTTAAAAATGTCGATGCACAGTTCAATGATTCGTTTACCACTTACGGTATCCTGGTCAAAGGCGTTGGCGTATGCGCCAGCTATGCTTCCGTCTACAAACTGCTCTCCGATCTGTCTGGACTGGAAAGCATCGTCGTAACGGGAGCTTCTAGCGGTGTTCCTCATGCGTGGAATAAGGTCAAAATCGGGAATGAATGGTTCCATGTGGATGCCACCAACAATCTGACCAATTCCGGTATTCCTTACTTCCTGTACAATGCAAATGATGAGACGGCTGCAAGTCAGAAAACGATAGCCGACAAGGATTACTGGCTTGATTCCGAACTCGCCCTGTTTAATGGTGAAAGTGATGCGAACGATTATTATGTACAGAACGATCTCGAAGTCGCTTCCATTAGTGAATACAAAACGAAGGCTGAGAGTGAACTGAAGAATGGAGAAAATCGGGTAATTCTCCGTTTTGCCTCACCTGTGGACTCTGATGAGCTGATGACAGCTGCAGGCGAAGCCCTCGCTGCGGTAGATGAGGCCCTGCTTAATACGGCTCAATTGGCCACGCTTGGCAGCTACGCCATTCTGGAGCCTAACCCGGATCAGAAGTAATGCAATAATCAGGAAAAATTCCATAACAACAAAGAACTCCATTCACCTTCATCGGGAATGGAGTTCTTTGCTTCTCTTGCCAATGATCACTGACCTAAGATTCATAGGCCTTTTTATCCAAAATTACGGACTAACTGTACCGCCATTGGCGTTCAGTGTCTCACCGCTCACATAGCTGGATTCCTGGCTCGCCAGGAACACAAACGCTGGTGCCATTTCAGCAGGTTGCCCTGCACGACCCAGCGGAGTATTGGAGCCGAAATCAGCAAGCTTCTCTACGGGCTGTCCACCAACGACCTGAAGCGGTGTCCATACTGGACCTGGTGCGATGACGTTTACGCGGATGCCTTTGCTGCCGACTTGCTGAGCCAGCGCTTTGCTGAAGGTGTTGATTGCTGCCTTTGTTGTCGCATAATCCAGCAGGATTGGAGATGGCTTATAGGCCTGAATAGAAGACGTGTTAATGATGGAGCTGCCTGGTTTCATGTGTTTCACCGCTGCTTTACAGAGCCAGAACATCGAATAGACATTGGTTTTGAATGTCGCATCAAATTGTTCTGTAGTCAGATCGGCGATCTGCTCAACAAACTGCTGTTTACCTGCCACGTTGGCGAGGATATCGATCCCACCGAGCTCTTTTACAGCAGATTCAATGAGTTCTTCGCAGTATTTCTCATCCTTGAGGTCGCCTGGAATCGCAACAGCCTTGCGACCTGCTTCTTCGATCAGTTTGACCACTTCCTTCGCATCGGCTTCTTCCTCAGGAAGGTAAGCCAGGACAACATCCGCGCCTTCACGGGCAAAAGCGATGGCTGCTGCCCGACCAATACCGCTGTCTGCTCCGGTTACAACAGCTTTACGTCCGGTCAGACGCCCGCTGCCTTTATAGCTTTTTTCACCTGCATCAGGTACAGGAGTCATTTCACGCTGAAGTCCCGGCTCCTCCTGCTGCTGCTTCCAATCTGATGTAGCCTTCGGATATTGTGTCGTCGGATCTTGCATGGTGTGCTGGTCTTGATTAGCCATGTTCAATTCCTCCTCGGATTAATTTACACCCTATAAATAGAACGAAATGATTCTACACTGGCCACTACGCGGTCAGGAGCAACCTTCCGATCGCTGTTATCCCCAGATTTTTTTCTATCCCTAATTAAGGGGAAATCCGGGGATAAAGGCGAAGCATATGCTTTCGAAGCAGCTTTCTTTTAGAAAGCTTTTAGCTTCACTTCTCCAGGCTTTCTCTGCCCTCTACGTTATTGTGTAGAAAATAAGTTCAATTTCAATAGACTGTGTAAATTTAAAATTTATTTTGTATATTGTTTTCATAAAAGTTGCACTCTTTCCTTTGTAACCGAGATGGGCGGAATTTAAACTGGCTCTGATAGCAGCTCTTCTATTTTCAATCATAAAACCATCATTTACATGAGATTCAAGCAAGAATTTTGAAAAACAAAAAAATGCACTCCCTGCATGACACTGGATCTCCCGAAGGTTCTCCCATGTATTCAAGGAATGCACGTATGATATTACGATATTAACATCAACGATTTTATAACATAAGGCTAGTGATCCTCGCTTGCATCTACCCGCTGTCTTTTTCCGATGCCAAATATGAAATATCCGATCACTACGATCGCCATAAATGTCGCCCCGACAATCAGGGGTAACCGCGTATCCGGGTTAAATGCCATACCGATAATGACGAGCGTCAGATAAACGATGATGATATAGTTGCTGATGGGGAACCATTTGGATTTAAAATTGTGGTCTCCCATTTCATTGCCCCAACGCTTTCTGAACCGGAACTGGCTGAAGGCCAGCGCGAACCATGGAACCATCCCCGGAAGAACACTTGCGCTGTAAATGTACAGGAACAGTTTGGAGTCCGGCATCAGATAGTTGAGTACCACACCCACCAGCAGCAAAGAAATTGTGATGATAATACTGTTGCGGGGAACCCCGCCTTTGGACAGCTTTTTGAAAAAGGCCGGTGCCTGTCCATTCTCCGCAAGTGTGTAAAGCATACGTCCTGCACTATAGATCCCACTGTTACATCCCGACATCGCAGCGGTAAGCACGACAAAGTTGATAATTCCCGCAGCAGCGACAATCCCGACTTTGGCAAACGTCAGTACAAACGGACTTCCCGTCTCTCCCACTTCATTCCAAGGGTACAATGTCACGATGACAAAGATGGCCCCAACGTAAAAAATAAGAATGCGCCACACGATGTTTTTGATCGCTTTACGCAGCGTGATCTTCGGATTTTCCGCTTCACCTGCCGTAATCCCTACCATTTCGACACCTTGATAGGCTGCCGTTACGATACACAGGGCAAAGAGGAAACCTTTGATGCCTCCAGGGAAAAATCCGCCATGGCTCACCAGATTCGATAGCCCAATGGGCTCTCCTCCGTTCCCCCAGCCGAAGAAAATTAGTCCGGTTCCAATCACGATCATGAAGACAATCGCCGTCACCTTGATCAGCGCAAACCAGAATTCAAATTCGCCATAGTACTTTACCGCTGCCAGATTCGCAGCCGCAATAATGAGCACACCAGCCAAGGCAGGCAGCCATTGTGGAATATCCGGGAACCAGTAGCCTACATAAATCCCAATCGCGGTGACTTCCGCCATACCAACCGTGACCCAGAGGAACCAGTAACTCCAGGCAGTCAGGAACCCGGCGAGTGGACTGATATACTTATGAGCAAATGTGGCAAATGAACCGGTAACAGGCTCCTGAATCAACATTTCCCCCATAATGCGCATGACAAAAAAGATAATGATCCCGGCCAGCAAATAGGCCAGCAGCACTGAAGGACCTGCCCATTTGATCGTACTTGCCGATCCCATGAACAATCCGACCCCGATCGTACCTCCGAGTGCAATCAGCTCTACATGGCGGGGCTTTAGCCCTCTGGATAGTTGCTTCGATTCCAAACGATTCTCCCCTTTTCACATTCACATTAACGCAATGCAGAATTACTTCACCAAATTGTACGAGATGTGCCGCAGAAATACAACAAGGAATGTAAGGAAGCGGATACACTATATCAATCATGGACACCTATGAAGTAGGCTCCAGTAAACTTTTCCGTCCAGCAACAGCATCCTCCTGAGACAACACAGCACATTCACGAAAAGCAAAATGCTTGCAGCCTAGGCATTTCTGGTGATTTAGATGCTGTAATGCATAATTGATGGCTTCACCGGTATGCTCAAACATGTGATCCGGATGAATGCACTCCATTAAACCCGTTTTCCTCATCATCTCCAAGGGCTGTGCCTGAACGCCTGAAAACAGTATCATGCCACCATATCGCTCAAAATGCTTTACCAAACTGGCAAGGTTGGCTTCACCTGTTGTATCCATAAAAGGAACCTTCCCCATACGCAGCAGCAGAATACCTGGTCTTTGATGAATTGAATCCATCACCGATTTCTCAAACAGATCTGCCGCTCCAAAAAACAAAGGGCCTTCAATCGTATACATACTGATCTGCGGACAATCATGCCCTTCATGAACCATATGCGCCATAACCTTCTCATGCTTGTGATCGGGGTCAGGCAGCACTTTGGCAACCTTCAGCATCTCGCTCATGCGCTTCACGAATAGAAGGACCGCAAGGATCAATCCCACCTCCACAGCGGTGGTTAGACTCGTAAAAACGGTGAGCAAAAAGGTAATGAGTAGTACGAGTGAATCACTCGTTTTGGTTTTCATTACATGTATGAACGATCTCCGCTCACTCATATTCCAGGCAACCAGCATCAGCACCGGGGCCATACTGGCAAGAGGGATGTGGGACGCATATGGTGCGAAGAGAACAAGCACCAGCAACACAACAACGCCGTGAATAACGCCAGAAAATGGCGATACTGCACCGGATTTTATATTCGTTGCCGTACGCGCAATGGCCCCTGTTGCTGGAATGCCGCCGAATAGCGGTGTCACCATATTCGCGATTCCCTGCCCAATCAGCTCCCGATTGCTGTTATGACGGGTCCCGGTCATGCCATCCGCAACCACAGCAGACAACAGCGATTCGATGCCGCCCAGCATGGCGATAACAAAAGCGGGCTGCAGCAAGTTCACCACACGCGCCCATGTGATCTCCGGAATATGAAACTGGGGCAACGCTCCCGGAATAGCGCCAAATGACGATCCGATCGTAGCAACCTGCCCTTCAAAAAAGAACGCTGCAACTAGCGTCGATAGAACCAACCCGGCCAGTGATGCAGGCACCTTGGGTGCAAACTTGGGCACAAACAGAAGAACAGCCAGACAGATTCCAGCCGTCAACAAACTGTATATATTAATCGTCGAGATGTGCATCCCGATTTCTTTCATATTGGACCAGAAATCCTCGTGCTTCTCGATGCCGCTCAGCCCCAGAAAATTCGCAATTTGCCCACTAAAAATAATCACAGCAATTCCCGCCGTAAATCCAATGGTCACGGGTCTTGGAATAAATTTGATCAGCGCGCCGAGCTTGAAAACGCCCATAAGTACAAGCATCAATCCGGCCATTATTCCGGCGATCAGCAGATTTTCGTATCCATACTGCATGACAATGGCGAAGAGGATCGGAATAAATGCCCCTGTCGGCCCGCCAATCTGGAATTTGGACCCACCCAGCAAGGAAATGAGAATGCCCGTGATAATTGTCGTGTACAGACCATACTCGGGGTTGACCCCGGAAGCTATCGCAAACGCCATCCCGAGCGGGATCGCAATAATGCCAACAATCAGCCCCGATACCAGATCCTTGCGAAAAGCGGCAGCATTGTATCCTGCAAATCTTCCCATCCATTTCATCTGTCCTGACCTTCTTTTCTTCATATATTTGAATATTTGAATATAATAAAAAGACTACTCCCGTCTGTGCGCTCTGTCAATCGTAATGCTCACAGCAGTAACCCTCTTAAAACGCAAAAAACAAGAAGTTACCTGAAACTTGCTTCCGGTTCCCCTTGTTTAATGTGTTTAAGTATCTTTTCGAATGTCTTCCAGCATGGAAATGGCGTCAACCAGATGATTGTCAAAAATCTGTTTGGCAACGACCAGCAGGTCTTTAATCAATGGGTCACGCAGCGAATAAGTGACTGTCGTCCCTTCTTTTGTTCCCTGGACAACGTTTTTGCTGCGCAATACAGCCAGCTGCTGCGAGACGGCGGAGCCTTCTGATCCCAGAATGCTTTGCAGTTCATTCACATTTTTCGACCCATCGCTCAGCAGCTCCAGAATCTGAATTCGCATCGGATGCGCCAAGGCTTTGAAAAAATCCGCTTTAAACTGTTGTATGCTCTGATTCATACGCTATGCCCCTTCAATCAAACTTTTGAAGATGCAAATATCATAACATATAACATATTGAAAGGAAGCAGGTTTTCCGCGGCCTTCATTCACAACCGGCCATCCTCACCCTGAATTGCTTTTTTTATTCTTTCACCCCTCCAATGGTGAGTCCAGTCACAAAATATTTTTGCAAGAACGGATATAGTAAAACGATGGGCATGGCCGTCACAACCGTAATTGCTGCTCGAATCGATACGGGAGTGACCATGTTTGTTACATTTTTGTACTGGTCCACATTGACAGTTCCACCCTGTGAAGTCGCAGAGGACAGCAATTTCATCAGCTCATACTGCAAGGTGGTCAAATTCCGGTTGCCAGCGGTGTACAGCATGGAATCAAACCAGGAGTTCCACTGTCCCACGGCGATAAACAGCGCGATGGTGGCCAACACCGGTTTGGATAGCGGAAGCACGATGCGCATAAAGATTTTAAAATCGCCGGCACCGTCCATCTTCGCCGATTCGAGCAGTCCTTCTGAAAGTCCCTGAATGTAGGTGCGGACCACGATCATGTTGAAGACACCGATTAATCCAGGGATAATATATACCCAGAAGTTATTCAACAGCCCCAGTTGCTTGATCAGCATGTATCCCGGAATCAATCCGCCGCTGAAATACATCGTCACCACAAACAGCGTGGTGACCAATTTGTTAAACATGTACTCCTTGCGGCTCAACACGTAGGCCAGCATCGCGGTACAGAACAACTGAACCATCGTCCCAACTACCGTTCTAGCGACCGAAATAAATGCCGCTTGCGTTAGATGGGGATTCTGGAATACGGATACGTAGTTCTGAAGTGTCCATTCCCTTGGCCACAGATATATTCCTCCGCGGATCGTATCAAGCCCATTATTGAAGGATACGGCAATCGTGTTTAAAAAAGGATATAATGTAACAACCATAACGAACAACATAAAAAAACCGTTTGTGAATGAAAATAAATAATCGCCAAAGCTTCGTCTTCTGCTAAATCGCTTCACAGCTATACCTCCTTATCAAATCAAACGCTCTTCGCCAAGAGCCTTGGCAAGCCCGTTGGCCATAAATATGAGCACCAGGCTGACGACGCTCTTGAATATGCCTGCGGCAGTTGCAAGAGAATAGTTGCCCAGGTTAATTCCGTACTTCAATACGAAAATGTCGATGGTCTCGGACACGTCCTGCACCAATCCGTTCCCCAGCAAATATTGAATCTCGAAACCCGCGTTCAGCACGTTGCCGACATTGATAATGAGCAGGATAATAATCGTTGGTTTAATGCCTGGAAGAGTGACATTGAACATTTTGCGAAACCGGCCTGCCCCGTCAATCGAAGCCGCCTCGTACAAGCTCGGATTAATTGAAGTCATGGCAGCCAGATAAATGATGGTACCCCAGCCAATTTCTTTCCACATGCTGGACAAGCCCACAATGCCCCAGAAATATTTCGGCTCGGCGAAGAAATTAATTGGAGCGCTGATGATGTGAAGCTTCGTCAGCAGCACATTGACGATTCCCGTCTCAGTGGATAATACGTTGGCAACGATGCCTGTAACGATGATCCATGATAGAAAATGTGGAAGATAGGAAACCGTTTGCACGACACGTTTGAACAGCACCATCCGCAATTCGTTCAACAGAAGCGCCAGGCCAATCGAGCCAACAAAGCCCAGAAACAGACTGATTAAGCTCATCGCCAGCGTATTTCGGATGACACGTACAAATGTAGGGTCCGTGAACAGGGTTTTAAAATGCTCCATGCCTACCCATTCCTGCTGAAAAAAACCAAGGCCGGGTCTGTAATTCTGAAACGCCATCAACCAGCCCCATAACGGTCCATACGCAAAAATAGCGATAAACGCAATAAATGGAAATGACATCCACAATAATTGACGCTGACTTTTCATTCGTGACAGGTTATACCCGATCCAGCTTTTTCCTGATGGAAAATGGCTTGCCTTTATCCGGTGCTGCAACTCATTTTTGGCCATTCTTTTTCTCTCCTTGCTTACGAGTTTATCTATATCAACCTCGTGTGGATGAATCGGTCCATTCCAATCCAATCTCCGATTTTATCGTGTAAGAAAAGGCTACAGGATTCCCCATAGCCTCTCTGCATAGCAGATCCTTACCCCCACAGCTCCACGCGTCTGCGGACTTCCTCCGTTAATGCATCTTCATATGCTTTGATATCCGAACTTTCCTTGAGAGTGGCCTGATACTCTTCCCAGGCCTGGTCAAACTCGGCTGGTGACGTCATGATCACTTTAGGCAGCCATTTTCGTTTTACGTCGTCCATTTTCTGTCTAGCAATCGTCTCAGGTTTGTTGGGTTCAAAGTTATAGGTATAGATCGGGAACCATGGTTCGTTGTCCTCCGCAGGCTCCAGGAAATCCGTAAACTTCGTATATCCGTAAGCCTTCAACACTTTTTTGTCGATGTCATTCAGTGTGGCCAGATATTCCTCGGGTTGCTCCTTAGGGTCGAGTGCATTTTCCCCGTCAGCAGTCATGCCTTCATGATGCGGAAAATACACTAGGGGACTTCCCGTGTTCGCCAGCACCCAGTCTGGATCTTTGGAATTGGAACGCTGCTCTTCATTCCGGGAGAATACACCTTTTTCATCGACCTGGTAATCCACGCCTTCCTGTCCCCATGTTCTCAATACTTCGATCTCAGGGTCCAGCAAATCATTAATATACTGAAGCGCACCCTCTACATCCTTGCAACTCGTTGTAATGGCCAAGCCGCCATTCACGTTAAGGATTGGCTTGTGCTGATAGCGCCCCTTTACATCCTCGGAAAGCGTGATGGACAATGGCACATATGTTTTGTCGTACAATTTTTGCTTCACGAGCGACGCCTCGGCGTCAAGGAACTGCCACCCCTGGTCCACCATGCCCAGCACACGTCCGGTTGAAAGTTTGGAAATATATTGATCAAAGTTTGCCGTAAAGGTCTCGTTATCGACCAAACCTTTATGGTACACTTCATTGATCTTTTTGAAATACGCCTTCGCTTCAGGAATCGTATTGTAGTTTTTGGCCGTCAGCGTTTCTTTGTCTATGATAGCTGCCCCTTCATTGGGGTAACCAGCCAGGAAGAGCGGAGGGTTTTCCAGTGCAAAATATCGCCAGTCATACGAGATAATTTCAAATCCAATCGTCGGCTGACCGTCAACTGTCGGATGAGCTGCTTTATACCGTTCAATCAAGTCAAAGTATTGATCAAGTGTTTTGATTGTCGGATAATTATCCCATTCCAGCACAGCCTTCTGAATCCAGAATGCTTCTCCGTCATGAGTTACCTTCATGGACTCGCCTTGTACATTGCCAAACTGAGGGATGAAGTAGATATGTCCATCCGTTGTGTTTTTCATTTTTTTCCAATCTTCGCCTAGATAATTTTTGATGTTCGGATATTTATCGATGTAATCCTCAAGCGGGACCAGCGCCCCTGCCGATACCAATTGCTGAGTACCATCACTTCCATCGATAAAGTCGGGATATTCGCCGCCTGCAATCAGCACGCCAATCCGTTCCTTGGCCGTTTGGCCGGTGAGCCAATCCATGGTCACGCGGACACCCGTTTTTTCTTCAATCGCTTTCAGCACCCGATTATCGTCTGGTGCAATTTTCCCCGGCACGGCAAAAAATGCGGAAAATTGCTTCAAATCCTTGCCATCCGCTGTCTTCTCACCAGACGAGGATGATCCTGGCGTACATCCGGCAAGTGCAACAACCAGTATTAAAGCCAGCAAAACGCAATGCCTGATTTTTTTTCTAACATCCTTTTTCATCATGACCCCTCCATCGATTATTTGGACAGAAGCTTTGTGGAAAGCGCTTTCCAAAGGCTATGTTAAAATTACCATGTTCCCCTGTCCCCCTCAACGGGAGAAATTATAGGCGAAATCCCAATAATTCCAGTTCAATGGCAATAAAAATCCTGCCCCTCCATCAAGGAGTGCAGGATGTAGAATCGGCAGCGTACGCTGCCTGGGCTCTTTTGCGATATTGCGCAGGCGTCTCATCCATGAGTTTCTCGAACCGGTTAATAAAGTAATCGGAATCGCGATATCCGACAGCTGTTGCAATTTCATATACCCTTTGATCGGTTCTACGCAGCAGCCGGGCGGCTTCCTCCACACGCAATTGATTCAAATAATCATTGAAGGACAGAGCATAATGCTTTTTGAAAATCTGACCCAAATACGCACTGTTCATGTAAAATTGCTCTCCCAGCAATTTCAGGCTGATGTTCTCCCTGTAATGTTCATGAATGAATGCCTCGATTCTGGCCAATACACCCATTGCGTTCCATTTCTGCTGCTCCTTCAGCTTCTCTGCGCACAGTCGCGAGAACTCCCATAAATTTTCAATGTTAGCCTCCATAGACAGCATCGCGTAATTCATCTGGAGGAACGCTGACTGCATCAACCCGGAATCCGGGGGACCCGTCTCACCTTTTACAAGTTCCAACAGATTGTACGCCAAATAATGCAACTGAATGCGGACGATGCCCGGCTCGATTCGTTCATTGAGAAAAAATTGAAAGATCGCCTCTGCATGACTGCGAAGCTCATCCATTTGCTGTTGCTCAATCGACTTGATCAGGCCATCAAACAATTGTTTCTCTCGTTGTCCTGGCTGTTTCGTAAATATTTCAGTATTCATATGCTCGAAGTAATACATGGGGCCACTCGTGGTAAAAAAACGCAAGCTCTTCATTTTGCCGCAGGATTGGTAGGACTCATACAGTTCCTCCACCCTCTGTACTTCCTTTCCGATATAGAAGGCAACTGCCGACTCCTGACCCTGATTCAGCTCGCCATGTAATCGGCCGATATATTCCTCCAACGCGATAGCCTCCTCCTTCAGCATCAGATCCGTGAGAATGAGCAAAACCGCATTCTTTTCCCCCGTGAACGGCTTCAGCACTTGTCCCTTGAAGGGCTCGCCAACCGATGCTTCAACCCGGGAGCACCAATCCGTTTCGCATTCTGCTCTCCCTGCGGTCTCCCCTGTCGCCTCGATCAGCATGCAGCGCAGGAAGTTGGCACTCTGATAGCTGGACTGCACATTTGCAACAGATTCTTTATCGGCTGACCCAAGCAAGATGGACTGCATATGCTGAGCCAAGATGATCCGGTCCTTTTCTTGCTGGTGTCGCTTCTCTTCTGTCCGCGCATCGAATGAGATTCTGAATTCCTCAAGCACTTGAACCAGTTCCGTCTTCACGATGGGCTTGAGAATATAGTCATTCACCTGGTATTTAATCGCCTGCTTGGCATACTCGAACTCGTAGAATCCGCTTAGCAGGATCAGCTTGATCTCGCCGCCATACTGTTCGTACAAGGTTCTCGCAAGCTCCATGCCGTCCATCTCCGGCATCTTGATGTCGGCGATGACCAGGTCAGGGTGCACGGCCCGAATGCACTCCAGCGCCTGCAAACCGTTTGATGCCTGACCGCAAATCTGATATCCGCATGACTCCCAATCGATAAGTAACTGAAGTCCCTGGCGAATAAATGGCTCATCATCCACAATCAGCACGTTGATCATATCCTCGCTCCTTATCCCTGAGATGCTTGCAAAAGGGGAATATGGATGGCAACCGTTGTCCCCTTGCCCTTTTCGCTGAAGATGTCCATCTGCACGCAATCATCGAAATACATCCGCAGCCGAATATAGGCATTCATCATGCCGATGCTGCTAAGCTCGCTCATCCGATCGATGTTTGGATCACGCATCATCGCTCGAAGCAGCGCCAGCTTGTCAGGATCGATGCCGACTCCGGTGTCCCGAATGGTTATGGAGAGCTGCTCGCTTCGAATTTCGAACAAAACCTCCACGATCCCGTCACTCGACGTGCTCTCGATGCCATGGATGCAAGCATTCTCGACAAAGGTGAGCACGGTCAGCTTGGGGATCATCAGGTCTGGAATAGAAGGATCTGTGACCCTGATTGCGAATTGCAGCTTGTCACCAAAGCGATATTGCTGAATGTTCAAATAACTCTCCACGAACTTGATTTCCTCTGCAATGGTAATCAGGTCATCCCCCCAATTAATCGTCTGGCGCAGCAGCAATGCCAGCTTATGAATAATATCCGAGGTTTCAAGCTCATCCTTGATCAAGCTCCGCATACGGATCGTTTCCAGCGTATTGAACATGAAATGCGGATTCACCTGGCTTTGAAGGGCCTTCAGTTCCGCTTGCTTCCTGGAGAGTTCAAGGGCTTGCCGCTCCACCTGACCCTTAAATACAATCTCGATCAGGTTCCTGATCTTGATCACCATCATATTGTAGCTGTGGGTCAGGCTACCAATCTCGTCCTTGCCCACAGGTCCTGAAATGACCTCAAATTGCTCATGCTTCACTTGATCCAGATGCTTCGAAATCCGGTCAATCCTCGTTACCAGCGATCTGGATATCATCCAGATCAGCAGGGTCGGCATCAGCAGATTGAGGATCATCAGGACGGTCACATTGAGCCTGGAATCCATGACCTCGGACAAAAAGTCCAATTTGGCGGCGCTGACGATAATCTGCCAGTTCTCTGATACCACGGGAATCAATTCCGTGGATTGAACAGACGAAATTGGACTGTTCGCCAACAGGTGAAATGGCTGGCGCGTCTGGTTCATTTTTGAATCGTTCGAGAAAATGACCTTGTCATCCGATACCACATATACATTTCCGTTCGTTCCCTCGTTCTTGAGCGACTTGTTGATGAAGGCATAATCCAGATCGACCTTCAAAACCTTCTCCACCTGCTGCTCCCCAAAGTAATCCAGCCTCCGAATGATGCTTACTTTGCGTCCTCCCTGACTTTGTGACATCTCCGCCTGCTGCTTGTCGAAATACGAATAGATCATGATATGGTCGCTCGTATTCATCAACGCTTGGTACCACTCACTTGCTCGAACCGCATCATCCAGCTTAATGAAGTTTCCGCCATTCACAAAGGTATCGTTGCCGACATAAAACGTTACTTGATTCACCTGCTGATAACTGTAATAGTATCTGACCAGATTATTGTTGCTAAGCATGTCATAGTAAGCAAGATAATAGTCTTCGTCATCGCGGTATCTGGACTCCATAAATCGGTTCAGCGTTGCATCCGTATACAGAAAATTGGACACATACAGGCTGTTGTCGATGCTGTTCCGCAGGTTGAACCTGATCCTTTGCTGCATTTCATTGAAACGGTTGTTTTCCTTTTCCTCGATGTTGCCTTTGATGCTTTGATAAAAGACCGTATTGGTTGCCAGTACCGGAACTAGCACACAAAAAATGAACAATATGTACAGCTTCGTTTTGAGACTCCAATCATCTAAAAATTGTTTGCGCTTACAGAACTGCTTTTGGCTCATCTCTTATCATTATCTCCTCTAACAATTACATCGCATCAACGTTATTATATCGTTTTTTGAATCGGAGTTGGTACAAATGATGCCGCCTATCCGTCGTGCTCCGGAAGATCATAGCACCTGGGGTTGAACAACATCATGCATTCCTTGCCCACGTGCCAGAAAAAGTTTGGTCATGAAGGAATTGAAGCAAAAATAAACACTCGGCGCAACAATCGGCCGAGCGTTCGCTTCTCATTTACATTGGCTCCCCTGAGTGAAAACGGTCATGAGGATGCGTTAACTCATCAGTTGGTTGAATACCTTTTCCCAGCGGCTGCTGTGCCCATCCTCCATGAATAAAGGAACAAATCCCAATCGGAGATAGATTGCAATTGCAGGAAGCCTGAAGTCATCCGTCTCAAGCAGGGCCGCTTGCTTCCCCTCATCTCTCATTCGGTGCAAGGCAGCCAGTGCAATGGTATACCCAAGCCCTTTCCCGGAGTGCCCCGGCAGAGCACCCACCATATGCAGATATCCACAGTTGATATCCCTATCCTCTTTCTCCCATGCTACAGCAGTGGCAACAGCAAGTCCCTGATAACAGAGAAACAGAATCTTCTCCGGCAAAAACGGTGGCTGAAATCCGATCTTGTCGCCGAAGGCAATCTCCCTGGCAAAAGAAATTCGGATCACATGCTCCCACTCCGTTACATCACCAGATTGAAACGATCTCAAGCTGTAACCTTCCGGTATGTTCAGCTGCGGCAGATCTGCCAAAGTATCCTTTTTCATGACCAGCTTGGAGCGTTCATCCCTCATCCTGTAAAGCCTGCCTTTACTCTAAAGTCTGGAAATGGAACCGTGTTCCCGCCCTGCTTCACGGATTGCATCGAGAGGAAAAAGACCGCGCTCCAGGTCACGGCATCATACACATCAACCAGCGGGCTGCGGTTTTCCTGAATCGCCGAGATGAATTCCTCCAGCACCAGAAAATCACCCCCGCCATGCTTCGTTCCCGCCGCTAAGTGCCCCCACTGCTTCCATTTGGGATGATCATATTCGGGCTGATAACAGGACATTTTCTCCCATACATCCGAGCCATCCTCTCCGTTTACCGGAGAGCGGTTCTGCAGCCATACGAGATCTTCCTCATAGGGATGACGCGCGGACAAGTAAGCTCCCTTGGTTCCCTGCAGCATATAATGAGTTTTATTATGCGGCCGGACGGAGACCCAGTCGATACGCAGCGTAATCAGAACGCCATTCTCGGTCACCAGCGCGGCGACGGCTGAATCCCCTTGACTCCAGTAGCCTTCACGGGCAGCCGGATGATCCTTGCCAAACTGCTCGCTGAAATAATTCTGCAGCGCCCTCGGTTTGGAGACTTGCGCCGAGATGCTTTTAAGCCGATCTCCTCCCGGTTGATTCAGCCCGATCCACTGCGCGGCTGGCCCAATCGAATGCGTCGGATAGTTGACGCCGTTATAATTCTGGTGGAGCTGTCCTCGCCACGTAAGTGAGCCGTCCGGATGATGAATCAGATGGCGTAAATCATGAATATAGCCACCCTCAACATGGGTAATCTCCCCGAATAAACCTTGCTGCGCCATATAATTAACCGTAAGATTGGACCTGGAGAAGCAATAGTTTTCTGACATCATATATTTCAAACCTGTGCGCTCCACCGTCTCGACCAATTCCCAGGCTTCCTCAAGCGACTGCACAGCAATCACCTCACTTAACACATGTTTGCCTGCGTTCAGTGCATCAATGGAATGCCTGGCATGCATATGCATGGGGCTAATTACAAAGACGGCATCAATGGAAGCGTCCTGCAGCATTTCCGAATAGTCGCTATACGTCCTGATCCCCGGGAAAATCCCTTTCCACTGCTCCAGAACCAGTTCATTCAAATCACAAGTAGCCGTCAGATCAATTCGGTCAGCCAGAGAATGCAAGGCATTCAGAAAGCTTGCCCCCCGGTTACCTCCCACTATAGCCAGCCTTACTCGCTTGCGGGTCATCGCGTCATCCCTTTCTTCGGAGAGGATAGTGACACAATCAGTTCTGTGGAATGACCATCGCCTTTGGCATCTGGATGCGGTTCATAATCATACATGCCTTTGACAAAAATGTTCGCCAGCTCCTGATACGGTGTCCCCTGCAGCAAAATAGTATTGATGCTCAACTGCTGCTCCTGAAGGTTTACGAGCAGCACCGCTGGGATATCCGGTACAGCCGCCAATTGTACAAAATGCCAATGATCACGTTGGAAGACAGACTGAACATGGTTATGTCCGTTAAAGAAAATGCCCGGTCCCTGATGTTCATTCAGTATCGACCAGATATCGAGTGCAGCATCAAGAGACATCATCGGCTCCGTGGATCTGGCCGTTGTAGCGTATACCGGATGATGGGCGAACACGAGCAGCGGCTTCTGTCCGTACCTGTTCATCTGTCCCCGCAGCCAGTTCAGCTGCTCTTCATCGATCATACCGCCCCAATGGTCGGGATTCTCACGCGCAGTGTCCAGTACCAGCAGCACCGCCTCCTCTTCTTCAATCGCCAGATAGCGATGTTGCCCCGTCATTGCCTGAAGATCGCCCTTGGAACAGGTATGCGTGTCATGATTACCCAGCGCATATAAAAATTCACCTTGCAATAGCTCACTTTTAACCTTACTCATAATAAAATCGAACTCCGAGGGTTCACCGGCATGTGTCAAGTCACCAATAGACAGATGGTAGTCAGCGGAGAATGCCAAAAACTCCGACAGATAACCGGTATAGAAAGCCTCCCTGGCCTCAATCATCGGATCATCCGCCTCTATCAGCTCGCTAGAATAGTGCAAATCGCCCATTACAATCAGTCTCATTATCATAATCTCCCTTATCCTTTGATGCCCGAATGCATAAAGCTGCTGATAAACTGCCGTTGGAACAACATAAAGCCAATCAGCATCGGCGCCGTTACAATCAGGGTTGCTGCGCTGACATCCGTCCACTGTGCACCTGCTTCGGTTGATTTGGCAAACATCGCTAGCCCTACAGTGAGCAGACGATTTTCCGGGGAATTCGTCACAATAAGCGGCCAAAGAAAATCATTCCAATGAAAGCTGATGGAAACGATCGCAAACGAAAGATAGACGGGCTTCGACAGTGGTATATAAATACGCAGCAAAATGCCGAGCGAAGAACAGCCCTCTACACGCGCAGCCTCATCCAGTTCGTAAGGAAGCTGTTTAAAGGCCTGCCTTAAGAGGAACACGCCAAACGCAGAAGCAAAATAAGGCAGCATAATACCGATCTTTGTATCCAGCAGTCCCAACTCGTTAATGATTTGGTAGTTAGAGAAAATGAGTACATCCGATGGGACCATAATCTGGACGAGAAAGAGCATAAAGACAATATGGCGCCCAACAAAAGCAACGCGGGCAAACGCATATGCGGCCAGGGTTAATGTAACAATCTGAACTGCAAATATTCCTGAGGTTACAAGTAGCGTATTCCACATGTATTGTCCGAATGGTGCCCCCTGCCACACCCGACTGAAATTATCCAGCGTAAAATTCCAGGACCAACCTGCACCAATGGATGCATCCTTTGGAAGAAAGGCATTGCGCAGCATCCACAATAGCGGAATCAGCCAAGCGGCAGCAAACAACAGCATAATTGCATGCCACAACGCTTGTCCGGCCATCCGGCGGCGCCTTGCGGATCGAAACTTCCCGTTCAGCGACTGCTTGGCCTTTTCTGGCCGCAATGTAGCGGACAAGGACAGCTCGGCAGCATTTTTCATGATTCCTATCCCCTTTCACCTTCCACCTTCTACTGGTAATGAATTTTGCGTTCCCATCCCGCAAACTGGAAGCAGGATATTACAAGAAGCAGAACGATCATCACCACGGTCATAGCCGCCGCCATCCCCTGGTCATTGAAACTAAAAGTTGTCTCATAGATATAATATAGAAGCAGGCTGCTGGCATGATCCGGCCCTCCCTTGGTCATCATCCACAGATGATCCACCCATTTGAAGGCATTCGTAATCGCGACGACGGTGACAAACAGCGTTGTGGGCATCGTCAATGGTATGGTGATCCGCAGCTGCTGCGTCCACACGCCGATCCCGTCTACCGAGGCCGACTCGTAAAGATCTTTCGGAATTTGCTGCAAGCCAGCCAGATAAAAGATCATGAAATATCCGGCTTCCTTCCAGACAGTCATCACAATCAGCGAGCCAAGCACCGTATCCGGATTGCCAAGCAGATTAACCTCGCTTCCTGTGAACCAGGAAGCAAACCGGGCAAACAAACCAAACTGAGGCATATAAAGAAACAGCCAAATGCTCGCAGCGGCGATCATTGGAATCATATTCGGGTAGAAAAAAGCAATACGGACCAGACCTTTGCCCCGGATCGCTTTATCTGCGAACAACGCCATTACAAAGGCCAGCGCCATCGAGACGGGAACCGTACCGACGGCAAACCAGATGTTATTTCGGAACACTTCAATAAAAACAGGATTATGCAGCAATGCCTTATAGTTGTCCATTCCTACGAATACGGGCGTGCGTACGGCCAAATTCTGCTCAAACAGACTGAGCCATGCCGATTTAAGCATCGGATAATAGGTGAACATGCCAAGAAACAGAAGGGATGGTAACACAAGTCCCCACCCAAACCCGTTCCGCCTAAGCTTTTCGTTCCAGCGGGTATTCATGCCCGATTCTCCTCCTTGTACGATCTGCGCCTTGCATCCCTGCAACTACGGGGAAAGAAATATCGGCGGGAAGCACTGTCTTGGCTTCCCGCCAGGATCATAACTGAGGAAGGTTCTAATTCAGCAGTTTTATTTGTTAAAAGGAGCGAGCACACGATCCGCTTCTTCTTGTGCGGCCTTCAGTGCACCGGCGGCATCGATTTTGCCAGCCAGCGCGGATTGAATCTGGTTGGTCAGTGCGGAGGACACCTTGCCGTGATTATGCGTGGATAACTCCCTGAATGCATACTGCAGCTGGTCGCGGGCCACGAGTGCCTGCGGAAATTCATCGGTGTACGCCTTCATGGCTTCCGTATCGTAGGCGGATTTGCGAACCCCGACATAACCGGATGAAGAACTGAACAGTGCGGCCTGTTCCGGAGCAGTCATATACTTGGCGAATTCCCAAGCCGCCGCCTGTTTCTCCGGTGTGGTATCTTTGAAAATGTACAGGTTTCCCCCGCCCGTAGGCGATCCGTATTGCTTATTGGCTGGTGCGAAGGCTACACCAAAGTCGAATTTGGCGTTGGTTTTTACGTTCGTCAAGTTGCCGCTGGTGTGCATCATCATAGCCGTTTTGCCTTCAATAAAATCGGTTGGCGTAGCCGCCCAATCAATAACCCCTTCCGGCATTACCTTGTACTTACGGGACAAATCAAGCCAGAATTGCAGAGCTTCGACGTTCTCCGGCGTATTAAAATTGGCCTTTCTGCCGTCGTCCCCCATAATGCTTTGCTTGGGATCGCTCGCATTTTGGCGGGCTAGCATCTGGAACATCCAGTAGGAATCATCATTCCCCGGAATCTCCATCCCTGTATGTCCATCACGATTCAGCTTCCCGGCATATTCCACCAGCTCATCCCAGTTTGTTGGCGGCTTGTTCGGGTCCAGACCAGCAGCTTTGAACATCTCTTTGTTGTAATACAAAATAATTGTGCTTCGCTGGAACGGTACACTGTACGTATGTCCATCCGCTTGGGTATCCTCCACAAATGCCGGATAGAAATCATCCTTGTTATAGTCCGCATCCTTGGCGATAAAATCATCCAGAGGAATTATGGCGTCGGTGTCCATCATGCTGTACAGCTCAGTCGACATCATAACAGCCACATCCGGCGGCTGCTTGGCCTGTACACCTGCCTGAATTTTGATCGTATTATCTCCGTAGTTTCCGGTATAGACCGGTTTAACCTTAATATCCGGGAATTTCTCCATAAAAGATGCACTCATCCCGTCAATAACCTTTGTAAGCGGCCCGCCTACGTTCACCGGGTAATAGAATGAAATTTCAACCGGCTCCTTGGGAGTCTGATCCAAAGCGGTGTTTGGATTAGCTGTTGAAGCCGTTGTACCTGTACCCGCCTTGGTATCAGCTGCATTCCCCCCTCCCTGACTGCACCCGACCAGCATTAACGTTAACCCCAGCGCAATCAGCGCCATTTTCCCCTGCTTCAGCATTTGTTTTCTCCCCTCATATGTGCCGAGCGTTCCAATTGGCTCTGTTTAAAATGCATAATGTCTGAAATTCATGCTTACACGGTTGGAGTCTACATCAAGGATATGCAGGACAGCACCTTCGGCTGTTGGAAGTACAGTGATGCCTTGTGCTTCATTACTACTTCCGAGGTTCCGGTCAAAGGCCAGCGTGACAGCTCCGGTATCCGGATCAATCCGGTAGACGGATTTCTTGGAATTATTATCGGAGGAAGCATAAAGCGCACCATTATACATCTCTGCGCCTTGAATGCGATCAATCGTTTGACTAAGCGGTACGGTTTTGATTAAGGACATGTCACTGAGTCGAAACACATTCAGCACCGGGGCATTGTTCCACTGGGCCGTATAGACCTGACCGCGATCGGCATCTACGGCTACCCATGGCACACCACCGGGATGAAGGTTCAGCGGAAGCGCATAGGAGGTTCCGGTATATTGAAGTGTGGAGGCATTATAGACGGCAATGTAGGGATGCTCGTATTTCTTGCTGTCTTCAATAGGAGCATAAATCAACCCGTTGTAATAGGAAATGTCACCAATGTGGTCACCGCCCTGCACTGCTATCTCAGCCGGGATCGCTACCGCATTTCGTTTCTGAACCGTCTTACCGTCCAGTGCCGTCTTTAATAAACCAAGCTGGGAGTTGAAAATCCATGAGTTTCCATCTGTTGTGACGCCTTGTCCACGCTCAAAGGCATCCGTCAGCCAAAAGGTTTGCTTGGACACCTCATGCCAGGATTCAGCCGCCTGTGCAGCATATACCGCATTTTCCGCAGCTTCGGCCGATACGGGCACCGCCCATGCTCCTGATGTAAGAGAACCTGCAATTAACACTCCCGCACAGACCCAGCCTGACACTCTTCTCAGTTTCATGATATTAACGCCTCCTGAATTGTGGGTCTGCTCCAAATAATGGCTCGTCCATTATAGAAGCAGTGACCTCCATTTTAGCCAGCGGGATTCACTTCCCGATCGGCTTAAACTAATTGTAGCTTTCAGGATAAGGACGTCTGTTGGACAAAATGCGGTTTTTATTGAACAAAACAATCATTTTAGAATGATCCGGTTCGAAGAAACCTCGTTCATATACTGTTTGGGCGTCGTTCCAGCAATCCGCTTGAACATTCTTGTGAAGTGACCCTGATCAGAGAAACCGGCACGGTCGGCAATTTCCTTCAGCCCGTACTCTCCCTTGCTGATCAGCAGCTTGGAATGTTCAATCCGCAGGCGAATCAGATAATGATGCGGTGTATGCCCCGTCTGCTGTTTGAACAGCCGAATATAATGGGACAGGCTCAGGGCAGCCTTGTCTGCCAGCTCCTGAATGGAGAGCTCCGCCTCCAAATTTTCCTTCATATATTCTATGGACTGATAAATTTCCTGATTGGCCGTCATTCTGGAGGGGGTGCTGTTCGTGCATACCTGAGAATAATGGTTCAGGAGATGCAGGATGAGCATATTGGAGAGTGAATCACTATATATCTTTCCTTGTCTGCCGCCATTCTGCAGCTCTTCAAGCAACCAGAGTCCTAATTGCAGCAGCTTGGGGTCCTTGACATAATACTTCATTTCCAACTGAATATACCCTTCCTTTAGCAGTCCCGATTCACGTGCGATGTGCTCCAGATAGGAAGGCGGGATTTCGATCTGCAGGAAATACAGGGAGGCCTTTCCCCAGGAACAGAGAACGGGTTCTCCGGCAGGCAGGATATGAATGGTGTAATAGTTCTCATAGTAAGCCGAACAATGTATGGCAATCTGATGCTTCGTTCCGGTAAGCCACCCGGCAGCATGCTGAGGACTCGGCCACCGGGACACCTGCAGATGATCCCATCCAAGGGTATGGCTCGTGAGTACAGGCTGGTTGTCAGCAGGATATGCTCTTTCGGTTGTTCTCATCCTTATCACCCCTTTTCATCACGTTAGCAATCTACTATGCGGGATGTATAAACTGTGGGTAAAAGAGTTTCTCTTTTTCGAAGGTGGAGCCAGCTGACTGCTTTGTTGTTTGATCTAAAGCTTCAGCAAAAATAAAAAAACACGCCAACCGTGGCGCGTTTGAAGTGACTATGCTAAAGGCAGATGAACCAGCACCGTCGTACCCTCACCCTCCTGGCTTTGAATTTCAACCGTTCCGTGATGGATCATTACAATTTTTTTGACGATCGCAAGGCCCAGACCGTTACCGCTGATGCTGCGATTTCGCGACAGATCTGTTTTATAAAACCGATCAAACACATAATCCAGCTGCTCTGGCGCTATTCCAATGCCCGTATCCGTTATCGTGATGAGAATTTTGTTCTCTACCTGATGCGTCCGTATATGAATATGCCCACCTGCTGGCGTAAACTTGATGCTGTTCCCCAGCAGATTCATCCAAACCTGATTGAGCTGATCCCGATCTGCTGTAACTTGAATCGGTTCTGCCAACTCCAGATGAACCTGAATATTTTTGGTGGACCACTGCGGCTCGCAGGTAACGATAATTTGCCGGATTTGCTCATCAAGATTATAGGTAGCCGCCTCGAACGGATGATGATCGGAGTCCAGAGATGCAAGCTCCAGCAGATTATCGCTAAGTCTGGATAGCCGCCCACTCTCCGTTATAATGATATCCAGATAATAATTACGATCAGCCTCAGCTACTAGACTACTATTTTTCATCGCCATGGCAAATCCGGAAATAGAGGTCAGCGGGGTTTGAATCTCATGAGATACATTGGAAACAAAATCCTGTCTCATCTGTTCCAACTGTTTGAGCTCACTCGCCATCTCATTAAAACTGTGTGTCAAAGCTCCCATTTCGTCCACACGTTTCGTTTGGATTTCCACGTCAAAATCACCCTTTGCCAGCTGCTTGGTTGCACGAGTCAATACCTGAATCGGTCTCACCAAGTACCTTGCAGCAATAAAAATACATAGGCTTCCGATAAACAGTGCGAGTAATAATATCAGGAAGACCATCCGATTAATGATATTTTCGTTCTGCGGGGAAAATTGCATAAACACGGCTTGAGGCTCCCCTTCAAATGGGAAAGGAAGACCGATAAACGTCTGATCCACCTCAGCCGGAGAACGATAGACCTGACCCTGCAATACCATTTGAACCACCTCTGGTGCAATTTGAACGGTCTCCGTATTGTCCAGATCATAGTATGTTACGTTGCCGGAAACGTCATATAGGTGAATGGGATAGGTGGATATCTTCACCATACTTTTAATGAATGCCTCCCGGTCCTCCGGGTGTGTTTGTTCATAGAGACGTATCATTTCCTCACCTGCTGCAATCATGTCATTCTGACCAATATGGTTTACTTCTTTTTTGAACAGAAAGAGCCCTATGAGGAAAGACGACAGCAGACTGAAGATAATGACAACCAGAAATGTGAAAATGATGCGAACGTATAAGGTCTTGATCATGTGATCACTAACCGGTAACCCAGACTTCGGGCCGTTTCAATCTGAAAATGGTGTGCATCGTCAGCGAATTTTTCCCTTAAACGCTTAATGTGAACGTCAACCGTCCGGTCATCCCCTTCATAGTCGCTCCCCCAGATTTTCGTAATTAACTGTTCCCGGGTAAAAATCTGCCCAGGCTGATTCGCCAGCATGAACAGCAATTCGAACTCCTTTAGAGGCAGATTGAGCGTCTCTTCCCCTCGAATCACTTGAAAGCTGCGGCGATTCAGCATAATGCCCCCCAATTGAATGGTCTGGGAAGAAACAATAAGATAACGTTTCAGCAATGCTTTCACTCTCATCACAAGCTCCAGCGGGTCAAAGGGCTTCGTCAGATAATCATCTGTTCCAAGCTGGAATCCCTTTACTTTCTGAGCCGATTCCCCTTTGACCGTAACCATCAAGAGCGGCATATTCAGATTCATGCGCCGAATCTCCCGGCATAGCTCCCATCCATCCAATTTTGGCATCATAATATCGAGAATAACCAGATCAATTGGGGATTTCTCAACAATATCCAATGCTTCTGCACCGTCTTTAGCCACCACGATCTCAAATCCCTCATTCCGCAAAAACAAGGTTATCAGCTCACGAATATGCACATCGTCGTCCACGACAAGGATTTGGGTCATATGAAATGCATGCCTCCAATAGATTTCTTATCCTCTTCCACCTGGGTGAAGGGTTCATCCAAAATGCCAGCCCAACAGATTCCAATGATAGAAAAATAAACATAAGGTTACTGCTGCTAGAGTTACGAACGTATAGTACACACGCTTAGGTAACGTCCAATATTTGTTTTTCCATGCCAGAACGTTCATCGTTACGATTGCCACACTCCATCCCACAAGAATCAGAGGCATGAACAGATAAAGACGTAGAGATAGTGGAATATGACTGAGTCGATCGATCAGATCGATGTTCATCACCAAAAGTGTGGCTCCCAAGGTCACCAATGACCACACGGACGTAACTACCGTCAGCTGGACTGCCCATTTCTGCGCCCTTGGCATCGCTTTGATTTGGCGTCTGCGATAAACAGCTCCCAGTAGTACGGTAATGAACAGAACGGCAGTTATACCGAGCAGCGGAAGCCAAAACTTCGATTGATTGATTAACGGGGTTGGCTCCAGTGGCATGGGGTTGAGCATATCCAGAAACAGATACGTGACCTTGCCCTCTGTATCCGTACGGAATCCCATCTGATGCTTCCCGCCGACTTCTTGGAATAGATTCACTCCAATCGGAGTGTATACTTGCTGATCTGCACCACTTCCAATTGACAACCGATTATCTGAAACTTCAATATTGATCTGAGTCAGAAAACTGAAAAACGTATCGATCTTCGTGTGATTACGACGTGTAAATTGATAGGAACCTGCATATTTCTCCAAAGGCTCCCCCAGTTCAATAGAGGTTGCAGCAGGCTGCTTCGTCATATGGGCAGGATAGTAACGATCAAAGAAGGCTTGCGCCAATCCTCCTGCTGCCGTTCCACCGTCACCTCCACTATAGGAAACAAATATGCCGACTTGTTGGTCTGGTACAAGATAGAGCGCTGTATTAAACAGCTCGTCGGCACCTCCATGAGAGATCACACGCAGTCCATTCATATTCAGCTCATAAAAGCCCAAGTCCATGGCGGGTAAACGTTCGTCAAACTGGAATGCCGGGGAATGCATGAGCCTGGCGGTTTCCGGCTTGAGAATTTGCTTATCCTCATATCGCCCGTCCTGTAGATGGGCAATCATGAAATGAGCCATATCATTCGCCGAGACACTGCCTGATCCTGCTGGTCGGAAGCCACCTTCAAACGTAGGGGGCTTGGTTACATACTCGCCATTGGCTCGGGCATATCCAAGTACGGCATAAGGCTTCAACGATGCCGGAACAGGCTCCTCCACCGTAGCATACTTCATGCTCAGCGGATCAAATATATTGTTCTGTATATAATCATTATAAGCAATGCCGCTAACTTCTTCGACGATAAGTCCCGCGAGTGAGGCCCCATAGTTGGAATAGGCCAGCATCGCGCCTGGCGGCATGACCCTCGCTGGCATATGGTTTGCCATTGTTTCTTCAATGGAGACGGGGAGCTTCTCTAGATCAGTGGTAATCTGATATCCGACACCACCTTCTTCAAAGCCTGCCGTATGGGTCAAGAGATGACGTAGCGTAATTGGTTCCGCATAGGTTGGTGGTATTTTCACCGTTTTCAGATAGGTGTTCACGTCAGTGTCCAGATCAAGCTTTCCCGCCTCAACCAGCTGCATCACAGCGGTCCATGTAAACAGCTTTGTGGTCGACGCAATCCGAAACAGGCTGGTCTCGGGATCAACGGGTTTATTTTCTTTGATGTTCGAATGTCCGTACCCTTTGGAGAGCAGAACCTTTCCATCCTTCACAATTGAAATGACTGCGCCCGGAATCTGTAAAGAACCCATTTGCACATCCATAATCCCATCAATGAAAGCTGCTAGCTGGTCTTTGTCATCCAGATTAACAGCGACTCTCTTCTCTTGTGTACCAGAACCCAATCCGGAGGAATAAGCCTCTGCTGATAAGGGAGCTTTAATCCCTAACCAAGTTGCCCCTAGCGTAGTACCCAACAATACCAGTAACATCATTTTGCAAACCATTTTCCTTATCGATGATGACATAACCAACCTCCACCACTCCGCATATTTTGTTTGATCGCTGTTCCTCGGCTTTCTTTCGAGAGCATATCAGGAACGTATGAACGGAGCGTGAATATTTTTTTCATATTTTGCCAAATAGAATTGGGTTTAGTAACATAGGGGAAGGTTGTTTAGAAAGGGAGAAGGGGTATGCCTGACTTTTTACTAGTCTTATTTTTGTTTAATTTATCTTTATTTCTACTGCACGAAATGGACGCCATTAGACGATCTGAGTGGAAATTGTTTATCGTGCTGAAAGATATGGAAGATGAAAAAGCCTATAAATACTTCACATGTGTTCACCTACCACTCTACACCGTCATACTCGCACTGCTTTTCAGCTCATATCAAACGATTACGTTCTGGGTGCTCGATATATTTTTCATCATTCATGCGGTACTACACCTATTTTTCGAAAAACACCCTCGTAATGAATTTAAGAATTCATTTTCCAGATCATTCATTTACCCCATGGGGATTATTGGGGCCATCCATTTGTTAGCTTTATTATTGTAATTTCAGAAAAGTCCAATCATTCGGGAGGTCTGCTTATGCAAGAGCAACATGCTGCACGAGTCGAATTATTCGTCACCAACACTCAGATCATCAAGAAATCATTCAAGTGGCAAAATGTGATGATGCACCGTCTGGCAGCCCTACTCTATGCAGCGGAAAATAAACAAGCCGATGGGGAGGCCATCCGTAATAGTCATGAATTGATTAAGCAAAATACCAATCTCTTCTCGGCCTTCAGGGGAAATTCGGCGATCAGCGTTGCCACCTTGCTCTCGCTTACAACAGATCAGGAAAAGAAACTGGATGACACCCTCCTTATCTATGATCTGATGAAAAAAATAAAATTTCGTACGTCCGATTTTCTGGTTATTGCCGCCTATCAGATTGCAGCTCACGCGGCGCCTGACCAATTCGAGCATATGGTCGAACGAGCCAAAGCATTTTATGATCACATGAAAGCCCAACACCGCTTTCTTACCGGACAGGACGACTATATTTTCGCTGCCATGCTGGCCCTTTCCGATCTCGACGTGGAATTCGGTGTGACTCGTATGGAGCAGCTCTATGCAGAATTAAAACCTGAGTTCTCACCAGGCAATAGTGTGCAGGCATTAACACAGGTGCTGGTCCTAGGCGATGATAATCCGGAGGCGGGCACTCATGTGATAGCGTTAAATGAGGCATTCCGCAGACGGGGAATACGATTAGACAAAATGTACACCCTGCCGGCTCTGGGGATCCTCTCTCTACTGCCCGCTGACAGAGATACGCTGGTAGAACAAGTTGAGGAAACGTATGAGTGGTTGCGTACACAGAAGGGCTTTGGTGCCTGGTCAATCAACAAACAGGAGTTGCTGCTGCTCTCGTCCTCGCTGGCGGCAGTGCAATATGTGGAGGATCTTCGAAACGGCGTCCTGACCACGACGGTCTCCACTAGCATCACGAACATTATCATTGCCCAACAGGCCGCCATGGCCGCTGCTGCAACATCGGCTGCCGTCGTAGCTTCGACTTCATCGAACTAAGTGAAGGTCATGAAATGCATCTTACAAAATAAAACAGGCCCTCTGGAAACATCCAGAAGGCCTTCTTCATTGGAGTATATCATTGCTGTAAGTCATCACTGCTGAACAATCCCCGTATCCCGGAACTCTTTCACGAAACTATTGAGCCAATCCGAACCGTAATCCAGCGCACCCATATCACTCTCGATAAAAGCAACATCCAGACCCATCACCCAGAATCGGCGAGCAACAATAAAGAGATCAACGGCCTGTTCCTCTTGGGTAGAGAAGCTTCTAACGGAACGATATCCTGCCATGAGCGCATTCCATAACGCTTCTTTTTGCTCACCAGACTGTCTCTTTCGAGCCTTCACCTGCGCCAGATCGTAGGCACGCCAACCATTAGCCGCCCACTCAAAGTCATAATGGATGAACTGACTGCCCTGTTGAAAAGCGTTATTGTTCCCATGCATATCGCCATGGCACAAACCAAAGTCCAGGTCTTGTCTGGAAGCGGCACCGATGCGTTCTTTTAACGTTGTGGCAAACGTATGTAGGAATGATGATGCTTCATTTTTTCCACCGATGTAGTTGATGATTCGTTCCAGAGGCTCGTCAATGAGAAACTTCGTATCCAACTCATATCGCGGCTGCTCCAATACGACTTGGTCCATCGCTTTATGCAGCTCAGCCGCAGACTGACCAAAAGCGTAACAAGACTGTTCATCTTCAAGGTTGTTCTCCATACCCTCAATATACCGAAACATTACAGCAAACCGCTTGCCTTCCGCGGCCTGCAACACCGTATATCCAGTATGATCTTTCTTCTCGATGTATTCTCCAATATCGGTATGTACAGATGAACCTAGAATGCCCTTTAATTGAGATAACAGGGAGAGTTCGTACTGAACATCAGCCTCCGTAATTTCAGTACGGTAGACTCGCAGAATATACATGCCAGTAGATGTAGTTACCCGGTAGGTATCATTTAACCCTCTCAGCCAAAATAAACATTCTTCCCACGATCCGATGTCGTATTGATCACTCAATGCAAGCTCCAGATATTTAGGATTGAGCACTGAACGTAAAGCAGTCAGTTGATTGAACATATGTATGCTCCTTCTGTTTGATATAATTATCACTAAGCCGCAATAGTTACAAATAAATGATCCTTTCATCTATTAATCTATAACATAGTATATTTTTAATTTATTTTCCAGAATATATATTCAATCGGGCAAATGTTTAGCTGAATTTATCCCGCCTCTTTTATACGCAATAATCTCTTTCCAGCCTTGACCTTAAGTATATTTCATCGGAACCCATGAAGATTTATTTTCCGACAACATGAAGCTCGACAAACGGTTTACCGACCAGGGCATTGACCATAATACCTTTGTTTATCCTAAAATGAATCACGTTGTTCTTTACCCTGTTCAGGCTTTTGTGGAGAGATGATCTCTCCGACAAAGGCCTTTTTGTGTACCTGCCTAACTCTTGAATAACTGGATGATCTATCAAATTTATCCTTGTTCGGCAAATGTGCGTCCTTTACAATAACTTTAGAAATTCCCGTATATCGATTTCTTTGTTAAACAATATCCATATATGGTATAGCACTTCCTTAATTACGATATAAGCTCTTCCTTGAGTTTATATAAAAAAATGATACAGGAGGCTATCGAATGTTCAGATTCATTGTACCGTCTTCCAAGCTAGTATTGATTTGCGGTCTGCTGGTGCTTACAACGGTAAGCATGCTGTTCAACAGTCCAAAGGCGTTGTCCCATGGTTACGTAGAAGGGCCAGCGAGCCGAGCTGCACTGTGTGCTTCGGGAGTCAATCAAGATTGCGGCAGTATCGTCTATGAACCCCAAAGCCTTGAAGCGCCTAAGGGCTTCCCTGCTGCAGGACCTACGGATGGCCATATTGCAAGCGCTAATGGCGTCTTCCCTAAGCTCGATGAGCAATCCGCTACACGTTGGTCAAAAGTGAATATGTCTAGTGGCAGTAATACGTTTACTTGGAAGCTGACAGCGAACCATTCAACGGCAAGCTGGAAATATTATATTACGAAAACGAACTGGAATCCGAATGCACCTCTATCCCGTGATTCGTTTGACCTGACACCGTTCTGTTCAGTTCCCTATAATGGAAGCCAACCACCATTTAGCTACACCAACTCATGCAACGTTCCCGAACGTAGCGGTTATCATGTCATTCTAGCAGTCTGGGAGGTTGCGGATACTCCCAACGCCTTCTATAACGTCATCGACGTAAACTTCTCCGGGACGAACCCGGTTGATCATGTGGCACCGACACCTCCAACTTCACTTGTAGCAACTGCAACTGCTGCGACCAGTACACCCTTATCGTGGAAGGCTTCGTCAGATAATGTAGGCGTAACGGGATATAAAATTTACAACGGGACTACCTTAATAGGCAATGTATCCGGCACAACTACAAGCTATACCGTAACAGGGCTTACAGCAAGCACGGCTTATACCTTTACGGTCAAAGCAGTCGACGCAGCAGGCAATGAATCTGCAGCCAGTAATAGTGTAAGCGTTACCACAACTGCACCTCCTGCAAACGACACTACCGCACCCACATCTCCAGGCGGGCTGCATGTGATGGGAACACCAACCGCCTCCAGCATTCAACTGATGTGGACGGCATCCACGGATAATGTAGGAGTGACAGGGTACAAAATTTATAACGGCTCTACTTTGGTTACAACGACATCCGGGACGGCAACGTCTTATACGGTAACCAATCTTGAAGCGAACACAACCTACAACTTCTCGGTTTATGCTGTTGATGCAGCAGGCAACCAATCTGCGGCTAGCACAATCAGCGGTAAAACAGCCGCAGCTGCTACTGCACCTGCATGGGCAGCCAATACGCAATACACAGTAGGCACAATCGTGAGCTACAATAACCTGACGTACAAATGCCTCCTTACACACACGTCTCAAGTGGATTGGATCCCTTCGGCAACACCAACCCTCTGGCAGCTGCAATAAGTGGATTGACTGGAGAATTAGTTATAAAGAACATCATTTAGATTCTGATTACTACCATAGCCGGTCCATATTTAAGGGATCGGCTGTGAATTACAGCATGCAGAATAAGACGCTACAGGTATTAGTCCCGAACGTCTTATTGCTTGCTTTTTATGTTTCTATACCGATTTTATCAAGCCAATATAGGTGATCTTGGTGTCATACGGATCTAATTCCACAGTAAGTTTCCCATACTCGGTATCAATCGTCGTCGTTTGAACTTGATCACTATTGTTAATGACGACCAATATTTTACTCTCCGGATAATAAGTACACTCTGTAAATAAGTTACCCGTGATGTACTTCGAATCATGGAATTCATGACCTGCAAAGCGAATCAGATTCAGCAGCAATCTGGTATTCTCCCAACTGAATTCGAATGAAGGCAGGTAGATTCCTTTTCCTTTACCAAAATCATGTGCAGACAATGTGATCATACCATCCGTTTCATCCACCACAGCAGCTGTTCCATCGGTAAGATATATGTTTCGTTTCGGCGTTATTCTTGCCCCTTCTGGCAACAAACCATGCTCATCACGAGTCTCATATGTCCATTTCCCATGAACCACCCTAGCGCCAGTATCCTCATCCACCCCAAGAACATGTCCCATTCTGAAAAAGCTGTCGTACCCTTCTACCGCCGATGGCTGGTTGATGCCAATAAAGGCACCGCCCTCATACACCCATTTGGTCAGCAGGTCCACACATTGGTGGTCATTCCAATGTTCTCCGCCGCTCCAAGCTGAACCGGCAGAGCCGGCATTGATCACGACATCTATATGCTGCAGTACGCCCTGTCGGATATCTTCAAAATCAATGAACTGCACTTCAACCGGTAAGCCTGAAAAGGCTTCATTAACATGAATCAAGTCATGCATAACCGTTTCATGGAAATGACCGGACAATGTCCACGATCTTAATTTGCCCCAGCTATGCAGAACCGCTACCCTCGTCTTAATCTGATAGGGCTTGCCTTCATGATGCAGCTCTTTTATTTCCCTGAACTCGTCCGCAATCTTCTCGATATAATCGCAAAAGTCCGGGTAAGGTTCAACCAGATGCAGATATCCACCCAATCCAATCCGGTCAATCGGCTCTCTGAGCAAAGCGCGTCTGATATTGATCCAATACTTTTTGGCATCCAGCGTGGGGTCTCCTCCCTCCTTAAAGGTAGGAAGTCCGCCTAAACCCACCGGAAACAAGTAGGGATGCAGACGAATCTCATGGGTATCCACGTTAACACCTGAACACATCCTTGCCTCATAACCGGAGAACACACATTTAATCATCCCATCGAATCCAAACTCCTGAAAGCGGTCATTGTAAGGCTCCATGCCAACCCAGCTGTCATCATAGAAGACATACGCCAGCTTGCCGTGGTTATGCACGATATCAATTAACTTCTTCCCAAATTCGATCACAAAATCATTGATAAATGCCATCCAGTCCAGCTTGCGCTGATCCGCAGGCATATGAGTGACCCGATATTTGCCGCCATTCACAAAATCCTCAGCCGAGAGTGAATACCCATATTTTTGAGCAAACAGATCCAACGCTCTCGAACTTACCGTGAAATCGTATGAGCCCCAATCCGAGAAGAGATGGCGATTACGCTCGTTGCTGCCCCAGATCCAGGCGAAATTATAAAACAATGAGGTAAAACGAACCACCGTTGTTTCCTGATGCTGCTGACACCAGTCCTCCATCCAATCCAGCAGATATGTCTGCGTTTCTGAATAGATCGGATCAATTTGCATCAAATGCTCTTTGTCCCAGTGGTTCGTGGTGTGATTGTACATCGAAATCTCTTCCCAGATCCGATAGGCCATGAAGCTTACCGTGTATTTATGCCAAGGAACGATGCCAGTAATGACCACATGGCCGGATTCCCTCTCATAATTCCACTGTCCTCTTGGCACTTCCTCCCCGGTTGTCCGGTCAAAGACCTGCCAATACTTAAACGCTTCTTTGGAATCATTCACCTTGAATTGCTCAGCAAAAAAATCCTCCATCAGATAGAACGATACATAATCTTGTACAGCTACCTTCGGATTCGTAATAAGAAAACATTGCTGGAGCTTATCTCGATTTTGGGATGCCCACTCATTATGATCCCGGATAATACAGATAGTCGAATAAATGCCATATCCCGCATTAATAATCTCATCGGATAATTGTGTGCCATCACTGTCACGAATGACATCGGCACCCCACCGTTCGGCAAGTTCCAAAGTCAGTGCCTCATAACCGGATTCGCCGGGTAGTGTAAAGGAGCCTTTGATTGGTTTGGACAACTTGGTTCCCTCCCTATTTCAACATGTCGGACAGGAAAGCGAGCGCCAGGCCCTGACCCCAGCCCTGAATCCAGTCTTTTGGAATATTGCGATATCCTTCCCGATCCTTCATCACCGCTGTACCACCCGATACACCTAGTACACGCCCGTCTTCGCTAATGTTGTTTAGGATACCTTCCAATGCCTTTTGAACGTATTTGGTATGCAGCGGATTACCGTTATTGATCATGGCTGCTGCAATACCAGCGGAAGCCGACACTTCTTCATACGACTGCTCGTCATCCAGAACTGTCCGCCACAAGCCATTCTCTGTCTGCACGAGCTTCAGAGCTGCCAGTTGATCCCGCAGTGAGCACTCCACGTCCATGCACTGTGGATATAGATACCAGTCCTTCAACTGTGGTTTTACTTGCGACATGGTGTAAGCGCCCCAAGCGTTCGCTCTTCCCCAATATAATCCGGACATGTGGTCCTTGTTAACGTTATTGTAGCCGTGGTACCAGAGGCCGCTGCTCGGATCTTGCAGGTATTTGATATGCCAGTAATATTGATTCAGGGCATCCTGGATCATGTCCTGATCTTTTAATTTGCTTCCTACACGGAGCAGGAAAAATGCGGCCATAAACAAGGTATCCGCCCATGCCTGCTCGGGAAAATCATTGGCAATGGATACTGTATGCTGAAGCACGTTATCTCCGAATCGAAGCGCATGATTTTGTAGATAATCCACCTTGCTCATTACAATATCCCAGTATTTTTGGTTCCCTGTTCCTTCATATAAAGTAATCAGCATATGGCCCATGGCACATGTATTTACGGTCCAGTCCGGCAAGCCCAGCTCGATATATTCATCCGCCCATTGGACAAGCCTGTCCAAATACTCTTGATTTCCTGTCGTTTGATAAGCTCTGGATACACCATAATATGCCACACCGCAAGGCCAATCCCACGTCAAATCCATCGCCAGTGTTTTTTTCGTAACGTTATCCATAACGTTTAAAATTTCTTCCCTGTCATATTTCACTTGAAGCATCGGTGGTTCCCCTCTCGTAGCGCACACGCCCCCAAATGTGCTTGAGAGCTGCCCGTCCATAGTTTGAAAACGCTTTACTTATTCCATTGTACGCAGTAAAATAGTGTCAATCTAAGCATATTCGCAACAAAACTGCGCAATTTCAATCATTTATGAATGGGAGTTATCGAATGTGCCCAGAAAAAAGCAGCCCATTATTGAATACCGCCACTATAGCTTGCCGATCCATTTTCCAATTCTGCTGTTAAGCGGTGAACGTTGGAAAATCTCCGATATCAAAAGTGAACATCTTCATTTCCACAACCATCTGGAGATTGGTATTTGCCATTCGGATAGCGGCATGATGGAGATCAAAGGTGAATCGGTACCTTTTAAAGCCGGTGACGTGACCTTTATCCCCAGATATCTTCCTCATACAACGTATAGTTCACCCAATGAAGCCAGCTTATGGTCTTATCTCTTTTTCTCGCCCGAGGACCTCTTTCAACAATCGTTTAAGAGCAGTGCCTACAGTAATTTCGAGCCCAATTTGAGGACCATTAAGGGATTGAACTGCATTCTAAACAGGAAGGAACATCCGAAGATTTATACCCTTGCGACATCCGTTGTAGAGGAATTAAAGCAGAAAAATCCTTTATATCAGGAAAGTGCCTATGGCTTATTGCTATCCCTTTATATCGAACTCCTGCGAACCCATTCCCGGCATGAACCCTTGGCAGACCAAGAAACGCAGCATAATCTAAAAGGTGATCTTGTTATTTCTCCGGTTCTGGAGTATATCACCAAAAACTATATGTCGCCCATCACCATCGATTTTCTCGCTGATTTGTGCCACCTAAGCACCACTCATTTTCGAAGAAAATTCCATGACATCATGGGAACCGCACCCCTGGATTTCCTAAACAGCACCCGAATTGAAGAAGCCTGCAAACAATTAAAAAGCACGGACGCTTCCATTCTTTCAATCTCCGAACAAGTCGGTTTTCAGTCCATTTCCAGCTTCAATCGCTGCTTCTCCAAACTTATGGGGAAATCGCCGAAAGAATGGCGCAAAGGCGCACAGTCCGAAGTGCAATCTGCCAAAGCCTCCATTTTGGAGTTTACGGGGTGGGTGTAGGGAAGGGATATCTGCGATAGAGTTTATAGGCAAATTAAAGACGCTTCGGGAGCGAGTCTCGAGCGTCTTCTTACGTTCCTTGGATTATTATTCATTAATTCAACACGAATAAAGGGATTGATAAACGAGTCTACAGTACCTCTGTCGTAAGCGTGAACCCTTCAATCACGACATCTTCGTCCACTTCAATCATGATACACCGTCTGCCTTGGAAATTCACTTGTTTCACATATCTCAGGTCTTGGGGGCTAACCGAAATCGTAGCAACTTTGGTTTCAATCTTAATGGACTTGGACGTAAACTTCGGCATAACACTGGTTGCTTTCATTTCATAATTCTTGTTGTCGACGATGGTTTCAAAAGCACGTTCCACTTTCTCCGACGTCAGGTCCTCTACACCGCTTGCAGTCAGCACACGTTCCAGATCTTTATAATCGAGCTTCGGAGGTTCTTCCTCATGTGACTCTTCGTTAATTTCGATGACCCGGTTGATCTCCTCGTACACATGTGCAATGGTGGCGGAGTCGAGCTGTTCACCGGCCACTTCCTTCACGATATCTTCGAAGATCGCCCGTTCTTCCAGTGCTGTAACTGATCGTTCTCCATTCAATACATTTTCAACAAAATGAGGGTCCGGGAAATTGGATTTCCCTGTGCAATATAGAACACGATTCACATCGGAATAGTTGTCCGTCACGCTGGGGTACAGGAAACCCTGCTCCGGTGTGCTTAATTTGACAACCGGATCTACAATCACATTGTACTTAAATTCTCTCTCCACGTAGTCAAACAAGAGCGTTTTCCGCTGCTTCTCCGTCGAATTCACACTGCACAGAATGAATGGATGTGCGAACACTTCGTTTTTCTCGCTCTCTTCCGTAGCTTCGTTTCTAGCCTTAGTCGGCAGATAATACTGTCCACGAACGAACGTGACCACCATATCCCGTTCATACTTGGCATCCGCCAACATTCTTTCCACCAGCAGGAGCATCAGGTCCTGCCATTCCTCCGGATCTCCTGTTACCAGTGCTTGGTGCAGCATCACCTGAGCCGGCTCTTCTGCTTGCTCCTGGAACTTCAACTCAAACAATTTCTGATCCAGCTCACCCGTCAGCAATTTTTTGAAATTGCCCATGTACAGTTCCTGTTTCTCTCTGTCCACCAGCTCAAACGGATGGCGCTCCCAATGATAGATCTCGTTCGTTTCTTTCGTAATATACACGTTGAGAATATCGTAAATATTCAGTAAATCATGATCCATCTTAAACTGTTTACGTATATGCGCGACTTCTTTTTTATTCATGATTCGTTAGACAACTCCTCAAGTAAATTGGCCTTACAAGTATAAACGATATAAAAAACCTTCGCTATATAAGTTCAACTAAAGAATATTTCCACGGGTACTCCGCCGATGACAGAACAACCTTCCGATCACTGTTATCCCCAGATTTTTTTGATTTTTTTAATGGTAAAATCCGGGGATAAAGGCGAACGCTTCGCTTCTTCAGGTTATTTCTGTCCTCTCCGTTATCGTGAAAATGTTAATTGAACTTATATAAAAGGACCTTTATCGTTATATGTCATCTGCGGTAACTAAAAAGAAAGACGCATCAGGAATGTTTCCTGTGCGTCTGTTCTCGTTTCATTGCTTATCTTTTCAATTAACTGCTGCTTGGCAACACATCTGCATTCAATAGGGGTTCACGGCTGGGAGACACTTTCTTCCCTTCACGCAAAAACAGTAACCCCATGAACAAGGACACAACGCCAATAATAATAAGCAATGCCCCCAACTCCTGACTGTAGGCTGTAATCGCTCCGTCCCGAAAAGCCATCCCGCGAATCAGGCGGTTAAGCCAGTTCATCGGTAAAGCCCATGCGAAAATTTGGAATGGTACTGGAAATGCCAGCGGCGTTAGTTGAATTCCCGTAGCCAGAAAGGAGGGATACAATACAAAGCTGGTTCGTAGGCTGACTTTGGATATGTCTTTGGCTGTGTATCCAATCAACATACCCATGAGTGACAAGGCGAAGGAATAAATAACCAGTGGGATAATAAAAAGATAAGGCTCCGCTTCAAATCGCATTCCTCCCACCTGCTTTAACAATCCATAGGATAAGAGCAGCGAAAGTGAACTTAACACTGCGTAAGGTACAGACCGAATCCATAGCTGGAAAGGTGACTTTCCGTTTGCAAACAGTTTTCCTTCCTGACGAAGCCGAGGTGCAATCGAGCCCGCTGCGCTTGTCGTAATCATCAATACTACGATATTCACAAATCCTAGCACCATAAAACCGACATAACTGGAGGTTGGATTAAACAGCATACGCTGCTGAAGGGATAACGGTGACACGATTCCTTTAGCTGTTTCGGCATCCATCCCTTTCTGGATCAGACGTGTTATGGAAAGGGTCATATTTTCTGTCTGGATGATCTCCTGAATTGCGGTCCGGATTCCGGTTAGCCCCGAGGGCATGGTGTTATCCATCAATATGCCGATATTCGTCGATTTCCCTTGTTGTTGACGCATTCCCAAATGATTGGGGAGCATAATGACCGCAACAGCCTGCTCATTGGCAAGCAATGTTTCCGGACTCATTCGGCTCGCATACACACTTTTGACGCTCATATATGGTGAGGCATTTATTTTGGAGATCAACTGCCGTGAATATTCGCTATGATCCTCATCAATGACCACAACTGGTGATTTACTGAGTTGATTCTGCGAGAACATTAAGCCGAAAAATAAGGCTGCAATCATTGGCCCAATAAAAATTAGCCGTATATACTTACTTCCTACGACGTACTTCCACTCGTCAATCAGTGATTTCATCAAGTTTCACCTCTGCCGTCATCCCGGGAAGCAGATCAGCATTCGAATCCATCGATATTCGGACCAGAAACATACTTAGATCAGCTTGCCCTTTTTCCCGTGACATGCGCAAGCTCGCGAATTGTGGGGCAGATGAGATGGAAGTAACAACCCCACTCAACTGTGCTGGCTGATCCAAATACGGAAAATGAACATCAATGCTTTGATTCACTTCAAGCTTTTGAACTTCACTTTCCTGGATGTAGAGGTCCGTATAGTAATTATTCTTTTGCAGAACCGCCAGCGGCACTCCTGCTTGCACTTGATCTCCCTGCTTTACAGTAACTCGGTCAACCAAACCATCATACGGCGCGAGTACATCCACTTCTCCTTCCCCAGCTGATTTCACTTTGAAAAGCACCTCTCCCTCTTTCACGGAGTCACCTGCAGAAGCACCTGCCTCTACAATTGCCCCAGGACTATTCTGATAAAATAAAGTCGTTTGTTCTGCCTCAAGTATGCCTTGTTTCCTGCTCTCAGCCTGACTTACAGCATCCTTCCCTTTAACAGCCAGAAGTGAACCTCCAACAATGAGCACCATCGCAATTCCGATATACAAACCTGCTTTTATCTTCATTCTTTTATCTCTCCCATTCCCAATCCTCGTGTATGGTTAAATTTGCTGACTATTTTTGCTTTTTCATTTTGGTGACCGCGTTCTCGGCTGCCTCCATGATCACTTCTCCCAAAGTGGGATGAGGGTGAATCGTCATGGCCAGATCCTCTACGGTTGCGCCCATTTCAATTGCAAGTGCGAGCTCCGATATCAGTGTGGATGCCTCCACGCCAACGATTTGCGCGCCAATGACAATTCCTGAAGTCGGGTTAGCCACTATTTTCACAAAACCTTCGGTTTCCCTTAACGCCAATGCTCTTCCGTTGATCCCAAAAGAAGATTTTCCAATAACCATCGGAATGGCCTGTGCTTTGGCTTCCGTCTCACTCACTCCAACACTGGATAGCTCTGGATCAGAAAAGACAACAAGCGGGATCACCTTGTAATCCACTTTGGAGGTAAGGCCTGCAATGGCCTCTGCTGCTACTTTCGCTTCGTAAGATGCCTTGTGAGCGAGTGCCGGACCTGCTGTTATATCTCCAATGGCATAAATGTGAGGGATAACCGTTCTGCACTGTTCATCCGTCTCAACCAGTCCTTTGTTCGTTACGGGCAAACCTATGCGTTCCAGTCCTAACTGGCCGTCTGTATTGGGTTTCCTGCCGATTGTGACCAATACATATTCTGCTGTAACTTGTTGCTGCTCCTGATTTTTTGAATAATGCAGTGTAATGGAATCCGCATTGTGCTCCACCTTTTCGGCAATCGCTCCGGTTACGATGTGGATGCCGTCCGCCTTTAATTGTTTAACTACCGGGGCTGCAAGTTCCGCCTCGAATCCGGGCAATACTTGTGCGCCTCCCTCCAGAATCGTTACCTTGGTTCCGAATTTGGCATACATCTGTCCAAGCTCCACACCAATATAACCTCCGCCGATCACAATCAGACTACTCGGAACCTCCCCCAAAGACAGTGCTTCTGTGGAAGACAAGATACGACCTCCAACTGGAAATGCTGGCAGCTCAATCGGACGAGACCCCGTTGCTAGTATGAGATTTTCAAAAGAAATGCTTTGCTCCTGTCCAGCTTGCTGGATCAGCGCTGTGTGCTCATCCACCAGACTGGCCTCGCCTTCGAGAATGGTCACATTCGCAGTCTTTAACAAATAGTGGACGCCACCTGCCTGTTTATTCACAACCCCCTGCTTAAAATGCTGAGCAATCTTAAATGTCGCTGCCGCGTCAGCTTGATTGAACTGTCTGAACAAATCATAGCGGTGTGATTCCGCAATTAATGCTTTGGATGGTATGCAACCCACATGCGTGCAGACCCCGCCGAGCTGTTGACGTTCGACGATTGCCGTCTTCATCCCCAGTTGTGAAGAACGAAGCGCCGCCACATATCCTCCCGGACCTGATCCAATAACTAACGTATCTACAGATTCAAGTTTACTCATTCCTGATTCCTCCCGATTTGAAGCTGTTTAAAATATGATGATCATAATATATTATAACCATCATATTTTAAGACCGTCAACAACCGTATTTGGCCCTTTTGTAAAGCAACAGATATTCAGTCGCCAAATTGACAGGCTTTATTATGATGACTATAATATTTTAAAAAGCAGAATCATAAAATTATGGAGTGAATGATAATGCCCTATCCCAAAGGCCATAAAATAAAAGTACGAGGTAAAATTGTTGAGAGTGCGGCTCGGGCTTTTCGCACCAATGGTATTCAGGACGTCAGTGTACCGTTCATTATGAAGGGAGCCGGATTGACTCATGGAGGGTTCTACTCACACTTTGACAACAAGGAACAGTTGGTCGCCGAAGCCTGTGAATATGCCATCAGTGATACCATCGCACTTCTTCAGAAAGTCGCTGATCAGGAAGAGCAGAATCCCAAAATCAATACAGTCATCGATTATTATCTCAGTCCCTATCACCGCGACAAAACAGAAATGAGCTGCATTTTTCCTGCACTTTCTGGCGAAATCTCCCGCTCCTCCGAAGAGGTTCGGCAGGTGTTCACTCATGAACTGGAGCGGATGATTGCTTTTATCTCCAATCTGGCAGATATGGATGTGTCCAAAGGTCGTGCACTGTTCAGTACCATGGTTGGCTCGCTTGTTCTTGCGCGGTCTGTTAGTGATCCTGAACTAAGCGACAGCTTCCTCGCGGCGGGCAGGCTGCAAGCCAAAGAAATGCTTAGAAGTATGCAGGGGTAAACATAAAAACACGCCTATAAATGGCGTGTTTTCTCTTATTTGTTTTCAACTAAATAATTCTTCATACTAGCCACCGTAACGCTATTTTCACATTCACTGTATTGGGTAATGATCACGCCAAGACTTTTATGAAAACGAATTATTGTCATCTATTAGCTCCAAGAAAAATATGGTATACTCACAGAGCAATGGAAAGGCTTATATGGGCTGTCGGCTAATCTCCCGGGAGGGAGGTGATGCCTTGTGACAGTATTTGAAACAATTATGCTAATGCTTACCTTCGGTTTGCTGCTTGTAGCGCTGCTGTCCAATAAAGACAAATAGACCGCCCTCTGGCTAAGGGATGCGGTCTATTTAGTCGGTACCCTGCTTGTTAAGCCCACCGCCCTTAAAAGCGGCTATTGCATCGGAGAGTCGTGTTAGCGCACGGCTCTCTTTGCATTATAAGCTGTTTCTGTCCTTATTATAACATGGTGATTGTGGATTTCAATCCAAAGCATAGCCATGTTATTCACATGTTCACTATGCCAAAACTGACGATAAGGCGAAAGCATCAGCATCTTACATATTTACGCTTGAACCCCGTTCGCCCTTTATCCACTGCCTTTTGAATATTTTCGGAAGCTTGCAGGAACTTGCTCTTAGGTTTGTCCTTGTCGACTTCAACAGGTCCCACGGCCTTAGCTGTCTCCACTGCCTGATCGTGCAGCGGTTGATAGGATGTCGCGATGGTGTACAGGAAGTTGTTCATCGAATATTTCGTTCGTTCCGGAGATTCGTGAATCGTCTTTTTCACCCGTTCGAGCATCTCCATCATTTTATTTTCGGAGAATTCGCTATCCGGTCGGCTACCAAGCAACCAACAGTAGCAGCTCCATCCTGCTGACATTTTCAGCTCATCTCCGCTCGCGATCCACTTATCCGAAACTTCTTGAGCAATATCCGTCTCTGCCAACGTGACGGCAACGATAAAATCAGAGATCATGTAAAAATAAGCAGCGTCGATCCAACGGTCAAAATCAGCTTCCGTCATCGCTTGGGGATCGGCAATTACGCCAGCAAAGTACATTGCATCATAATTCCCCGTAGCGTAAAGCTGCTCAGCCAAAGGTTGATCCTTTTTAATTTTCTTCGCCATGGGTTTCATCGCTCCGGTTGCCACCCCAAAAAGCGGTTCATGTGCGCCATTGGACATATATATTTTCTTTGTTCGTTCTTTGCCCAGTGCCTCCAGCTCTTGCATTACTTCATCCAGATTCAATTCCCAACACCCCTTAACCCTATTAATTTTTTATGCCTAATCAAACAGACGCTTATGTTTGTCGAAAAACTGGTGGAAAAATCGCACATTGTCCAGTTCGAACCATTCTGCCGTTTGCAAAATCGTTCCGTCGAGATTGTAAATTTTAGCATGAAGCGTCCCCAAAACAAAGGGCGAGTGCGTCGAAATAATAAATTGACTATCAAAATAACGCGCCAACTCATTGATTTGCTCTGCCAGCCTGATTTGGTTAGCAGGAGAAAGCGACGTTTCTGGTTCATCCAATAAATATAATTGGCCCGGAAGCAGGTACTCTTCGAAAAACTGCATGGAAGTTTCCCCATTAGAGTATTTTTCCTGAGAAAACTGAATGTTATCCAGTTTTTTCTTAAAAGCATAGGAATGCTCTAACTCTTCTGTCTCGGCTTTGCTCATTCCTTGCTGAATCTGTTCATACAACAGTGCTTCGCGGAGCGCATTTGCTTGCTGAATTTTCTTAATTTCATACAAAATGTCCTCTGACTTGATGTATAGGCTCCCTTCCGGCAGTTGCCGGATGACACGCTCCTGTTCATCACGCCCAAGTTCATAATGGCTCATATCCAGAAAACGCTGCACATAGGCGTTATGTCCATAAGTTGTCATTCGTTCAGAACCCGAGATTCCCAACTTGTTGGCGATTACGTTCAGCAAGGTGGATTTGCCAGAACCGTTGCTGCCATAGAGCACCGTAACTCGATCAAAAAAAAGGGCTTCCCCTGACATATGCTTGAATACATGATCAGGATATATATTGGGATTGCTGGAAATTTCCGAAGACAGTTTGAAATTGCTTAAATAAATCATCTGCTCACTCCTTATCCCTCATTCTGTTAGAGGACGGATGACCGTACACATCCTGGGCCAACAAATGGATAGCTCAGAAAGAATTCGCACAAGACACCTAAAAGAATATAACTTCTTCGCAGGCGGACATTTCTCCTTTCTTATGCTTATTCCGACAACATTCTAAATATCTGCCACTTGTCTAATCGGGAAGGCTGCTTCCACGAGTAGAGCATCATTTGTCCATGTCCAAGCAACGTCTAGCTATGGCTGGAAAGGGTACTCATCGTTTAAGTTCAGTTTAGTTCTACTAACGATACCGAGAAGAGGAAGGATGCGAGATCATGAGTAACAATCAAGTGTTAGGCTTTGCCCCCGCCCTGGGCTGGAATTCGTGGAATACCTTTACGTGGGATATTAACGAACAGTTAATTCGGGATGTCGCTGATGTGTTCGTATCGGAAGGTTATCTGGCCGCCGGCTACGAGTACATCGTAATCGATGATTGCTGGAGCCTGAAAGAACGGGACGCAAGCGGCAATCTCGTAGCAGATCCCGAGAAATTCCCAAGCGGAATGAGAGCGCTCGCCGACTATATTCATGGCAAAGGACTGAAGTTCGGTATGTATTCATGCGTTGGCACACATACTTGTGCCGGGTATCCAGGCAGCTTTGAGCATGAATTCCAGGATGCTGCCCTTTTTGCCGAATGGGGCGTTGATTATTTGAAGTATGATTACTGCTTCAAGCCGCGCCATATCTCAGGCGAGCTGCTGTACAAACGGATGAGCCTCGCGCTCAAAAACTGCGGACGCGATATCCTGTTCTCCGCCTGCAACTGGGGAGCCGACGATGTATACGATTGGATTCGGGAATCGGGGGCTCATATGTACCGCTCTACCGGCGATATCCGCGACAATTGGGATTCAGTAAAAGAGCTTGCCCTGTCCCAACTCGGGAAGCAAAGCTACACCGGCTCTTTCTGCCATAACGACATGGATATGCTGATTGTGGGTATGTACGGTGGAAGCAACAATGATTATATTGGCAGTATCGGCGGATGCAACGACATTGAGTATAAAACTCACTTCTCGCTTTGGTCCATGATGGGTTCACCATTGATGATTGGATGTGACGTGCGTAAGGCTAACCAAGTCACGAAGGATATTCTGCTGAACCCCGACCTGATCGCCATCAATCAGGATATGGAGGCACGCGGAGCTTACCGTATTAAACCGGAGCCACAATGGTTTCACACAGACGATGTATTTATGCTCGTGAAAGTGCTGACAGACGGCGATCTGGCCATCGGTTTCTTCAATCTGAGTGATAGCCAGCGGGAATTGTCTTTGCAATTTTGGGATATGGGTCTGCCTTACGCTGCCGGTTATGCCTTGTCAATGTACGACTGCTGGGAGCATAAGGAACTGGGCGTGTTCCGCGAACGCTTCGCTCCCGTTGTTGCAGCACATGATTGCCTCATTGTCTGGGCCAAGCTGGTGAAGTAGATGGTCAGCAACCGCCTGTGCCAGTCCTGTCAGGTTCCTCTTGCGGCGGACGATGTGGCTATCTACCTGAAGCTGGTATCCCGCTCTGCCCAGCAATTTTCGTGCATCGACTGCCTTGGCAAGAAGCTGAATTGCGGGCGAGAGCCTATTGAGAGGCTGATTCGTTATTTTCGGGAATCCGGCAACTGCGCTCTGTTCCGCTGAAGCTCTGTTGGTTCCGCATGCAGCATCAAGTACGCTGATGGCGTAAGTGATGTTGCTTTCTTGAATACTTTGGAGAAATATAACGGATCATTGTAGCCTACCGAGTAAGCCACCGATTGAATGGGCAAGCCCGACGTCTTCAGCAGTTCACAGGCACGCCGGATTCGGCACGATGTAATATACTCCAACACAGACTTGCCGGTAGCTCCCTTAAACCGTCGAAACAAATAGCTGCGCTCCAGATTGACTGCCTTTACGATTTCCGTGACGGTCAAGGCTGGCTTCCAATAATTCTGCTCAATGTACTTTCTGGCCAGCCAGACATAATCCTTGGTGTCCACCTGCGGCTCCTTCGGATAATATTCCATGTAATAGGAGAGCAGCAGACGTAAACGAGCATCCGCCCGCAGCATTTCGCAGGCCGATACGCCCGCGTTCCACGCCAGATGAAAAAAGGGCTGCAGCGTCTCCGGCGCCTTCGTCACCACGGGTTGTACCTCTGAAAGCTGCGTCAGTTCCAGCAAACGCCCGGCGTCAGCTCCGCTGAACTCCACCCAGACATACTCCCACGGATCGTACGCGTCCGGGTAATAGTAGATCTCTTTTTGCGGGAAAATGATGAAGCTTTCCCCCGCACCCAGCCGAAAAACGTCGCCGCCCGTCTCCAGCGTCCCTTGGCCGCGAATAATATAGTGCAGCGCATAAACGTCACGTACTCCTGGTCCCCATTGGTGAAGGTTAGCTGGCTTGTGACCGCCGCTGATAAAATATAAATGACTGGCTCTGCTGCTCTCTTGCCAAATCGGATTCAACCTTGATTCCCCCATTTCTGAAGACGCCCTGTTCTGGCGTTCGGTGTACCTATTTACTATCGTTTGGTACTGGAAACATCGCTGCAAGTTGCTTATTATGGAAATAGAGGGCAATGCGCCCCACATAATTGTAAGCGCATCCACACGTCTTTGATCGGCATGATTGATATACGCTAAATCCAGAGAGGAGAATGTTGTGTTGCTTAGAATGGTAACGGTAGAACACGGACAAGTGCAAGGACTGCCCGCAGCGGACCCGCGTATTACCAGCTTTAAGGGAATCCCTTTTGCCGCACCTCCTGTAGGTGAGAATCGCTGGCGCGCTCCACAGCCGCAGACCAACTGGAATGGCACTCTGAAAGCTTTTGACTTTGCCCCCACCTCCATGCAAGCCAAAACGGTCATAGACGATAACAACATCTATACCCGCGAATGGGCCGTTGATCCGGATCTGCCTATGGACGAGGATTGTCTGTATCTGAACGTCTGGACACCCGCCAAACGAACAGATGAGAAACTGCCTGTCTTTGTCTGGTATTTTGGGGGAGGCCTTCAGGTCGGGAACACTGCCGAAATGGAATTTGATGGCGAGCGAATTGCCCGCAGAGGCATTGTCGTCGTCACAATTAACTATCGCCTGAATGCCTTCGGCTTCCTGTGTCACCCCGAGATCAGTGCCGAATCTCCACATGCACCGGCCAACTTCGGACATCTCGATCAGCAAGCAGGTACCCAGTGGGTCAAACGCAACATTGCCGCCTTTGGCGGTGATCCTGACCAGATCACGATTGGTGGGCAGTCGGCAGGCGGAGGCAGTGTGCTCAGCCAGATGACCTCTCCACAAAATAAAGGCTTGTTCCAGCGAGCCGTCATCATGAGCGGCATCGCTACCGAGCTGTACCCGAAGGTCCGCGTGCCTGCGGTCCGCACCACACTGCGGGATGCAGAGCAGGAAGGCGTTGAATTTTTCCGCTTCCTTGGCGTATCCTCTCTGGCTGAGGCCAGACAACTGGATGCCGAATATCTGCGTGACAAAGCCCTGGAATACAAAGGCTTTTGGGGAACCGTCATCGACGATCAATTCTGCGCAGGTGATCCATTTACCCGCTTTATTCAGCAGGAACGCGAGCCGATCCCCGTGATGCTGGGGCATACCTCTTCCGAATTTTGGACCCGTCCCGCTGCAGACAATCTGGATGAACTGAAGCAGATGGCTGTAGAGCTTTTCGGCGAGGATGCTCCTGTCTTTTTGCAGCTATGCGAGGCCGATACCGGTCAATTCGAGCATGCCCTGCAACAAGCTTCTGTCCGCATGATCCAGCATGCCATCTTGCTCGCCATCCGTGCGAATAGCGGTCATCCATCTGAAACGCCGCTCTACTATTACAACTTCGACGCCGAGATTCCCGGCTGGGACCAGCCTGGTACCTTCCACTCTGTCGATCTGTGGTTTTTCTTCGAAACACTCGCCAAATGCTGGCGCCCTTTCGTGGGTAAACATTATGATCTGGCCCGCCAGATGTGCAATTATTTGTCCAATTTTATTGCTACCGGTGACCCGAACGGCCCAGATACCACCGGAAATCTGATGCCTCATTGGATTCCTTGCACCACTGCTCAGCCGTATCTCATGGAATTCGGGGATCAGTCTCAATTACAGAAGGCAGATCCTGAACCGATGCTCGCGTTTCTAATGGATCAATATTTCAAGAAGCAGAATGTACATGCTGTTTAAGAAATGAGCCTGTCCTTTCATAATATATGTATGGGCCATGCTGACGCATGGCTCTTTTTACAGTGTGATGGTTGAGCCATTTTTTCATTCGCCTGTTTGCGCGTCTTCCCCACCATTGAGTATTGATGATGTGATTGCATAGTCTTTTCTTAGCATACCGTAAATTTCCAAGTCGACAATTCCTTTACCTGACCATAAGGTAGCTTGTCTAAGCGTTCCCTCATGGATGAAACCGTTTTTTAATAACACCTTTTTCGAATGTTCATTTGCAGGCATCACTTCGGCCTGAATCCTATTAACGTTAACCTTCATAAACAAAAATTCGAGCAACATCCCTACCGCTTGGGTCGCAATTCCCTTCCCCCATTGAGATTCTGCTAAAAAGTAACCAATCGTCACCATATTCACTTTCAGGTTGAAATCGACGGCTTCAATAATGCCAAGCAACCGATCGGGTTCATTACTGGCAAATATCCCCCACTTCACCCTTGATCTCTTATGATAATCTCTCTCGAAATGCCCAATCATCTTCTTCACAGTCTCTTTATTGTGTTTGGGTATGATACCGCAGTATTCAAACACATTGACATTATCATAGATTTCATAAACTTCGTTAACATGCTGATCTTCAATCTTTTTCAACACCAGTTCATCTGATTTTAGGATCGGAAGTTGATCATAAACTGCATCCAAATTCATTCTGTCACATCCCTATATCTTCTTGATCGGAATACATAAATCGATTTTGCATTTCCCTTGCTCATCCTTCGCCGGATCATTCATGCAGTACTCAAGGCTTGGTCTGTCATCGGCATCATACTCACTATTCGGCAACCATAAGCCAAATACATTTTCATAGGCGAGAACGAATTGATCAATGGTGTCGTAGAATGGATATACAGCGTACATTCCACCAGATAGCGTTCTAAATTCTACTTGCCCCTGATGTTGAAACTTCTCAAATCCAGGGGGCAATGTTACACAAGCATCGTATCGGCAAGCCCATTCTTCGACGAAATTTCCATCATCCAAAGACACCCCAATATAATAATGATCAGTCGGAGTAATTCCTTGCTCGCTTGCCCAGCGCCCCAACTTCTCCCATGCCACATGAGTATGCAAATAACTCCCCACATGTCTGACATACGCCACTTCATAATCTGGAAGTTCCTTGATGGTTATCATTTTCCCCCAAGCCCTCCTTAAAAGATGATTTCTTCCATTTCCATTGTAATCATCCAACGGAGATAACTCTTCTTGCTTCTTGCTAAAATGTAAGGGATAATTGCTATGTTTTCTGATGTTATTTCGAACTTCACTTGGGGTCTTACCATAGTGCTTCTTAAAGAGAGCATTGAAGGCGGATACCGATTCAAAGCCGCAATAATTAGATATCTCTAATATGGTTCTATTGTTTTCACCCAAAAGATATACAGACTTCTGTAAACGCTCTCGATTTACAAATGCTATTGGAGACACACCTTCCAACGATGTGAATATTCTTGTGAAATGATATTTTGAAAAACCTGAAACGTCAGCCAACATATCGAGGTTGAGCTTTTGATGACTATTTTGCCTAATATATTGGATCACTCTATCCATTCTATCTTTATATTCACTATTCATGTGTTGAACCCCTCAATTAGTCTATGTATTATGAACTACCAAAATTATACACTCAGTATATCCGAACAGGATACCTTACAGGTACTTCGATTGTATAAAATTTCTATAGAGTACTACTGCTTTATTCGTATACGTATCCATGCCCAAAACAAAAAAGCTCAAGTCGCCATACCACTTGAGCTTAAAACATAGGTGATATTATTTAGGTTTAGTGGGCTTAATAATTTAGACCTTTAACGATCCGCGAAATCCTCTTGCACCATAGTAAGATTCTGCTCCATTGTGGTAGACAAACACCGTATCATAGCGACGATCGCAAAAAATGGCCCCGCCCCGTTTTCTAATATTAGCAGGTGTTGTCACCCAACTCGACGATTTCAAATCATAGTTTTCCAGCTTCTGCAGCTCCCGGTACTGCTCTTCTGTTAAAAGCTCAATGCCCATGTCCTCTGCCATTCCAACCGCACTATTCTGTGGTTTATGCTCTTTCCTTGACTCCAGCGCTTCACGGTCATAACAGACACTTCTCCGTCCCTTGGGACTTTCCGCTGAACAATCCACAAAAGTATATTCGTCTGCCTTGCTGTCATAATGCACAACATCCGGTTCGCCGCCAGTCCTCTCCATTTCATGGAGTGACCACAGTTTTTCAGGTTGAGCCTCAAATTTGGCTTCCAGGCTGGCCCATTCCATACCTGGATGACGGTTCATGTTTTTTTCAAAACGGGCTTTCAAGGTGTTGAGCAGTCCCTTGCGTTGTTCTGGCGATAACTTCCTCTCATCCATTGGGCTTGTTGTCATCTATATTTCTCCCTTCAATAGGTTGTTGCATGCATGGTGGAATGTTATAAAGTCAGATGTCACAGAAGCGCTATCCGCTTCATCCTGTCAGAGTATCCCAGCGAGTCCAGCTCCATGAACACTCGTTCCTTGTCCAACGGTGGTTGGTTCATTTTCATTACGTCTTAACGTGAGTCTTCTCTGTTTGGATGACGGGCAGCACGATTTGCAGTGAAAAGGTACCTCCTTCCTGCGATATCCTCAGCGTGCCGCTATGCTGCTCTATGATTTTCTGACAACTCATCAGCCCGATCTCGTTGCTGTCTTTCTTTTTATCTACAGGTTTTTTTCAATCAAGACCGTTTGTTGCTGCAAAGCTACCTTGATAAGAACAGGATATGAGGTATCCGCGTATTTCTTAATATTGGAAAATATATTGTCAAATACACGCCGTATAGCCACCAGATTGATCTCCAGCAAAAATTTAGGATGATCAGCATCCGGCTGAACCTGGACATCGACATGATCCAAGACCACCAACTGCTCATCAATGAGTTGATCTATAAGCGCTCTGCCCTCATACATTTCAAATTCCACTTCCTCTTCTTCCGCAGCAGAGGATACCGTGAAATACTCAAACAGTTTGTCCGACAGCGCTTTGATCTGATATGCTTTCTCTCGGCTGTTATGGATATACTGCAACAGATCATCCTGTGTCTTAAACTTGTTAAGCTCTATGATGTCCATATATCCCAGCAGAATCGTAAGCGGAGTACGCAAGTCATGAGATATCGCTGTGATCAACTCGCGGTTGGCCATTCTCACTCTCTCCTCGCTGCTGAGTCGCTCCACAAATGATTTTCTCATCTCATCAATACTTAAGGCAAGCGAAGACAGTTCATCCTTCCCCGACACCGTGATGCTGTAATCCAGATTTCCACCTTCCAGTATTTTGATCTCACGTTCCAGCAAACCAATATACGAGGTCTTTTTGTTAATCATCAGCAGGAAGGAAATAATGAATATAATGAGCGCGAAGAACACACCAAGAATCAGAATGAGGTTGTAGTATTGATATTCATAGAAACCAACCAGATAGATTTGGGCATCCTGATCAGCGAAATGAATGGTGGTAACCGGTATTTTCGATGGCACAAATTGAGTTAACAGCTCTTCATTAATGGCAGGATCAATCTCCGTGTTGGAGGAAAATATCAATTGGTCTTTTGCAAAAATATACAGATTTAAGTAGCGCTCATGACTTATCCAAGCAGACAATTGCTCATGATCACGGGTTGACACGTTCTGGTTACTCACGAAGGTTTCGAATCGATTCAGTGCATCTCGCTGCCGATTCTCTACAAAAGTGGATTTGCTTAAATAACTATCCAATACAGTCTCGCCAACAACTTGTAACACAATGAACACACAGATGGAGAACATCAAAGAAATAACTATGGCGAGAACCAGTTTGAGCTTCAGTTTTTTACCGATGAGCAATCTATTCAATTTTGTACCCCTTCCCCCAAACGGTCTTCACATATTTAGGGTTCTGCGGATCATCTTCCAGCTTACTTCTCAAATTACGAATATGAACCATCACCGTGTTATTACACGTATAAAAGTAGGGTTGTTTCCATACACTCTCATAGATATTTTCCGCGGAAAATACCTTTCGTCGTTTCTTAGCCAGCAACAGTAGAATCTGATATTCAATATCCGTCAACGAGATTTCCTTCTCGCCAATAAATACGTTTTTTGCATCCTGATGGACCTTAAGATCCTTAATGATAATTTGGTCCGCTTCTTCTGTCTTCTCCTTGCCCCGATAAACATAATACCTCCGCAGTAAAGCCTTCACCCTCGAAACGAGTTCTGTATAGGAGAAGGGTTTGGACAAAAAGTCATCACTGCCTGAGGAAAAGGCCAATTGTTTGTCCGAATCCTGCGTTTTCGCCGTAAGAAACAGGATCGGTGCACTTGTTTTTTCACGAATCTCCAGACACGCCTTCAGCCCCGATTTGTTGGGCATCATCATATCCAAAATAATGAGATCCGTCTCTTCGTTCACTTTATCAATCGCATCTTGACCATCTATCGCTTCAATCACTTCATAATTCTCGCTCTCCAACAAAATCCTTACAATTTCACGAATTTCACTGTTATCATCAGCAATTAGGATTTTCTTGCTCATCTGATCCCTTCGTCTAATTTCAGTATAATATGCGCTATTAGCGACTACCAGCAAATCCAATCGACTTCAGAATTCTTCAGAAGTTATGTAGGTATCTCTTAATAATTTCGATTTATACTTTAAATATGTAGAGGTCATTACACAAAGGGGTCGTCAGCTATGCCACAACCTTCAAAAAAAGTAATGATTAACATATTGTTGGGTCTGTTAATCATAATGTCCATTGGTCTACTGGTCTATTATTCTCCTGCCATTATTAAAACCATGTCGTCCATGGACAACTTCAGAGCGTATATTCATTCAACAGGTCATTGGGGCCCAGTCATGTTTATTTTATTCCATATTCTTCAGATCGTGGTTGCGCCTATTCCAGGAGAAGTTGTACAAGTCGCAGGCGGATATATTTACGGTACAGCCATTGGTTCGTTGTATACCACTGTAGGTTTGATATTAGGCTCAGCGATCGCCTTTTATTTCACGCGTTTTATCGGTCGCGCTTATATTTCACGGCTGCTGCAAAAGAAAAATAATAAGTGTTGTCTGCCGTGGATCATCGCATCAGCCGCTGTGGGCTCCACAATTCATATGCAACAATACACGATCGCCATTATGATTTCTGTTATCGCTGTGATCGGGTTCGTGCTCGGTTATATGTATAGGGAGAAATTGGTGGGATTGTTTTCCCGGTCAGACAGAACCAAAGCTAGACCCAAGGCTATCCCCTCCTATAGTAAAGAATAGTGAGCCTGATAGAATAAAAAGAGATTCAACATGAACAAAGCCAATCTATTGATATGAAAACCGGAGGTATATCTCATGCAAACCCTTGAAACCAATCGATTAATCCTGCGAAATTTCACCGTAGCGGACGCATCAGGACTGTTGGAATACACAGCAAATCCAAGAGTGAACTGCTTTATGGATCATCGGATTTCAACGTTGGAAGACGCGGCGGCTGAGGTTGCAAAAAGAAGCAGTGACGATTCCTACATCGCGGTCTGCCTGAAAGACAGTAACGAACTGATCGGTGAGCTGTTTGGCATGAGGGAAGATCGGGATTCGGATAAGGATTCGAATTCTGATACGTACAGTATTGGTTGGAATTTTAATGGAAGATTTGAAGGGAAAGGGTACGCCAGTGAGAGCGCCAGTGCTTTCATCGAGCATCTCTTTGTGGAACAGGGAATAAGAAGACTGTACGCCTATGTCGAGGATGACAACTTCCGTTCCCAGAGGCTATGTGAGAAGCTGGGCATGCGCCGGGAAGGTCTTTTTTTGGAGTTCATTTCATTTGTCAAAAATGAGGACGGCACACCGAAATACGAGAATACGTATCAATATGCTTTGTTAAAAAAGGAATGGCTGGCACAGCGTGAACAGCAGAAATAATGAATCAAGCCTCATCATTAGTTCAAAAAAATTATAGCAATGAGAACATATCCATACGTACGTTCCAACACCAAACAAATACGGCGGCTTCTCCCTGGACGGATTCCAGAGGAAAAGTCGCCGTTTTATTATCGTACAGAACACTCTTGAATAGGCAATGCGTTTATACGGTCACAACACATTCAACCTGAATTCTAGACGGTGCTGCCCCAGTATTGGTTGGCAATTTTCTGACCTTGAACGATTTTGGCCCATTGCTCAGCTTCGCTTAGTTCGTTACCGCCATCGCAGGATGCAAAGCCGCATTGGTGCGAAAGCAGCAGACGATCCTTATCGATAATTTTGGAGGCTTCGTCAAGCAAACGGATTACGCGCTCTTCATCATCAAGTGTATTGGTCTTCGATGACAACAGCCCTAATACGATTTCCGTTTCCGGTCTGTCTTTGAAAACCTCCAAGGCTTCGATAGAACCCGCACGATCATCGTCCCATTCCAGGAAGAAACGATCATATTTCAATTGCTTCAGGAACAGGTTAGCGATTTTCGCGTAAGATCCGCCGCCCATGTTGCGGGAATCATAGTTGCCGCGGCAGTTGTGTGTCCACATTTTCAAGCCCAGGCTATGACCAAAGTCAATCACCGTGTTATTAATATCAATAAATTCGGTGGCGAGACCCTGCACTTCCTCTTGCTTAATATGCTCCCCGGTAAACGGAGAGTTCGGGTTGTCGTCTGCAAACAGCTCCCACAAGCAATCATCGAATTGCAGGATTTTACCGCCTACCGCAGCGAATTCCTCCACAAATTCCTTATATGCCTTCACAAGACCCGCTTTGAGCTCCTGATTGTTCTGATACACAGCGTCCGTACCGCCGATATTATCCGACCAGGAGAGTTCACCAAAAATATGGGATGGCGACGGAACGCAAAGTTTCGTTTGCTGGTCACCCGCCGTGTCTTGCAGCTGTTTGAACAGTTGAATGAAATGATGATTTTTACCGCTCAATTCGCCAGTTATGCGCAGGCCAATATCTTTACGTGTTTCATATTTTGAAGAGCCATCCACGTCACGGAAAAAATAGCCATGGTCTGCGATATAACGCTCAACTCCACCAAAGCCCCACACAAAATCCAGATGCCACATCGATTTGGAGAACTCGCCATCTGTAATGATCGACAGGTCATGCTCGATTTCCTTTTTCACCACTTGTTTGATGGCCTCAGTCTCGCATTTCTCATAACCTTCAAAGCTTTCATAGAATGGATACTGGATATCATCACGATGTTCAATTTGCGTTTTATATGTCAGCAGCTCTTCAGGACGCAACAAACTACCTACGATCTGGAACTTATCGGTCATGTCAAAAACCCCCTCGTTGTATACCATTATCATATCATGCAGAACGAGGTTGACTGAGATACTTAAATACCATAACTAGTTATAGTTAAAAGCTATAGCAGAAAAAAATCGAATAAAAAAAGTAGACTTTCCTACATGTACAGGTTGAAGTCTACTAATCATCTATTCTCTTATTAAGCTAATGTTCATTAGGACACCCTTGATACAGGGTGCCTGTCATTGAAATTAATTAATTTTCACAACGTTCTACGTCGCAACTCATAAAAATACTGCACAGCTGGATGCTTTAACTTGATCTGCTCAGACATATTTAGAATTCGCTTTTTGCCAACTCGTCTGTCTATCAAAGCCAGAATATTCAACAAGATATCGTTGCTCTCCAGATTATCCTCTATCGAAGTAGATAAAAACGTAGTCGCTGCAACGGTAAAATTGGATTTACTTAATACGGCCTGCGCAGAAAGGAGCTCTTTTGCATGTCCTGAGCTTTTTCTGCTTCTTGCTATGACTTGAAGACGATCCTCTGGAACGGTCCCTTTGGTTTCTTTTCTGACGGCTTCAATCTCTTCATGGCTCACAGGAATCATGATCTCCGGGTCGTTCTTGATCTCCTGCTCCGTCTGATACCATCGGATTGGGGTTGTTGTATCACTCATGTTGAGTACATTCTTTTTATCTACAGTAATATAACAATTGCCTGATTTATCAGGTAAATAACGGTAGCTGGTTGCCCGGTATTCGACGGTTCCAACTAACGTGGGACTAAGGAAACTCTCCAGTTGCTGCTTCAATTTACTCCAGGACATGTGACCTCCTGTATTCTATTTATTTTCCTCTGCCCCATCATAATCCTTGCTACCAAATTCATCGAGCAATTCCCTTACTCTAGTCGTTGTTTTGGCGTTCATCAAGCTATTTCTCAGCTCACTTGCCCCGCGGAATCCACGGACGTAGATTTTGAAAAAGCGGGCCAGCGGGCTGAACGAACGCGGTTCAAGCTCTGAATATTGATCATGCAGGTCCAGGTGCAGTCGCAGCAAATGAAGGAACTCCTCTGTGGTATGCTCCCTTGGCTCTTTTTCAAAAGCAAACGGATTCTGGAAAATGCCTCGTCCAATCATAACACCATCCACTCCATACTGCTCGGCGAGTTTGAGTCCGGTCGCACGGTCAGGAATGTCTCCATTAATGGTTAACAGCGTATTCGGTGCAATCTCATCCCGAAGTTTCTTGATCTCCGGGATCAGCTCCCAGTGCGCATCGACCTTGCTCATTTCCTCTCTTGTACGCAGATGAATGGACAGGTTCACAATGTCCTGCTGCAAAATATGAGTCAACCAGTCGCGCCATTCGTCCACCTCGGTGAACCCGAGGCGAGTTTTGACACTGACAGGCAAGCCACCGGCTTTGGCCGCCTGAATGATCTCCGCTGCAAGCGCAGGACGGCAGATCAGACCGCTTCCTTTTCCATTCTCAGCGACATTCGCTACAGGACACCCCATATTAATATCGATACCTTTAAAGCCTTCCTTCGCCATACCAATACTCATCTCACGGAAGAATTCCGGCTTATCTCCCCAAATATGGGCCACCATGGGCTGTTCATCTTCCGTAAATGTCAAACGCCCACGTACACTTTTGTTCCCCTCCGGGTGACAATAACTCTCCGTATTCGCAAACTCCGTAAAAAACACATCCGGTCTGCCCGCTGCACTCACAACATGGCGAAACACAACATCCGTTACATCTTCCATCGGTGCCAGTATAAAAAATGGTCGTGGTAATTCACGCCAAAAATTTTCTTTCATATTAGAAACTCCTCTATATATAGCAGGACAATCTTTGTCCTCATTAATAGTAAAAAATCGTAAGCCATACATCTGCAATCGTATCATTTACATTAGCAGATTCGTTGCAATTTAAATTTTGATGTCTTTACTTCTTCTTCACTTATACCTTTTCTCCATTGATCACTCCACCAATTTTACCACGTCTTTAGTTGATTTTCAGCACGGGTTTATTCGTGATTATTTGAAGCATAACTTTACCTTCTCGTTTTGGCCCCCCAGTATAGAAATCAGACCGCCTCCATCGTTTTAAAGGATCGCTTCGTTTGCTCTTGCCGAACCGGACAAGCTCCTCTACAATAAAAGCTCGGCAGGCTTTTGTACCTGCAAATCGTGACATGGAGGAGGCCTGAAACAAACATGGAAATTTCACTCGATATTATCAAAGACAAAGTCGAATGCCTGCAGGCTTATGACTTCCGGGAACTGGAACGAGCGATCGAAGAACGAATCGGAATGAACAAAGCGCTGTTGCTGCGGGTGAAGCAGGTTCAGCATCAAGTGACGTTCGACCCTCTTCGCAACAAGATGTTATATAGTGCAGTTGTGCATTTTGCCGCAGATTGATGAAAGAGGTTTTTTACTTTGTTAAAGCAACATGCGGTTGTACTCATCCACATATGGCATACACAAGAAATGGACGCAAAATCGTTTGCGTCCACTTTTCATACCAAATTCAGTTATCTCATACACATAGATTTCAAATTAACCTATTGAAACAGATCCGGTAAAATATCATAAATATACTGGTTCACCCAAGACCAAGCATGCGTGCCGCCGTCAGCTACGATAAAGTAGAAATTTCCTTTTGTCAGATCCGATGAATAGACGAAGGTATTTGTTAGTTGCTTCATGGCATCAATCTGAGGTTTCAAGTTAGGGTAAGCGGTATCCGCACTGCCTGTAGCACTGAATACGTAGAAATCCTTCGGTCCGTATCCGGCATCTTTTGCAGCCTTGGCCAGGTATTCAGCCGTTTCCACCGGTTTACTGCCTCCACCTGTTTGGCCCACGACCCAGCTGTCACCACTTAATGGCATAAAGTACTTGAAGTAATCAAGCCCATGAACAAAAGTATACCAGGTCGTTACGGAACCCATGGAGAACCCGCCGAAGGCCCGGTGTGCTCTGGCTGCTTTTAAGTTGTCCCGACTTGCCGATTCGGTGTAGGTGTTAAATTCGGTTTCCACTAAGGGAAGCACGATATTAATCAGTTCCTCGTGGAATGTAGCCGTGTCATTGGTGCCGCCATAGAAGGAAGGGGTTACCACAATAAGAGGCTCGATATCCCCTTTTGCAATCATGTTATCTATGATGATCTTCAACTCTTTACTCTGGCCAGGCCCGCCGAAGATCGTATCCACATTCTCTCCACCGCCGTGCATCAGATACAAAACATTATATTTCTTCGTTTTATCCGAGGAGTCATATCCGTAAGGAAGATAAACATTCACTCTCTTGTCGTCCATTCCGTTCACTAAATTAGGTGCTTTGTACGTTACACTCTGGATCGTCCCCGGTTTTTCACTCTGCACGCGATATTCATTGGGAACCGCTTCGAAATATCTCTCGTTTGCCGCTTCATCTGTCATTTCCAATTTTGCGATTGCATTTTGCAAAGCAGTATACTGTTGATCGATTTGTTCTTGAGTGATCTTATGATTGCCCAGAACGTGCTCGGAGACAACTTTCATCATGGCCTCTTGTACGACATTTGCATTTTTATACAGATTAAAATCCATCTCGATCGTATGCTTGACCAAATTCAAAAGATTATAAGGATTCACACCGCTGATATCCCCCTTGCTCTTGCCGGTAAGCAAAACCTCTCCAAACTTCCCTGTATCATTCCAGGCGGTGCCTGTTGAGTCGAAAACATTAATGGTCCCGATTCGCTCCGATCCCTTCGCATCATTCACCTGCAGCTCGATGCCCATCACTTTTCCGTTTTCCGGTTTTGATTGAAGTGCGATCCTTGTTTCAATGACATATCCGCCCTGCACCTTTTTCGCAGATGAATAGATCCGCTCGGGTTTGCCGTTATCAATAGACTGGAATTTCTCATAATTTACCCGATAATGCAAATCGTCCACACCATACTCTTGTGTCTTGTCATTGTTTTCATCAAGGAATACTTCCACGGAATCCTGCATATACGGTGTTACAGATTGTGCAGATAAGTCTTTGTCCTTAACTTCTGCAAGAATATAGAGTGCATGATCATCCCATAAAGCCTTAAATTCTACCGAAGTGTCGAGGTTGTCTGACACATGTTTAGGTGCAACCACTTTAGCTTTGCTCCACACTTTATCCATATTACCGTCAATAACTGGCGATCCGAATTGGGCCACCATTCTTCCGTTAGCATCGAGCCCGTTTTGGTTATAAGAGACCTTTCCCGGTTCTGGGGATGGTATTTTGTATGCGTTATTTACAACAATCTTGGTGTGATGCATAGGCGCTGCTGAAACAGGAGACCGGAAACCGAAACCACTTGTACATACCCAAGGTACAACAGCCATGGTAACCAAAATAGGCTTTAACCACATTCTTGTTCTAGTCATCTGAATATCTCCTCCTCAGTCATCTATCTCATCAAACGTTGTACCGGTCCGCCAATTCATAAAAAGTACTTCCATTCATAGCAAAGGAGAGCTGATATAGCTGGGCCACGGTTCGCCTGTCTAAATAGAAGAACCACCCCCGTTAGATGATATACGGGGGAGTCTTTTTTAATCAGCTTATTCAATTAAATTTTAAATTTACATTTACAATTACATGTTCCAGATTCGGTACAGAATCATCGCTGCTTCAGCGCGGGTCAATGTGTCGGCTGGTGCAATTTTGCCATTTTTGCCGTTGACGATTCCGCTTCCTACGAGGGAAGTTACACTATCCACCGCATAAGTGGAAATACTTGCAGCATCCGCATAAGGAGCCAGATTCCCGTTTCCGGCAGATTGCTTACCCGCTGCTTTCAGGGCTTTCGCCGTAAGAACCATCATATCTTGACGGGAAATGCTGTTGCCAGGTTTGAATGTGTTGTCTTCGAATCCAGAGGCAATTCCGAGTTCTTTGGCAATAGCCACGGCCTCTGCATAGTGAGCGGTTGGCTGAACATCGCTGAAGGCTGCCGTGTTCGTACCCGGACCCTTTAATTCAAGTGCTCGGACAAGCAAGGTGATAAAGTCGGCTCTCGTGATAGAAGCTGCAGGCGCGAAGCTGTCATCCGAAATGCCTTTAATAATATCGCGTGCAGCCATCGCTTCAACTGCTTGTTTTGCCCACAGGACATGCTGTACATCGGCAAAAGACTTGGTTACGTAGGCTACAGCATAGGTGCTGAAATGAGTTGTTTTGAACACCATCGAGCCAGATTTAGCATCATAGTGTCCGCTTGGTACGGCTGCTGCCTGTCCTTGATTATCAATGTAAAGAATCACGATCTGATGTGCATTCCCAAGCTCCTGTGCAGCAGGCGTGTACGGAACAGATACCGTTACTGGCGCTGCGGGATTGTTCCAGGCAAGGAGACGGTCACCAGCTTTTACGCTTAGATCAATCACCGGACGGCTGCCCACAACAGCGCGAACATCTGCGCTCAGAAGATCTGCCGAGACTTTGTTAATCTCGATAGAGACTTGACCGGCTTGTTCCGTAATGTTAGAAAGCATGTTGGACGGAATTTGAAGTGTTCCATGGTCCGTCTTAAGCACAAACTCAACATTATTGCTGCTTTGCAGGCTGGAAGTCGGCAGCTGCACCACATAGGATTGGGCATTGGCCTGCTTCGGCACTTCGATGGTAACCTGCTTCTTGCCATTCGCACCTAGAGAAGCTTTTTCAATCGCTTTATTCAGGCTGTCGCTTGAAATGGTTGCTGTGGCTGTTCCATTTTCGACTTTAATTACCGGCACAATCGCCGAATCGCTGCCTGGAAGCTGTGGTTGAGGTTGCGGAGTAGTCCCGGAATTTGATCCGCCACTGCTACCACCATTGTTCCCCCCGCTGTTGTTGCCTCCACCGTTGTTGCCTCCGCCATTGTTGCCTCCGCCATTGTTTCCGCCAGAAGAGGGTTTGCCAGTGAGCATCAATTCTCCGAATACGGAAGTATCCTGGTAACCTTGACCGGATGGATCGTTCCATGCGTTCACGCTGATTCTGTTGCCGTCTTTCGCATCATTGATCTGTGCATCAAAGCCAATTTTAGCATTGTTCGCAGGCTTCACCTTTTTGAACGGAATCTTCATTTCAACGGTGTAGTTGGTACCGGAAACAGAGACTTCGGATTCGAAACCTGCAGCGATTTCCGCAGGATTAAAGGAAGCTAGGTTCTCAAAGTTCACTCTGTATTGTCCATCATCATCCTGGAAGCTGGACGTTTTGCCGTTATTTTCATCGACGAATATCTCGACGGAATCCTGCTCCCATACATTTGGATTGGTCTTGTTCAGTTGATCGTCTCTGACTTGAACGAGCACATACAGATTTTCGTCATCCCACAGTACTTTTGCCGTTCCTGTCGCACCGGACCACGCCATTTGCTTCGTATCCAGTTTCAATTCAGGAGCTTTGCTCCATACACTGTCTACGGAGCCATCAATAGCTGGTGTCCCATAGTGCGCGCTTGATTTCTTATATTCAAGCTCTTCAGGTGGATTTTCCGCCAGGTACTTCTCCGGATCAACAACCCCGTAGAACGCCTCTTTGGCTTGAAAATTTTTGTCAAACAAGGTTGGATTCTGCTCGGCTCTCCAGCTGGTGCTGTCATTTAATCCCCAGAAGGTGACACGCGGAATATGCTCGCTGTTCTTCTTATACAGATCCATCAATTGGGCATACAGATAGGCCTGCTGTTTTGCTTCTTTTTCAGTGATTGTAGAATTGGTGCCTGCCATAATGTCCAACTCGGTGACACTGACTTCTACTCCCAAGGAAATGAAACGCTCGAGCGACATCTTGACATTATCCAATCTCGTGCCCAAATTGTAGTGGGCTTGCATGCCGATGCCGTCAATCAGTTTCTCGCCAGGGTGATCTTCGGCGTACTTCTCATTGATCTCTTTGACCATGCTGTAGATCGCTGTAGATTTATTCTGGTTGTCATCGTTGTAGTCATTGTAATAAAGCTTGATATCCCAGCCATTCTCGTCAATGACTTCTTTTGCCGCAAGGAATGCCTCCTCAAGAAAGTCAGGGCCGATGGCCTGTAACCAGCCTGAATTACGCAATGCATTTTTCCAGTCTTGCGGATTAGCCGGGTTATCGTTCATGGCTTCGTTAACAACGTCCCAGGAAATAACTTGGTCACCAAAGTGTTCAACGACCGTTTTAACATGTGTTCTTAGGTTCGTCAGAGCTTCTTCACGGCTCAAAGGTTCGCCGTTTGCTGCCGTATGAGGCCATGTAGGAGACTGAGCATGCCATACGAGCACGTGACCGTGCAAATCAAGGCCTGCATCCTGTACTTTTTGGACAAGGGCATCTTCTGCAGTGAAATCAAATTGTCTGTTCGCGTCATATGCATAGTCCGGCTTCATGTCATTCTCAAACGTAACGACATTGTGATGCTTCGTCAGAAGCTTGAGCCGAGTCTCGTCAAAGGTAGCCGGATTCACAATGTTCCCGATCAGAAAATCATTCTTGTAAATATCCTTGAGGTTAGGAAGGTTTTCTTGAATCGGAGGTGCGGCAGTTACAGGTCCCACATATTTTAGAGCAAAGTCATCCAAGAAGAAGGTACGGTTGCCGCCGTCATTGTTTGCTGTTTCAATATAAGCATTAAGTACGCTTGGAGTAGTGGTGAGCGTATACTTACCCGTTAAGTGTACCCATTCTTGATCTGTAACGGTTGCATTTGGAGATACGTTCGCAAAGCCGCTGTCCGCATATTGAACACTTATACGAAGTGTTGTGGGTTCTTGTCCAGGTGCCATTTTCACCCAAGCAGACAGCTCATATTCGTGATTCTTTGCCATTTTGCCATCAGCATTAACCAAGGCTGCATCATATTGTGCCGTAGTAGTCACAAGCAAGCTTTGCTTGCCGCCAGATGTATGATTATCGTTTTGGGAAAGAGCTACCGTTTCACGGCCGTTCCGTGCTTTGAATCCATCCAGGTCATTCTCAAAATCGGCAGCGATGCCTGTTTTATCTACAATCTCTGGTGCGGTTTGATCAGGGGTTACATCGGTGATGATGACTTCATCAATGTAGATATCGGAGGTTAACGTATTGTTTGATGGTTCAACGTAGATGATGACCTCATTCGTTTTAGAAGGAACTTCATAGCCTTTGGTTTCAAATAGTGTCCATTCGGAAGCGGTTACAAGTTTGTTCCCTATAAGCCATGGATACTTCTGGTCTCCCGACAATATTTCAGAATCTATCTTGGAAGCCAGATGGAACTGGCCTTCACCTGAACTGATTTTAACCTTGAGGGAAATATCATACTTATGGTCGGATTTCATCTTGCCTGTAAGTACGAGGGCAGGGACGGCCTTCTCATCGGCCCGGTTGAAGAACTTCAGAGATCTCGTGCCTTCGGAGGCTACGTCGTTAACGACCGTTGTGTCCCCATTCGATCCCCAACCCAGTTTGCTCCATCCACCGGTATTCCCGTCTTCAAAGCTTTGGTTAAGGACTACCGTGGGTTCGACAGGTGTTACTGTCTGGGTGATCGTGATATTCCCGATATAGAAAGAGACACCCTTACCTGCTTCATCAGACTTGATTCGCAGAGCCGTATTCTCCACACTGTTAACGGAGAGATCGGCGGATAGTGTAATGCCTTGTCCTGCTTTAAAGTCAGCAGAGCTAATTCCAGTGTATGCCTCAGATCCATCAACGCCCTTATTGCTTACAATTTCCAGAACGGCTTTCCCGTCTGCAGATGGGTTAGCATCAGTATCGACATATACGGAAGCGGTTACAGAATACTCTTTGCCAACTGACAAACCAAGGTCATCAAAAGCGAGGTCCACGCCATCCCAGTTATTAGATCGATTGCTAACATGTAGAGCCGCTCCATCATCATTGCCTTCAAACGGCTTACCTGTTACAGCGTCCAGCTGGGCACCGCCTGATTGAGTTGCCTTGCCTTGACCATTCTGGAATGTTTCCTGATACACAATTTGTGAATTAGTTGCCACTAGATCTGCAGCGTTAACTGTCGGAGCTATCAAGCCGCCCGGAAGAAGCAGAGCCGCTGCGAGTAACCCGGAAACGACCTGCTTAAATGATTTCCTCATTCGAAGCATTCCCCCACACCAAATTTTTAAAAAAACACATAAAGCGCTTACATAATTGTTGTGACCAGCCTCCTTTCACCCCAGATAATACCACTTCATGGAAGAGAAATCTTACTCCAAATTAAAGGGGAATCTTAGTTTTTTACAGAACAATACCAATTCTGTTACGGGTACGGACATCCTCTTCGTTCCGCTCATCAGGCCACGGCAGATAGAATCGAGAAGCTATATAAGTTGAAACGGTGTTCATTACTCGTCACGAAATTGTTATGTTCAAATATCATGATAAATCTCTATCAAATACATAAAAACCACATTTAATTAACACCACTTGGCCTATTGAAAAGGTGTCAGGTATACGGCGTTTCCGTGAATTCGATGCTTGTTAAACCAGTTGAAGTAAAGGATAATACCCATTAATATACAAATAGTTACTTTTGAGGACTGAGGGGGAAAGACCTTGCAGGAATTTATATTTAAGAAGGATTATAGAAACAATGAAGCACTTCGAACAAGTTTTTTCGAACTTGCTGCTAACACTTTTGATATAAAATTTGAAAATTGGTATCAACAAGGGTGTTGGGGAGAACGATACATACCTTTTTCATTTGTAGATGGAGACCAGGTTATTGCCAACGCTTCTGTTAACATCCTTGAGCTCATCATTCACGGGGAGAAGAAAAAAGCGATTCAAATCGGCACGGTGATGACACATCCCGATTATCGAGGAAGAGGATTATCTGCGAGTTTAATGAACATGGTTTTAGAGGAATACGAGAACAAGGTCGATTACATGTACCTTTTTGCCAATGAATCTGTGCTTGATTTTTACCCCAAGTTTGGGTTTAAGCCTGTGGAAGAACATCTATTTTCAATGGATTTTACGGCAAAAAAATCATCGGAGCCTGCCAACTTTCAGAAACTCGATGTTACTAACGCGGAGGATTTGCGCCTTATCCATAAATTTGCATCCGAAAGACTACCTGTTTCGCAGCATTTTGCAACTGATCATGTCCAGGGCATATTCATGTTTTACTGCCTGAATGTTTTTAGTGATGATATTTATTACTTGGAAAATGAAAACGTCATCGTTATTTATCAGAAAGAAGACAATCATATTGAGCTCTTCGACGTTGTTAGCTTAAACGAAATGAATATGAAAGATATCTTGGATAAGATTGCAGATGAAGATACGGAGAAAGTAACCTTTCATTTCACGCCAGATGCAACAGAACATATCGTTCTAAAAAGTACAATCACCAATGAAGGTTTATTTGTAAGAACCCATGGTGAACATCTCTACCCTGTGCACGTTAAACATCCGATTACTTCGATCGCTTAATGATTTATTCCCAATAATGCCTACCACCAGCCATACTTAAAAAGATCAAGAAGGAGCAGGATTCCCCTGCTCCTTCGCTATGTGAAACTTCTTTCTCTCATCAAACGTAAATTCACAAGGTATAATGAAGTCAGATGACCGTTCAGCATGATCTTATGACCATCATAATGAAGGAGGGGACATTCGTGGCGTTTATCCCGTTAAACTGTCCCAATTGCAACGGAAGAATTGAATACAAAGAGGGTGAGATTTTAAAGTGTCCCTATTGTGAAACAGAGCTTTTATTGAAGCAAAATCACGTCTACTATGTGGACCAGACCATTAATCACTACCATGGAACGCCCCCTAAAGCACAGCGGAAGCAGACTGTCTCCGTAAAGCTAATGCTGATACTGATGTTAGTCCTAACTGGCGCGATCGGTACTTATTTTTATTATAGCAACAGCTCCACCTATTCAAAAACAGAAGCCAATCTGCCTGTGCGAAAGATGCCCGAAAGCGAGGTTCTGCTCTCCTTTTTGCGAGATGTCTTCGATAAAGGATCTGCCCTGCCAACAGAGGAGGAATTGGCTCGTCTTCGCTATTTAACTGTAGCGTATTCGGAGAATGATCAGTGGATGTTTACATATAGCCTATCCGATCCATTCAGCGATGAACAGGCCGAGAAGATCACTTATATTACTCAGGACAAGAAACTGAATAGCCAGGAGATCGATCAGCGCGATTTTGAAGCTTTTAAGGGACTGACGGCATTGGACCTGACGAATACCTATGAAATCTCCCAGACGGACCAAACCACTTTGGCCCATATGTCCGGATTAAAAAGTTATGGAGGCGCTTTTAACGAATCCTTTAGTACATTTTCGGGCTACTTTGGCGACAAGACTAAAATTACGGAGCTTTCCACTCAGCTTCGCAGCAATCAGGAATTGGCCATGCTGCTGGAATTTCCTAATCTGAACTCGTTATCCATTACCTATGTGGATGAATCGGTAACGGATCTTTCTTTGTTGAACAAACTGCCGCTCAAGTCCCTGTCGCTCACCTATATCAATGAACTGGGATGGTTGTCGTCTATGACCGGGCTGACCTCCCTGTCCATCAATTACAGTGAAGCCACAGATCTGCAGCCGCTGTACGCCTTAACTCAGCTTCAGGAGCTTCATTTGTCCTTTTTAACGAATGTAAAGTCCATCGACTTTGTGCAAAACATGCCTGCTCTACAAACGCTAGATATTGAAAATGTAAACTTCTCCAGCCTGGAGCGCTTGACTGGCAAGGCCTCCATCACGAAATTACGTCTGGCTTCCTTAAGCCAGCTCAGCTCGGTAAAACCCATCAACAGCCTCTCCTCGCTGCGAGATTTAACGCTGTCCGGTTATTACGAGAAGCAAGAAGCCCTGACACTGCCTAAAGTAGAACGAGTAGAAATTCCGAGCTCCTTTCTCACTGGGCTGAAAGCGCCCGCCGCAACCAGCCTGACGCTCCGTGGCGGAAGTGGAGAGTTAAATTTGGCGGCGCTTGGAAAATTCCCGAAACTTAAGCAACTCTCCCTCTCGGAGGTCAGTGAAGTAACGGGCCTTGGCGCCCTGGACGGCTTGTCCAGCCTAGAGGCCCTAAGCATTTACGACTCGTCACTATATAAGGAGAGCGATGCTTTATTTCGTTTGAAGCAGGTCAAATCTCTGATGTGCTCCGAGTGCAGGCTGAACTTTGAACAAACGGCCGCCGCGGAGAACAGCGTGCTTGAACATTTAACCTTAGAGCAGCCGTATTTCAGCATAAACAACACCTCTGTAAATGAAGTTGACCAAATGATGCCTTACTTTGCCAACATGTCCGCTCTGCGTTCCTTCACTCTGCAAGACAGCAATTTGGCTTCTCTCGAATTTATGAGTAACTGGCAGGCCATAGAAGAGCTTTATCTTGAGAATAATGCCATTTCCAATATCGAGACCCTAAGCCAGCTGCCTAATCTGCAAAAGGTATATCTATCCGGTAATTCCATACAAAACAAATCTGTGCTTGGTACGGGTGTGCACGTATATTGATTATCTCGTGGGATGATGGGGATTTTTAGACTACTATAATTAATGAACTCACTCTAGAATTACTCACAAATTAAGGGATGGTATTGAAACAAAGACAAAAAGGGGTTCGAGAATTATGTATACATTCTCGAACCCCTTTTGTTTATGTTTAGCTTTACTAACCATCATCGCTACACTCCAGAGCGTTGCGAATTGACCGTGCCAAAGATATGATACGGTGTTATCCCCTTTGAAAATAGACTATCGATCAGCTTGATCAATTCCTCCGACGATAGATCTTTGTCTCTGTGTATCCAAAGACGAAACATAGATATTAATGTTGATATGTAAAACTCAATGATGTATGGTGCCAAGACATCATCTGTTGAAAAATCCATAATCAATCGCTCAAAGGGAATTTCCCTTTTCAAGCGTTCCACAAAATGAACAGAACCATAGTCGCCCAATACAGCTTTAAGAACTGTAATTTCCTCTGCATTTTCCAAGCATTGAAGTGCATCTTGGATAGTATGTGTAGAAAACTCTCTGCCTGCCATTTCCTCCTTGATCGATTTCAACATACGCTCTTCAACGCAGTCCAACAACTCATAGATATCTGTAAAGTATTGATAAAATGTACTCCGATTATATCCTGATTGGTTAGCAATCTCTTGAATGGATATCTTTTCGATTGGTTTTCGGCAATATAAATCACAGAATACATTTATAAATGTCTGCCTTGTTTTTTCCGTAATTTCAGGTTGCTTATTCATTGTTAACCTCCATTTTCTGTTGAATTGATTATACGACAGATATTAAAAATCTGATGGTTGATGACCAAATAGTGAATCTATACAATAACATTATACAACACGTTGTTGGATCATCAACAAAGATGAATATGGATATTAGGAGGCTAAGATGAGAATTTTATTTTTCGGTAGAGGTGTAATATCGACCCAATACGCTTGGGCTTTAGAGAAGGCAGGGCATACCGTTGAGTTTTACGTTAGAAAAGGGAGAAAAGAAACGTTCGGAAGTCATATCGCGCTTGAAATGTGGGAAGCACGAAGAGGAAAACAGTTCATCCAAGAAAGCTGGAAAATCAAGCTGCATGAGGAGATAAGCCCAAATTACGATCTCATTATTGCGAGTGTCAATACGGAGCAACTTCCCGAAGCAGCAAGAATACTTTCGACTACTGCTGGTAACAACCCGATCCTAATATTCAATAATATTTGGCAGGATTTAAAATCATCAATCTTGCCCCTGTCTATGAACAATGTTGTCTTTGGGTTCCCAGGAGCAGGAGGCGGCATTGAGGACAATAAGCTTAAGGGCGGCTTTCTGAAAATGATATTTCTGGAAAAACCACGGGTAGGCACGGAACAGATAAACAACAAGGTCAAAGAACTATTTGAAAGCGCCAATTTTAAAATCAATTGGATCAAGGATATGCAAAGCTGGTTATGGAATCACTATGCCATGAATGCGGCGATGGAGACCGAGGTGTTAAAACGGGGAAGTTTCCCAGCAGTCTTGAATCATAGTGACTCATTCGCAAATGTCGGTAAGAGTATGCGGGAAATGACCCCTGTACTTAAAGCAAGAGGCGCAAAGATGGACGCGATTACTCTATTGTTGACCAAGATTCCACCAGCACTTCTCGGCACGCTGTTTAACAAAGTTATTTTTGCAAAGGGCAGCTTACCACGACTTTTCATTGAATACAACAATAGTAAAGCGGGTTTTGCTGTACTTGAAGTTGTGAGAGAAGCCCAAAAGTTAGGTATACCTTTGCCACGTCTTACCTCGGCATTAGAAAACAATGAACAACACACAGCTATTAAAAACGGATAAACAGGAAAACTGGATATTTCAGACTAACATCAACTCTACTATGATTATATAAACCATCATCCGACGAACGGAAGCCTCATCTTGCGCTGCGATGAATTAATTACTGTGGTTATAACAAATATAGCCCGAGCTTTAGAAGCTTCGGGCAAGTAGCTATTTATTAAAACATGTAAATGTGGCTTCAAAACACTACACCCTAACTATTAACGCACAGCACTCCACATGCACCGTATGCGGGAACATGTGGGAGTTGGATGGGATCTGTGTTAGTTGGCTAAAACCCTTGATATATAAGGGTTTTAACCATACCGCATTGTTCATTTTGTTTAGGTTTGGCTGTTTGTTGACGATGTTCGTCAACAAGGTGTCAACAAATATTGGATACTCTGATAGGAGTCGAACTGCTATCCCCTAAAATTAATTCGTGTTATCAAATCCGAAAAACATTAAACTATAAGGATTTTGAACAGTCATCTTCCTATCTCTCGCTACCTAAAATTACCTTGGTATTTAAGCTCCCGTCTATGTGCGTCTAATAAAAACCTGACAGGAAGTCCGTTTAAAATACACGTAATGTTTTAGGGTCTGTACGCAAACCTATTTGAGCCACATCCTTATCGAAATCAACACCAAAGAGGCCTTGAACATGCTCGCTGTCTTGTCATAGCGGGTTGCCAAGCGCCGATACTTTTTTACTCGATTAAAAAAGCATTCAATTAAATGCCGTTCTTTATACGTATTCTTATCATAAGCCCGCTTCTTTCGCCGGTTGCGTTTGCTCGGATTGACGGTGGTTGCGTTTTGTTCCTCTGCTAAGGCCAGAATTGCATCGGCATCATGTGCCCGATCCGCTAAAATTTCTCGGTTCTCTATATCCAGCTTCGAAAGCATCTCGTAACCCATTACCGAACCGCGTGCTTGTCCGGGTGTCAACTCAAAGCGGATCGGATTGCCCAAGGCATCAACTACAACATGAATTTTCGTGGTTAATCCGCCTCGGGAACGTCCGATCGCTTGCTTGCTGGTAGCAGCACAGGCGAGCCATTGTAAACAAAAGGCGGGGCAGATCCAACCACATTTCTTTCAATTCATCAACTTAATCTTTCTCTTGAGCAAAAATATCTCCATATTGATTATGCTGAATGTAATAATTCGTTCTTCTTTCAACCATATTCATTAATTGTGGATTTAACTTTTCAATAATATACCTAGCTATTAGTTCAAGAAATATATTCACGTCGTTTATATGTTTGTAATTCATTGAATAGTCATACCTTGCATTCCCTCTACCACCCCCACCATGGGCTACTGCATTTCTCCCAGTTCCATAGATAATACTTCCGATACTTTTATTTTTAAGAAACGAATGGTTGCTCCACTCTAACTTAATTTTTTTGATTTCTTCTTTTAATTTTGTAGTTAAATTAACGTATTTCGCTCTCCTTTTTCTAACAAACGCTGTTCCATTTTCATTTTCATACGTTCCAAAATCGACATAAAATAAAGGATTAAATCTATGAACCATTATTTCATCAGCGTAATACTCTATGGCTTCTTCATGAGAAAAGTCTGAGGGTCTCATTAATGGTTGATAATGCTTAACAATACCATACTCAATCACCCTGTAAAGAAATACACATCTTGGAAGTGACTCGAATTGTTTCAGTGATGCATGGTATAATTCAAAAATCATTTCGTGTTCTGAATCTTGAATGGTTACGATATTGTAATCATTCTTTTGTTTTAAAATCGGAAGTTCAAGATAGAACGGCTCTTTCCTATTTCTGTCAAAGAAGTTTTTTTCTCTAAGCCTCAGCATATCTAATAAATCAAACTGTTCATAGAGTTCTAAAAGTTTTCTATTGAAATTGTAGTTCTCAGTATAATAAAAAAAGGGACTACCGTTGAAATATGCCAGTATGTTTAACAAAGCATTCTTGGTATTTTCAGTAGTGTTTTCATTATAAAAGACAGAATAACTATTCGATTCAGTTTCTGCAATGCTCACATCTTTATAAACAATTATATCCTTCCGATATTTTGAGATTGGGTTTGGACCAATAAATTTGCTAAAAGTATTAATATAGTCAGCAGGATAATTTTGCAGCTTGTACAATTCCTGATTAACATCAAGAATTTTTTGTCTCAGTTTTGCTTTCATATATTCACTTAAATTTTCATTTAATGATTTCTGTCTATCAAACTTTTTGAAACGGTTCAGCGCTCCAAATAGATATTCTTCTTGACCCCTAAGAGTTTCTGAATAACGTATCTTAACTGTTCCATTAATCAAATTCTTTAGAATACGTCGGTACATCAATCTTTCTGATAAGTAAACTTTTTTATACTTATTAAGAAATAGTTCTTTTTCCTCATAAGACTTGCATGCGTTTCTTTCACGATTCAATTCAATGATAAGTTTCAGATATCCCTCCAGCTCATAAAAGGCTAAAACAACTGGAACCTCTGAATAATCATATTTTGAAACATCAATAACATGCGTATCAATAGAGTCTTCAAGTTTTTTTAATTTATTATCTAATATCATAAAATGACCTCGCTTTTAGTACTCGTGCTACATAAAGAGCTACCTTACTGCTTAATGTTATTGCAAGATGAAAGCACCTCATTTTTTTAGGCTTGTAAATAGGTACTAATGTTGTGGCTTTGTCTCTAAAGGAGTTAATTGATGTTCCTAAAAATAATAATATCTTCACCCACAAAGATATACCTGTCGTGGAGTTTTTTTATATGTCCTCCTCAAGTTTTATTGTAACTTAAGGATAACACTTAATCCGAGGTATATTGTCGATAGGGAGTGTATAATCACCTGGAGATAAATTCCGCCGTTTCGAGAATCGGGTCATCTGTCTGTGATTCATACACAACCTTATTAGTTCCGTTTGTAACAGTGAATTTCCCATTGCTAAAGCTTACGGTATATCCTTTAACGTATAGGTAGTGCTGTACATAAATCCCCAATTCAGCGTCAAATTGTGATTTTATCTTACGGCTTTTCAACTCCTCATACAATGCCGAAAGGAAGAGTGCATAGTTGTATCCATTTGACCATTTGTTTTGTATGAGATGCATCTCGTTTTGGAGCACACGCAATCGCAGGTGAGACACACTCATCCAATTAAACAATTCTGGATAGCGAATTAAACAGTAGCGCCAATCTTTTTTAGACACTACCGATTTTGTAATTATTCCTCGCAATTGTACTTGAATATCGGAATTTGAATCAAGTGCATCGAGCAGTTGCCCAACAACTTTACCACAATTCGAGAACAATGTTTTCAAACTGGGCGTACTTGCAGCTTCATTCGGGTCATCAACGCACAGAGTTTTAAATTGGCTTACAGGGAGTGTGTAATCCCCTATTGCAAGTAATGCACGGCGTAATAAATGCCCATGCTTTGGTTTATTACTGTCAAACATGGCGGACATTATCTTCCAGTATTCTGTGAATTTTTCTTTTTCAAACTTTTTATCTGAATTCTTTGCAAGATATAGGGCTGAACGAATCTGTCCACTGAAATATGGGTGTTCTTCTGCCTTATATATTTCTTTCGCAAAACTCATATCGGCGATAATCAACTGTGCCTTTATTCTTTCCTCCGCTATTTGTTGTTGATTAAAACCGTAAACCTTCCCATTTTCCGAAAAATACACAAGTAAGTTATTCCAATTTTCGGCGAGAGCGTTAATACTTTCGATCGCATTGCGGTATAAATTGATTTCGTCCAATCTGCTGTTAAGCGTTAGATTTTTTATTATCCTCAGCCACTGATTCAATGAACCGTTATATATACCCTTTGCCTTAAACAAATACGTTGTAACAGCGTGGAACAATACACGATTAGAATAAGTACGCCCTTCGGTCAAAGCTTTAAATATCAGATTACTTACTTCTTTATAGTCAGGGTATTTACATAAAAAATTAAGAGTATAATATGCCCTTTTATATACTTCTGCATCAATCTTACTATAGTTCAGGTTGTTCGCCCAATTTTTATCGTCTTGAATTATACCTTTGTTCATCAACAAAACACCAAAGAAAGCATAATACGTCTGGTCGAAATCAACTTTGTGTTCTGCCCAAAAAAGGTCCGTCCAGTCGGTGTCAAAATAAAGTTCGAACTTATTGATATATGGTAGTTCTAACTTCTTCATCCTTCCGATTAACCGTGCTTTGAAATTCTCGAATTCTGTCAGAGGTTTTCCTCGTGCATTTAGTTTTATATACAAGCTGTCCTCCATGCCAAGTTTCTGCATGTCAAAAAATTTAAATGTAAGAGGTTTAACTTCTACATCTAATAGTTTCTCAGCAAGGTGTTCTACATTTCCGAATGTTACCTGTATTTCGTCGAGCATAACAAGAACAGATTGGATAGTTGGGTCGTGTATCCAACCTGAAACAAACCACTCAGAATCCTCTATCTCTGAGGATGGTTTTGCTTTAGGTTCAAAAATTGCAGCACGGTTATTAGTCAATGCTTTCAAAAATTCTCGAGATGTTATTCGGGTTTCATATCTGAATTTATTTAAAACCGGTGTTTTAGTACTGTCATTGCGGAAAGCAAATAAGTATAACAAAAAGAGCGTTGTCAACCGCTGTTGCCCATCAATCGGTATGAATTTTTCGCCTTCGACTTTTCCATACACGAAGTTAAGATCTAGTGGCGGTGTTTCTCCCAGAATTGCAGCCCTCATGTCATTGAGCAAAGTTGAACGTACGGTTTTTACATGGGTATCTTGTCGCCCTTGGGCGTAATCTCGCTGTATAATTGGAACTTCAACCTGATATTTATCAAGCAGTTCTAAGAAGGTTTGAATTGTCTTTTCGCTCACTGCCCTGCCCCCCCGTTGAAGAATGAGTTCAGCGTTTGGGTTACAGCGTAAACATAATCCGCTTTGTCTTTTTCGTTCCATATATCCATTTCATCAAGATTTTTTGAATACACCTTCAAGAAGACGTTTTTTGTACATAGCGGCACAAAAAGACCCTTGGATTCACGTTCAATAATTATTTTGCGTTTGTCAACGAATGGCGCTTCTTTATAACTGCGATTTGTGTGACAGTCGAGCAAGGCAAGGTTACCGAAACTGTCATCTGCATCATCTGTTTCATCTGCAGTTGCATGGATATGCTCAATATCCCATTTTTCACGTTTATAAATATCAAACGGGAACCGATATTGTTTTTCACTTTTACATACAAGTGTTGCAAGGTTGAAAAGCAAGAGTAGCTGGCGAATTCTTCTCTTATGGGCAGTTGTATCAAGAGCTAGTATGGCTAAGTCATCATACTTAATGTTAGCCTTTGCGAGCAAAGCTGTGGCAACCTCGCTTTTTCGTTTGCCGCGAGTAAGTGAAAAAATCTCTGTAATCGTTGTGCCTGTAGCTATTAGATAGCCGATTATATGATATTTATTTAAGTCATTATACCAATCGCGAAATTCTGCATATAACTTTTCAACATCACTCCATAGGTAATTGACAAAATCAGTTTCGCTTCCCTTAGCGTTTTTCAAAGCTGCTGAGAATACTAGAAACGGAAAGTAGTTTTGGCTAGTTGATATCGGATTTTTTGTGTTATTGTTATAATCTTTTGCAAGCAAATCAAATAGCATATCAATACGAGTGCCGCTTTGCTCTTTTTCATTTAGGAAATACCAAAAGGAATCATCGCGTAATCCTTGCTCTATCCTGTCCCACGCTAAGGAAATCTCAGTTTGGCGCTTATTTGCAGATGTGTCGAAGTTATCTTTGTTTAGGAGTAAGGCTTTAATAAGCTCCCCATTAGTGAGTGAAATTTTACCCAGATTCACTTTTGTGAACATAGTAATAGGGTCACTGTCTTGAGGGAGTTCATACCATATAAAAAAAACGCTCTTTCTGATTTTGGTATTAAGTTCTTGAATTGCAACCGACTTATCAGGTTGAGATTCAAGCCATGTATTCATATTTTTATAGGCAAGTCCCATATGGTAGAAGTCTATGTTTGAATTATCAGAGTAGTTGTCGTCCGATAAATTCTTTAAGAATGAAGTGCTGTTTTCACGCGTTTCGTAACTCAATTCAAACGGTGGCACGGCAGAGCGAATTTCTTGTGCAGCGATTTTCATAAAAATATAAATAGTGGTAAGGCGTTGCTGTCCGTCTACTACTTCGAATGAACCATCATCCCGTCTCTTTACTATAAGTGGCTGAATACAGTACATCTTATCGCCTTCGTTAGAAAATTCGGACACATCATCAAGTAGCGCTGTTACTTCACCCTCGGTCCAACGGTATCCCCTTTGATATGAAGGCACGAAAAAATTGTAACCTTTCAGCTCTCGTATTGTCATTTCTCCATTTGCCAATTTTCTAACCTCCTAACAATGGTTGGTCATAGCTAAACAACACTCTATCTTCGAATTAGTAATACTGCTCGATGTACAGATAAGCTTTATCAAAGACCTCTTTGTCTTTAATTTTGTACTTGACCCAGACAACACTCCGAAGAGCTTTCTTTACTTCCTGTTCTCCTGCAGTCGTACCCTGCCAACCATCGAAACGTACAATCTTAACGATATCATCTATATCGTTAACAATTCGCTCGACGATAATTGGTGTCTTTGAATTCCTTACCCCGTCAAAGAGCTCTGTCAATGCTGCTTTGCCTTTGTCCACTTCTTCCTCAGGCACTACTTCTTTTTCAGCTTCTGCAGCTTCCCGCGCAAGCTCTAGTAACAGCTTTAGAAACTCAATGCTGGTAATTAACCCCTGTTCGTGTCTCTCACGGAGATTTTCAAGTTTTTCTCCTAACTTTACGAATTTAACATCATTACTGTGCTTGCGAATTTTCGCGACCAAATCAATTTCAACTTTGATCGTTGTCTTTCTCAAGTCCTTTTGTTTTGAATAAATTCTCGATTAAATCTGCCTCCATCGTAAGAATTTCCATTCATCATGTACTTCTCCCACTTGCAGATTCTCATGAACCAATTCCAACGTCTTCGCCCCGAGTGAAGCCCATATCAACCCACCTCTTCAATCAGTAGGTTTCACCGATTCAAACACTCTTGTCAGCCACTGAAAATCGTATTTCATAGGATTCAGAAACGGATCTGGAGATAGCGCATCCCATGCTCGGTTGCCTCCCAACGTCCCCTTCGAGATTACGGAAAAATATATGCAAATTGTAACACTTTGGCGCACGGCTGATACCTCTCTCCCCCCTTTGGTCTGGGGCTAGGGAGGTTCCAAGTCTTATGGAACTTGTCGAGGATACGTCTACAGGTTGCCTTATTCAAAATAATGCTTCCCTTCGCTGAATTTGAGCGGGATATGTTTGTAGAACGTACGTAGGGTTATCGTTAGGCAGCGTGATGATTACTCTGAGGGCGTCCTAAGAAGTTTCGGCAAGAAACAGATTGACCACGCTATAGTACTGTTAGCTACCAATTCATACACGCAAGTAGAATCGCTAACGGGTATACGTAAATCAACGGTGATAAGAGCGGTTAGAACCGTAAAGAGACGTCGACATAGGGCGTCTCTTTTTACATTATAAGGACGTTCCTGAGACATTTAAGGCTTTTGAGCCACGCCCTTGTGCGTCACTTAGCTTGTTACGTAGTGAGCCTAACCCGCCCACGACTGACGAACAAGCCTCTAGGATTTGCTTGAATATTTCCTCCGTATGGTCGTCGGGGGCAAGTTTTAACGCCTTATGAACGCCTTTATAGAGCTGGGGCATGTCGGTTTTATCGTCATATGATCCTCCTGTTTCGTCCAATATGAATTTACAGACCGATTCCAATAGCGTCCTTGCGGAAGTTATTGCCCCTTCGGGGTCAGAATCCCGACGTTCTAGAGCTTTACTCCATGCGTCTTGAATAAATGTAGCCCCGTTCTTACCGTCCAACGCAGTTAGAATGATATTGTCAGACGGTGTTTCCGCCATGCTTTCGAGGTATTCTAATATTGAGTTGAACTCGTCGCGTAAATAATCACGTCGACCTTGGTAAGAGCCTGCAACCTCTTTCATATGCCCCCAAAACTCGTCAATCGTACGGCAGGTAACGACACACTTAGGGAGTAATGACTTTACCTTATCGTTTTTAACGAGCTTATCCCTTAAGCTACGGTACTCTCTACCATCTACAACTCCACCAGTCGCTTTAGAAAGCATAATGTTCTTTAACGTCTCAACCTCTATTTGAATTTCGTACATATTACGCCCCCAACGAAAGTACTATATTTTTCATTATACTTGTTGGGAAATGAAGGGAAAAGGCATTTTTATCGAAGTATTACGAATCAATACCTAATGTGAGAGTTAATAAACATGACTGCGACATTGTACCAACGAGATTATAACGTACTAACTGACGATGAAAGAAAAGCATGGGACGAAATGGATGCCGCCGAAAAGCTGAGAAACACTAGCAAGTTAAGAAAAGCAGTTAACTACTTGACCTACCCAAAAGCGGTTAGGCATTATCTAAGCTTCTTTCCTAACCACTATCTAGACACCGTGGACTTAAAAGACGAACCGCGGCTTAACGATTTATTGGCAAAGTTTATTGCTGACCTAGACGCTACAAATGCGACAGAAACAACGCTAATGGCTAACATTAAGAATAATGAAGCGCATTTTATTATCGCTTATATACTTAAAAGTTACGACTTCGGTCACCATGACGTATACGTAATTCCCGAATTCTGGTTAGGCAATACATACCCGTGTCGACTATTTAATAATTGGCAAAAACTCGGGCGGATACGAGTTTATTTTCGTTGAGTTAGAAAATCCGTATAAAAATATAACGGTTCAAACGGGAGACTTGGGCGCGACATTTAATAAAGGAATTAAACAAGTAAACGATTGGAAACGTTACCTTTCGGCCAACTTCACCACGCTAGAAGAAACATTCAATAAATACAAAAATTCTACCATGGAACTGCCTAACGAGTTTAAGACCTACGAACCATACCGTCTTCATTTCGCAGTCGTTGCGGGTAGACGTGACGATTTTAACGACACTACACGTTGGCATAAGAGGCAATTAAGAAGCACTAATGGTATTGAAATACTTCACTTCGATAACCTGTGTGACTACGCTAAGGAAAAAATCGGTCAAAATACTTACTGAACATACGATTATGACTATAGTGGGACAAGTCATGCCCAAGAAATTAGAACAATGCCCTTATCAATTTTAGTGACGCATGTTTCCGTAAGGTAAAATAGGCTAAAGGCGACCTACCCATTAAAGTTTGGCAGCTGCCAGGACGAACGATTCCCATTGGCGGTGGGTACTCATTCACCGGCTTTAGCAGCTCCGTGGGAAATACTTCGTCAATAATGGACTTTCTCATGGTAACCTCATAAAGCTGCGCTCCGGGAGGAACGAAAGGAAACGGACATTGTGTAAAGTTGACAGACTGCACTTTTCACCCCTGTCACAAGTTCCGGCTGAGATTTATAACAAGCTGCATAAATAACCGTTATCTGTTGTAGACATTTTATCTACAGGAAGACAAGATAATGCAAGCCATTCATAACCTTTGTCTACAAGCTGTCTACATTTACGAACAAAACAAAGCCCCATCCTCAGTGGTCAACACAGACGAGGACGGGGCTTCCATTTGGTGGGGGCGAGGGGATTTGAACCCTGTCCTAATAATAGAAATTACTCGATTCAAGAATCAGGCATCTCCCAATTAATCTATTTATTTCGTCAACAATCAGTCAACTCTACTATTTTCAAGCCTCTGTTTCACACTTCAACCCCATCTGTACTACTCCCATAATCCACTCCACTACTGCAATCTCAATGATCTGTACCATCCCTCACCAGCAAAGCTACCGATTCTACATGCACCGTATGTGGGAACATATCCACCGGCGTTACCTCAACCGTTCTATACCCGCCATCTTCCAGCACTCTCAAATCACGTGCCAACGTACTCGGATTACAGCTCACATACACCACACGCTCCGGTTTCATTTCCAGAATCGTATCCAGCAAACGCGGATCGCAACCCTTCCGCGGCGGATCGACGACGATGACGTCGGCTTCGATGCCTTGCTCTTTCCAGCGTGGAATAACGTCCTCTGAAGCACCAACTTCGAACTTGACGTTCTTCATCTCGTTCAACATCGCATTGCTGCGAGCATCTTCAATCGCTTCAGGTACAATCTCCACCCCGTACACCTGATCCGCATGTTGCGCCAGGAAAAGAGAGATCGTACCGATGCCGCAGTAGGCATCAATTACCGTCTCTTTACCACTCAAGCCTGCGTACTCCACCGTCTTCCCATAAAGTACTTCCGTCTGCACCGGATTCACCTGATAGAACGAACGTGCCGAGATGGCAAACTGCACATCCCCGATATAATCATAGATTACATCACGTCCCCACAGGACGCGGGTCTCATCGCCAAAGATGACGTTGGTCTGCTTCTTGTTCACGTTCTGGCAGATGCTCGCCACATGCGGAATCGCTTCACGGATACTACCGATCCATGCATCCTTGTGTGGAATGTCACGGCCATTGGTGACGAGAACGAGCATCATCTCGCCTGTACGGAATGCCTTCTTCACGACCACATGACGCAGCAGACCGCGACCTGTTTCTTCATTGTATGCGCTAATGCCGAGATGGCTTCCTAGTTCCTTGACCTTGGCCACCACTTCATCGTTATGCTCATGCTGAATCAAGCAGATGTCCATGTCGATGATCCGATGACTTCCTTTGGCGTAAAAACCACCCACTAAGCCTCCATCGGCTGCACCGATAGGCACCTGTGCCTTGTTGCGATAACGCCATGGCTCGTCCATGCCCATGGTAGGCAGCACACGAATGCCTTGTTGCTCGGCACCTTCCGCATCCTCCACCAGCACATTCAGCTTGCCGATCCGCTGCAAATTGTCCACCACCAGCTGGCGTTTCCACGCAAGCTGTCCGGCGTAACTCATATGCTGAATCTGGCATCCGCCGCATTGATCATAGATCGGGCAAGGCGCGGATACACGATCCGGGCTGGCCTTCACAATCTCCAGCAGTTTGGCGTAGCCGTACTGCTTTTTGGTTTTCATCACGCGCACACGCACAGTTTCACCGGGAAGCGCACCCTGCACAAAGAGCGTGTATCCATTGGCACGGCCGACACCTTCACCGTCATGGTTCATGCCAATGATATCGATGACGGTTTCTTCATTTTTACTAACGGGCAGCCCTTCGATTGGTGCAGATTCACGCGCTCTCTCCTTTGGACGAACGGCAGAAAGAGATGCGCCTTGTGGCCGCACCTCTTTTCCTTGCTGACGTGTAGATGGACGAGATGTTTGACTTGGCTGACGGGACACTGAAGCATTCCCTTGCCCCTGAGAGGCAGCCGAATTCCGGCGGTTTTTTCCACGACCGCTGCGGTTCGTATTAGACAACGTACATTCACTTCTTTCTTCATATATGTTCATCCCTTGTACAAGGGAGATTCCATTCATTTTCAGGCACCCTGAGATTATACGTGATCCCAATGCCCACGGCAACAGGAAATCACATTTCCTCCCCGATCCATACTATGCTTAACGATACAACATCAGGTGATGGCGCAAGTTCTTGAATGTCGCAGGCAATGTACCGCCCAGCTCACCATCCAGGTTCAACTGCACATAGCCCGGAGACGTTACTTCCATATAATCCGTTTGGAAATGAACGACCTTCTTGTCATTCAGATGTTCACCACGCAGCGCAAGGGTTACGAGGCGAATCATGTCAGCCAGATTACATTTGCGCACACCGATCACATCGAACAAGCCATCATCTATGGTCGCACCCGGAGCCAGCTTCTCGAAGCCCCCGACGGAGTTCGTATTGGCAATGAGAAACAGCATGAATTCATCATGAATTTCTTCCTGACCCGCGGCACGGATAACCAGCTCCTGCGGAGACAGGCTCGCCATTTTCTCAATACCTTTCATATAGTAGGCCAGTTGCCCAATCATCGTTTTCAGACGGCTTGGCACCTCATAGGTCAGTTCGGTTAACGAACCCCCGCCTGCAATATTGATAAAATATTTATCATTCGCCTTGCCCAGATCGAGCGGACGAAGCTGCTGGTTGATGACCAGATCCACGTAATCTTCCCACTGCCTCGGAATACCCAGCGCACGCGCAAAATCATTGGTCGTTCCCAACGGAAATACACCCAGCGGAGGACGATTCTCCCGCTCGGCCATACCGTTAATGACTTCATACAATGTACCATCGCCGCCAGCGGCAATAATCATGTCATATCCGCGTTCAATCGCCAGCTCCGCTTCCCGGGTTGCATCTCCTTCACCCGTTGTTGCGTGACACGAGGCTTCGATACCACCTTGATCCAAACGCTGCAAAATATCAGCCAGACGTTTCTTCATTTCTTCCCGGCCTGAGGTCGGATTATATATCAAGCGAGCTTTTTTCATCTCATACGCCACCTATTCCACATTATCCATGAGTCTGAACGACCTCATTTTCTTACTATCTGAGAGTGATCGCAGTCGGCATCATTTTACACAATGACTCACGTCCGTTAATCCTGCCCCAACACTTTTCTCTACTTATATATATGCATAAGGAATTCCGTCTCATTCCAAAGCCTTTATGTACTATCATATCATCAAATGTGAAGATGTCCTAGCCTGTGATACATAAGTAATTATTTTCATATATACTATAGTGAAATTTTACATCTGGATAACAATAACGATAAACCCTCAAGAATTACCTCATTCCAGCAATGACAACATACTTTCTGTTCACTTCCGAGCTTGCCTATCCTTTACAAAATAAACCTCTGGCACTCCTCTTGAATCTAATCCTATGGATTTGCTGTAAATTATAACCATTCATCACCATTCTGCCCGCTTGGGCCGGAAATAGTCTTATACCCTCTCAAATCATGAGAACACATATCCTGCAAAAAATTTACAATAACCTGAATGAGATGACAAATAAAATGAAACCTTTTCCAATATAGTCTTAGTGCATCCTCAACACATTCCAATACCATATCCATGAAGGAGATCACCGAATGAAAAAACTCGTTTTATTGCTCATGATATCGATCTTAGCCTGTTTTCCCTTTATTACAGCCGTTGAAGCCGCAGTCATTAACCATGATCAGGTTGTCGGATTCCAGGAAGTAAGTCCCGTCACAGTCACCCAAATCGCAGCCAAGCGTTTCCAACCCTACCTAAAAGTCTACCATGGATGTGTTCCATTCCCCGCCGTGGATCAACAGGGCAATACCAATGCAGGCTTGCAGACCTCCGGTTCACCTAGTGGAAATTGCAGCTCAAGCACAGGCCAAGTGTACTCCCGTTCGGCATGGCATAATGGCGTATGGGCTATTATGTACGCATGGTACTTCCCGAAAGACTCCCCTTCCTCCGGCCTCGGCCATCGTCATGACTGGGAAGGTATCGTTGTATGGGTAGACAATCCCGCAGCACCAAATCCTCAAATTCTCTCCATCGCCTATTCAGGACATGGGCAGTTCACGAATGTTGCACCAAGTAATACGAACCTGAACGGTACGAATCCTTTGATTAGTTACAACAGTACCTGGCCTCTAAACCATGAGCTTGGTGTTACTGGAACCGTCGGTGGAATGCAGCCTTTGATCGGTTGGGATGATCTGACGTCTGCGGCCCGCAATGCGCTGAATACAACCGATTTTGGCAGTGCCAATGTTCCTTTGAACGATAGTAATTTTATCAACAATTTAAACAAGGCCTGGTTTAGGTGACAACTCCTCTGCCTTTAGGCATGGGAGTTGTCACAAAAAGGTCTTTCTCTCTCCATTTGAATACATGTTTCGTGCAGAGAACAGAATTAACCGCCATCCTCTTTTGAAAAAAAGTAAAATCCCCTTCAAGTAGACACAGAACTTGGAGGGGATTGTTTGCGCAATCACATATACTTTAGAAGCCAATCTTTCTGCCAGCTCGGAGCTGTTTATACCAAAAATATACGGTGCAGCCCACACAGTAACCGAGCAATGCGGCACTTGCAGCGAGGAGAAGCATCGACGAGAAAATATAACCCGCTACCTGCCAATCAAGGCCGAATGAGACAAGTGCCAACGTGAGAAACAATACGGCCAGAACATTGTTGAAGCGTTGCAGTTCCACTGCCTGTGTCTCTGTCCCTTTTCCCGTTAACACGGCCCTCCCAATCTGTACAAACAGATTAAGCTTGCCTCCCGATACCAGGCCGACAACTTGGATGATCCATAACGCTCCCAGAATTAACGGCTGGTTGAACAGAAATGACAGGACAACAAATAGCACAATCCCAATCTGGTTCGCTTTGACATAGCGCATAGACACTTCCCGCATCTGCATATCACCTTATCCCCATTTTATTAGTTGGTTTAATTGTAGTCTGTAAATGAGGTAAGAGCAATAGGAAGTTGCTTTGATCATGCTTATAAGATGGAATAGTCCCTTTTCAAGATCTCCCAATGCGGTGTTGGTACACCTGTGGCCTTTTTCCAATCAGTAAATGCATGATCTAACGCCTCGATCTCCCCAAAAGAACCCGCAACCAGTTTATAAACCGGAAGCATACTATATATCTTCAATAGAAGGTAAAACATCCGTTGATGTTTGCGAATCAGTTTAGCCTGAATCTCCGGTATAATCGTTATGCCCATGGCCTCAAGCACGCGAAAGCCCTCATCCATCGCCCCAATCATATGCTGGATTTGCTTTCTGTTCCCGTCCAGCCTGATCATCTCACGCTTCTCATTAAAGCTCACTGCATTAAGCATCAGAATGGGCACAATATGGCTTTTCAGCCAGGCATCAATATCATCCAGGTAATTCAACTTGTATTTCGTCTTCTCAAAAGCTTGATCCAGTATGGATTTAAAGGCAATCTCGCTATCCAGCCCACCAATCACCATTTGCCCGCTTGCTCCACCAATGGATAACATCCGGTCTTCTTGCCGCCGCCCGCCGCTGATATGAAAACCAAATGCGACTTTCTTTTCCACTCTGCTGTTTTCCTCCAAAAAGAGTTGCATGCTTCGTGCATCTGCATTGTTACCGACAATCACCACATTCCTGCTCTGATTGGCCGCCAAAATAGGCAGCACTGATGGAAAATCGTTATATTTCATAACCACAAAAATAAGATCATAGTGATCATTCTCTTCCAACGTTCTTGTTACCCGCACCGGGTCAACGGTCGTTCTAAACTGGAACACATGACGAATGACAATGCCATCCCTCTCCAGTTCCTCTGCCCGCTTCCCTCTAGCCAGAATGGTGACGTCATTTCCCCCACGTACCAGAACCTGCGCCAACTGACTGCCCAAGACGCCTGCACCATACACTAATATGTTCATTAGTTATCCCTCTATTTCAAAATTTTATAGATATTCGTTGCTTTATCAACATTTGTTGATAAAATAAGAGTAACAAAGCATCTGCAGCGCTTCAATCGCTAAAATATCCGTTTTTGTTGAATAATCAACGAATGAACCCATATTGTTGAAAACATCAAAGGAGGAGCCATGGACAGACGAGTTGTCAAGACAAGAAAAGCCATAACCGAGGCCTTGATCGGGCTGTTGAAAGAGCAGGATTTTGAGCAAATTACGATTAATGACATTGCTGATCGGGCCGATGTGAACCGCGGTACCGTCTATTTGCACTACACGGACAAGTTCGATCTGCTGGATCAAAGCATCGAGATGTATTTGCAGCAGCTGGTGGAGAGCTGTATGGTGGAGAGTCCTACCACGCCCATGACTGTCAAGGAGGCATTGCTCCGAACCTTCCGTTACCTGGAGCAGCACGCCCCCGTGTATACCACGCTATTAACCCAAAAAGGCATTCCCGCCTTCCGGAATCGGATGATGACGCTCCTGGTTCAGGGAGTGGAAGAACAGATTGATGCGTGCGGCATTCACAAAGGTATCAACCGGGAAATCACTGTACAATTTCTGGCCTGTGCCTCCGCAGGCCTGCTGGAATGGTGGATCATGAATTCCATGCCTTATCCAGCCGAAGAAATTGTTGAAGAATTAATGTCTTTGCTGGAGCTTCATCTGATTCTTCCTTCTCAGGTATAGGGTTAATAAGGAGCTACGGATTGAATGAACAGGAGATCATATGTCGCAGAGACTCCTCCCTTTATGCTGAACTTGTCCTCATACTCCTTATACATGTTGGTGAACAAACGTCGTAAACTGTACCCAGGAATCAGTGCTGCTTCTGAAGTGCTGGCTCCCATTCCTTTAACCGAATACAGGAAATCTCTTGCGGAAGCATACTTTTCTGTATGAATCGAACGCTCACAATGGAAACTAGAATACCCGGATTCCTGAAGCATAATTTCCCATTGAGCAGGTGAATGAAACGAAAGTCCATGCCGCTGTGATTCCATCCCGTTGGCTCGATAAACTTCATCAAATGCCTCATGCATCTCACGAAATGTATCAGGCCCGAAGGTCGTAAAGATGAGCAAGCCACCCGGGCGCAGCATTCGCCGCAGGTGACCCAGTGTTTCCTGTGGCGAACTTAGCCATTGAAAACAGGCGTTAGAGACGATGATATCTACTGAGGACTCCGGAGCATTTACAGCCCACATTTCGATATCTGCCTGTAGAAAACGTAAATTATCCGTTGTACAATCCGCAGTACCTGGATGCTCTACTGATCGGAACCGTTTTGAAGCCACTTCGATCATCTCGGGTGCAATATCAATTGCAGTAATATTTGCACTAGGCCATTCATTTACTAGGATTTGAGTCAAAGCCCCTGTTCCACAACCGATTTCGAGAATGCTCGGATCACTTAAGACCCCTTTGTTTTTCCATTCTGCGAGGGATCTTGCTAGCTGCTCAGCCATAGAACGCTGAATATGAGCATGTGCATCATAAGAAGTGGCACTACGATTAAATTGGCGTTGAACAGCACTACTTCTTCCAATGGTCATGCCACCATCTCCTCCATTCATCAGCGATGTGTACTTCCTTTCCCAAAAAGGGTGCATGCCCGCAGCCTGTTAATGTAATTAACTTGGCTTGAGGTAAATGAGCTGTAAGCTCCAATCCAGCACCGTAAGGACATATCCTATCCTCAGTCCCATGAATAAGAAGAACCGGACAATCGATATGGGGCAATTGAGACAAGCATTCCTCGCTTCGTAAAATCTGAAGGCCTGCCAGTAGTGATTGCGTTGTCCAGCTACCTGTATGAGGGAGACGTTCAGCAAGACCCGCCTCCCATTCTTGCTCCGTAAACATCACCTTTCGAAAATTCGTTTCCACTGCGTGTTGATCCTTTAAAATCCCTTTGATCATCTGCCTAACATATGCATCTGCCAAGCCGCGGTCAAACTCTTCTTTTGAACGGGTAAAACGAGCCGTTGCCCCGAACAGCACAAGGCCATCCGCGTAACCTTTAGCCGCTAGTCTGAGCGCCAGTAAACCTCCAAGCGACCAACCTGATATTAGAAGCGGACCTTGGGAAACTCTCTCCCTGAAAGCTGTTCCTTCAATATCTAACATGTCCTTAACTGCTGTTTCAGTTAAACACAGCATTTCCTCTGGAGAATCCGCAGCATTATAATCTACAGAAATATGTCGAAAATCAGGCAATAACAGGCGAAGACGGTCAAACACCGCATCAGGCATGCTCCATCCCGTTAACCATAATATAGTTCCATTTTTCTCTTGCTCAATTTGTAGCGGATTATTATCCAAGGCACTCATGAGCTCAGCACTCCTAACTGCAGTCCGATTTTGCAGATTTGTGCGCTGGCATCATTCAGTTCCTTAGGGGTATGACCGGCCGATAAGGAGAAGCGGATTCGCGCTGTGCCATCAGGAACGGTAGGCGGTCGGATGGCAATCCCAGCAATACCGCCTGCTTCAAGTGCCTCACTGAAACGAAGAGCCCTTTCGTTATCACCGACAATTATCGGCACAATAGGGGATTCCCCGGTTCCAACGTTAAATCCGGCATCACTAAGCGAAGAACGAAATAATTGACTTGCCGAGTAGAGGCGTTCGCGGCGCCAATGATCCGCTTGTACCAAAGTTAACGCTGTTGAAATACCAGCTACGAGAGAAGGCGGCAATGCCGTTGAATAGATAAGTGGTCTTGCTTTGTTAACGAGAAACCGGATTAATTTTCGGCTGCCGCAGATATAAGCTCCATATAAACCGAATGATTTGCTAAACGTCCCCATATGCACATCCACATCATGATGCAGACCAAGCTTAAAGCAAAGTCCTTCCCCCCGTTTCCCGTAGATGCCTCCGCTGTGCGCCTCATCCACCATCAGCATTGCCCCGTACTCTTGTTTGAGCGCAACGAGCTCTTCCAAGTGTGCTTGATCACCATCCATTGAAAAGACGGCATCCGTAACAATCAGCTTACGCCGTTTATCCCGATGTTTGTTCATTAATAGCTTCAGATGTTCCATATCATTATGTCGATACCGGGCATGTTCCGCGCGGCTCAGCACAATACCGTCCACGATGCTGGCATGGTTTAATTGATCACTAAAAACGACATCACCCCGGCCCACGAGTGCACGAATGACACCAGAATTAGCCATATAACCATTTGCAAAAACAAGCGCAGCTTCACTATGCTGCCAAGTGGCCAGCGCTTCTTCCAGACGGCCATAAGGCGGTCGATTCCCAGTAACAAGACGAGATGCGCCCGAGCCTCCTCCTTCAGTAAGAAGCGCCTCGCGAATGGTATCGATGATAGCGGGATGTTGCGCAAGTCCCAGGTAGTCATTGGAGGCCAGGTTGAGGAGCACTCGGTCTCCTCTCCACGTATAACCAGGACAATCTGGAACCGCAGCACTGTCACGTAAGTAACGTTCATTGGAGACATCAGCCAATAACGCAAGTTCTTTTTCCATCCAGTTCGTAGTTCGTACCGCCTTATAGTGCATTTAACTCAATCTCAAAACCCAAATCTTCAATCATTTGATGATCATTTGATATTTCCTGACCTGCTGTCGTTAAATAATCACCTACAAAGAGTGAATTAGCAGCATACAGGGACAAAGGTTGCAATGTACGGAGGTTAATCTCGCGTCCACCCGCAACACGAATCTCTTTAGATGGACAGATGAGCCGAAATAGTGCCAGTACCTTAAGCGCCTTCATAGCCGGAGTGCGTCCTGCTCCTTCCAGAGGGGTCCCCGGTATTGCATTCAGGAAATTAATCGGAATTGAATCCGCATCAAGCTTACGGAGCGCGAAAGCCATCTCAACAATTTCCTGATTACTCTCACCCATACCGATAATGACACCGGAACAGGGAGACATGCCGTATGCTTTTACCTTTTCCACGGTTTCAATTCGCTGGTCATAGGTATGCGTTGTGGTTATCGATGGATAATTGGCCTTACTTGTGTTCAAGTTGTGATTGTATCGGTGCACACCTGCCTCAGCCAAACGTTCTGCTTGACCGTCCTTCAAGATTCCTAGACACGCACAGATTTTAAGTGGCATCGTTTCACGGATTTCTTTTACCGCTTCTACCACTTGATCCAGCTCTTTATTCGTGGGACCTTTGCCTGAAGCTACAATGCAATAGGTTCCTGCTTTACGCGCCATAGCTTCATGTGCACCTGCAAGCAGCGTTTCTTTGTCGAGCAAGCTGTATTTTTGGATGGGCGCGGTGGATACGATGGATTGTGAGCAATAACCACAGTCTTCGGGACAAAAGCCGCTTTTGGCGTTGATGATCATATTCAGCTTCACTTTTTTGCCGTAAAAATATTGCCTCACTTGAAAAGCCGCTTGCATTAGCGGCAGTACCTCATCGTCGCTTGCTTCAAGCACGGCAAGTCCCTCTTCCATTGTTAAACATTCGCCATTCAACGATCGATTCGCAAGCGACGACCATTCTAGATTAGTTACCGTTGTTTTCAACTTCATTCCTCCTCCATGGATTGAACTGTTAATGCCTGTCTGATCGGTGTTAACTGGATCGTCTCTCGAATGACCTGGATCAACAATTCTGTATTTATTTCGTCCATTAAGCGGGGAAAACGTCCAAGAAAGGGTATGCCGCAATAACGTTCAATCAATTCTGCGTTTGTTGTGATGCTGGAGTCGTTATAAATCTCGTCAGATTCACCATCGTTCAGAATAAAACCTACGATCTTAATCCCATGCTGCTGCAGGTATGACACTGTAAGAAGTGTATGATTAATCGTACCTAGACCTGTCCGCGCTACGATCAGGGTCGGTGTTCGAAGCTCCGAGATCAAATCTACTACAAGAGAGTCTTCGGTCAGTGGAACAGCGACGCCCCCTGCCCCTTCAATGAGTACTGATTCGTATCGATTTGCCAGGGACTGACCCGCGTTGATAATCTCCTGTAACGTAATTTCCACCCCATCCTGCTTGGCAGCGAGCATCGGAGTAAGAGGAGCTTCGAATGTAAATGGCGCCACATGCTCGGCACGCTCATCAATTCCGGTGTATTGCAACAGGCGTTCCGCGTCGGTTTCTCCGCTGCCAAGAAGTGCACCGGATTGCACGGGCTTCCAGACGCCTATATTCCGCTTTTCAGCACGAAGAGCAGCAACAAGAGCCCCTGTAACGATTGTTTTTCCAACCCCTGTGTCCGTACCTGTTACGAATAATCCGGGAATTACATTCATGATTCCAAACCACCTTCGGTGACGTCAAAAATAGATTGCATCAAGATATCAATCATTGCTTCAAGCTCAGCTTCTGTGCTAGCGAGAGGAGGCATGAACACAACAACATTGCCAAGGGGTCTCGTAAGCATGCCAAGATCTCTGGCCCGCTCCGTTACCCGAACACCGATTCGTTCGGCCCAATCGTACGGTTCCCGAGTTGCTTTATCTCGTACAAGCTCAATTCCTAACATCAGTCCCTTTTGCCTGATATCCCCGACGTGTGGAGAATCTTTAAGTGCTGAGAGCTTCTGCTCTACAAAAGCCGCCTTTGCTCTTACACCTTCCACCAGATTGCGCTCTTCAAATCGTTTCAAGTTAGCCAAAGCAACAGCGCAGCCGAGCGGGTTACCTGTGAAGGAATGACCGTGAAAAAATGTTTTTTGCTCCTCATAATCGGCATAAAATGCGCTGTACACCTCATCTGTTGCCAGTGTCGCTGCCACAGGTAAGTAGCCGCCTGTAAGGCCTTTGCCTATCACCATCAAGTCAGGTGACACTTCTTCGAGATCACAAGCAAACATAGCACCTGTTCTACCGAAACCTGTCGCCACCTCATCGGCGATGAATAGTACGTCATATGTACGGCAAAGTGCTGCCATCTCGCGGAGACAGCCCTCTGGCATAATCAGGATGCCGCTAGCTCCTTGCACAATCGGCTCCACGATAATAGCCGCGATTTCATCTGCACTCGTTTCAAGTACATTACGTAATGCGGTTAACGTAGCATCCATGGCTTCCCGCTCGCCATCCTCATGTCGATAAACGTAAGGATATGGGATGACATGAGTAGGAAACAGCATGGGACGGAACACATCATGGTACAACGGAATTGCCCCGACACTCACCGCACCAATCGTATCTCCGTGATAGGCTTGATTCATCGTGATAAAATTCGTTTTACCGATTTCTCCTCGGTTCTTCCAGTATTGAAACGCCATTTTCACTGCGATCTCGACACCGGTTGCTCCCGAATCGGAATAAAATACTTTATTTAATCCCTCTGGGGAAATCTCTACTAGTTTCTCAGCAAGTTCAATAGCTGGCACATTAGCCATTCCGAGTAACGTAGAATGTGCAACACGTTCCAACTGATCCGTTATAGCTTGGTTCAGCTCGGGTATGTTATGTCCGTGAACATTAAGCCAAACCGAGGAGAAGCCATCATAATAAGCACGTCCCTGGACGTCATACAGCATGACGCCTTCGCCTCGTTCAATGATGAGAGGATCAGAGTTATTGTAATCTTTCATTTGCGTAAAAGGGTTCCATAAATGAGCCTTATTTTTGGCTGCAAGCCGTTCATAATGTGTCACAAGATATCACCTTCCGTAAGAGCATTTCAATTGTTAACCAAAAATATTATTTAGGTTAACAATTGAATGTTGACATCTTATCAGACAAAAACTTTCCTGTAAAGAGAATCATTTCAGAGTTAGAATCCTCACCCTCCAATCTGTCTCCGCGGATTGAACCCGAAATTTCGCCTCGTAGAGGGTTTTGCCTAATACAAAAAAACACGCCTGATTCGGCGTGTTTGGTCTAAAGTACATACAAAAACAAAAAAACGGCATCTCTGCCGTTTGTGTTTAACCTATTGTTAGAGAGAACGGGAATAATCGCTAGCAGCAACCTGCTTTCCCTATCCTAAACCTTACCCTCATTACATCTTTCCAGTAAACGTTGAATTTGGCGCTCCAGCCACGTCCCTAATAGCGGATGTGGAAGCAGCGTCTCACCACTATACGCGTAATCCAGCTCCTTCAGTCGGCTCGGAATCACTTTCATAGTGAAATAACCGGCACTCAAAAACAACGGCGCCACAATAACCCGGCTCCCCCGCTCTTCACTCCAGTATTTCGCCTTGCTGTACACACTGTCCGGATTTAGCAGCGCATAATCGGTATGAGCAACACCGCTGACTTCCTGCACCCGCTGTGCGAGTGAAGAAATACCCGCTTCCCAGCGCTGACGGAATCCATCGTGAATACTCCCATGTCCGACTAGCAGAATCGTCTCCTGTTCTGGCTGCTGCGACAGGGCCTTTACCTTGTCCCAGACCATGACCGCAATATCCGGGTCGTTATCCACAGGATAGCCGAAGTGGACTTGTGCTTTCACCTCAAAGGGTTCCAGATCCGTCTCACGCTCCGGAGCGTCTTTGGCACCGATGGCATACTCAATCTCATCCACATGTGTACTACCGGACGATACGAACAGAGGTACGACCAATATATCAGTTACGCCCTGTGCTTCCAGTCGGTTGATACCGTCCTGGATCAGGCGTCCTTCCACCAGTTCAAGAAACCCGGCTTCAACGGGCAATGATTCAGGCAGATTCAACCGGGAGACCGCGTCATCGACGGATTCTACCCAGGTCTTCTCCTGAGAACCGTGACTAATGATGAGTACACCCGGTTTCTTCATCCTTATCGTCCCAGGCGTTCCAGCGTCATTTTATAACCGTCATTACCGTAGTTCAGGCAGCGTTTTACACGAGAGATCGTGGCTGTGCTTGCACCTGTCTCCGCTTCAATCTGGTTATAGGTATTTCCTTTGCCAAGCATACGTGCTACTTCCAGCCGCTGGGACATGGATTGAATCTCGTTTACCGTGCAGAGGTCATCAAAAAACACATAACACTCTTCAATATCTTTCAGAGTCAAAATAGCCTCAAATAATTGTTCAATGCTTTTATCATTTAGCTTCTTCAGCTGCATTTCATCATCATCCCCTAGCGGTTACTGTGTACCTTCATTGTACCCAGCCTGAGTTGGTATTTCAAGCGTTAACGATTTCACGCACTACAGAATAAAAATACATGTTACCGCTTTCATATAGCATGAATGTCCTCCGTGCGCGCACAATCCTCCTCTTTCTTACGATTTTCCCTCTTTTTCCGCGTATATTTCCTATTAATTATGTAGGAATTATCAAATTTAAAATGTGACAATTTTGTGTCGTAAAAATATAATTCCACTGTGAAGCTGACATCCTCTCTGCGCCCAAATCCGCAAATATCCCGTTTTACGGGATACTCGCCTACGCCGTCTCTCCGCTAATGACATACAGTATAGCAAAAGGGAGTTCCGACTCGGTCTGTTATGCACGTCCAGCAGCTGAAGGAACGCAATTCCGAAATCCAACATAGAAGGAACGTGATAGTTCATGCCACAGCATTATTATCACCGCCAGCCCGCTCCACGGCAGCGTCCGTCTTCCCATACGCAACGGCAGGCCCATTCTTCTGCCTATATGCCGCCACGGGCATTGAATGAAGCTCAGGTTCAACCCATGTATCCTGGAGTAGAGCCTTACTACCCTCAATTCCAAGAGGTTGAAGCATCCGGACTTGTACCTTATAGTCCAGGTGGTCCGGGGGGACCTGGTGGAAACTTTTTCGGCGGGGGAGCTCCTGTTGCTCCCCCTGTTCCGGTGGAAGCGCCTGCGTCTTCCTCAGGCTTTTCCCTGGCCAACATCGGGGAACTGAAAGGAATGATCGACCGCTTCGGTGGAATTGATGGCATCATGAACGGAATCGGCAAAATGCAAAAGGTCGTTGGCGGCTTCCAACAGATGGCACCCATGATGAAACTGGTGATGGGGATTCTGCCCTTTGGAAAAGGAAAAAAGAGCAGCAGTCTTGCGGATAAAGATTATGAAGAGTATTCGCCACCTCGCTCACGCAAACGTCGTAAAAAAACGACCTCTGCTCCTCGCAAACGGAACACGAGTAGTAAAACGGGCCGGAATAAATCCAATTCCACCAAACGTCGTCCCAAAAAAAGCAAATAACTCTAACATTTTTCCCAGGCGCCCTCTTACATAAGGGGGTGCCTTAATCCACTTCCATCTATTCTCCCCATCAATTCACTCATTCTTTAATATAAGAGAATATTCCTAACCATTTTTTAAGAACCTATGTTCTTATTCCCGTAAATTGAGGTATACTGAGTTATAGATAAAGGAGGCGGATTATGGAACTGTTCAAAGACAAATATACTCCCGCATTAATCGACCGGACAGGGGAATGGTTACACCAATTCTACCCCAAGTTGGACAAGCAGCAATTTCGTGAACTTGTATTTGCCGAAGGCTGGGGAGAGCTGGAATTCAAAGCTCGTATCCGCCGCATTACGTCGGCATTGACCGAAGTTCTCCCTGACAACTATGAAGAGGCATTACACGTGATTGAGCAGGCAGCACCACAGATGCGAGGGGTCGAGTATCTGTTCGTTCCCGATTTTATTGAAGTCAACGGACTTGCGCCGGAAAACTACGAACTATCCATGAAGTACTTGACCCTCTTCACACCTTATTCCAGTTCCGAGTTCGCGGTACGCCCTTTTATTGAACGATACCCGATCGAAACGATGAAACGCATGATGGAATGGACGGGCAGTCCGAATGAACATATACGCAGGCTTGCCAGTGAAGGCAGCCGTCCACGTCTTCCATGGGGTTCCAAACTTCGGGGGTTCATCACCGATCCAACACCCGTACTTCCCATTCTGCATGAATTGAAGCAGGACGAATCCCTGTATGTCCGAAAAAGTGTAGCCAACCACCTGAATGACATCTCGAAAGACCACCCTGAACTGGTCCTGGATTTGGCCTCCAGCTGGTACGGACAACATGAGCATACGGATTGGATCGTTCGTCATGCAAGCCGCTCTTTGCTGAAAAAGGGACATCCGAAGGCGCTGAGCCTCTTTGGTTATGTCGAGCAGGATGCGACACATATCGAGCTTCTTCAGCTTGCAAGAGATACCGTAGCCATCGGGGAAGATCTTCATTTCTCTTTTGATGTGGTAAATGAAAGTGGTCAGTCACAGATGCTGCGAATCGAATATGAAATCGGATATATGAAAGCCAATGGTAAGCAGGCACCCAAGCGGTTCAAATGCTCTGACAAAACCTTCCCTACCGGGAGAACCAAGGTTGCAACGAAGCAATCGTTCAAAATCATTACGACGAGAAAGCATTACGCTGGTTTGCATACGCTAACGATTGTCGTTAATGGACAACCTGCCGCTAAGACCACATTTGTATTGGAGCAAGCAGAGTAACCTACACTATGCATGCAGCCATCCAACTTGTTATGAAAACGTAGTACGGTTCATTTTATGATATGCATCCCTTGTTCAAATTCAGCTCATGGAACCCATTGCTCGAGAGATTTCCCAAGGCGTCTTCACTACTGAAGATGCCTTTTACTATTTTCACTCTGTTCGTAGCAGCCAAATATCCTTCAAAATAAAGTTATGCACATGTTGCTTCTTCATTTATCTTATCCACATGTGGACATCTATTCCGAAAACGAATCTATATGTACTCCTATTTGCCCTCTTATGCACATCGTACACAGGCTAAAGAAGCGATCTGTGCAGATCGCTAACTCTTCACTTGCTATCCAATTGCTAGTCTTTCTTATTTAAACCAGCCCCGCTTCACAAACCAGGCCACCATGCTTCCGCCCAGAACAAACATCAGCAGCAGCACAGCTCCATACCCAAACTTCCATTGCAGCTCAGGCATATAAGCAAAGTTCATGCCATAGATCCCCGCGATCAGTGTCAGTGGCATAAAGACTGTTGTAATTACGGTGAGGGTCTTCATAATCTGGTTCATACGGTTGGAATTCAGCGAAATGTAACTGTCACGCAGGTCAGCCGTCATTTCCCGATCAGCTTCAATCATGTCTGTCAGCTTCAACAAATGATCATAGATATCGGTAAAATAAACGGTATGCTCCCCAGTTCGCTGCACATGCTGAGAATTGACTACCCGATAGAGCAGATCCCGCATGGGCACTACCGTCCGTCTAAGCTTCAGCAATCGACTGCGCAAGTCGAACACCTGATTCATCAGGTCTTCCACCGACTCCTTGCCGCCCCGGTTCTCCAGTTCAGCCAGCTCATCCTCAATGGCAAATAGAGACGGGAAATAATGATCGACCAACTTGTCCATCACCGTATACGCCGCTGCCACCGGGCCTCGGGCCCAAATGGTTCGTTCATGCGCATGATGCAGCAATCGCTCCCAAGCTTCATCGACTTCCTCCAGGGCCCCGTGATGATAGGATACCAGGAAGTTTGCACCCAGAAACAGGTCCACCTCTTCCGCTTCCAATGTGGTCGGATTCAATGCATGCAGCACGAGGAACTGCAAATTGTCATAATAATCGAGCTTGGGTCGCTGCAACACATGCATACAATCCTCAATAGCTAATGGATGAAAATGAAAATATGTATCCAGTAACTTGCTTTCCTCTTCGGAAGGCTGATTGAAATCTGCCCATACCCAGGCGTAATCCTGCAGATCCAGCTGTGTCAGCGGTACATTTACAGATACCTGATGATCCCGTGAGATGGCGAGTGTACGAATCATAAATTAGACCACGTCCTTGTCTTGTATCCTTTACGCTATTGCACAACTTTAACCATTGAACCGTCCCCTGCAACAGCCCATTATACACACGTTATCCTGCAAACGCGACAACAAAAAAAGCCAACCCTGTTGGCTTCTCTCATTTCCCTATCCACAGTCTCCTGTATCCACAGGAATATCTTCTTTTGGTTTATCATTCCACGGATGGCTATCCACATATCCAGCCTGTCCACACGTTCATGCACAGGCGTCTCTTCTTTTTGGTTGTTTAATTGTCCACATATCCCGATATTCACAACGTTATGAACAGTTTGTCTGAAATCCAGAATTTGTTCTGGAACACTTTTTCGAATTAGAAAATGATCCAGTACAACAATCCTGCCAGCGCCCCGGTAATCGGAATTGTAATGAACCACGTAATAATGATACGTCCAGCTAGTCCCCATTTCACGGCTGAGAAACGTTTCGCGGAACCAACACCCAGAATGGCAGATGTGATTGCGTGAGTTGTACTCACCGGCAGGTGGAGCAAGGTTGCTGTGAAAATAACAGATGCGGCTGACAGATCTGCTGCAAATCCGTTAATCGGTTCAATTTTAAAAATTTTGGTTCCCATCGTTTTGATGATTTTCCAACCACCGATGGAAGTACCAAGAGCCATCGCTGTTGCCGCAGAGATTTTAACCCACAACGGAACTTCCAGATGATCCTGTACGCCTGCTGCAACGAGTGCAAAGGTAATGATCCCCATTGCCTTCTGTGCATCATTGGTACCATGCGTAAACGCCTGGAGTGCTGCTGTGAAAATCTGTACCGTACGGAAACCTTTGTTCACGTTATGCGGACTGCGTTTGGCAAAAATATATTTGAGAATGGTCATGACCACATACCCGATGGCAAATGCGATCAGAGGTGATAATAACAACCCTCCGACGATGTCAATAAATCCACTCCATTTGACTTTATCAGCCCCTGCGCCAACAAGTACAGCACCAGCAAGAGCACCAATCAATGCATGCGAGGATGAAGAAGGAATTCCGAACCACCATGTAACGAGATTCCAGATAATCGCGGCGATTAAGGTGACTATGACGACCTCAATCCCGTTATCCAGCTTGGTGGGGTCTGTTACACTCCCCCCGATCGTCTTCGCTACTCCAGTAAACATCATGGCACCGACAAAGTTCATCACGGCAGCCATAAGGATTGCCCGGCGAGGAGTCAGTGCTCGTGTCGAGACCGAAGTTGCAATGGCATTCGCCGTATCGTGGAATCCGTTGATGAAGTCAAACGCCAGTGCAAGGAAGACGACTATACCCAATACCCAAATCGTTGTTTCCATTATTCTCTGGCTCCTTAAGAATTACGCATGATGATGGATTCGAGCACATTCGCTACGTGTTCACAAGCATCCGTTGTTGTCTCAAGACGTTCGTAAATTTCTTTGCGTTTGATCAGTTCAATCGGATCAGGCACAGTAGCGAAAAGGTTCTTGATACAGTTGCGCAGCACTTCGTCGCCCTGGTTTTCCAGATCGTTCAGACGAATCGTGTACTCGCGGATCGCCAGCAATTTTTTCTGAGACAGCAAATGAATGGCCTTCTGAATTTCGTAAGCCGATTGGCGCAAAATTTCAGCGAATTGAACGATATATTCGTCCGGGTCAGTCAGTTGGTACATATAGAAACGGGAAGCCGTTGCTTCGAGTCCGTCCAATACGTCATCAAGTGTCGTTGTCAGTTCCATAATATCATCGCGTTCGATCGGCGTGATAAATGTCTTGTTGAGCTCTGTAATGATGGTATGAACATAATCATCACACTGGGACTCGTACTTCTTCATTTCATTGGCAAAAAGAGTCACATCCTGAAGGTTGGAAACATGTTGGGAGAAATAATCAGCCGCTTGCACGACCGTATCTGCCATGTTCTCTAGTGTCTCAAAAAATATATCCTTCTTCTTCTTAAGCTTCATAGCTCTATCCCCTTTACGAGAAATTGCCGATAACCGATGAAACATGAAATGACAACCTTTGATATCTTATCATAAATGTTTCACGGTTTGTACATAAGGCATGATCCTTTTTTATATTCTTATCACATAAATCTGAAATGAATCTTAATTATTTGGAATGGCTGGAAAAATGATGATGAAATTTTACACTGCGTTTACATTTCTCTTCAAATTGGATTAATTTTCAATTTCGACATGTCCTGCAAAGTCTGGCTGATTCGGAACGATACTGATAAAAGTCTTGCCAGGAACAAGAGCAACTTCGGTCCCATTTTGTACAAATCGAATAATATCACCCGGTTTTTTGACCCACTGTCCTCGAATCATTTTGCCTCTCTGAAACAGCATGGCTTCACCGCCCTGCTCCAGATTAACGGACAATCTGCCCACATTATCGAGCACCTTATGATCCGCACCCGCTACAATAATGTTGGACGCTCCGATCGGATTGCCGTTATCCAGATCCTGATCTGCCTTTCCGTTCACCAATCTCATATATCGTCCGCTAACTTCATCATAATCATACGTGACCCGGTAGCTCTCCAATAAATAATGAATATCGAACTGCTTGGCCAACTCCCCGCTAGACGTGGCTCCCTCCTCGTTATACGTATATACAGGGGATTTGAAGTCGTGACTATACCCTTTGGTGTCCGCGCCTTCTCTCAGCTTGTCCGCCGACGTGTACAGATTGTGCGGTGCTTTACGATCGGAGGAACGCCAGAAATAAGGGCCGCTATTCGATATCTCATCCATATGCTGTTTCTGCTGCTTTTGCAAAATGGAATAGGCATCCGGGCTGCCACCCGCATGAACCAATACCCCATCATAACTCTCACCAAGCTCGATCAGATACGGACGGATACTGCGCACGGGCCCAACCGTCTCTGCCCCGCCTTCGCTTTGGAAGATGGCAATAAAACGGGTGATGCCTCCCTCAGCGAGCACTTCGATCATAATATCTGCCGCACTCAGACCGGATTGGGGCCGTGCTGCAGGAGCATTGTTAATCATAACCGCCAATGGGCGGCGCGTAATGGCTTCATCAACAGGCAGACCCGTCAATGGGGCTGTATAGAGCGACGTAGCAGGCTCTTCCGTCTCTTGTTCTTCCTGTACGGGTGTAGGAACGGACTCCGGCTTTGGAATTTGAACCATCTCCTTACTCTGGCAAGCAACCAGACTTGAGGCCAGAATAAGCACTGATGCCGCAGAAACCATCTTGTTCCATTTCAATTGCTTCAATATATGTACCTCCTGAACGATATGGCTGAAATCTAGGCTGTAGTTGCTCTTATGAAGGTGACCATTTCACGTATTTCTTTCCATTTAATCACACACAGCACCATTTGTCTTCGATAGAGAGCGTATTTTCTACCCTGCATTTTACATTTGAAACCTGAGTCAGGATGAAAAATATGTCCTAAATGTGAACTTCTCAAACCTTACTTAAAATTTGAACTAGATTGTGATAATAATCACAAACAAGATGACTTTTGAACTATACAATAAAGACATCAAAGGTGATCACTTAGAAAAACAAAAACAACACACACTAGATTCCATGAAGGAGTGGTTTATATGTTCAGCTTCAACCAATGGCTTAGAGAAAACAAAGTGGCAATGTGGATTTTGACAGTACTTCGGGTGTATATCGGTTACGACTGGATGACACACGGCTGGGGCAAATTAACAGGTGGATTCGAAGCTGGCGGATTCCTTGCAGGCGCTGTAGAAAAAGCAACTGGTGATCACCCTGCGGTGCAAGCTTGGTGGGCAACCTTCCTTGAGAAATTCGCGGTACCAAATGCAGGACTGTTCGACTTCATCATCCCGCTGGGTGAATTCCTTGTAGGTCTGGGTCTCATTCTCGGATGCTTCACAACACTGGCAGCACTGATGGCAATGGTTATGAACTTCGCGTTCCTCTTCTCGGGAACAGTAAGCACGAATGCTCAATTAGTTCTGATGGAAATCTTCCTTGTCGTTGCAGGTGCGAACGCTGGTAAAATTGGTCTGGATCGTTGGGTAATGCCTTACCTTCGCGGATTGTTCACTCGCAACAAAGGAAGCCAGCCCAAAGAAACACCAACGATAAACCCTACGCACAAAACAGCCTAAATCGTAAATAGACATGATCCGGTCCTGCTCCCCTCCCCCTGGAGAGCAGGACTTTTTTGTATTTTTATTTATGCTTCTAGGTCATCCGACTTGCCCATCGACAGAAACACGTATTATGATGAACATATCGATCGATTATAATCAAAGGAGTACATGACATGCCAACCCAGCGCCGTCTTGAGACCGATGCCGACTTCCAGGAAGCCATGGAAATGAAGCATAAAGTTCGTGTTTTTAAAGATAATCACCAGATTGATTCCGGTGGCGTCATTATCCGTTTTGACAGCAATACCGTTGTGGTTCAGTCCAGTGTAAGTGAACTGGCATATCACTCGCGTACAGCATGTGAGCTTTTCGAGATTCGGAAGTGAATATACTCATTTGCAGAATGGTCAAGTTATAGAAAAAGGTTCCTGAGGCCCATTACGCTGGCCGCAGAAACCTTTTTGGTTCAGCTCATTCATAACCTAGCTCTATCTGGTCAAAGAACTGCGTGTTTTTGCAAAATACAACCCGCGGACCTGTTCACATCCTCTTGTCTGTTCCAAGTTATGCGCCGTCACCAAACTGCCAGCAGTTCAAACTGAGCGTACCGTAAGGATACGACTGGAATAGACGTTTTGCAGATCGTGACATATCGGCCGTACCCATGGCATAGAACAAAGGCGCAAAGTGCTCCGTTCCATAAGATGGAACTGCTGTGCGGGCATGGGGCGCTTTTTTGTCATATTGAAACAGCTCTCTCGTATTCCACTGCTCCAGCCGCTCGCCAATCCAGTTATCGAATTCCACTGCCCAGTCTTGCGGCTCATCATTACTGCCAAGCATACGCAAGTTATGAACGGTTCCACCGCTGCCAATAATCAGCACATTATCATGACGCAACTGCTCCAGCATCCGACCAATATCATACTGTTCCTGCGGGGAACGCAGCGAATCGACAGATACCGCAATTACAGGAATATTGGCCTCTGGATACATGTGTAACAGCGGTACCCATACACCGTGATCCAATCCCCGGCCTCGAACCGGTTGATGTGGAAGATTACTACGAGTGAACAGAGCGCAGATCTCATTCGCAAGGTCTGGCTGACCAGGCGCGGGGTAATTCATTGTATACATATTAGAGGGAAATCCGTAAAAATCATGCAAGGTCTGATGTGTATCATCCATTGTCACGGACGGTTCGGGACGATCCCAATGCGCCGTAAATACAACAATGGCTTTCGGAGCCGGCAGCCTGTCTCCAAGCTGGTTCAAAAAGTGAGTGTAATCATTGCTCTCCACCGCCAGAGCGGGAGAACCATGCGCAATGAATAGTGCGGGTAATGTCATTGCTGCCAACCTCCAGACACGGATAGGATGCTTACCCTTCTATTTTACCCCGAAGAAGGCGCTTTTCCAAGCTAACATCCCAATCAGATGCAATCTGGACGCGCATGTGGCCTTATAGAACAATCCATGTTGGATATAGAATGTTCAAGCTTAAAGATAAAGATTGCTATATAACCCCTCTTAGATCATCCAGTGCTGCCAATCCTGTTCAATCTTCTGACGTTCTCCCAGCCATTCTCTCGTACGCGTAATCAGCTGTTCACGCTCTTTACCGGAAGAGAAGGTATGATCGCCCTGGAAAATAATCTCCTTGTCGCAGCGGCCTTCCTGGCGCATCCAGAATACCTTTTGATACAGGAATGCGTAATCGACAGGAATGATCTCATCCGACGTACCGTGCACCACCAGCACATCCCCGTTAAATTTAACGGCTTCCTGGAATGGCTGATGTTCAGCCAGTGATTCAAAGAATGTTGGTGTAAACTTGTAGCCGAGATAATCAGCAGCCCCAAGTTTCACCCCTTCATCGTACACATCACGTCCCGTAATTTTCACAATATCATTGAACGGGTATCCCACAGATGACCACATCACAAGATTCTTGACCCGTTTGTCACGGACAGCAGTCAGCAGCGCAACAGCTCCACCCAGACTATGTCCGATCAGCGTTACACGGCTTGGATCTACATCACTGCAGTTTACCGCATAGTCCAGCACAGAACGTGTTTGGGTAATCATGGATTCCAGTCCTTCAGCTCCGTACTCACCACTGCTCTCCCCGCAGCCGATATAATCGAAGCGCAGCACCAAATACCCATCTTCGGCCAGCTCACGGGCGGTCTTCACAAACAGACGATCTACACCGATCCGACTTCCTACGAATCCATGGCAGATGATAGCAAGAGGCACGCGCTGTTGGTGATTTCCCTCCTTGATGTCTTTGACGACAGGATAATGAATCGTGGCTGTTAATTCTTCTTGCCCATGACGAATACTGATCTGACGCTCCATGCCCATTTCCCCTTTCCATTCTTCCCTGCTCATGTTCAATTTGTTAATTATATATAAAACCGATAAGTTTAATGTGTATTAAGATGATATTAGTATATTATCATCCTGTGAACCTCAAGTCAACGTGAGGAAATGTCCATTTCCAGACGTACCTTGTCTACATTTTATCGGTAATTTCGCAAAAAAAATGAGCCAAGCTGACCACAGCTGACTCGAATTATTTCTAATACTTAAAGTCACTACTCATAACTGCGACGGAACATCTCATGAGTCTCCACTCGACCCTGCCATTCATGTTCATGAACCGAATTCGAGCTCCCCCAGAAGCTCCCTGACTGAAAGGTTCCATCTGTATACTCTTCCGCATATTCAACATCCTCCAACGTCTCCTCCATTGGCACAACCTCATCCGTTACTCCACGGGAGTTGCTATTCAGCAGCAGCTTCCTTGTTAGTTTATCCGTTTGTTGATCCATACCTGCCACACTCCAATCCCTGGTTTCTGTTGGAAATGCTACTATTGTGGTGGAATCGGCTGTACTTTATTCATTCTTCACACAATCGTTAGAACTTGACGAGCACTTACGCATATTAATGGCGAATCACGGAGAACCTAAGCAAAATATTATAGCCAACATTTGCCTCTGATTCCTTCTGGCGAAAGGGTTGAATTCATGGAACACATCTTGGAATGGATTCGTAGTCACGGAAAACTGGTGCTGTTATGCACCTGTGTCATTCTGGCCTGTGCAGGGCTATGGTCGAATCGTAAACAGTTGTTTTATAAGGAATGACTTTGCGAAACGAGAGCCCTTCCCGTATACTAAAATACCGTCAGGGTCTCCAGATCAACGGGGATCAGAACGTGTGTAGACAGGGGGAGCAATCATTGGGGATTTCCTATAAAAAGTTGAAAGAAATACAGAATCGGCAAATGACCGAAATGAGTAAAATGACACCGGAGCATGTAAAACTGTTTGATCAGATCAGCACCATTGCGCGCCAAGCACCTGCCGATGAGAGAACGCAGGAAGAATGGATTCTCTCGGCTGGAAGAGCCATCGTACAAGCTCAGCGTGACGGTAAGCCTGCTCGCGAGTTATATGGACCTAATCTGGAACAACATATCTATTCACAACTAGGAGTAGCAGATGATAATAATCCGGCTGCAACTGCTGGCGAAATTCATATGGACTCATCCAGAGCTTCAAGTAAGGCTGTAAAGAGCTCCGGAAGCAAATCCAATAAAACAACCAGTACCTCAGCCAAAAAGACAGCAGCGGTTGAAGTGGAACCCGCGGAGACTCCGGATCAAGTGAAACGGACGCCTAAATGGTACTTCATGATCTCTTGGGCAGCTTTGTCTTTTGTCATGCTGATTCAAGGTGCAGTTGGGCTATTTATTGGCTGGACGGGTGGAGATACGGAACCATTTAGCCATATCAGCCTGTTCTCCCTCATCGTTGCGGCGGTTGGAGGTATTGCACTGGTTGAAATGCTTCGTCGCCTCGCTGAGCGTCCAGATGATCAGGGAGCAGACAAGACGGCCAGACCACAGATCAACCTTCGTGGGATCGCCATCTATATCGTTATCGTTGTGCTTGTCTTATTTGTAGGATATCCGCTGCGTGACAGCCTTCCCGTATTTACGCTGGCTCCGTGGATAAGTCTTGTGATCGGTATTGTGGGCTTGGCTACGTTGAGACCACTCTTTGGACAAAAGAAAGCATAAGGATGCTGATGCCCTTGGTGGGGCAGTAGCATTGGGTATATCGTACAGTAATGTGGTGTGCGAAGATTAAAGTACGAATGAAGTACGACATTTGAAGTACGACATTCGGTGATGAGATAGATTATCGAGTGTCCAAAAAGGGGCCATAATGGCCCCTGGCCAGCTGTTGAGAAATTCTCGACAGCTATTTTTATTTTCAAACCGTTCAGAAAAAGCTCATAATGCTCTTTATCTATCAGAGGTAAAGGTGATCATGTGCCACACCTTATGAGTAACCTTACATACAGTCAGTAGCTCGTATGAAGCTGATCCCGCCTCCCGAAAGGAAGGGCTTATCATACTTCATATAGATGATCCACAGAACCCGTAGAGTCTCTCTCCATTTTGAGCTGAATGCGATGTTTGATTTCCTTGCCCGGGGTCTCTCCGAATTCTCGCTTATACATGCGGATAAAGTAGTTCACTTCCATACCAACCGTCTCCGCAGCCTCTCTTACACTTGCTCGTGGGTGCTTGTCCAGCCATTCCGATGCCTTGTGCAGACGTAATCGCTGCATGTACTGATGTCCCGTCACCCCATGTCTCTGGTGAAATAATCGGTTCAGGTGCTGCACTGAATAACCAACAGCTTCAGCTACATGCTTCAGCAGCAGATCATCCTGGTAGTGTGTATGCATCAGCGACACTGCTCGAGTGAATGCTTCATTTGCCGATTCCGACTCGCGCTCAGAACGTGTTAACGACCTACGCCTTGCTTCTCGCTCTTCTGTCTCATCATACAGCGGGAGGATGTAACGGGACATGTCCAGAATAAGCTGGTAGATGATCGTTGAGCTGTTCCACATTTCAGTCATTCCATCGTCCAGCGAGTGCCAGATGTCCGTCAATCTTGACCAGAAGTGTTCAAATTCGGACAAACGCCGTTGCCCCATCGGCAGCAGTCCTGCCGATCGAAGCACCGCCCCCGCCGCCTCTCCACCAATGCCGATATATCCAAGCTCTCCGTGTGTTCTGGAATGTGGTATATACTCATGGGCCACCCCTGGTTCCATCACGAACAGTTCACCCGCCGACACTGTCCACGCTCCTTCACCTGGTACCTTAAATTCCCCCTTGCCACTGCGTAACAAAAAAAGCTGATACACCGGAAATCCATCCGGTCTGAACTGGACCTTCTCTTCTTGTGTTCCCACACAATACAGATACAGAGGCAACCGGGAATCTGGCAGGCCGGTCAAGCGAAATGCAAGCATTCCATCATTCCTTTCGGATCATGCTCTTCTTCCTCCTATTATCCATCGGTTGACTCGTTGCAGCAACGGTCAAAGGAACCTTTTTGGTGACAGGATTTTTAAAATGGATTACATACGATTCACAAAATCTACTGCGATGACACAACAACTTTTAAGATGATAAATAAAAAAACTCCCCTTCTCATTTGGAAAGGGAGGCTGAGTGTTAACATAACTGAAAGATAAGATTGTTGGTTCTTGGAGTGGCCGTTCCGGTTACGGATCGTTCTTTCGATCGCTGTTGTCTCCAAATTTTTTTTGATTCAACCTCTATAAGGTTTAAATTCGGAGACAAAGGCGAGCGCTACCGCTTCTTCAGAATCGATTCCGTCCCCTCCACTACTTCTGGAGCTCAAAACGAACTACTTACCTTGTTTAACGTTAATCTTACTTTATTATTATGAAGATGGTGTATCTCCAGCTGGTGCTGGTGTATTGTTGCTCCCTTGGTCTGTACCCGTAGGAGCTACCGAAATTGGAAATGTAGCTACTTCTGAATTGTTTTTATACTTAGTATTATCACTAGCCACAGAAACTACCAGAACTTTGTATTCTCCCGCTTCAAAAACTGAACCGTCAGAATCATTGGAGGAAACTCCAATATTCACAGTTGCTGTTCTTGGGTTACTACCAATATTCACTCTTTCTAAAGCTTTTCCAGTATCACCTGAACCACTCTTAGCTTTAACAACGTACACATCATAACGAGAAATTCCTGTTTCATTGCCAGGCTTGGTGAAACTTACACTAATCGAAGTATCGGTTGCCGTTGCCTTCACATCTGCTACCTTCTCTACAGATGTTGGTGACTGTTTTTTAGCATTAATTCTGAAAGTAGCTGAATCTATGTTTGATTCACGTTTGCTGTCGGAGGATTCTGATAAAATGTAAGCCGTGTACGACTTGCCCGGTACAATAGGTTGGCCGTTGATATCATTCAGTGCATTCGGAAGTATGGAATAGCCCCCTGTCGTGTCCACTGACTTGATCACGTTAGAATTGTTTTCTTTTGCAATAGCTTTCGCCAAATTAAGATTAAATCCGCTTCCAGTCGGGGCAATCATTACAACATAACGACTGATCCCTACTTTTGAAGCTGGTTCCGTATATCTCAAAGTTACATCCGTTGCATCGCCAGCAGCTTGCTCTTCATTTTTAACTTCTACATCAGTGATTTTAACTTTTCCAACGGCACTTGTTACAGACAATTTAATATCAGCATACGCCGTGGACAGCACATTGGAAGAGTTGCTGGTATTGCTTACTGCAAGCACAAATATACGATAGTTCTCATCATTGCGAATATCTGTACCATCTGTTGCTTTTACATCCTTTAAAGTCAAAGTATAATTTCCGCTTCCGCTAGCTTTATTTACAACCTTATAGTTTGAGTTCCGATTTGCTTCGGCCAAATCGAACCCACCCAAATTCGCCGTTTTGACTGCGAAAACACGATAATGATAAACATTCGTCTCATTAGACGATCTATTAAATGTCACCTGCAAATCACTACCGTCTCCATTATCTCCGATGTCCGCTGCATTCACGTAGGTCGGAGCGGCCACAGTCGAGTTCTGTACTAGCGTAATTTGTGAAGAATAAGATGACAATGCATTCTGGCTGGAATTGCCGCTATTGCTTACCGACAGGACGAACACACGATAAGAAACACCATTAGAGATTCGAGATCCATTAGTATCTACCGCGCTGCTCGGAAGAGTAAATGACTGATTTCCACCCGTTTTGCTCACCTGATAATAATTGTTCGATGCATTAGCCGCGCTCAGTGTGAAGCTGCCTGCATAAGCAGAACGTACCACATATACCCGATACGCGGAAACGTTAGATTCATCCGAAGCTCTATTAAACGAAACTTTCAGGTCACGTCCATCGTTGTAGTCACTCACATCAGCAACCCCAATGTTACTTGCGACTCCAGCATTACTATTCGTTGTCAGTCTCAACAGCGTTGACGACGAAGACAGCGCATTAGTATATCCATTCTGCTGGTTGCCTACAGCCATAACGTAGATTCGATAATCTTGCAGATTCGTTACGTTATAACCACTTGTGTCCTTCATGGAGGATGGCAGTGTTGTTGTAATGTTGTTGCCTGTTTTGTTCACGTTATAGTACAAGCTGGAAGACAGATTGCTCGCCGTAGTCAGATTAAAGCTGCTGGATACCGAGTTCCGCACTACAAAAATTCGATAATTAGCAACTTTGGACTCATCGGATGAACGGTTGAAGCTCACCTGAATGTCACGACCGTCTCCATAATCCGAATTGTCTTTTACTTGCGTGATGACTGGCGCTGTTGCTGTGTTTACGCCCAGCGTAAGTGAAGATGATACTGTGGACAGTTTATTGTCTGCTGTTGCCGCATTGGAGCTCACGGATACAATGTAAACGACATAAGATGTGCCGTTTTTGATCAATTCCCCGGATGTATCACGCGTCGAGGAACTGAGCTGGGTTTTGACCGCTGCGCTGTTACCTTTGTAAATAATGGTTGAATTCGAACTGGACACATTATTGGCCGTAGTTAGATTGAATGAAGAAGCGTCTTTCGCCTTAACTACAAAAGCACGGTAATACGTAATATTCGATGTGGTGCTCGGCTGTGTGAAGTTAATTTCCAGATCACGTCCATCTCCGTAGTCGCTGATATCTGCGATCCGCAGGCCTGTGACAGGCTGCACCGTCGTTTTCACATTGTTTAGTTTTATGGACTGGGTAGACCAGGCCAGCTGATTTTTGTAGCTGTTGTTGCTGTTCCCCACCGTAAGTACATACAATCGATAGGTTTCATTTGAATTCAACAGATCCCCGTTCACGTCACGTGTCTGAGCATTCAATGTCAATCTTGGATCGGTGCCATTTGGAGAAATGGAAGTGTAATTACTAGATGGTACTGCCGTTGCCGCAGACTCATTGAAACTGTTCACATCACGCGTTTTTACCAACATAATCCGATATGCGGATACAGCCTTCTCAGACGTCGGACGTGTGAAACTTACGGTCAGATCTCGACCATCCCCATTGCTTCCTGACACAGCACCGTAAATGTTCCATGCTGCATATTGTGTCTCATCCACAGGAGGAGTAGACGTTGTTTTGATATCTACACGCTGATTGCGGGAATTCCAGAACACTTTCTCCCCAAAAGCTTCACTAACAAAACGAATTGGAACCATTGTGTTTCCCTTGATGGTATTTGCAGGTACATCTAGCGCTACCGCTTCTCCGTTGATGTAAGCCGTTTTAGAACCCAGTTTCAGCGATACTTCCTGATCTCCCCGGTTCGCCGTGATCGTTTTGGTTTTATTGGTGTACTTTACCGTGGCATCCAAGCCTTCGAAAATAGAGCGTAATGGAACCAGTACACGTCCACCTTTCATCACAGGAGCCTGTGCAGAGGATAACTCCGCATCGTTAATATAAATACTGATTCTTGCCGCTGCATCCATAACTGACGTTGGAAGTGCAGACATCAACATGGCCGATACGGCCAGTGCTGACATCACCTTTTTCACTTGACGTCCTCCCGCTTTTCTCATATCCAATATCCCCATTCTCTTCAATATTTAAGTTAAAATGTGATCGTTGATGAATTTCAATTTATTCCTGTAATTTCCTGTGCACATCTAAGACGTATGAACATGAGTAAAAGTTTCCAATCCCACAAAAAATATTTTCGCAGAAATGTCCTTGCACCATCTACCCTCCAAAGGTTAAAAATAACAGAAGAATTTGTCATTATTCCGCAACAACATCTTTCCCAATTTCGTTTAATGTATAGTGAATAACAACCTATTATCTTTATAATTACGGGAGGTTCACACAGATGACATCATCGTATTTATCTGGTCAACGCAAAAGGATGCGATTCTTCATCACAGTCGTTACCATTGCTGCAATCTTTACAGGAACCCCAGCTACATCCGGAGCTGCTACTGCCGCTCCTTCAAGCCTGGATACCAAAGTAACCACCAGCAGTTCAACCGCTATATATAAAACATTTCAGTCCATGCTCAAAAAAAAGAACGCCTTACCCGCCGCTGACACCTATCTGGAATCCAATATCAAAAAAGTAACAAAGCATCACGCCACCCTGATGGTCCTTCAATTGGAGAATACACGTCTGAAGGCCCTAACCTCCATGACGGACCGCTTGCTCGTTCCTAACGTTCAGGACAAGATGCTCAAGGCATACCAAACGAACGACAGCTTCACCAAACTCATGGAGCGTACCCAGGATTCCGATCTGCGTGTACTTTTAAAAGAAGCCCGTGACAGCGGCTATCGCCTCGTCATGCTCGAAGGCTCCCTCTATCCCATTATGAATTATGCGGCATTCGTGAAATATACCTCTGATATTACAGAGGATATCTCAAGCTACATCAATATCATGACGAAGGAAACGAAAAACCTGCCTGCGGATGACGGAGCTCTGGTCATTGGTTACCAGGAAATTCTCCTTCGAGCACTCAGCCAGGAAAGATTCCTGGAGCTGCATCCGAAATCGAATCGGGCCAAGCAGGTACAGGATCTGTTGAACAGTTATACCCTGTATACCTTTTATGGGCTGAACAATACACCGCTGTTTGATTATGAAACGAACAAAATGGTTGCGAACGCCCAAAGAGGTTACAACGGCGTCTTGCAGCGTCTTGCATCCGTGGATAGTGAATTTCTCACCAAGCTGGATGCCTTTATGGATGTGGTTAAGGAAGCAAAGTATGAGAAAACAGCTGCGGTGGAGAAATGGCTGGAACAGAATGTTCCGACCGGGGCGGATGCCGGCTATTAAATAATTCATGGTATTAATCACCTACCTAATGAATGCAAAAGAACCGACATAGGATTCGCTCCCATGTCGGTTTTCTTTTTGGTTTTATCGATGAAATGAATCTCCTACTTGAGGCTAACTCAGAGTTAGTAACTACAGAATTGGCTTGACCATATGGTTATACTCATGTCCACCAATGACAATGACTTCATCCTTGATATAGCCCTGCCGTTCGTACAGCATCAAGGCCCGGCCATTGTCCCGTTCAACAATGAGGGACACCTGGGAGTGTCCGAGTTCCCTTCCCTGCTGCTCAAAAGCAGCCATCAATGCCTTGCCGATGCCCTGCCCCTGATACGCTTCGCTTACGGATAAAGTATCCAGATAATACTCCCCGGGACGGGTTTCTTTGACCAACGTATATTTCTCATCTGTACTCCGACCAGGCCGATCCAGAATCGGCTGATCCAGAAGATCTGCTTCACCGCCATCATACGCTACCAGGATTCCAGCGACCTGTTCGTCCTGCTCCATTACCGTTATATTACGATAACTGATCCTATTGTCTTCCTGCACGTAAAATTGTTGCAAAATCTGCATTGCTTTCTCATGCTCACCTTCACCTGCCAAAGCATAGGCAATATCACCAATCGCCTGATAAAGCAGAGGAATGACCTGTGCCGCATCTTCTTTGCGAGCAGGTCTCAACAAAGGCTGCGCCTCACTACGATCCGACTTCACATTGGAATGATTCATCAGATTAACATGTTGAACAGATTGAGATTTTTGTTCAGCTCGGTATACGCGAGGCCTTTACGATTCATACGTTCAATCAGCGGCTGGTAATCTTCCTTGTACATCAGCTCGATGCCCACCAAGGCCGGTCCATTTTCCTTATCATGCTTCTTCGTATATTCAAAACGGGCAATGTCGTCATTGGGTCCCAATACTTCCACAAGGAATTCACGCAAGGCTCCCGCACGTTGTGGGAAATTGACCATGAAATAATATTTCAGACCTTCATAGATCAACGAACGTTCCTTGATTTCCTGCATCCGATCGATATCATTGTTGCCGCCGCTGATCACACAGACAACCGTCTTGCCCGCAATCTGTTCGCGATACTGCTCGAGTGCAGCAACCGCCAAAGAACCAGCAGGCTCCACAACAATCGCATTTTCATTATATAGCTCCAAAATGGTTGTACAGGCTTTGCCTTCAGGCACCTTCACAATATCATCCAACGTGCTGCTACAGATGTCGAAGGTCAGGTCACCAACGCGTTTCACCGCAGCACCATCCACGAATTTATCAATATTATCCAACGTGACAACCTGCTTGCGGAACATGGCCTCACTCATGGAAGCCGCGCCAAGTGGTTCTACGCCAATGATGCGGGTTTCCGGGCTAACCGTCTTCATGTAGGTTCCAACACCAGCAGCCAGACCGCCACCACCGATTGTGACGAATACATAATCCGCTTTTTCATCCAGACTCTCCATGATTTCCATCGCTACCGTACCATTACCCGCAATGATCTTCGGCTGATCGAACGGATGGATAAACGTCATGCCCTGTTCATTACACGCACGCATAGCTTCTTCATAAGCATCATCATACGTATCACCTGTCAGCACCACTTCAACATTATCTCCACCAAATCGACGTACCTGTTTCACCTTCTGGTTAGGAGTTGTGCTCGGCATAAAAATTTTGCCGTGGATGCTAAGCGCGTTACAGGAAAAAGCAACTCCCTGCGCATGGTTACCCGCGCTCGCGCAGACAATGCCTTTCTCCAGTTCAGCAGGAGTCAGACTACGAATCATGTTGTAAGCTCCACGAATTTTAAACGAACGTACCACCTGCAGGTCTTCCCGTTTAAGATACACATTACAGTTATATTTGGCCGACAATACAGCATCCCGCTGCAATGGCGTTCTTACAATGACTTCACGCAGCACATGATGTGCGCGCACGATATCTTCCATGCCAACACCGGTACGGCCGGGATTGGCAGTTCCCGTTGGTTCTTGTTCCACTGGTTTCATCTCTTATCCACACTCCGCTTATCTTGGTTGGCAATGCAAGCATTGCTTTTTCTTTTTATTGTATCACTTTTGCACTGTTCTTGCGCCTGAGCTCGCATCATTTACCATTCGCAAACAAACCGTATCTAATTGAAAATCATTATCAATTACTTGATTATAGATTATTCCATACTTTAGGACAAGGCATAGCGTCGCTCTGATTCATTAAAAAGTGGATCATTGAAATTGCACGAGTAGCATGCTGCTCGGTTCCTTAAACCGTATAAACGGCAAAAAAGGGGTATCCCCGTCATTTTCATGACCTATGGGACATCCCTTTTAAAAGAAGTATTTAAAGCAACTAGTCAATTTTTAAGCCTGAGTCTTAAACCACGCCTCAGCAGCTTCCGCCTCGGTACGAGTCAACTGATGTCCCTGACGCTCCCAGTGCATGTGCACGGCTGCGCCTGCTCCACTAAGCAGTGAGGCGAGTTCATCCGTTTCTCGTTTCGGCACAATTGGATCGTTCTCTCCTGCTCCGATGAATACAGGCAGCCCCTTCAGTTCTGGCAATTGCAGACCGCGAAGCGGTACCATCGGATGGTGCAGAATCGCTCCTTTAAAAACGTCAGCCTGATGGAAGATCAGACTTGCTGCGATGTTTGCTCCGTTGGAATAGCCCAGTGCGAAGACATTGGCACGATCAAAGCCATACTCCACAGCGGCTGCATCCACAAAAGAACCCAGTTCCGCTGTCCGTGCAATGAGATCCTCTTCATCGAACACCCCTTCCGCCAAACGGCGGAAGAAACGAGGCATTCCATTTTCGGATACGTTACCACGCACCCCCAGAATACCTGCTCCTGGGGCAATCATCTCGGCCAGACCTACCAGATCGTTCTCCGTTCCACCTGTCCCGTGCAGTAACAAAAGGGTGGGAGCAGTTGGCTGAGAACCTGCTTTATAGATATGTTTCATTGTATTAGTAGTACTCATGATTTGGACTCTCCTTTCCATTCACGTACTTGAATAGGTGGCAGCAGCTGTTCAATCTGCTCACGCTGTGGTTCGTACCATTCAGGCAGCATCAGCTTTTGGCCCATGCTCTCCTGTGGTTCATCCCGTGCAAATCCTGGAGGATCAGTAGCCAGTTCAAACAGTATACCTCCCGGTTCCCGGAAATACACGGCGTTAAAGTACTGGCGGTCAATGACCGGAGTTGGATGATATCCGGCTTTTTGAAGCTCCTGCTGCATTTGTTCGTGCTCGACATAATCTTTTGCGCGCCATGCAATATGGTGAACCGTCCCTGCTCCGCCAATTCCCCGTTGGATTCCAGTGGATTGAATGTCGATCAGTTGACCGATGTCACCACTCGCCTGCAGACGAATGATTCCATCCTCTTCTCCTACCTGCTCGAGACCGAGCATCGTTGTCAGTACATCCGTTGTTTTGTCAGGTACATGGCTGAATAAAACAGCTCCACCAAAACCTTTGATGGCATGTTCAGAGGGTACGCCGTTGAATGACCACTGACTTGGCTGACCTCCTTCACGCTCGACCAACTCGAGCAACAGACCGCCTTTATCGAAGAAACGAATGTATTGCTCGCCAAATCTTGTTTTATTTTCAAATGGAATATCGAAGGATGCCAGACGTTCTTTCCAGAATGGTAGACTGCCCACCGGAATCGCATATACGGTTACTCCAGTCTGTCCTGCGCCGATGACACCTCTTCTAGCATTCTGCTGCGGGAAGAAGGTGATAATAGTGCCAGGAGCGCCATCCTCATTGCCATAATACAGATGGTACACATCCGGTGCATCAAAGTTAATTGTTTTTTTCACCATTCTCAGTGCCAATACACCTGCGTAAAAATCAACGTTTTTCTGTGCATCATCTACAAAAGCCGTTACGTGATGGATTCCTGAAGTTCTGAACATAATCTCCACTCCCTTGGTTTTATTTGTATCATTGTTATATTTAGCAGTTCGTTATACATTGCTTTGCTTTTTGTTTTTTATCTTTAAATTAAGATTCTTTAAATTTATATTAATCCATTAAGCCACGATTTGCAAGCTTTTGTTTTAAAGTTAAGATATTGCTGGACTTTAACCTGCTGAATGCCGCTTGAGTATACTCGGATGGGCAAAAAAACAGGCCCCGATCACTCGGAAACCTGTCTTCCTTGAAACTTATTCAATTGCCGCCGCACAACATCGATCCTTATAATCTCGCATTACTTTTAGGTTAATTTTAATCGCTTAGTCGGTTGAACCAGATCTTTGCCATCATACTCGTCCTTGATATCCCCGACAATTTCTTCAAGAATATCCTCCATCGTAACCAGACCAACTGTTTCCCCTTCTGCATTATGAACTGTAGCGATATGGGAACGACTTTGCTGCATCTGGACCAAGACATCCTTAATCGGCGATAACTCCGAAAATTTTAACATGTCGTGTACAAACGTATCCATATTGAATTCCCGGCCTGCTGCAACACTCGTAAGCATTTCCTTTGTATGGATAAATCCAATGAATTGATCCTGATTTCCTTTTTCGATCACCGGGAAACGTGTATATTCATGCTGCTTTAGAACCTCGATCATACGATCCAGCGGCATTTCTTTGTCCAACGTAACGATTTTTTCTTTGCGGATCATAATCTCCTGAAGCAAACGCTCATCAAAAGCAAAAATGTTTTTGAGGTAGTCCAGCTCTGTCTGATTAATTTCTCCACTCTCATAACTCTGTGCCATAATCAGCTTCAGTTCCTCCTCGGAGTGAACTGTATCGTGACCGGCAGGTTTTATACCGAAAATTCCAAGCAATAGACGAGCAGCCCCATTCAGGGCATAGATGAACGGATTCATGATCTTACCGAACCAGTACAGCGGTGGTGCAAGCAATAGTGTCATCTTCTCTGCAAACTGGATCGCCAGTGTTTTCGGTGCCAATTCACCGATAACCACATGCAGAAACGTAATGATTGCCAAGGCAATCCCGTACGAAAGTACCGTAGACAACGCCGCTGGGACTTCCAGTCGCTCAAACAACGGATGCAGCATTTTCTCAACAGTGGGTTCACCCAATGCGCCCAATACCAGCGCTGTGATCGTGATACCCAATTGACACGCAGATAGATAATAATCCAGATTGTGAGCCACTTTTTTGGCCAATACCGCTTTTTTGTTCCCTTCCAAGATCAACTGATCTATTCGGGACATCCGTACTTTCAGAATTGCAAATTCCGCTCCAACGAAAAAGGCGGTCAGACCTATAAATACGGCTACTAAAAATAAGTTTAAGGCTATTATTCCGTCCAATGATTTCCCTCAAAATGAGGGATTCACCTCCAAGTTTTATTTAAGTGATGCACGAGAGACGCTCCGGATACGGATCATTCTTCCGATCGCCATTGTCTCCAAATTTCTCTGATTATAGTTTTCAATGGTTAAAATTTGTTTACAAACGCGAGCGCTTCGCTTCTTCAGAATTGATTCCGCCCCCTTCACTGTTACGCTGCCATATCGTTAAAATATAATGAGGGCAGTAGCAGTGAAGAAAGCAATTTTAGACTAATCAGATCACGCCAGGTCACTGGAAGATTCATCGATCTGAGCTCCGTTTACACGTTCAAGCAGAACCTGCTTAATGTGAAAATTTTCTGCGTCCACAACGGTCCAGACGTAATCACCGTGTTCTACCGTATCGCCTTGTTCCACACCGACACCCTTCTGGAACTGAATCCATCCGGCCACGGTATCCATCTCTTCATTGCCTTCAAAGACAAGCCCAAACTGTCGCTCCAACTCATCCAGCAGCACCCGGCCGTTAATGAGATATTGGTTCTCTCCGGTTACCTGAATGTCAGCAACTTCATCGGCATCAAACTCATCCCGAATCTCGCCGACAAGCTCCTCCAGAATATCCTCCATTGTAATGATTCCCGAAGTACCTCCGTATTCATCCACGACCACAGCCATGTGCACGCGTTCCTGCTGCATCTTGATCATGGCATCCTGGATACTTGTAACTTCAGATACGAAAGGAATCTCCCGAACAAAATCGATAAGTTGGTGCTCCCTAAGGGCAACCATGTCGGGCAAAATCTTTTTCACATTCACTACACCGACAATTCGGTCCTTGTCCCCATCCTCGATGACGGGATAACGTGAATAATTATGCTCATCCAATATCGGAATGATATCGTCGTAAGTCATATTCTGATTCAGTGTCACAAGCTCTGTCCTCGGAACCATGATGTCTTTGGCATCACGCTCATCGAACACGAATACGTTTTCCAGATACGAAAGCTTGGTCTTGTTGTTCTCGTCTCCTTCATAACTCTGGTTCATGATGATTTTGATCTCATCTTCCGAGTAGGCCTGTTCATGTCCGGCAGGCTTTACGCCAAATGCCCGAAGAATTACCCGAGACGCACCGTTCAGCGCCCAAATGAAGGGATACATAATTTTTCCGAACCAATATAGCGGCGGCGAGAGCAACAGCGTCAATTTTTCCGAAAATTGAATCGCCATCGTTTTGGGAGCCATCTCCCCAACCACAACGTGCAGGAACGTGACAAGGATAAAGGCAATCGCATAGGAAGCAACCGCCGATATGGAAGCTGATACGTCCAGATAATTAAATACGGGGTATAACAACCTTTCAACGGTTGGCTTACCGAGCGCTCCCAATCCAAGGGCAGTTACGGTAATACCAAGCTGACAGGCTGACAAATAATAATCGAGGTCCGAGACTACTTTCTTGGCCAATATGGCTTTTTTATTCCCCTCGGCAACCAGTTGATCCACTCTTGATGTACGAATCTTAACCACAGCGAACTCAGATGCAACGAAAAATGCGGTTAATGCAATCAAGATAATGAGTAATACAATATTTAATATGGTGATTATGTCCAATGATTTCCCCGCTTCTCAGGGATTCACCTCCAGAGATAGTTACAGCGTCATCGGTTAATTTGGTTAACCATTCAACAGCTGATTGACGTTCAATATGGCGTATGCCTTATATGAAATCGAAAAGATAAAGTGTGTATAGGTTATACTTTGACCTTGTAAAATTGCAAAACAGGAATTCAGGATGAAGTCAATCACTTATAGAAACTACTTCACTAAAAACAGGGTTCCCCCTCATGCTGTCATTGTTTCTCGATTTACTCCACCAAAATTCTCCATTTGGACAGTTTACAATATCGCCTTCCCAATAGATATCCACCTCCCCTCTTGTTCATTCCTGTTTCAGAAAAGTATAACATGTTCTACGCCAAACCATCCAGTTGCACGTTATGGTTTGGAATGTAGATTATAAAATGAGTTCACAAAATAAACTTTTATGTATGTGGTCTTTCTCGCATCTACAGTTCATTTAATGTGATATGGTTCACAAGATTAGTATAGACCATTTTATAGAAATGGTACCCTTTACTCTAGTCGATTAAACCTGATACAGGCCTTTATTTACAACCATTCTTCTTTGCCGTATCCGGACTATGACACGTCCAGCAATGACACCATAATCATGTATACGTTGAAAAGGGCCCGCAGGATGCAAACACCTTTTTTCGGTGTACATCTTTACGGGCCCTTAGGCTTCACTTTATCAAGTTACAATTAATTAGAATTAGTTATACCAACGCTTTAGCAGCAATATCAGACCTTTGATGTTTACCGTCAAAATGGATGCGTTCTGCTTGAGCGTAGGCTTTGTTTCTGGCCTCGGCAATATCAGAACCAAGACCCACAACGCCTAGAATTCGTCCACCATTGGTGACCCATTCTCCAGATTCAGTGCGTGCCGTTCCAGCGTGGAATACTACTGCTTCATCGACTTGATCCAGTCCTTCAATAACTACACCTTTTGAATACGGACCAGGATATCCTCCAGAAGCAAGCACCACACATACAGCGGCTTCGTCACTCCATTCAATCTCGATATCCGCCAATTTCCCGTGCACGGTTGCCCGGAAAATGTCGAGCAGATCACTCTTCAAGCGCGGCAACACAACCTGCGTTTCAGGATCACCGAAACGGGCGTTGAACTCAATCGTTTTGGGTTTACCATCTGGTGAAATCATCAGCCCGGCAAACAATACACCTTGGAACGGACGCCCTTCGGATACCATCGCTTTGGCTGTTGGTTTAATTATCGTCTCTACCGCTTCTTCAATGATCGAGGCCTGAATATGTGGCAATGGTGAGTATGTACCCATACCTCCCGTGTTTGGCCCCTGATCATTGTCGAATACCGGTTTGTGATCTTGTGCTGCGGCCATCGGACGAACGGTCTCCCCATCGACAAACGCCAAAATCGACATTTCCTGACCTGCGAGGAATTCTTCGATGATGACTTTGGCTCCTGCTTCACCAAATACTTTGTCCACCATAATGCTGCGGAGTGCCTGATCAGCCTCATCACGTGAATAGGCTACGGTAACTCCTTTTCCAGCTGCCAGCCCATCGGCCTTGATTACGACAGGGATGGCCTGCTCATTCAGATAAGCCTGCGCTTGCTCGTAATTGTCGAACTTCTCATAAGCTGCAGTCGGAATATTGTATTTATGCAGCAAGTCTTTCATGAACGTTTTGCTGCCTTCAATCTCTGCTGCATTGCGGCGTGGTCCAAATACCGGAATGCCTGTTTTATCAAAAGCGTCTACGATGCCGTCTGCAAGCGGATCGTCTGGCCCAATAACAACCAATCCCACGTTAAGCTCCACGGCAAGTGCCGTCAGTTTATCGAATTCATTAACCGCGATCGGATGACACTCGGCGAGCTGTGCAATGCCCGCATTTCCCGGAGCACAATGAATCTTGCCTGCCTTCGGGCTTTTCGCCAGTGCCCATATGATTGCGTGTTCCCGGCCACCGCCGCCCACTACCAGAATATCCATTAGCGCTGTTCCCCCTCCATAAATTTCAGGATTTTTTTCTATTCTCTTGGCAAAAAAGCTGAAAAAGAGGATGAACAAGCCTATTCGCTTGTTCATCGTTTGGAAGCATTATAGTTGTCGTTTAGTGTTTGAAGTGACGAACGCCTGTGAACACCATGGCAATACCGTATTCATTCGCAACTTTGATGGACTCTTCGTCCTTGATCGAACCACCTGGTTGAATAACGGCTGTAACTCCAGCTTTCGCTGCAAGTTCCAGTGTATCGCCCATTGGGAAGAAAGCATCGGATGCCAGAATGGCTCCTTTGGCTAGTTCTCCAGCTTGTTCAATAGCAATCTTGGCTGCGCCCACACGGTTCATTTGCCCTGCGCCTACACCTACAGTCATGTCGTTTGCTGCAAGCACGATCGCATTGGATTTCACGTGCTTAACCACTTTCCAGCCAAACAACAGCTGTTTCAGTTCTTCTTCGGATGGTGCACGATCAGTAACTACCTTGAGCTCGCTCGCTTCAATGGAATGTACATCGCTTTGCTGCACGATCATGCCGCCGTCGATTGAAGTTACTACGAACTTACTCTCCCGATTGCGGGCAGCGTTCAGTTCACCCGTTTTGAGCAAACGAATATTTTTCTTTTTGGTCAGGATGTCGAGTGCCTCTTGTGTAAAATCAGGAGCCAGTACGATTTCCAGGAAAATCTCACTCAGTTTAGCCGCTGTATCGCTATCGATTATGCGATTGGCTGCCACGATTCCACCAAAGATAGAAGTTGGATCAGCCGCATAAGCTTTGCCATAAGCTTCGTAGATGCTTTCGCCAATACCCACGCCGCAAGGATTCATATGTTTAACCGCCACAACTGCCGGTTCTTCGAATTCTTTCACAATCTGCAATGCTGCGTTCGCATCGTTGATATTATTGTAGGACAACTCTTTGCCATGCAATTGCTCAGCTGTTGTCAACGTATCTTGGGCTGCCAGCGGTTTGCGGTAGAATGCCGCCTGCTGATGTGGATTTTCGCCATAGCGCAAATCCTGGAGTTTTTCGTAAGTAACCGTCAGACGCTCTGGCAGTGGATCACCGTTCAGGTTGGAGAGATAATCGGAAATAACTGCATCGTATGCCGCTGTATGGCGGAACACTTTTGCCGCAAGCCGTTTGCGTGTCTCGAGTGTGGTGTCCCCATTGCTGCGGACTTCTTCAAGCACCTTGCCGTAATCTGCTGTGTCTACAACAACACTAACATAAGCATGGTTTTTGGCAGCAGAACGAAGCATGGTTGGACCACCAATATCGATGTTCTCGATTGCGTCCTCATACGTTACATCCGGTTTGGCGATGGTGTCTTGGAACGGATACAGGTTTACAACAACGAGGTCGATATAGTCCAGTCCATTCTCTTCCATCTGGCGCTTGTGCTCTTCGCTGTCACGAACAGCTAATAAACCACCATGAACTCCCGGATGCAATGTTTTCACACGTCCGTCCATAATCTCCGGGAATCCGGTCACATCCGAAATTCCGATGACAGGTACGCCTTCCTTCGACAACAGACTGCTTGTACCTCCTGTCGAAATAATCTCCACACCCATTTGCGACAGCTCGCGGCAAAAATCCACGATGCCTGTTTTATCCCATACGCTGACCAGCGCTCTTTTGATACTCACAATATGCTCCTCCTTTAATGTCCCATGGCTTCGCGCTTCATGGCGAAACACAACCGATTTATTTCCCGAGAAATATCACAAAATGCGTACCAATTTTCGACGATCATACTTGTTTCAAACGACAGTTCCTGCCCGAATCGGCTTCAGTCCGCTTTCTTTACAGTAACTTGGCGGCCTTCGAGCTGGACCCATCCCTGAGCAAACCAGGATACAACCTGAGGGTACAGCTGCTGTTCGGCAGCATGGATGGACCGACTGACGGACTCAGCCGTGTCCTCTGGCAAAATCGGAACAGGATGCTGGGCAATAATCGGCCCTGTATCCATGCCCCCATCCACAAAGTGGACGGTAACCCCGGTAATTTTAACGCCGTATTCCAGTGCCTGTCCTATGGCATCTTTGCCTGCAAACGCTGGCAACAAGGACGGATGAATATTGATCAGCCGTCCTGCATAGCGATCCACAACAACCGAAGTCAACAATCTCATATATCCGGCAAGAACAACCAGGTCAATGTCTTTGGATTCAAGCACTTCTACGATCTCAGCCTCGTAGGCTTCGCGGGAATCATAATTTTTAGGAGTAAACAGATGGCATTCCACGCCTGCATCCTGCGCCCGCTGCACCACACGTGCAGACGGTTTGTCACATACCAGCAGATCTATGGATGCACCTACTTCTCCGCTCCGCACTGCATCCACCAATGCCTGAAAGTTCGACCCTTCACCAGAGGCAAATACAGCAATACGGTAGTTAACCATTAAACATCCGCTCCCGTGAAGGTTACTCGCGCATCTCCTTCGGTCACACGTCCAATGATGTACGCTTCTTCACCGGATGCTTTCAGTTGTTCCAATGCTTCACCTGCATCTGCTTCATTCACAACCAGCACAAGTCCGATCCCCATATTAAATGTGGTGAACATGTCGCGGTTCGAAACGGAGCCCTTTTCTTGCAACAGATTAAAGATTGGCAGAATCGGCCAAGAGCCGTAATCAATATCCACATTCACGTTGTTTGGCAACATACGTGGGATATTCTCGATGAAGCCGCCACCTGTAATGTGCGCCATGCCTTTTACTTTTACCTTTTCAAGCAGGGACAGAAGTGGTTTCACATAGATTTTCGTTGGTTCCAGAAGTGCGTCACCCAGCTTACCACCCAGTTCAGCGACTTCATCCTGCAAGCCCAATCCGGCTTGTTCCAACAAAAGTTTGCGTACCAAGGAGAATCCGTTACTATGCACTCCGCTGGATGCAAGTCCGATCACCGTGTCGCCAGAAGCGATCGTTGTACCGTTAATGATTTTCGCTTTGTCCACGATACCTACGGTAAATCCGGCAATATCGTATTCACCCTCACTGTACATGCCCGGCATTTCAGCCGTTTCGCCACCGATCAGCGCACAGCCCGACTGATGACATCCTTCTGCGATTCCCGCAACGATGGCTTCGATTTTCTCCGGGATGACTTTGTCACATGCCAGATAGTCGAGGAAGAACAGCGGCTCTGCGCCTTGTACCACAATGTCGTTCACACACATGGCTACTGCGTCGATTCCGATGGTATCATGACGGTCCATGGCAAATGCGATTTTCAGCTTGGTTCCTACACCGTCTGTACCGGATACAAGCACCGGCTCATCATATTTATCTTTGTTCAAACCGAACAGGGCGCCAAAGCCTCCCAGATCTGTCATCACTTCCGGACGGAAGGTACGCTTCACGTGTTTTTTCATCCGTTCAACCGCTTCGTTGCCTGCCGCGATATCGACGCCGGCGTTTTTGTATGCTTCGGACAAGTGGAATCAGCTCCTTATTTTTCGCCCCTCCTAAATCCTCCCGCCCGGGAGGACCCCATAGGACCTTGGCAGGCCCTCTGGACACCCGCCAAACAAGCGGTGCAGGGGTGGCTGGTATGATCTTGCTATGGTTGGTTCGTTCGTGTGCTCGCGTGGTTGTTCGCCGATTCCGCTGGCCGAAGGCCATCGGTCGGCGAACCCCGCTCGGCTGCGCTGCGGGGCAAGCCCGCTGGGGAAGCTGCTTCGCCTGGCTGCCTGAGCCCCTGTTGCTCCGCAAGGCGGGGCTAAGGGCTCGGGCTGTGCCCGGAGGGCAGCTGCTTTGCACTGCTGCCCGGCCCCTGTTGCTCCGCAAGGCGGGGCTTAAGGGCTCGGGCTATGCCCGGAGGGCAGCTGCTTTGCACTGCTGCCCGTGCCCCTGTTGCTCCGCAAGGCGGGGCTAAGGGCTCGGGCTGCGCCCGGAGGGCAGCTGCTTGCACCGCAAGGCGGGGCTTAAGGGCTCGGCGCGGCGAGTTACGTTTTGTCCCGCCAGATAACAGCTAGCAGCTGCAGCCGAATTTCTCTTCGCCGCCGAAGTCGAGGCGGGTTGGGTAATCATTATCAAAGCATGCGAGGCAAAGCCCGCCTTTGTAGTCATCCTGATTATCTCCCTGAATCGATGCAATCAGTCCGTCCGGACTGAGGAACGACAGAGAGTCCGCGTTGATTTCACGGCAAATTTCTTCCACCGACAGCTGTGAGGCAATCAATTCCCGACTGTCAGGCGTATCGATGCCGTAGAAGCACGGGTTTTTGAACGGTGGTGAGGTAATACGTACATGTACTTCGGTTGCTCCTGCATCACGCAGCATGTTCACGATCCGGCGGGAAGTGGTTCCCCGTACAATGGAGTCGTCAATCATGACCACGCGTTTGCCTTCCACCACACGGCGCACGGCGCTCAGTTTCATCTTCACGCCCTGTTCCCGCAGTTCCTGGCTTGGCTGGATAAACGTACGTCCGGTGTATTTGTTTTTGATCATACCCATCTCATACGGAATCCCTGTCTGCTCGGCGTAGCCGATTGCCGCGGAAATACTGGAGTCCGGTACACCTGTCACCAGATCGGCATCGACAAATGACTCAATCGCCATCCGGCTGCCCATCCGTTTACGCGCAGCGTGCTGGTTTGCTCCATTCATATCACTATCCGGACGGGCAAAGTAGATATATTCCATTGCGCACAGTGCCTTGCGGTGTTTGTGATGATCGAAGCGGTCCTCGTGAAGACCATCCGCATCCAGCACCAACAGTTCACCGGGTTCAATGTCACGAATCAACTCTGCACCAATCGTCTCCAATGCACATGTCTCGGATGCAAACAGATACGCATCTCCCAATTTACCCATTGTGAGCGGACGCAGACCATGGGGATCAGAAGCAACCAGCAATTTGTCGTTAGTCATGATCAGAAATGCATAACCACCCACAATCCGTTGGAACGCATCCTTCGCAGCTTCTACCAATCCTTTGGAAGATCTCGCGATTAGATGGGCAATAACTTCGGTATCACTGGTCGTTTGAAAAATGGACCCACTCTGCTCCAGCTCACGCCGGATCGTTGGTGCATTTACAATATTTCCGTTGGTTGCTACTGCCAAATCGCCATCACGGTATTTAAATACCAATGGCTGTGCGTTCGTCAGTTTACTGTCACCACTTGTTGAATAACGGACATGTCCAATGGAAATATCCCCGGTCAACGTTTGCATCAGATCTTTGGTGAAGACTTCCTTCACCAGACCCATACCACGGTGGTAGTGAAACTCGTTGCCGTCACTTACACACATTCCTGCACTTTCTTCCCCCCGGTGTTGAAGGGCATGCAGGCCATAATAGGATAGTGATGCGGCGTCAGGGTGTTTGAACACCCCGAATACTCCGCATTCTTCCTTTAATTTGTCGAGTCCTTCCTTGCCGGACCCTTCGTTATAATAATCACCTGTCCACAATGGTCCTGTCATCAGTTCATGAGACATGGAATCGCATCCTCCCAGACCTGAGCTAAACCTCCTACAGGTTCATTCACGGCTGATGTTCCGTTCAATTCAATTGTCAGGTTACTTCCTTCCACACGTCCAATAACAGCTACAGGCACACCACGTTCACGTACAAAAGCTTCCAGCTTACCTGCTTGCTCCGGCGAAGCCGACAACAGAATACGAGATTGGCTCTCACTGAACAGCGCATGGTCTGCACGCAATGCCGTTTCTACATTGATCTGTGCACCCACGTTACCGCTGATGCAAGACTCAGCCAAAGCTACAGCCAGACCGCCTTCAGACAAGTCATGCGCAGAGCGAACGAGGCCGGACTGGATCGCTTCCAGTACCGTATTAAGCAACGCTTTTTCCGTGTTGAGGTCCAGCTGTGGTGGACGGCCTTCCGTTTTGCCATGAACCGCATATTGCAGCTCACTGCCCCCCAGTTCAGCTTTCGTTTCACCGAGCAGGATAATGACGTCACCTTCGGCTTTGAAGCCCTGTGTTGTGATGTGATCTGTATCATGAACAAGACCAACCATACCAACCACTGGTGTTGGATAGATGGAGCCTTTGGCGTTTTCGTTGTACAGACTCACGTTACCACCGATAACTGGTGTATCCAGCACGCGGCAAGCTTCCGCCATACCGTCTACCGCTTTTTCCATTTGCCAGAAAATATCCGGCTTCTCCGGGTTACCAAAGTTCAGGTTGTCCGTAATCGCGAGTGGCTCTGCACCAGAACATACAATGTTACGGGCAGCTTCACTGACTGCGATCCGTCCGCCTACTTCTGGATCCAGATATACATAACGTCCGTTGCAGTCTGTTGTCATCGCCAAACCTTTACGTGTCCCGCGAATCGTTACAACCGCTGCATCCGAACCTGGACGAACCGCAGTGCTTGTACGCACCATGTAATCATATTGATCATAGACCCACTTCTTGCTCGCTACTGTTGGGGAAGCCAACACTTGTTTCAATGCACCGCCGAGATCCGACACTTCGTCGTAACGAAGCGTGTCGATGGAAGCACTTTGCTCGTAGTAAGCAGGTACAGAAGATGGTTTGTCATACACTGGACATTCGTCAACCAAAGCCGTTACCGGCATGTCTCCAACCACTTCGCCATGGTGGATCAATTTCAGACGTCCATCGTCCGTTACTTTTCCGACTTTTGCACAGATAACGCCCCAACGTTCAAAGATCTCCATCGCTTGTGCCTCATCCTTCGGCTCAACGACAAACAGCATCCGTTCCTGGGACTCGGACAGCATCATCTCATAAGGCGTCATACCTTCTTCACGCTGTGGCACCTGATCCAGATACAGTTCCAGACCATTGCCCGCCTTACTTGCCATCTCCGCACTGGAGCATGTCAGACCTGCTGCGCCCATATCCTGAATACCAAGAACAATACCGGTATCGATCAATTCGAGGCAAGACTCCATTACGAGTTTTTCCATGAACGGGTCGCCCACTTGAACAGCAGTCCGTTTGGATTCGGATTCTTCCGTCAGCTCCACCGAAGCAAAGGTTGCACCGTGAATTCCGTCACGACCTGTTGGCGGTCCAACATAATACACCGGGTTACCTACACCTTTAGCGACACCGCGCTGGATTTTGTCATGATCGATCAGACCTACACACATCGCGTTTACGAGCGGGTTACCATCGTAGCTTTCGTCAAACATGACTTCACCAGCCACGGTTGGAATTCCGATACAGTTACCATAGCCAGCGATACCCGATACGACATGTTCGAACAGATATTTCACTCGGTCACTTTCCAGCTTGCCAAAACGCAAGGAATTCAGCAATGCTACCGGTCTTGCACCCATGGAGAAAATATCACGGATAATGCCGCCTACACCTGTTGCTGCACCTTGGTAAGGCTCAACCGCGGAAGGATGGTTATGGCTTTCAATTTTGAATACAACGGCCTGATTGTCACCGATATCCACGATTCCGGCGCCTTCACCTGGACCCATCAGGACACGCGGTCCACTTGTAGGGAATCGACGCAGTAACGGCTTGGAGTTTTTGTATGCGCAGTGCTCCGACCACATAACACTGAAAACACCAATCTCCGTGTAGTTCGGCTTACGCCCCATGAACTCACAGATCAGCTCATACTCGCTGTCAGACACGCCCATTTGTGCGTAAAGTTTATGTTCTGCGACCTGTTCTGCCGTCGGTTCCTTAGCGGATAGCTGCTGCGTCATGCCGATCCCTCCATGCTTTCAAAATAGATGTAAACATACGTTTGCCGTCTTCCGAACCTAACAGTGAGTCCACCGCGCGCTCTGGATGCGGCATCATGCCAACCACGTTTCCACCCTCATTACAGATTCCCGCGATATCACCCAGGGAACCATTCGGGTTGCTGCCATACGTAAAGACGATCTGGTTGTTTGCCTGCAAACTCGCGAGCGTTTCCTCGTCACAGTAATAGTTTCCTTCACCGTGAGCAATCGGAATAATAATCTCTTCACCCGCTGCATAATCACGTGTAAACGGTGTATCTGCATTCACTACTTTCAGCACCGTATCGTGACAACGGAATTTAAGAGATGTATTACGAATCAATGCACCAGGTAGCAATCCTGCCTCAGTGAGGATCTGGAATCCGTTGCAAATGCCGAGAATATATTTACCTTGTTCAGCAGCCTTAGCTACCTCATTCATTACGGGTGCAAAACGGGAGATCGCTCCGCAGCGCAGATAGTCACCATAAGAGAAACCACCTGGAACAAGGATGCAATCATACGCCGAAAGATCTGTAGCCGTGTGCCATACATAATCAACCTCTTGTCCAATCGCATCTTCTACTGCTTTGTAACAGTCGATGTCGCAGTTGGAGCCAGGAAACACAAGAACTGCAAATTTCATGGGATTAACCCTCCAATTCGTAGCGGTAATCTTCAACAACGGTGTTAGCCAGCAGCTTCTCACACATTACTGTCAATCGTTTCTCCGCTTCCGCACGATCTGTTGTATCCAGGTTCAATTCCATGACTTTACCGATCCGTACACTTTCCACTTCGTTGAATCCCATGGAATGCAGGGCTCCTTGAACAGCTACGCCTTGCGGGTCGAGTACGCTTTGCTTAATAGTGACATATACGGTTGCTTTGATCATGATCCTTATGTTCCTCCTCAGTAATGAACGGGATAAATGCTTTATGCTGTTAAAAAGGTGGCTTTGGAGCTTGCTCCGGGGCGGATTGTTCTTTCCGGTCGCTTGTTGTCCCCAGGTTTTTTGGATTGTTTTGGCCCGCTGTGCGGTCAAAACCCGGGGACAAAGGCGAACGCTATCACTCCTTTAAGAACAATTCCGCCCCTCCGCTAGTCCATGCGACGTTTTTTTAAAGGCCTAAACCTTTTACGTTGCACGGTGGGTAATGGTCTAGCCTGACCATTACGTTAAAACAATAAATGGTATTCGAGTTTAATGAGTAACCTTACTGTTCTTTTATATTGATAAACTTCCAGTTTAATAGAAGTCTTGGTTTAATTGCCTCATCCCAGTTTGACACTGGCGGAGGGAAAGATTTGAGCTGGAGAAGCGGAGCGTTCGCCTTTGCAACCGGAATGTTTCCTTTTGAAAAAAGGATTCCTATCCAAACATTCCGGGGGCAACAGCGATCGAAAGCCAAACTTTCCCGTAGCCCGCTCAAACTTTAGCCTCCTCAAAACTTTCCCATAGCCTACACTCAAACGTCCCATACTCAAACTTACTTATCAGTTAAACGGTGATAAATATCGACGTATCTTGCGGTTGTGGCCTCCACTACCTCTTGTGGCAGCGGGTCAGGTTTGCTGTTCTTGTCCCAATCGCTGCCTGCCAGATAGGTGCGCACTGGTTCTTTATCCATGCTGTCGATCTCGATGTCGAGTGCGTAATTCTCTTTGGCCCAGAAGCGAGAAGCGTCTGGCGTGAAGATTTCATCGATTAGAATGACTTTGCCATCGACCATACCGAACTCGAATTTGCAGTCTGCGAGAATGATACCTCGCTGATCACAATAGTCGCGAGCGAATTCGTAGAGACGCAGGCTCTTTTCCTGAAGTTCAATCGCGAGAGCATCTCCGACAATTTCTTTCATTCGATCCATCGGGATGTCTTCGTCGTGACCCACATCGTTTTTGGCTGCCGGGGTGAAGATGGGAACTTCGAGCCTGGCGTTTTTGCGAAGTCCATCCGGCAGCTTGATGCCGTTGACCTCTCCGCTGTTCTCATATTGTCTCCATCCGCCTCCAGTAATGTATCCACGCACCACACATTCAATATCAATGCGCTCGGCTTTGCGGGTCACCATGATGCGGTCTTTAAGCAGTTCAGGATCAGTTATGATATCGCCCAATTGGTTTATATCCGTATGCACCACGTGGTTATCCATCATGTCGCTCGTCAGTTCAAACCAGAAGCTGCTCAGTTTATTAAGCACATTGCCTTTCTCGGGGACGGCTGGGTCCAGCACATAGTCAAATGCCGAAATCCGGTCCGTAACCACGATAAGAAAATGTTCACCCAGATCGTACAACTCACGTACTTTTCCCTTATATAACAAAGGAGCTTTAACGAGATCTGCCGCAGTGGACAGCGCCATGGAGGCTCACCTTCTTTCAGGAGATGTAAGGCTATAAACAGAACCGTGATGGTGCACACTCCACTCCGATGACAGAACAATCTTCCGATCGCTGTTATCCCCAGGTTTCTTTCATTATTCCGAACCGTTTCACGGTCGAAACCCGGGGATAAAGGCGAACGCATTCGCTTCTTCAGCTTATTTCTGTCCTCTGCGTTCCCTGCTGACCCATCATTCTGTTCTCTAGCCTTATGAGAGTATTATATTAGTCGTTCAAACCAAGCTTTTTGAAGATGGTGTCTACGTGCTTCAGGTGCCATGATGGGTTGAATGCATCTGCGATTTCCTCTTCGCTCAGCACTTCCGTGATTTCCGGTGTGGATTTCACGATATCCTGGAACTGGTGTTGTTCTTCCCATGCTTGCATCGCACGTGGTTGAACGGTATCGTATGCCTGCTCGCGGCTGAAACCTTTGTCGATCAGCTTCGTCATGACGCGACCGGAGAATGGAACGCCGAAGGTGCGCTCCATATTGCGTTTCATATTTTCAGGGAATACCGTCAAGTTCTTCACGATGTTACCAAAACGGTTCAGCATGTAATTCAGCAGCATCGTTGCATCCGGCAAAATGATACGCTCTACGGAAGAGTGCGAGATATCACGCTCGTGCCACAGGGTTACGTTCTCGTAGGCCGATACCATATGTCCGCGAATGACGCGGGACAGACCGGAGATATTTTCACTGCCGATGGGGTTACGTTTGTGCGGCATTGCCGAAGATCCTTTTTGACCTTTCGCGAATGCTTCTTCCACTTCACGGAACTCACTCTTTTGCAGCGCACGTACTTCTGTAGCGAACTTGTCCAGAGATGTTGCGATCAATGCCAATGTAGCCATGTATTCTGCATGACGGTCACGTTGCAGCGTTTGGGTCGAGATTGGTGCAGGCTTCGTGCCCAGCTTCTCGCAGACAAACTCTTCAACAAATGGATCGATGTTTGCGTATGTGCCAACTGCTCCAGAGATTTTACCGTATTGTACGTTGTCTGCCGCGTGGCGGAAACGCTCCAGATTCCGTTTCATTTCTTCATGCCATAGCGCCATTTTCAGTCCAAATGTTGTTGGCTCTGCATGTACCCCGTGCGTACGTCCCATCATTGGTGTGTGCTGATACGTCAGTGCTTTTTCCCGAAGAATTTCAATGAAATTCACGATATCCTTTTCCAGAATCTCATTCGCTTGACGCAGTACATATCCCAGAGCCGTATCAACGACATCCGTGGAAGTCAGTCCGTAGTGCACCCATTTCCGCTCAGCACCCAGACTTTCAGATACCGTACGTGTGAAAGCAATAACGTCATGACGTGTTTCCTGTTCAATCTCGTAAATGCGGTCGATGTCAAAAGAAGCGTTCTGACGAAGCAATGCTGCTTCTTCCTTAGGAATGACGCCAAGCTCTGCCCAAGCTTCACATGCACAAATTTCAACTTCCAGCCATGACTTGAATTTGTTCTCTTCCGTCCAGATTGCTCTCATTTCGGGTCTGCTATAACGTTCGATCATAAATTTGTATTCCTCCAAAGATTAGTTTGTTCAATCCATTGTAATCCTTCTTCGACATCCTGACAGAGCAGATTGATATGCCCCATTTTCCGTCCTGTCTTCGCTTCGGTTTTACCATATATATGAAGCTTAGGAATCACACCGAGTTCCAACGCTTCTGCGTCAGGCTGACCCGTTCTGGCAATAATACCTTCCAGATGTTCTCCAAGCACATTGACCATAACAACCGGGCTCAATAATGAAGTATCTCCAAGCGGCAATCCGCAAATCGCGCGAATATGCTGTTCAAATTGTGATGTAGCACAGGCCTCCATCGTATAGTGGCCGGAATTATGCGGCCTAGGGGCCAGCTCATTCACATACAGTCTTCCATCTGCCGCAACAAACAACTCCACTGCCAGCAATCCAACAGCTTGTATGGACTGAGCCACTGCCGCCGCCAACTTTTGTGCCTCAATCTGAGTTTCAGTCGCAACTCTTGCGGGTACAATCGAAGCATGCAAAATGTTGTTCACATGAATGTTCTCCGCAGGTGGGAACGTCTTAATTTCTCCATTCGTGCTGCGTGCAACAACGACTGAAATCTCGCAGTCAAACTTGATAAATTGCTCCAACACTAGTTCCGCACCGGTAGCTGCGAGTTCTTCATAAGCAGCTACCGCCTGATTGGTTTCGCGAATAACCCGTTGACCCTTGCCGTCGTATCCGCCGGTCACCGTCTTCAGTACACACGGAACACCCAGTTCACTCACTGCTGCCTTCATTGTGTCCGAGCTTGTAATTTCCCGGTAAGGGGCAACACGTACACCGGCCGCCTCAATGGCTCGTTTTTCACGCAAACGATGCTGGGTTGTGTATAATAACGCACTTCCTTGCGGTACATAGGATTCCCGTTCTAGGAGAGAAGCAACATCTGCATCTACATTCTCGAACTCATAGGTGATTACATCACACTGCCGAGCCAGTTCGAGTGCAGCTTTTTCATCGTCATATCCCGCTTCAATCTGATCGGCAATTTGTCCACAAGGAGCATCTGCTGCCGGATCAAGTGTAACGAACCGATAACCCATCGCTGTTCCGGCAAGTGTCAGCATCCGTCCAAGCTGCCCGCCTCCGAGAACACCGATGGTTGTTTTTCCTGGGAGCAAGACACGTTCTGCTTGGCCTGCTGATCCGGGTTGAATTTTGGTATTCGTCATATTTCGTCACTGCTTTCGAGCACTTCTTGTTTGATTCGCTCTCTGCGGGCTTCGCTGCGACGTTGGACATCCTGGTCAAAAGCACCGATGATCTGAGCCGCAAGCAATCCCGCATTCGTTGCACCAGCCTTGCCAATCGCTACCGTTGCGACGGGAATGCCACCAGGCATCTGGACAATGGACAGTAAAGAATCGAGACCATTTAGCGCCTTGGATTGCACGGGAACTCCAATGACCGGAAGCATCGTTTTGGAAGCGACCATACCGGGAAGATGTGCTGCCCCGCCCGCACCTGCAATGATAACCTTGAATCCACGGCCAATCGCTTGCTCCGCATATTCAAACATCAAATCTGGTGTGCGATGCGCAGATACGACCTTTTTTTCATAACCAATCTCCAGCTCGTCCAGCACCTCACAAGCATACTTCATCGTTTCCCAATCCGACTTACTGCCCATAATTACAGCTACCTGTACTGACATGAATACATCCAACTCCCGTCTGAGCGTTTTGGTTTAATGCTGTTGTTCTGTTGTTTCTCGTTTAATTGTGAAATGAAAAAATCCGCTACCCGCGAAAACATCACATTTTCTCCGGACACCGGACTCCAAGAAATACGTATCCCGCATTTGGGCATGCCAAAGGCAGGCTTGCTGTCCGCATCTGATTTCATGCGTCTCTCAGCCGTATCTCCTCGTAGTCCGGAAATTTACGGTTCCCGGGTAGATACTTCCGGGCCCTATTCCCGGCGTTATACGAGCAAATATCTATTTCAACAAATTATTTCAATAATATTGAAGATTCCACATCTTTCGAACCTACTCGACCTTAATTATAACTGATCGACACATCTAACATTCTAACAATCCCCTACAGCTAATGTCAACTTAAAGACGAACATTTAACATATTGACAAATGTAATGTTCGGAAATAACCGATCATTCGGAGATGCTGCATCCCTTTTATTCCAAAAAAGAAAGCCGACCCCTCTTCAACCTATCGAAGACAGCCGGCTTTTCTCTTTCATGTGTACACACACATTCTATAATTATTTCACGATAAGTACCGGAACCTGAGCATGCTGCACTACATTGTGACTGACGCTGCCCAAAACAAATTCCCGGATTCCACCAAGGCCACGGCTACCAATAATAATAATATCCGATCCGTTCTCTTTGGCGTAATCGAGAAGGACCTCGGCAGCAGCACCTTGAATCAGATCCACGTTCGCTGTAACGCCAGCAGCCTGAATCCGCTCTTTCGCTTCATCCGTCGTTTGCACAGCCAGATTATAGTAGTCATTATTCAATGAAGGTGGCAAAGGTGCCAATCCTTCCCCGATGAATACACGCGGAAAGTCAAAGGCATGGATAACATCCAAAACAGCACCCGGAGAAACTTTGGCTAACTCAATTGCACGATCAAGTGCTTTATTTGAAGCTTTCGAACCATCATATGCTACTAATATTTTGGAGAATAACATGTAAATCCCGTCCCTTCCTTTATATGTAGAACATTCGAAGCCAGCTTCGGTCTGACATAAAATACAAGAACCATGTAACTCCTTAAACGTCCCCAGGTCAAAATGAACCATTTATAAGAAACATTTTACATAATCATTCTAGCCACTCACCTGGAGTACAGCAGATCCCAACCATTCAATCCTTACCTTATTGCAGGAAATACCCATAGATTACCGCATTTAGGAATAACAACAACGGAATGCCAATCGTAAAACTGGGATGTTTGGTCTTGTGACGTTTACGATACATTGCAATCCATACTCCCAATGCTCCACCAATAAAGGCCAGCAGGAACAACGTTCGTTCAGGTGTACGGTCTCGACGACGCTGCGCACGTTTCTTGTCATCCGACATGACCAGGTAACCTACGACATTGATAAATAAAAACCACAGTATCAATCCGGTTTGCATATACTTTTAGCGGTCCCCCTATCCCGGGACATCTCCCTGTACCTCCATTATAGTCCTCTAGAGGAACATGATCAACGCGAGAAGGGAACCGCAAAGATATTTAGAAGCTATGAATCCCGAATACCGAACCTATGACTCCTGTTTAGGAATACCATTCAGGTTTGGTGCTCTTTTTGCTGCTTTGTCGGGACGTACAGAGATACTCTCTTCCTGAATGCTGTCTTTGTTCTGCTGATTATGAATCTTTTCTGGTTTGTTATGTGGCATCTGCGTATCACCTCCTAGGCTTACGTTGCCTGAAAAAGGAGAATCTTATACGACAGTCTTACTCTCCCTTTTTCTCCATGGCTGCCTTCAACAGTTCTCCCAGATTGGAGCCGATCGACTCCTGTTTCGCATATTGTTTGACCAACTTTTGCTGATCACGTTTGTTCACATGCTGTTTGTCTTTATCCAATGTTTCCGTTATGCCGCAAGGCAGACATTGCACGTACAAACCTGCCTTACCCTCTTTAATTTCCATCTTTTTGTGACACTGTGCACAGCGACGGTTGGATAATCGTTTTTCAGCCGAACGACGATATCCGCAATCCTCTGTTGGACATACGAGGAACTTGCCACGTTTACCCTTCTTCTCAAGCAAGCGTGCATTACAATCCGGGCAGTGACTATTCGATACATTATGCGGCTTATACTCCGCTTTGCTTCCTTTTACCGTAGACACAAGCTCTTTCGCCATTGAACGAATGCTTTCCAGGAAAGGCTCTGGCTTCCCTTGCCCACGAGCAATACGCTCCAGTTCAGCTTCCCAGCGGGCTGTTAAATCCGGTGTACGCAGCTGAGGAGCAGCCAGTTCAATTAACTGCTTCCCTTTTCCCGTTGGATGCATGCTGTTTCCTTGACGATCGATGGTGTCGGAACTTACCAGCTTCTCGATAATATCCGCACGGGTAGCCGGAGTACCCAGTCCATACTTCTCCATTTGGGAAAGCAAAGCTGCCTCGGTATACCGTTTGGGCGGCATCGTCCGTCCACTTTTGATATGACAACGTTGAACCGTCACGGACTGACCTTGCTGCACATCTGGCAAAAGCGCACGCTCATGATCCGAAGAATCGTCAGCACGATCATCATCCTCATCGCTATAATCTCCGCCGTATACTTCCCGCCAGCCGCTTTCTTTCACCGTTGTGCCTTTCACATGAAAGGAGTCGTTACCCACCTGAACAGTGATCGCAACAGAGTCGTACTTCGCAGCCGGATAGAACAAGCTGATAAAACGGCGTACGATCAGATCGTATAACTTACGTTCCTCTGGATTCAGCTGATTGAGGAGAACCGTCTGTTCTGTTGGAATGATCGCGTGGTGATCGGTTACCTTGCTGTCATCCACGATACGTTTGGTGATATTCAGATTTTTACGCAACAACGGACGAGCCAAAGACGCATAGGGGCCAATCGCAACACTATCCAGTCGTTCTTTCAGCGTTCCCGTCATATCCGATGTCAGGTAACGGCTGTCTGTACGTGGGTAGGTTACCAGCTTGTGCTGTTCATAAAGGCGCTGAAGCACATTCGATGTTTGCTTGGCAGAAAAACCGTATTTCCGGTTGGCATCCCGTTGTAATTCCGTCAGGTCATAAGCCAGCGGATGCGGCTCAACCTTTTCGCTTTTTTTCACTTGGGCAATTGTACCCTTACGACCCTCTATACGTTTCTTCAGTTCTTGTGTCTCTTGCGAATCGAAGATGCGTGAATCCCCACCTGCAGCTCGCCATACCGCCTGAAAACCTCCCAGATCGGCCGTTAACGTCTCATACTCCTGCGAACGGAAACCGTTGATCTCATTTTCCCTGTCCATAATCATGCCAAGTGTGGGGGTCTGTACCCGTCCAGCTGACAATTGTGCATTAAATCGAACCGTCAATGCACGCGTCACGTTAAGACCGATCATCCAATCTGCTTCTGCCCGGCAACGTGCCGATTCATAAAGACGATCAAACTGGCTGCCTGGCTTCAGTGATGCAAATCCATCCTTGATTGCCTTGTCCGTCTGGGATGATATCCACAGCCGCTTGAACGGCTTTTTCCACTGGGCCATTTGCATAATCCAACGAGCCAGTAATTCTCCCTCACGCGCTGCATCCGTTGCAATGACTAGTTCACCAACATCCTGACGTTTCATCAGCTGCTGTACCGCTTTGTATTGATGGTTTGTCTCTTTGAGTACCTTCAGCTTGGTCCGATCGGGCAGAATCGGCAGATCCTCCAGATTCCAGGTTGCATACTTTTTGTCATAGTCCTCTGGCTCAGCCAACCCAACAAGATGCCCAAGCGCCCAGGTCACGATATATTTCGGGCCTTCCATATAACTTTTATGTTTATCACGCGCCCCCATCACTCTGGCTATTTCGCGTGCCACAGATGGTTTTTCTGCGAGTACTAATGTTTTCACTCCATATCTTCCTTTCTTTGATGAAACCTATGACCCTCACTGCTTCTATTGTTTGATTAAAAGAATTCTTCTGCTTCTATCTTTCCATTATATCATTTCATGGTATCGGTTTGCTTTGGCTTCATAAAGAACGATTTTCCTCATGGTGCCTATCCCACGACTTTCATGTCAGTTTAATTAACACAATATTCTTCGACAATTTTCTTCTGTGAATGGAATTAAGAGAAAATGGTAGGTCCAATAGCGATAATATAGTATGTATACGTTTTTTTGAATATATATGAGTATTGTAAGAATACCTTACATCTATTTAGAATGTGACAAAAGCAACTATATCAGATTCGCTAACACACATCATTGATACACAGGAAGGGAGCGTGGATGCATGACTTATCATGGATCTGTATTGAAAAAAAGTGGGGCCTTGTTACTGGCCGGAGCAGTTGTTGCCACAACATGGGGAGGAACGGTTCCCTCAGCCTCAGCTGCAACAGCAGCGCCTTCGAGCAAAACTACGGTTGCAGCCGTAACTGCTGGTAAGGCTCCTGTCACTGCAGCAGCATTTGTTCAAGCTATGGAAGAAGCGGCTACACTTGCAGGTGTTCCTTTTTCCATGGACAAGCTTTCCGGCACAACAGTACAGCGTAAAGATGCTGCTTTAGCTTTGCAATCCTGGCTGAAGCTGGAGTCCACTCCAGAATCGTTCAAGGATGTCCCGGATCAGGCAAGCTTTGCCGGTGCCGTTGGTGCGCTGAACACCGCAGGGTTGATGAAAGGATATACCGACGCCCTCTTCCTTCCCAATGCAGTACTTACCCAAAATGATGTTTCTATATTGAAAGACCGCATTTATAACTACATAAAACCATTTGTTCTGGAGGAAGCCACCATTACGGATCTCCAGGCTGCCATGACGCAAGGAAAGCTGACATCCAAAGAACTTGTGCAGAAGTACCTGGATCGCATTGAAAAATACGATGATCAGGGTGTGAGCATTAATGCAGTTCTGACCTTGAACCCGGATGCTCTCAAAATCGCTGAAACGTTGGACCAGGAACGTGCAGCTCAGGGGCCTCGCGGACCTTTACATGGTATTCCGGTTTTAGTTAAAGACAACTTCGATACCAACGATATGCCTACAACCGCAGGCTGTATCTGTTTGAAAGATTCTGTACCTGCTCACGATGCTGAACAAGTGAAGAAGCTCAAAGCAGCAGGGGCCATTATTTTGGGCAAAACCAATCTGCATGAATTCGCATTCGGTATTACCACGTCCAGCTCGCTGGGTGGACAAACACTGAATCCTTATGCGCTGGACCACTATCCAGGCGGATCGAGTGGTGGTACAGGTGCCGCCATTGCCTCAAACTTCGCAGCCGCAGGCATGGGGACTGACACCGGCGGATCAATCCGTATCCCTTCCAGCTTCAACAGCCTTGTCGGTATTCGTCCAACGATTGGATTGTCCAGCCGTGAAGGGATCATCCCTCTTGCATTGACACAGGATGTCGGCGGCCCTATGGCTCGTACCGTGAGTGATGCCGCAATCATGCTGGATGCTACAGCCGGCTATGACAAAAACGATGTCGCTACAGCTTATGCTGTAGGCAAAATCCCTTCCAGCTATACAGACTTCCTGGATGTAAACGGTCTGAAAGGTGCACGGATCGGTGTGGCCACCGAACTCATTCCAAGCACCAAAACTGAGGAAAAAGCCGTCGCTGATGTAATTAACAACGCTGTAGAAGAACTCAAAACGCTCGGAGCTACGGCAGTCCCGATCAGCATTCCAAACCTGGCGGAGATCAATAAATATCCAAGCTTGAGTGGATACGAGTTCAAATTCCAACTTAATGACTATCTGGAGTCTCTTGGTGACAAAGCCCCTTACCACAGCTTGGCCGAGATTATTGCTTCCGGACAGTTTGACAAGTCACAAGAACAGTCGATGAAGACTCGTGATGCACGGGAAACGTTGGAGACTGCCGAATATAAGGACATCGTCCTGAAACGTACCCAAATCACACGTGAGTCCTTGCTGAAAGTTATGGCGGACAATAACCTGGATGCCATTATCTATCCTACGTCCACACAAGCCGCTGGTGTTATTGGCGAAGGACAAAACTCCGGTGGTAACAACCGATTGAGTCCATTCTCCGGATTCCCGGCAATTACCGTACCTGCTGGATTTACAACTGAAGGTCTGCCAGTAGGGATGGAATTCCTGGGCCGCGCCTTTGATGAAGGAACCCTGATCAAGCTGGCTTACAGCTATGAGCAAGGGACTCATCACCGCAAAGCACCTAAGCTAACGCCATAAATCGTTAATAAGGTTAATTAAATTACCATTAAAATAGCGCAAACATTTATGTTAATTGTCTGCTTCATAGGGATTGAGACGTATCAGAAACAAAGCTAATGCTATTGAGTTATACAACTTATCTTAATTATTCTGCTTCTCAAAAAAAGTACACTCTTTTCATGACTTCATGAAAAAGGGTGTACTTTTTTTGTGTGCTATCTCAATTCAATTATGACAAGAGTTATATCCATGATTTTAATTGGTATCCGGTACGCTCCATCTAAGCACAAGACCTGCGTAGGTCAGGCCGCCTCCAAAACCAAACAGGGCTATTTGATGCCCATTCTTTAATTTCCCTGCGTCTACTGCAAGCTGTAGAGCCAGAGGGATGGAAGCCGCGGAGGTATTTCCTCGGTACTCCACACTTGTTAAAGTACGTTCCAGCGGAATAGGGCCGCGTTCACACACCGCTTCAATCATTCTTAGATTCGCACTATGGGGTACAAACCAATCGATCTGCTCCGGTTTCATCTCTGCTTTGGCTATAAGTCCACCCAATTGTTCTGGAATCGTGCGCACTGCCCACTTATAGATTTCCCTGCCATTCTGGACAAGACATCCCTCACCCTGCAAAGGTACGCCATTCATCTCCGAAGATAGACCCGTCTTATAGAGATGAATACCGCCTTCTCCACTCGTACCTGAGATGGCTGCCATAAAGTCACCTTTTCCAGCAGCTCTTTCTACCAAAAAGGCTCCTGCCCCGTCCCCGAACAATACACATGTCGTACGGTCTGTATAATCGGTAATCTTGGACAATGTCTCAGCTCCAATAACCAACACTTTATGATACATGCCACTGGTTACCAGACTGTCCGCCAGCTGCAATCCATACGTAAATCCCGCACATGCCGCATTCAAATCAAGCACTCCTGTATGTGGAATCTTGAGATTCGCCTGTACTCGGGATGCTGTGCTGGGAAACGAATATTCAGGTGTGCTGGTAGCAACCAAAATCATATCCACATCTTCTACGCTAACATTATAACGACGCATCATATCTTCTACAGCCCTGGTGGCCAGGTCAGATACAAATTGATCCTCAGCTGCGATGCGCCGTTCTCTCATCCCTGTACGCTGTACAATCCATTCATCACTCGTGTCGACCAGCTTCTCCAAATCAGCATTGCTTAATATTCGATCCGGTACATACGTACCCATTGCGGTAATGGTTGACATTGATTGATTCATACCGGTAGTCACCTCGTTTGTTTTTTATATCATTATAGCACTAAGTATTAGTACTTGGTACTAATTTTAAAAAATATTTATTATAATTCATTCCTCAGTTGTTTGTTTTAAGTGATTTCTTCACCCTATTACTCAGAGTTATGAAAGCTATCGCATGCATTTTTGATGAAGAATTGTGGATGTCATCTGAGTAACATGAAGAATACCTTAATTAAATGCGTTTTCTATAGACAGTCCATTCCGTCAGGAGGAAAATAAAAATACTGTCCTACATTACTAAAGAATAGAGATGATGTATACCCATGAAAAAAGAATTAAATATCCTTGCGATTTCCGGAAGTCTGCGCAATCAGTCCTCCAATACGTTACTAATGCACGCCATGATTAAGCTGGCTCCTCCTAACCTTAAGTTTGAAGTATATACTGGGTTAAATGATCTACCGCATTTTAACCCTGACCTCGATGTCGAGGAGGGTCCAGTATCCGTGCAGAATTTGAGAGCCCAACTGAAGCATTCGGATGGAGTTCTGATCTGCACGCCGGAGTATGGAAATGGAGTTCCTGGGGTCTTAAAAAACGCATTAGATTGGATTGTATCTTCTGGAGAATGGCTTAATAAACCTACCGTTGCCATCGCTGCTTCTCCAAGTCCCATGGGCGGTGACAAAGCCCATGCCTCACTATTAATGACGTTAAACATGATTAATGCCCAAGTCTTACATGAGGCCTCTCTAACCATTCCTCATATTACATTGAAGATGAATAAACAAGGAGTCATCATTGATTCAGAAACCCAGCATGCATTGGAGAACTCGCTTCTAAACCTAGGGGATGCATGCAACCACTTGAATAAATAGACAGACAGAACCTGCTTAAATTAAACTGACTATAAAGAAATCAATAACCTAAAAAGATTTAGGACATCACATAAATTGAAATAAAAAACAGCCCAGGAATTCCTCCGGGCTGTTAAGGTTTATATTAGATACTTCATATTAAACAAATAAAAACCACCACCGAATAACATCGGCAGTGGTTCTTTGCTTGGCGGCGTCCTACTCTCCCAGGACCCTGCGGTCCAAGTACCATCGGCGCTAGAGGGCTTAACGGTCGTGTTCGGGATGGGTACGTGTGGAA